>CANQMX010000004.1 GCA_947625095.1 uncultured Clostridia bacterium | reverse complement strand
CCCGCGGCGCATCGCCCCGCACCCCGCGGCGCATCGCCCCGCACCCCGCGGCGCATCGCCCCGCACCCCGCGGCGCACCGACCCTATCCTACCGCGTCATGTTGAGGCGTAGCCGAAACATCCCGAAAAACGAAGTCCGAAAAACACAACCAACAGCAACAAAAAGAGGTATCAAAATATGAAAGTTCGTCCTTCCGTCAAACCCATGTGCGATAAGTGCAAGGTCATCAAGAGAAACGGAAAAGTGATGGTAATTTGCTCAAAAAACAAGAGCCACAAGCAGAGGCAGGGCTAAAAACAGTTGACAAGACTGCGTCTGAATGGTAAAATCTACATTGGGCTTTTGGAAAAAAGTCCCAGATTAGGCGCATTTTAGGCTGAATTTCCGCGCAGACAGGTGCGGGAAGTCGGCTTGCTTTGCGTCTTTTGCCGTGAAAAAGAGAGGGGTGCGGCAGGAAAATATTTTCCACTGTTTTCCGCCCCGCCCGTGGACATAGAAAAAAAATACCAAAAAAACACCAAACGGAGGTTACAAGTTACATGGCACGTATTGCCGGTGTGGATCTGCCGAGAGAGAAACGTATCGAAATCGGCCTCACCTACATTTACGGGATAGGTCTCACCACATCCAAAAAAATTCTTGCCGCAACGGGCATCGACCCCGACACGCGCGTCAAGGATCTGAATGAGACGGACGTATCCAAATTGAGAGAATACATCGACCACAACTACACGGTGGAGGGCGAACTCCGCGGTCAGGTGAGCCTCAACATCAAGCGGCTCATGGAGATCGGTTGCTATCGCGGCATCCGCCACAGAAAGGGGCTTCCCGTCCGCGGGCAGAGCACCAAGCGCAACGCGCGCACCCGCAAAGGGCCGCGCCGTACGGTTGCGAACAAGAAGAAGTAAGGGGGAGATAGGACATGGCTGCACAGAAAAAAGCCGCTTCCTCGCGCAAGCGCAGGGAGCTGAAAAAGGTCGACAGAGGACAAGTCCACATTCAATCCACCTTCAACAATACCCTCGTCACCATCACGGATATGAGCGGCAACGCCATTTCGTGGTCGAGTGCTGGTTCGCTCGGGTTCAAGGGTTCGAGGAAGGGCACGCCGTTCGCGGCGCAGATGGCAACGGAGACGGCCGCCAAGGCCGCCAAGGAGCACGGTCTCCGCTCCGTCGAGGTCTATGTCAAAGGCCCCGGCGCGGGCAGGGAGAGCGCCATCCGCGCGCTTGCGAACTGCGATCTCGAGGTCACGCTCATTTCCGATGTTTCGCCCATCGCCCACAACGGGTGCAGGCCGCCCAAGCGCAGAAGAGTATAAGGAGAGAAGCAAATGGCAGTTTACAGAGACGCAAAATGCAAACTTTGCAGAAGGGAGGGTTCGAAGCTCTTCCTGAAAGGCGAAAAATGCTACATGGATAAGTGCCCCTTCAACAAGAGGCCGCTCCCTCCGGGTCAGCACGGCGCGGGCAGAAAGAAGGTGTCCGAGTACGGGCAGCAGCTGCGCGAAAAGCAGAAGACCAAGCGCATCTACGGCGTGCAGGAGGGGCAGTTCCACCACTATTACGAAGTCGCCGAGCGCATGAAGGGCATCACGGGCGAAAATATGCTCCAACTTTTGGAGCGCCGCCTCGATAATGTCATCTTCCGCATGGGCGTGGGGGCTTCCCGCACGCAGGCGCGCCAGCTCGTCAACCACGCGCACTTTACGGTGAACGGAAAAACGGTCAACGTTCCCTCGTACAGCGTAAAGGTCGGCGACGTCATCGCCGTAAAAGAGAACAGGAAGAACAACAAATTCTTTGAACAGATCAAGACGATGAAGGTAGCCAATATGCCCAAGTGGTTGGAGTTCGACCCCGAAAAGTTGGAAGGCAAGGTGCTTGCCCTTCCCGCCCGCGAGGATATCGACAGCCAGATCGCAGAGCATATGATCGTCGAGTTGTACTCCAAGTAATCGGAATTCGGGAGGTAGCGATATGATCGAAATGGATATGCCCAAGATCGAGGTCACGGAAAACGAGGCGAAGAGTTATGCCAAGGTCGTCGTCGAACCGCTCGAAAAGGGTTTCGGTCTCACGATAGGCAACTGTTTAAGAAGAATTTTGCTGTCCGCGCTCCCCGGCGCGGCGGTGCAGGGCATTCGCTTTATGGATGGTTCGGTCAAGCACGAATTTTCCGCCATTCCCGGGGTAAAAGAGGACGTCACGGAGATCGTTCTCAACTTAAAGCTCCTCGCCATCAAGACGAGGGTGACCGATAAGGACTACGTCAAAAAACTCCGTCTCACCAAGGAAGGCCCCGCCGTCATCACCGCGGCGGACATCTCGCAGGATGCGGAGGTGGAGATCATCAATTCCGACCAGTACATCTGCACGATCGACGAGGGCGGAAAGATCGATATGGAGATCACCATCGGGCGCGGCAGGGGATACCATGCCGCCAAGGACAATAAGCAGCCCGAGATCGACTATATCCCCATCGACTCCATCTACACGCCCGTGCAGAAGGTGAACTACACCGTCGAACCCGCCCGCGTCGGGCAGAACATCGACTATGACAGGCTCACCATCGAAGTGTGGACGGACGGCACCTTCTCGGGCAAGGAAATTATCTCCCTCGCCGCAAAGATCATGCAGGATCACACCGCGCTCTTCGTCAATTTGTCCGATTCCATCAAGGATATGGATATCCTCGTCAAGACGGACGACGATAAGCAGCAGCAGATCCTCTCCATGAAGATCGAGGACATGGATTTTTCCGTCCGTTCCTACAACTGCTTGAAGAGAGCGAACATTCACACCGTGGAAGACCTCATCCGCAAGACGGAGGACGAGATGCTGAAGGTGAGAAACCTCGGCAAAAAGTCCCTCGACGAAGTCTTGCAAAAGCTCGAACAGTACGGTCTTTCGCTTGAAAAAAAGGAGGATTAACTTATGCCGGGCAAATTAGGCAGAACGACCGAGCAGAGGCTCGCAATACTCAGAAACCAGGCTTCCCAACTTCTCTGGTACGGCAAGATCGAGACGACGGCGGCGCGCGCCAAGGAACTGCGCTCCTACGTCGAAAAACTCATCACCAAGGCGGTGAACACCTACGATGACGTCGTGGAATACGAGGTCGTCGCCAAGGATAAGAAGGGGAAGGAGATCAAGACGACCGCCTACAAGGATGGGCCGAAGAAACTTGCCGCCCGCCGCGCCATCATGGCAAAGACGTACGATCTTCAGGAGATCAAAGAGTTTAACGAGAGCAAGAGCGACTACAAAAAGCGCACCGCGCAGGTACAGCACCCGCTCATGGAAAAACTCTTCAACGAGATCGCGCCCAAGTACGCGCAGCGCAAGGAAGAGTTGGGGCAAGGCGGCGGCTACACGAGGATCTATTATCTCGGCCAGCGCCGCGGCGACGGCGCCGACCAGGCCATCATCGAACTCGTATAAGGCGCGGACGAAGTGGTACAGGCGCGAACGAAGTGGTACAATAGAATTACGGGACGCCTTTCGGCGTCCCGTTTCCTTTCCTCGCCTCGCCGATTCCCCCGCGTCATTCTGAACCCCTTTTCGCGCCCTGCCCCCACAGGGGCAGGGCGCGGGAAGGGGTGAAGAATCCCCTCCAACGAAGTCCATCCCTCATACCGAACCGCCGCAGGCGGTGAGTGTATCTTGCCTCAAACGCAGTCCGCCGCCCCATAAAAATGTCATGTCGCCCGACGTGTAGCGGCGCACGAAGTAGCGCAGTCACCCTATAAAAATGTCATGTCGAGCGTAGTCGAGACATCTCTACCTTATTCCTGCTCCCTCCGGACAGGAGGGGCGACACACCACAATCTTATCCCCTTCCCCTTTGGGGAGGGGGATACAGGGGGAGGGGTAACTCTTGCCCCCCGCGCCCGCCCCCTTGCGTCATGTTGAGCGGAGCGAAGCGGAGTCGAAACATCCCGAAAAACGAAGTCCGACCCCATTTCACATTCGGAGGTCACCAATGCAAATCACCTTAAAGAGCGCGCAGGATATCGCCGCGCTCGTCGACAAAATCGGCTTCCTGCCCTTTTTCCGCGGGGAGATCGCAAACTTTTCCGTGGAGGAATTCACGCCGCCCCACCTGTGGTTCTCGGATACCGAGGACGGGCCGTGGGAATGGAAAGGGCCTGTCATCCGCCTCGCGCACTGCGCCTACGGCAAGTTTTACCGCGGCAAGGCGATGTTCATCTCGCGGGAGTGGTTTCCCGACTTCGCCAACCTCCGCCGCGACGGGTACGATTACGACGCCCGCATGGATGAAGGCATCGCCCGCCGCCGCGATACCTATCTCATGGAGGAACTCATCAAGGAAAAGTCCATGCTCGGCAAGGAGTTGAAGGCGCGGGTATGCTTCACCGAGGATCGCAAAAAGGGGTACGAGGGGTCTCTCACCCACCTGCAGATGATGGCGTACATCACGACGGCCGACTTCGAATACGCGCGGGATAAATACGGCAAGCCCTACGGCTGGGGGCTGGCGCGCTACGCGACGCCCGAGGCATTTTTCGGCGAAGATTTCTGCCGCGAAGCCTACAAGCGCCCGCCCGAGGAGAGTTACCAAAGGATGTTTTCGCACCTCCAAGCAGTGCTCCCCACTGCCTCGCCCGAATCTCTCTCCTCCCTCCTCCGCCTGTAACCCACCCTCATCCTTCCCGTCAAAGGCCTACCCTCCTATGGAGGGGAGGCTCCGCCGCAGGCGGTGGTGTGGAGGTTTCCTTCATACCGCCTCGCTTGTCATCTCTTCATACCGCCCCGCCCGCACTATTGTCTACCAAGGACGGCACGCCCCGCCCGCACTATTTTCAACCAAGGGCGGCACAAGCGGCATAGCCGCGCAGTAGGAGCGCAGCGACGAAGTACACCCGCGCAGCGGATGAGTGTATCTTCCCCCATTTCCGCGTCATTCTGAGGGAGCGTAGCGACCGAAGAACCCCGAACAACGCAGTCCGCTTTCACAAGGCCTACCCTCCTATGGAGGGGAGGCTCCGCCGCAGGCGGTGGTGGGGAGGCTTCCCTCATTTCGCCCCACTTGTCATCTCTTCATACCGCCCCGCCCGCACTATTGTCTACCAAGGGCGGCACGAGGAGCGTAGCGACGAAGTAGCGTATCTTCCCAATCGTTCGCTCTAAAATGTCATGTCGCCCGACGCGTAGTGGCGCACGAAGTAGCGCAGTCACCCTATAAAAATGTCATGTCGAGCGCAGTCGAGACATCTCTACCTTATTCTTGCCCCCTCTTGGGGAGGGGGGTATCCCCCTCCTTTTCAAGGAGGGAGGCGCAGGGGGAGGTTTCCCATATCTCGGGTGACCTCTCCCTTTTCCAAGAGGGGGGCGAATCTTCCTCTCCCACCTCATCTCTCTGCCCGCCGCGCTTTGCGCGGCGGGCGGCGCAAAGTAGGAAATCCTCCCCCCAAAAATTTTTTCAAAAAATATGGCATACATCGCACAAAGGCGAAAAATTTTGTGCTATCATTACAATGAGAAGAGCGTGAAGCGCGAAAAGAGCGACGGCGCAAGAGCAAAAAGCTCCCTGCCGTGCTCTGAAAAAAACCGCGCCGTGCGGCGCGGTTTTTTTCAGAGCACGGCAGGGAGCTTGAATTGAAAAATCAAAAATGTTGAGCGCGAATTTGAGCGATTTTCCCGCCGCGGAATACGTTGCATTTTTCCGCTGTTCGTGCTATAATACCTTGGAAAACAACGGGAGGGAATTATGTCGGAAAAAAAGAGCAAGGGGCAGCAACTGCAAAAGGAGTTGTCCTATAAGAAGAAGAACTACTACGAAATTGCAGACAAGGCGGAAAAGAAGGCGATCTACGACTACGCCAAGGGCTACATGGCGTTCCTCGACGCCGCCAAGACCGAGCGCGAGGCGTGCGATTACGCCGTAAAAATGGCGCAGGAGAAGGGCTTTACCGAGTACAAATTCGGCGAAAAACTCGCGGCGGGCGACAAAAAATATTTCATCAACCGCGGCAAGTCGGTGGTCGTGTTCCGCGTGGGCACGAAAAATTTGGAAGAGGACGGCATCCGCATCATCGCCTCGCACATCGATGCCCCCCGCATCGACATCAAGCAAAATCCGCTCTACGAAGATAGCGGCATGGCGTTTTTGAAGACGCACTACTACGGCGGCATCAAAAAGTACCAATGGACGGCGATCCCGCTCGCCCTGCACGGCGTCATCGTGAAGAAGGACGGCGAAAAACTCAACATCCGCGTGGGCGAAAACGCCAAAGACCCCGTGTTCTACATCAACGATCTTCTCCCCCACCTCGGGCAGGAGCAGATGAGCGGCCACGCCAATAAAATTATCGACGGCGAGCAACTCAACGTGCTCGTGGGCGGGATGCCCTACGACGATGAGGACGTCTCGGAGAAGATAAAGCTCAACGTGCTCGCCATTCTCAACAGGGAGTACGGCGTCACGGAGGAAGACTTCCTCTCCGCCGAACTCTCGGCCGTTCCCGCCTATCCAGCGCGCGACGTCGGCTTCGACCGCGCCCTCATCGGCGCGTACGGCCACGACGACAGAGTGTGCGCCTATCCCGCGCTCACCGCCGTTCTCGACAACGAGACCGAGCACACCGTGCTCGCGATGCTCGTCGACAAGGAGGAGATCGGCAGCGAGGGCACGACGGGCATCCAATGCAAAGTCTATGAGGACTTGATGGAGGAGATCTCCGCGGCGATGGGGGCGAATTTCAGAAAGGTGCGCTTTGCCTCCAAGTGCCTCTCCTCGGACGTCACTGCGGCGTACGACCCCAACTTTGCAGGCGTGTATGAGAAGATGAACAGCGCGATACTCTCCTGCGGGACGGCGATGTGCAAGTTCACGGGCGCGCGCGGCAAGAGCGGCTCTAACGACGCCAACGCCGAATTTGTGGGCGAAGTGCGCAAGATGTTCGCCGAAGGCGGCGTCGTCTGGCAGACGGCCGAACTCGGCAAGGTGGATGTGGGCGGCGGCGGCACGGTCGCCAAGTTTGTAGCGCAGCTCAATATCGACACGGTGGACTTGGGCGTGCCCGTCATCTCCATGCACTCCCCGTGGGAAATCGTCTCCAAGGCCGATCTTTACAGCAACTACAAGGCATTTTTGGCTTTCATGAAGTAAAAAGCCCGCAAGCCTTTTGGCGTTTATGAAATAGGGATTTAGACAATAGAATTTTTGCGCCGCGGCTCTTCGAGCCGCGGCGCAAAAAATATTTTTATTCCTCCCCCTGTATCCCCCGCCCCTCAGGGGAGGGGGATACAGAGGGAGGGGTGCTGTCGCGCCGTCGAGCTATTGCACGGCGGCGCTCTGCGCGGAGCAAAACCACGCTTTTGCGGTAGCGCACACAATTTGCCGCATACTTGCGGCTTAATGTTGAGATAAGCGAATATTGAGATAGGGAAAATATCCCAAACGCGTTACATTCTTCGCAAAAAATATTTTTCGCGGAAAAAGATTTTTTGCGAAATAAAAAAACTGTGAGGGCTTTTTTTGTTGACATCCACCGAAGCGGTAGCGTAGCAGGTACCTCCCACAAAGCTACCTCATGGCACACGCAGGACACCGTTTAGTGCTGCTGTATCCCTACCCTGACACGGTTCGCGGGCATACGTTGCATGAGACCTTGTGATCAACGACCCTTACTGCGCGCGGCCTTCCATGGATGACACCGAGAAAAGCGTTCGGCTCTGCTATAGCGGATTGCAGATACAGGGCACCGCTAACTCCCCGCCTATCACAGCATAGTTAGTATAACCGAAACTCGCAAAATTTGCAAGCGTTTTTTGGATTTGGAATTCATTTCCCCGTGCCTTTCTTTTTGGCCTTTTCCCTGTCGTCCTTCCTCATTCCGAGCCCTGCGCCCGACGCGCTTTTGCGCGTCGGGCGCAGGGTGAGAGAATCTTTCCCAAGATACGCTCCTCCGCTGCGCGGGTGTACTTCGTCGCTATGCTCCTTGTGCCGCCCTTGGTAGACAATAGTGCGGGCGGGGCGGTATGAGGAACGCCTCCCCACCACCGCCTGCAGCGGAGCCTCCCCTCCCGAGGAGGGTAGGCCTTTGACGGCTCGGTATGAGGGATAGGCTTGGTATGAGGAATACCTCCCCACCACCGCCTGCGGCGGAGCCTCCCCCCACAGGGGGTAGGCCTTTGACGGCTCGGTATGAGGGATAGGCTTGGTATGAGGAATACCTCCCCACCACCGCCTGCGGCGGAGCCTCCCCCCACAGGGGGTAGGCCTTTGACGGGGCGGCAAACGTGCGGGAAACGGCGCGAAACGCGCGTCAAACATTTGTCAACCGCCGCGAAACGTGATACAATAAATGCGGAAAAAAGCATGGGAACTTTCAAATTCGGGCTGAGATATTGGAAAAAGTACATTCCGTTGTCGCTTTTATCCAAGGCGTTCAGCCTCATCGCCATTCTCTGCGATATCGCGTTGCCGCTCATCGACGCCGCCATCATCGATCAGCTCTTCGCCTATGACCCCGCCGCACCCACGGGCGGGGCGCTCTCCTTTTTGTATTCGGGTGCACTCGGTGCGCCGCAGTCGTGGCAACTCTTCTTAAATCTAGCCCTCATCTTTATCGGCGTATTTCTCACCCGCGTCGTCTTTTTGTACTGCAAAAACGTCACCTTTCAGTGGTGCGGCCTCCGCATGGAGTGCACCCTGCGCGACGAGACCTACGCAAAACTTCTGGAACTCGACGGCGAGACCATCTCCCGCTACAACATGGGGGAACTGCTCACCACCATGAACCGCGACAACATCATCTTCAAGGAGATGTACTCGCGCAACCTCATGAACCTCTTTGATTCCGTCGTCATGATTTTCTTTTCCGTCTCGGTGCTGACGGCGTTCGATTGGCGGCTTCTCTTCGTCCCCCTCGCCATCGCGCCCCTCTTTATTTTATCGCTCATAAAATATCTCTCGCAGTCGCGCAAGCTCTTCCGCGCCATCCGAGAGGGGTATTCCGAACTCAACCTCACCGTGCAGGAGAACATCGACGCCGTGCGCATCGTGCGCTCCTTTGCCGCCGAGGAGACGGAAATTGCAAAATTCGACGAGAAAAACAGGCACATCTACGACCTTTCGACGGCGCAGGTGAGGCTCACCTCCAAATACAACAGCATTTTTACGGGCTTCCAGCAGGCGGGGTACGTCGGCACAGTGGCGGTCGCCGTTCTGTTGGTGCTCTCGGGCAACATCGCCCTCGGCGCGCTGACGGCGGCGACGACGTACGTCACCAAGATCATCTCCCACATCACGCAGATCTCCCGCGCGTGCTTCATGATGCAGAACCAACTCGTCTCGGGCGGGCGGCTCAAACACTTCTTGACGGAAAAAAGCGCCGTGCCCGACGCTCCCTCCGCCCTCGTCGCCTCTCCGAAGCCGCATATCCGCCTCGAAAACGTCAGCCTCACCCTCGGCGAGAAGCAAATTTTGAAGAATATCTCCCTCGACATCCCCTACGGCAAGAAGGTGGGGGTGATGGGGGGCACGGGCAGCGGAAAATCGGCGCTCCTCAAAACTCTTTCGCGCGTGTTCGACGTGACGGCGGGGCAAATCACCCTCGACGGCGCGGACATCCGCGACTACCCCCTCGACGCCCTCCGCGCGGAGTATGCCTACGTCTTTCAGGACGTCTTTCTCTTCTCCAACACGGTGGACGCCAACGTGGCGTTCACTAAGCCCGACTGCGACAGGGAGACCGTCGTGGAGGCGACCGAGGCGGCGCAGGCGGCGCGCTTTGTGGAAAAACTCTCCGACGGCTACGAGACCATCGTGGGCGAGCGCGGCGTGGGGCTTTCGGGCGGGCAGAAGCAGCGTCTCTCCATTGCCCGCGCCTTTGTGAAGGGCGCGCCCGTGCTCATCCTGGACGACGCCTCCTCCGCCCTCGATATGGCGACGGAAAAGCGGGTGCTTGCCTCCCTCAAATCGCGCTGCCCCGACCATACCCTGCTTATCGCGGCGCACCGCGTCTCCTCGGTGATGGACTGCGATGAAATTTTGTATCTTCGCGACGGCGAAGTCATCGAGCGCGGCACGGCGGAGGAGCTCATCGCCCTCGGCGGCGCGTTTGCGGGCATCTACCGCCTGCAGACGGAGGACGGGCAGATCGACGATTCCACCTACGGGAGGGCGGAATTATGACCAAGCGCAACACCTACTTTATGGATGAGGAACTCAATTCGGACAGGGTGGACGTCAAGTATTTGAAGCGGCTGCTCTCCCGCATCGCACCGCGCAAAAAGTTGTTCTTGGTGGCGCTGATGCTTCTCATCGCCTCGTCGGTCGCCGCCCTCGTGCCGCCCGCCGTCATCCGTCTCGTCGTCAACAACGTCCTCCCCATGGAGGAGGGCGGCGCGCGCACCCGCGACCTTGTTTTATACCTCGTCGCGCTCGGCGTGCTGGGCGTCATTACGTCGGTGTTGCCCTACTTCCACAAGCGCATCATGGGCAGCATCGGGCACGGCATCATCGCAGACCTCAGGCGTGAGGTGTTTTTGCACTTGCAGGAACTCTCCTTTGAGTACTACGACAGCCGCCCCGCGGGCAAAATTTCCATCCGCGTCACCGAGTACATCAACGAACTCGCCGACTTTTTTACCGAATATTTGCTCAACTTTATTGTGGATATTCTGAAGCTTATCGTCGCGACGGTGTTTTTGCTCTGTATCAGCCCGCTCCTGACGGCCGTCGTCTATGCCGCCGTCGTGCCGCTCGCCGTCACCGTGCTCCTCATCAAAAAGGCGGTGCGCAAACTCTTCCGCAAGCACAGGGCGAAAAATTCCAACCGCAACGCCTTTATCGTCGAGTCCATCATGGGCGAAAAGGTGATAAAGAGCGGCAACCGCTCGGCGTTCAACCGCGCCATCTACCGCGACCTTCAAGAGGACAGCGCGGCGACGTGGATGAAGATCGTCCGCCGCAACGAACTCATCGCGCCCACCTCCGAATTTTTCTGGAACGCGGGCATCCTCGCCATGTACGCCGTTGCGCTCACCCTGTCCTTTGCGGGCAACGCCGCCATCGCGGGCACGGTGATTGCGTTTTTGCTCTACACCTCCATGTGTTCCGAGCCGCTCCTGCAACTTGCCGCCGTCATGCAGCAGTTTGCGCAGGTCTCCGCCAACTTGGAGCGCATCTACGAGACGGCGGACGCCCCCGTCGCCCTCCTCGATAAGCCCCATGCCGAGGAATTGAAGGACGTGCGCGGCGAGGTGCAATTCGAGGGCGTGACGTTCGGCTACGAGGAGGGGGTGAACGTCCTCGAAAACTTCACGCTTCATGTAAAGGCGGGGGAGAAGATCGCCCTCGTCGGCCCGACGGGCGCGGGAAAGACGACGGTCATCAACCTCTTGACGCGCTTTTACGATGTGGGCGCGGGGAGCGTCAAGGTGGACGGGCACGACGTGAGAGACGTCACCCAAAAATCGCTCCGCCGCGAGATAGGGGTACTTATGCAGGAGCCGTTCATCTTCAAGGGCACAATTCTTGAAAATATCCGCTACGGCACGCCCAACGCCTCCGACGAGGAGTGCATTGCGGCGGCGGAGAAGATCTACTGCGACCGCGTCGCCGCGCGCTTCCCCGAGGGGTATAACGCCGAACTCGGCGAGCGGGGCGAGGGGCTTTCGGCGGGGGAGCGGCAACTCGTCTCCTTTGCCCGCATCGTCTTGAAGAACCCCAAGGTGGTCATCTTGGACGAGGCGACGAGCGCCATCGACTCGGAGACCGAATTGCTCATCCAGAGCGCCCTCGACCGCATTTTGGAGGGCAAGACGGCGTTCATCGTGGCGCACCGCCTTTCCACCATCCGCAAGGCCGACCGCATTCTGTACATCGCGGATAAGGGCATCGCCGAGCAAGGTTCGCACGAGGAATTGATGGCGAAAAAGGGCAGATACTACGAATTAAATCAAAAGAAATAGGTTTGCAAAAAATTTAAGGAGAAACAGAAATGGCAAATTGCACGCATGATTGTTCGAGCTGCGGGTCAAACTGCGCCTCGCGCGACAAAAATTCCTTCATCAAACCGCCCCACGCGGGCACGCGGATAAAGCGCGTCGTCGCCGTCGCGAGCGGAAAGGGCGGCGTGGGGAAATCCCTCGTCACCTCCCTGCTTGCCGTGCGGGCGGCGGCCATGGGGCTGAGGGTGGGCGTTCTCGACGCCGACGTCACCGGCCCTTCCATCCCCCGCGCCTTCGGCGTAGAAGAGCGCGCCCGCGGCGATGAGGAGGGCATCTACCCCGTTCTCTCCAAGAGCGGCGTCAAAATGATGTCGATGAACTGCCTTCTGGAGCACGCCGATGACCCCGTCGTGTGGCGGGGCGCGCTCATCGCGGGGGCGGCGCTGCAATTCTGGACGGACGTTATTTGGGACGAGCTCGATATCCTCTTCATCGATATGCCCCCGGGCACGGGCGACGTGCCCCTCACGGTGTTCCAGAGCATCCCGCTCTCGGGCGCGGTCGTCGTCACCACGCCGCAGGACCTCGTCGGCATGATCGTGGGGAAGGCTATCAACATGGCGAAGATGCTCAGCGTCCCCATTTTGGGCGTCGCGGAGAACATGAGCTACTTCAAGTGCCCGTTGTGCGGCGCGGAGCACGAAATTTTCGGCGCGAGCAAGGCGGGGGAACTTGCCAAAACGTGCGGCGCGCCCGCCTATGCCCGCATCCCGCTCGACGCCGCCACGGCTCGCCTTGCCGACGAGGGGCGCATCGAGGAGGCGGATACCGATTGCCTTTCCGCCATCTTTGCGGAGATCCTCAAATCTCGCGAGATCGGCAATTATAAGGCATAAAGGGGCTTTTTCACGGTCGTGCCGCCGCGCTCTGAGAGCGCGGCGGCACTCAAATTTTCTTCCCCACAAAAAAAGAGCGGCTCGAAGGCCGCTCTTTTCGCATACTTTGTTATTCCTTGATAATTTCCACCACATCGGACGCGCCCCAGCGCTTGGTGGATTCCATCGCGCTCTCGCAGCCCGAGCGGGTGCGGTAGGAGGAGCTGTTGGCAAGGGGATTGCCGCGGGCGTCGGAGAGGCGGAAGATAAAGTCGCCGCTCTTCACTTCGACGACGGCAAGGTTGCCCGCCTCGATGTTGCTGCGGTAGGTCTGAATTCCGCTCTTCGCGCTCTGCGCCGTGCCGTAAGCGCGGCCGCTGACGATCATCTTTTCGCCGTTGCTCGCCACAAGTTCGAATACCCACTTGTCGCCCTCGGGGCGGACGACCCACTTTCCGTTCGCGGCGGAAACCTTGGGCGCTTCGGGCTTCTTGGGTGCGGCTGCAGCCGCTGCTGCCGCGGGTTTTGCGGCGGGCTTTGCCGCAGGCTTGGCGGCGGGTTTCTTTGCCGCTGCGGGCTTCGCTGCGGCCTTGGCGGCGGGCTTCTTCGCCGCCGCGGGTTTTTCTGTCTTCTTCACTTCTTCCTCCTTTTCCTCTGCGGGAGCGGCCTCTTCCTTGGTCTCTTCTGCGGGAGCGGCCTCTTCCTTGGTCTCTTCTGTGGGCTGTTCCGTAGCCTCTTCCTTTCCTTCCTCCGCGGGCGCAGGCTCTTCTGCGGTTTCCTCCGCGGGCGCGGCCTCTTCCGCCTCTTCCTTGACTTCTTCAACGGGAGCAGCCTCGGCGGCTTCCTCCACGGGCGCAGGCTCTTCTGCGGGCTGTTCTACGGGTTCTTCCGCAGGCTCTTCCGAAACGGGCGCGGGAATGGGCGCGGGTTGTTCTACGGGCTGTTCTGCGGGCTGTTCGGCGGCTTCTTCGGCAACGGGTGCGGCCTCTTCGGGCTGTTCCTGCGCCTCCGCGGGCGTCGCTTCCTCGGCGGAAGGCTCCTGAGCGCCCTCTTCGGCGGCGGCCTTCTTGTTCTTCGCGCTCATCACGATCATCGCAATGACGAGGGCGATGATGAGCACAAGGATGACCGCAAGCACGATGACGAGCGGCAAATTTTCTCTGATAAATTGGGTTACGGCGCTCAAAAGATTCATTGAGTTTCTCCTTTTTATATAAATTATCAAAATTTGACTATATTTTATCACGAAAAAGCGCACCTGTCAATCCATTGACAAAATTTTTCCCGTCGTGTATGATAAGAATATGAAAAAAATCGCAGTGATCGGCGGCGGCGCCGCGGGAATGGCAAGCGCGGTGCTCCTCGCCCGCGCGGGGCACGAAGTCACAATTTTGGAGCGCGGCGCGCGCCTCGGCCGCAAACTTTCGGCAAGCGGCAACGGGCAGGGCAACGTGACCAACCTCAACATGGGCGCGGAGCACTATTTTACCGACGATAAGCCCCAACTTTCGCACATCCTCGCCTCGTTCGGGGCGGCGGATGCCGTCGCATTTTTGGAGGGCATGGGCGGCATTTTCCTGCCCGACGCCCGCGGCAGGGTGTATCCCGCCTCCCGTCAGGCCTCCTCCGTCACCGACCTCTTCCGCCGCGAACTTGCCCGTCTCGGCGTGCGCATATGTCTCGGCGCACAGGTGAAAAATCTCACATATTATCAAAAAACGGCGTCCTTTTCCGTCGAATGGGGGGAGGGACAGATGCAGGCGGACGCAGTCGTATTGGCTGCGGGCGGCAAGGCGGCAAAGAACTTCGGCACGGACGGCTCGGCGTACGCGCTCGCGCAATCGTTCGGGCACACGCTGACGCCGCTTTCTCCCGCCCTCGTGCAACTGCGCACGCCGCCCTCGGCAGTCCGCGGGCTAAAAGGGGTGCGCGTCGACGCCCTCCTCACCGTGGAGAGGGCAAATAAGCCCGTCGTCTCCTTCCGCGGCGACGTGCTCTTTACGGAGAGCGGCGTCTCGGGCGACGCGGTGTTCCGCGCCTCGTCGTTCGCCCAAAAGGGGGATATCCTGCGCCTCGATCTGCTGCCCGAAGTGCCCGCCTCCCGCCTTGACAGTTTACGCGACGAGGGCGATCTTTTGTGCGTTTTGCACGCCGCGCTCGCGCGGCAAGTCGCCCGCCTTTCGCGCGAAAATTGCAATACATTGTCGTTTTTTATCAAAAATTTCCCCCTCGAAGTCACGGGCACGCTGGGCTTTGACTACGCGCAGGTCACCCGCGGCGGCATCCCGCTTCAAGAGGTCGACGGCGGCCTCATGAGCAAATTACAACAAAACTTGTATTTTGCGGGCGAGATCCTCAACGTGGACGGCGAATGCGGGGGCTACAATCTCCATTGGGCGTTCGCCTCGGCGCACGCCGTCGCGGAGGCGGTCCAATGAAACTCACCCTGCGCGATATCTCCCTCCCCCCGCACAAGGGGGAGCGCGCCCTCCTCGCCCTCTGCGAAAAAAAACTCCGCGCGCCCGTCAAATATTTCAAAATTCTGAAAAAATCCCTCGACGCGCGCGACAAGGGCGACATCAAGTGGGTGTACACGGTGGAATGTGCCGACGAGCAAATTTCCGACCCCGTTCCGACATTTCCGCAGGTCAAAAAGCCCGTTCGCGCCTACATCGCGGGCGCAGGGCCTGCGGGGCTGTTTGCGGCGCTGCGCCTTCTCGACTACGGCATAAAACCCACCATCATCGAGCGGGGCAGGGCGGTGGAGGAGCGCGCCGCCGACGTTGCGGCCTTCCAAAAAAGCGGGGTGCTCGACCCCGCCTCCAACGTGCAGTTCGGCGAAGGGGGAGCGGGGACGTTCTCGGACGGCAAACTCACCACGCAGACCAACAGCCCCTACCGCCGCGACATTCTCCGCGCCTTCGTCCGCTTCGGCGCGCCCGCCGAGGTGGAGTATCTCGGCAAGCCGCACATCGGCAGCGACAATCTTCAAAAGGTCGTCGCCAATATGCGGGGGGAGATCCTCGCGCGGGGCGGACAGGTGCGCTTTTTGTCCCAGCTCACCGATGTGGAGGTGAAGGGCGGCAAACTCGCCGCAATTTATGTGAACGGCACAAGGGAGGAGGCGGACGTCCTCGTCCTCGCCGTGGGGCACAGCGCGCGCGATACCTTTGAAATGCTGCTCTCCCGCGGCTTCCGGATGGAGCAAAAGGCGTTCGCGGTGGGGGTGCGGGTGGAGCACTTGCAGCGCGCCGTCAGCGCGGCGCAGTACGGCAACGGCTATGCCCGTCTCCCCGCGGCGGACTATAAACTCGTCTCGCACGCCTCGGAGCGCGCCGTGTTCACCTTCTGTATGTGCCCCGGGGGCGTCGTCATTCCCTCGGCAAGCGAGGAGGGCGGGGTCGTCACCAACGGCATGAGCAACTTTCTGCGGGAGGGGCAGAACGCCAATTCCGCCCTCGTCGCGCAGGTCGGGCGGGAGGACTTCGGCGGGGACAGCCCTCTCGCGGGCGTGGAGTTCCAGCGCAGGTTGGAGCGCGCCGCCTACCTTGCGGGCGGGGGAGGATACCGCGCCCCCGCGCAACTCATCGGCGATTTTCTCATCGGGCGGGAAAGTTACTACTTCGGCGAAGTCAAGCCGACGTACTCCCGCGGCACGTCGTTTGCCCCGCTCGAAAGTTACCTGCCCAAGGGGGTCGTCTCTGCGCTCCGCGCCGCCATTCCCGATATGGATCGGCGGCTTAAGGGCTTTGCGGCGTACGAGGGGGTCTTGACGGGGGTGGAATCGCGCACAAGTTCGCCCGTGCGCGTCGTGCGCGGCGAGGATATGCAGGCGGCGGGCAGGGAGGGCGTCTACCCCTGCGGCGAGGGTTGCGGCTATGCGGGCGGCATCGCCTCCGCCGCGGCGGACGGTTTCCGCATCGCCGACGCGGTCGTCCGAAAATATCTTTGAGCACCTGTCCAAGGCCTACCCTTTTCCAAAGGGGAGGCTCCGCCGCAGGCGGTGGTGGGGACCGCCATTCTCCGCGCGCAATCCCGCCCGCCGCCGAGAGCGCAACGCGCTCTCGGCGGCGGGCGGGATTGCTCATCTTCCCGTCTTTTCCAAATTTTTGCATGAAAATTTGTCATGTCCCCTTGTCAAGCGGACATTTCTGTGCTACAATAAAAGCAATCAATTTAAGGGGGAAAACAACATGAAAAAAGCGCTGAAATTTGCCGCAGTCGCAACGAGTTGCCTCTTGGCGGTCTCGGTATTCGCGGCCTGCGGCGGCAAGGAAGAGACGGCGGACTCTGCCTACGAGGGTGCGCGCATCTGCTTCGATAATTTGGATGACGAAATCACCCTTCCCGCGTCGGATACGACGTACAAGGTGGAGGGCGCGACCGATCTCAAAGCGTACGCGTTCGACGGCACGCCCATTTCAGACCCCTCCACCGTCGCAACGTATGCGGATGGCGTATTCACGGCAAAGGGCGTGGGCATCGTCACCTACACCCGCGGCAGTAAGCAGGGCAGGGTGGAGGTCGTACCCGCCTATGTCACAGATCCCGGCAACCAATATACGGGCAATACGCAAAAAGATACGGACGAGGCTATGGGCGAAAAATATCTCGGCCACACGCACGACCCCTCGTTTATCGAGGTGATGGAAAACGGCAAGCCCGTGTATTACCTCTTCTCGACGGGTTGGAATGAAACGCCCGATGTCACCATCGAGGGGTTAAAATATTCCACCTACGGCAACGCCATCCACCGCTCGGAGGACCTCCTCACTTGGAAGTTCATGGGCAGAACGTTTGAATTGCATGATCGCGAGGAAGAATTTATCGGAAGCGACGCATGGGCATGGCTGTACGGCGGCCAGTTAGGCGGTTCTTATACCGAAGACAGCGCAAGCTGGTGGGCGCCAGATATCGTTCCCGCGCCCGACGGCGGCTATTGGCTCTACACCTGCGTCGTGGATGGCGCGGGCGGCAGCGAAGGGATGTACATCAACGGACAAAAGTATGCGCGCGCCTGCATCCTTCTGTACCACTCCAAGTCGCTCGAAGCCGGCTCTTTCACCGCAGTCAAGGGGCCGGATGGCAAGCAGGCCGTTCTCATTCAGTCCTCCATCCAGCGCAATGAAACCGTAGCCGATGTCAACGGCATCGACCCGCAGATCATCTACACGCCCGATGGCAAGATGTATATGGCGTACGGCTCGTTCGGCTCGGGCGACTACATCATCGAACTCGATCCCCAAACGGGTCTGCGCAAGGATGGCAAGGGCTGGCAGACGCATGAAGAGATCCGTCAGTATGTCGCCGATATACAGAGTGACTTCGGCTCTGCGTCGAGCGACAGCATCGGCTGGGAGCACGAATACTACGGCAAGAACATTTCCAAGGCCAACATGGAAGCTCCCGTGCTCGCCCGTCACGACAATGTCAAGATCTTCGATGAGACGGCCACTTTTGATGAGAACGGCGAACCCACAGGTGCAGACGGCAAGGCGGTAGAGGGCAAGACGTATTACTACACCATGCACTCCTACGACGGTCTCGGCGACAACTATCAGATGTACGGCGGCAGAAGCGATAGCCCGCTCGGCATCTTCAAGTCCGCGGGCGGCGAGGGCATCGTGCGCAATGTCAGCCCGGGCAACGAGGCAAATTCGGGCAACAAGTACATGGGCGCCTTCACATGGCACAACAAAACCAACAGTAAGGAGATCGATATCATCCTGCCCGGTCACAACGATCTCTATACGACGTACGCGGGCGTTAGTCTCGCGGCGTACATCACCCGTTCCCCGTCTTATGGCAGGAGGGGATCTGATGGGGCTTATAGCGGCAATTTTGTGACGCAGATCCACCAATATTATCTCAACTCCAAGGGCGATATCTGCATCAATCCCAACCGTTACAGCGGCGAGATGATGCGCACCGTCACCAAAGAGGAGCTCTTGAAGTATACGGATAACGGCAAGTTCAAGATGGTCTACATGAACAACCATCGCGATACCAACTCCGACTTTGAGGGGGTCAACATCTCCGTCGATGTCACCCTCGGCGCGGATGGCAAGATCAAGAGCGGCACAACCGATATCGGCACATGGCAGATGTACGGCAAGTGCTACATCAAGATCGAGTTCACCGAGGCGCAGGCGAACGGCGAAAAGGTGTACTACGGCGTCGTCTCCCCCGCATGGCTGGGCGACCAGAACAAGTCGGGCTTCACCATCACGGCGCTCGGCTACACCAACCCCAAGCGGAGTATGTCCATCTTCTTCAACAACTACTCCACGATCACGGGGAGCAACCTCGTCGGCTAATGAAGTGACGCTCAATAAATTGAGTGTGAGAAGCGCGAGCGTTACACTGCAAACGCATAGAAAAAATATTGCAATTGCATAACAATGGGGGTTGTCCGAGCGGGCAGTCCCCTAAATTTGTTTTCGCGCGCCCGCCCAAAATTCTCCCCCGTAGGGGGAGAATTTTGGGCGGGCGCGCGAAAACAAAAAAATGAAAAAACTATGTCATATATCCAAAAACAAAAGAGAAAAATGTGGTATGATAGAGGTGGTTCAAAGAAAGAGGGTGGCGTCGTTCTCGGTGCGGGAGGAGAGGGCGGCGTAGAGCTGCGCGGCCTTGAGGTCGGTGTCAAGGCAGGCGCGGGCGTGCTTTTCGAGGCGGGAGATATCGCTTTTTTTCACGAGCACGGGGAATTTGCTCCGGGAAAGGGCGGAGAGAATTTCCTCCGCGCCCTCGCGTTTGACGGCGAGCACATTGCAGTAGAGGGGAGAAGTGAGATAACTTCTGACCGCCTTTAAGGTGACGCCCAAAAAATTCTGCGCGAGGATGCGGCGGATGCGCGCCCGCGTGTAGCGCTTGGAGACCGCCTTATCAAGCAGTTCGTTGTAATCGGGCGTGGTGTGCACGAGCATTTTAAGGCGGTTTTCCAGTCCCTCGGCGCAGTCGGGCGTAAGGGCGACTTCCTCCGCGGAGTGGGCGACGAGGGCGCACAGCACGGCGTTTGCGTAGGCCTGCGGCGGGCGCAGGGGGCAGTCCGCGTAGACGGCGGCGGGCACGTTCCGCTTGATGAGGCGGCGGTTCTCCTTGAATTCGCCCATGGCGAGGCGGAGGGAGGCGGCCGAAGAAAAATCGGCGCGCAGCGTCTCTTCGCCGTATGCGCCGCCCGTGCGCGGAATGGGAAGCGGCTCTATCTTGCTCTTTTCGGCGCGCAGGGCGCGGCAGTACTCGCCCCCCAAAATGTTGTTGGGGGAGGAGAGGAGCGCCTCGTCGATCTCGGGATGGAAGGAGAAGAGCGCGGCGTTGCGCGCGCGGATGTACGAACCGCCCTCCGCCATGTTCTCCTTGAGGGCGTTCTGAAAGGGCTTGTCCTCGGAGGCGAGCGCCTCGGCGAGGGAGAGGAAGTCCTCCTTTGTGCCGCTCTCGCACCCGAAGGCGAGTTTTTCGACGGCGGGAATGGCGGCAAGAATGTGCACCGCGCCCTGCGCGAAGAGTTCGGCGGGCGCAACGGCAAACGGGGTGGGCAGTTCCAGGACGACGTCCGCGCCGCCCATGAGCGCGTGCCGCGCTCGCATATACTTGCCCGCGACGGCCGCCTCGCCCCGCTGGGTGAAGTCTCCGCTCATGAGGCACAGAATTTTATCGCAGCCGCTCTGGAGACGGATCTGCTCCAACTGCCGCCTGTGCCCGTTGTGAAAGGGATTGTATTCGCATATGACCGCACAAAACTTCATACGAGCCTCGCAAAAAATTTTCGAAAATGGGGTTTTCCGCACCTTTGGGAATGTACGCTATTATTGTACCATGTTTGCGAGAAATGTCAACAAAATCGCGCGCGGAAGAGGGGGCGGAATGACGAGGAAACCCCTGTTGCCCCTACGGGGCACTTCCCCCAACAGGGGGAAGCAAGAATGTGGGGCGGGATGACATCCCTTCCGTCACCTGCGGTGACACCCACCCCTACTTCGCCTACGGCTCGTGCCGCCCTTGGTCGGCAATAGTGCGGGCGGGGCAAGGGGTGGGCAAGGGTTGCCCCTCCCCCTGTGTCCCCCTCCCCGCGGCTTCGCCGCGGGGAGGGGGATAAGAAGTGAGTGGGCGGGGGAAGGAGGGGGGATAAGATACACTCCGCCCCTACGGGGCGTCGGTATGAGGAAGTGAGGTGCGCGCGGGGCGGCATGAGGAAGGAGGGGAAAGAGGGAAAGGGAGGTATTGTATCCGAGAGCGGCGGCTTTCCTCCTTTATTCGATATGACCGCACAAATTTTCAATTTTTCACTGCGCGCGCCTTTACATTTTTTTGCAAAGGGTGTATAATACAGAAAAGCATTTCCCGCGGGTCTGCGCTCCCGAAAGGGACAATGAGGTGGAGATGTCTCCACGCGCTACGCTTGGTCGACATGACAGTTTGTGGCGGGCGGTAGCGCGTCGGGCGACATGACGGTTTGTGGCGGGCGGTAGCGCGTCGGGCGACATGACAGTTTGTGGCGAGCGGCAGCGCGTCGGGCGACATGACAGTTTGTGGCGAGCGGCAGCGCGTCGGGCGACATGACGGTTTGTGGCGGGCGGTAGCGCGTCGGTCGACATGACAGTTTGTGGCGAGCGGCGGCGCGTCGGTCGACATGACAGTTTGTGGCGAGCGGCGGCGCGTCGGTCGACATGACAGTTTGTGGCGGGCGGTAGCGCGTCGGGCGGCATGACGGTTTGTGGCGGGCGGCAGGACATCGACACCGAGGCGCGGGGCGCGGAGAAAAATAAAGCAAAACGGAGAAAAATTATGTCATTCGGAGACAAGGTCAAATCGTTCGGAAGAAAGATCCTCGAGAGCGGCACCATCATTGAGACCATCAAGGAAAAGGCTGCGGCCATCGACAAGAAGATCGTCCTCTGCGAGGGCGAGGATCGGCGCGTTGTGGAGGCCGCCTACATCTGCACCCGCGATAAAATTGCGCGCATCGTCCTCCTCGGCAATGCCGACCAAATCAAGATCAACAATCCCGAGATCAACCTCGAGGGAGTGGAGATCATCGACCCCGCGACTTCGCCCAAACTCGAAGAGTATGCGAAGCTCCTCTACGAACTGCGCAAGGCCAAGGGCATGACGGAGGAACAGGCGTTGGAACAGGCCAAGGATGCGACCTTCTTCGGCGCGCTGATGCTGAAAAACGGAGACGCGGACGGGCTTGTTTCGGGCGCGTGCCACTCCACCGCAAATACCTTGCGCCCCGGGCTTCAAATTATAAAGACCGCGCCCGGCGTTGCGGCGGTTTCAAGTTTCATGATCATGGCGGGCAACAACAAGTATGTGGATGACAACGTTCTGGTGTTTGCCGACTGCGGCCTCAACCCCACTTATACGGCGGAGGGGCTGGCGGACTGCGCCATTGCGACCGCCAAGAGCGCAAAGGAAATTGCGGGCATCGAACCCCGCGTTGCCATGCTCTCCTTCTCCACAAAGGGCAGCGCAAAGCACGACAATGTTACCCTCGTGCAGGAGGCGACGAGGATCGCCAAGGAGAAAGCGCCCGATCTGGCGCTCGACGGCGAACTGCAATTTGACGCCGCCCTCGTGCCCGAAGTCGCCGCCCTCAAAGCGCCCGATTCCAAGGTGGCGGGGCACGCGAATGTGCTCATCTTCCCCGACCTGCAATCGGGCAACATCGGCTATAAAATTGCCGAAAGGCTGGGCGGCTTCCAGGCCATCGGCCCCATCTGCCAAGGCTTTGCAAAGCCCTTGAACGACCTTTCGCGCGGCTGCAAGTCCTCCGACATCGTGTGCGCAGTCGCCATCACCGCCATTCAGGCCGTGCAATAAGGAGAAGGTCTCATGAAAATTCTGGTCATCAATGCGGGGAGTTCTTCGCTCAAATATCAACTCATCGACATGGAGACAGAGGAAGTCCTCGCCAAGGGCGGGTGCGAGCGCATCGGCATCGACGGCGGCAAACTCACACACAAGGCCAACGGCAAGACCTTTGTCATCGAACAGGACCTGCCCGACCACACCGTCGCCATCGCCCTCGTCCTCAAAGAACTTGTGGATAGCGAGGCGGGCGTCATCCAATCAATGGATGAGATCGACGCCGTGGGACACCGCGTGGTCGCCTCGGGCGAGGCGTTCACCAAGACGACGCTCGTCACCGACGAGGTGATGGAGACGATGGAGGAGATCAAGGAACTTGCGCCCCTCCACAACCCCGCCGCCATTTTGGGCGTGAACGCCTGCCGCGCCGTGATGCCCGGCAAGAAGATGGCGCTCGTGTTCGATACCTCCTTCCACGCGACGATGCCAGACTACGCCCACCTGTATGCTATCGACTACGACGACTATAAACAGTACAAGGTGCGGCGGTACGGCGCGCACGGGACTTCGCATAAATATGTCTCGCAGGCGGCGGCGGAATACCTCGGCAAAAAGCCCGAGGAGCTCAAGATCGTGACCTGCCATTTGGGGAACGGCTCTTCCATCTCGGCGGTGGACGGCGGAAAGTGCATCGATACCTCGATGGGCTTCACCCCGCTCGCGGGCGTGCCCATGGGAACGCGCAGCGGCGACATCGACTACGCCGCGGTGGAATTTTTGTGCCGCAAGAAGGGCATGACGATGGCGGAGGGGCTGAATTACCTCAACAAGAAGTGCGGGATGCTCGGCGTTTCGGGCGTCTCCTCCGACTTCCGCGACCTCTGCGCCGCGGCGGAAGGGGGCAACTACCGCGCCGAACTCGCCCTGAAAATGTTTGCCTATTCGTGCAAGAAGTACGTGGGCGCGTACATGGCAGCGTTGGGCGGGCTCGACGTCATCGTGTTTACGGCGGGCGTCGGCGAGAATACGCCCTCGGTGCGCGCGGACATCTGCCACGGGTTGGAGGCCTTCGGCGTAAAGATCGACGATGAGAAGAACGAATACAAGAATGACGGCACCATCCACGACCTTTCGGCGAAGGGTTCGAGGGTGAAGATCCTCGTCATTCCCACCAACGAGGAACTTGTCATCGCGCGCGAGACCGCTGCGCTCATCTGATTTTTCGCAAAAACAGCAAAACCAAAGCGAAAAACGATTGACAGAAGCGAGCAAATAAAATATAATGAACAAGTCAATTCCCGAAATAGACGTGCGAAGATGCGTCGCGCGGAAGTGCTACGAGGGGGAACTCAACTTCTCCTTCGACGCGGAGGACGGCCTTTTGGATATCCCCCTCGTCGCGTTCGCTTCCCCCGTGACGGCGCGCCTCAGGTATGAAATTTTCGAGGACGACGCGGTGGAAGTGAAGGGCACGATTTCCTTTACCCTGCGGGGCGAATGTTCGAGATGCCTCGCCCAGACGGAGGAGACCTTTACCCACGAGACCGAGGCGTTGTTCTTGCCCAAAGCGCCCCTCGGCGAGGAGTACGGCTACACGGGCGGAATTGTGGACCTTGCGGAGTTTTTGCGCGATACGGTGGCGTTCGCCTTGCCCGCGCGGCTGCTGTGCAAGACCTGCGAAGAGGAATAATTACGCAAAGAGAGGTAAATAAAGATGGCGGTTCCCAAGAGCAAACAATCGAAGAGCAGAACAAATAAGCGCTTCGCCAACTATAAGGCGACGGCGGCGACCCTTGTGGAGTGCCCGCACTGCCACGAGTTGAAGGTCGCGCATCAGGTCTGCAAGAACTGCGGCTACTACGACGGCAAGGAAGTTGTCGCCCAGAAAGAAGAGAAGAAGTAAGTACAAAGGCGGACACAATGTCCGCTTTTTGGTATTAAAAAACCGCGGGACGGTGCGCTTGAAGGGGCAACATTTCGTGATGGGTAGACCCGCACCCGCTTCCATGAAGGGAAGTCGCACCCCTCCCCCTGTGTCCCCTCCCCATAGAAATGGGGAAGGGGATAGAGAAAAGGACTTCGTTCTGCTCGAGGGGCGATGAGAGGAAGGGGATAAGATACGCTCACCTGCTCCGCGGGTTCGGTATGAGGGGAGCGGGGGATCGGATTCCATAAGGAGAAAAGTATGAATAAGACAGCGTTTTTTAACCTTTCGTACGGGGTGTACCTCTGCACGACGTGGGACGAGGGCAGACCGGTGGGATGCGTCGCCAACAGCGCGATGCAGGTGACCTCAGACCCCGCCACCATTGCGGTGAGCCTCAACCGCGTCAACCATACCCACAAATGCGTGGAGGAGACGGGGTACTTCACCGTCTGCGTGCTGGGCGAGAAGTGCGACCCCTCTCTTATCGGCACGTTCGGCTTCCGCTCCTCGCGCGACACCGATAAATTTGAAAAGACCCCCTACGCCGTGCGCGGAAAAATGCCCGTGCCAGACGAATGCCTTTGCTACTTTGCCTGCAAGGTGGTGAGCAAGATGGAGACCTCCACCCACACCGTGTTCCTCGGCGAGGTGTATGACGCCGAAGTCCTGCACGGCGGCAAGCCCATGACGTATGCCTACTACCACCAGGTTTTGAAGGGCAAGACGAGCGTCAACGCGCCTACCTATGTGGAGCAGGAGAAAAAAGAGGGCGGGAAACGGTACGTCTGCAAAGTGTGCGGCTATGAGTACGACGGGGATATTCCCTTTGAGGATCTGCCCGAGGATTGGACCTGCCCGCTGTGCGGCGTGGGCAAGGAGATGTTTGAGGCGGTGGAATAGGGGTATTTACCCCTCCCCCTATATCCCCCTCCCCGCGGCAAAGCCGCGGGGAGGGGGGATATTTTTTTTGGGGGGGGGTGCCGCGCACCCATACGGAGAAGGGGACTGCGTTGGGGGGAAGATACACTCATTGCCGCCCGCGCCTTTGGCGCAGGCGGCAATTCGGTATGAGGAATAAGGCGGTATGAGGAAAATGAGCGGGGCGGTAGGAGGAATACCTCCCCACCACCGCCTGCGGCGGAGCCTCCCCCCAAAGGGGATAGGCCTTTGACGGGCGGTATGAGGAATAAAAGAAGAAAAAGAGCGGCGAGAGCCGTTTTTTCTTGCGGAAAAGTGTTGACAATTACCCCGCGGGGGTATATAATAAAAAGGAAGATACCCGTCGGGGGTATAAGAAAGAGAGGCGAGGGACGGCGCTGTGAAGCGTGGAAAGAAATAGGGAAAGCGCGAAGGTGCGGAAAGAAGTATGAAAGGGTGCGAAGGAGAGGAAAGAAATATGGGGAGTTGTGAAAGCGAGGATACAAATATGGAATGTCGGGTAGGAGAAGAGGGCAATATGAATTGTTGCGAAAAAGAGGAGGAAGATATGGAGTGCTGTTCGGAAGAGAAAAAGGACTGCTGCTGCGGGGAGGAGAGAAAGACGGTGCGCTCCGCCGAGGAGAAAAAACAACTGACGGTGCGGCTCAACCGCATTATGGGGCAGCTCAGCGGCGTCAAACGCATGGTGGACGAGGATAAGTACTGCGAGGACGTTTTAGTGCAACTTTCCGCCGTCGATAAGGCGGTGCGCAGCCTCACCGCCCTCATTCTGGCGCGGCATATGCACAGTTGCATCGCGCGCGACGTGCAGAGCGGCGATACGGAAGCCCTCGACGGCGTAGCCGAACTCTTTAAGCGGTTTATTTGAGATGAAAAAGAAGTTTTCCGTCACGGGCATGACGTGCGCGGCGTGCGCCGCAGGCATCGAACGCACCGTGAAAAAATTGGACGGCGTGCAGGCGTGCACCGTGTCGCTCATGGGCGAGTGCATGGAGGCGGAGTTCGACGAGAACCTCTGCCCCGAGGCGCGCATCCGCGAGGCGGTCGTCTCCCTCGGCTACGGCATCGGCGAGTACGGCGCGGTCTCTGCAAAAAACGGCGAGAAATTGACCCTTTTGGTGCGGTTTTTGCTCTCGCTCGTCCTGCTCGTGCCCGAGATGTACCTCGCGATGGGGCACATGATCTCGGATCGCATCGTGCCGCACGGGTGGCTCAACTACGGCTTTCAAATCGCGCTGACGCTGGCGATCCTTTGCATCAACTACAAATTTTTTGTGAGCGGCGTGCGGGCGGCAGTCAAACTCGTGCCCAATATGGACACCCTTGTGACGCTCGGCGCGGCCGTCTCCTTTGTGTACAGCGTCGTCGCCGTGAGCATTGACGCCGCGACGCACGCGGTGTTCTTTGAGTCGGCGGCGATGATCGTCACCCTCGTCACGCTCGGGAAGTTCCTCGAGGACAAGAGCAAGAAGAGGACGGGACGGGAGATCGAGGCGCTGCGCTCCCTCGCGCCCGACACCGTGACGGTGGAACGGGACGGGAAGAGAGAGACGATTTCCCTTTCCGAGGTGAAGGAGGGGGATCTTGTCGTCGTGCGGCAGGGCGAGAGCATCGCCGTGGACGGGACGGTCACAGAGGGGCACGCCTTCGTAGACCAATCGGCGGTGACGGGCGAGAGCCTGCCCGTGGAACTCGGCGCGGGCGGGAACGCCGTGAGCGCGTGCATCGTGACGGGCGGATACCTCAAAATCCGCGCCGAAAAGGTGGGCGAGGACACCATGCTCTCGGGCATCATCCGCATGGCGCAGGGCGCAGGGACGAGCAAAGCCCCCATCCAAAAACTCGCGGACAGAGTGGCGGCGGTGTTCGTGCCCGTCGTGCTGGCGCTGGCGCTCATCACCTTCATCGTGTGGATCGCGGTGACGGGCGACGTGTACAGGGCGTTCAACTTCGGCGTGAGCGTCATCGTCATCTCCTGCCCGTGCGCGCTGGGCCTCGCTACCCCCGTCGCCGTGATGGCGGCGACCGGCAGGGGCGCGGCGATGGGCGTGCTCTTCAAAAATGCCGAGGCGTTGCAGCGGTGCGCCTCGCTCTCCGACGTGCTCCTCGACAAGACGGCGACCATCACCGAGGGGAAGCCCAAAGTGGTGGAGTTTGAGAGTTTTATCCCCGAAGCCGAGGCGAAGAGGGTGGCCTTTGCGCTGGAAAGCAAGTTGAACCACCCGCTGGCGCAGTGCGTGTGCGCGTTCTGCGGCGGGGGGAATGAGGCGGAGGGCGTCGCCTACGAGGAGGGGCGCGGCGCGCGCGGAATTGTGGGCGGCGTGGAGTACGTTCTCGGCAACGACAGAATGATGCGGGAGCGGAACATTCCCTTTGACGGGGAGAAGTTTGCGCGGCGCTCCGCGGAGGGCGAGACGGTGCTGTTCCTCGCCAATTCCGACAGCGTTTTGGCGGTTTTCGCGCTTGCGGACACCATGAAGGAGGGCAGCCGCGCCGCCGTAGACGAGTTGAAGGCGCTTGGCGCGACCCCCTATATGTTGACGGGCGACAACGAGGCGTGCGCACGGCACATTGCTGCGGAAGCGGGCATTGCGGCGGAGAACGTGTACGCGGGGGTGCTCCCCTCCGATAAATTGGAGATCGTGCGGGCGCGCATGGCGGCGGAAACTGATCGCGCGCGGTGCGTCGCCATGGTGGGCGACGGCATCAACGACGCCCCCGCCCTGAAAGAGGCCGACGTGGGCATTGCGATGGGAAACGGCACGGACATTGCCATCGAGAGCGCGGACGTGGTGCTCGTGCGGGGAGACCTGCGGGCGGCGGCGCATACGGTGCGCCTCGCCAAAAAGACGATGCGCAACATCAAACAGAACCTGTTTTGGGCGTTCTTCTATAACTGCATCGGCATCCCGCTGGCGGCGGGCGCGCTCTCCACGCTCGGCGTCGTGCTCAACCCCATGTATGCCGCGGCCGCGATGAGCCTTTCATCCCTCTTTGTGGTGTGCAACGCCCTGCGGCTGACGCGCTTTATGAAAAAAAGACAAAAAAATATTGTTTCGGAGGATAATTTTATGAAAAAGACATTGACTGTGGAAGGAATGATGTGCGAACACTGCGCAAAACGCGTGACCGACGCCCTCGCCGCCGTGCCCGGCGTCGTGAAGGCGGAGGTGAAACTCGGCAAAAAGGGAAAGCCAGGCACTGCCGTTGTGAAGTTTACCGAGGCGGTGGAAAACGAGGCGCTGACCCATGCCGTTGAGGAGGCGGGGTATACCGTAAAGGAGATCGCTTAAAACGGGCGAGGAGGCACCCATGTCCGAGGATGGGGCGTGCGATAGCGCGCGGCGTTTTCGGGGTTTTGCGGCAAAATTCGGCAAAGGAAGCGCGTATGCGCATGAAAACATATGCTATTCTGTCATAAAAAAGGAGGCTTTTTTATGGCGGAAACTTTGCTGCTTGACAGGCGCACGCAGGGGCTTATCGAGGACTATGTGCCCGAAGGGGAACTGCTCGGCTCTCTCGTGCGATTTTTTTCCATCTTCTCCGACGAGACGAGGCTGAAAATTTTGTCCGCGCTCGCCATCTCCGAGATGTGCGTGACGGATATCTCGCGCGTGCTCGAATTGAACCAGACGACCGTCTCCCACCAACTGCGGTTTTTGAAGGACGCGGGGCTGGTGCGGTGCGAGCGGCACGGGAAGATCATCTTTTACTTTTTGCAGAACGACGTGGTGAACGACGTGCTGTTGAAGGGCGTGGAGTTTTTGGGGTATTGACAGGGGGAAAACGGGATAGGGGCGCGCCGCGGCTTTTGAAAGCCGCGGCGCGCAAACATATGAGGAAAGGCGCGGAAAGTCGGCGGGAATTTGCGTTAAAGTGTTGAAAAACCGCGCAAAGTCGTGTATAATGGTATTATGGAAAGAGCGCACTGCGCAAAGGACGGGCTTCGGCGGGCTATGACGACGGAGTGACCGCCAAAGCGCACGCCGCGAAATGCCTTTGGCGGGCGGAGAGGCGTACCGCATCGAGGGGCACGCCGCACAGACGCCGTGAAAGGGCGGTGAGGTTTTTCCATATCAGGGAGGTGCGCCGCAAAACCTCTTGGCGGGCGCGGCATTGGCATGGGGGAAGACGTACTGCGCGAAAAGTTAAAACTTTTGCCCGATTCGCCCGGCGTGTATATCATGCTGGACAGGGACGGCGCCGTCATCTACGTCGGCAAGGCGCGCGTGCTCAAAAACCGCGTGCGGCAGTACTTCCACTCCTCCGAAAAGCCCGCCAAAGTGCAGGCCATGGTCGAGCAGATCGCCGACTTCTCCTACGTCGTCACCCAATCGGAGGTGGACGCCCTCTCCCTCGAAAATACTTACATCAAGAAGTACAAGCCCAAGTATAACATCCTCTTAAAGGACGACAAGACCTATCCCTATATCAAGTTGCACACCAAGGAGGAGTTTCCGCGCATCTCCATTACCCGCCGCATCAAGAAGGACGGCAGGTATTTTGGCCCCTTCATGCAGGGGATCAACTGCAAGGACATCGTGGATGTGTGCGCCAAGGTATACAACATCCGCACCTGCAACGTCTCCATCACGGGAAAGGAGAAGAAGCCCTGCCTCAACTATCACCTGCACCGCTGCCTCGCCCCGTGCGCCCACCTCGTGACGAGGGAAGAGTACGCGGCGCGCGTGGAGAAGGCCATCGGCTTTCTTTCTGGCGACTACGAGGAGGCGGAGCGGATCCTGCGCGAGAAGATGCAGAAGTTCGCCGAGGAGGAGCAGTTCGAACTCGCCCTCGATTACAGAAATAAGATCGGGATGCTCTCGGGGCTGAAACTTCGGCGCATCACGGCGATGCCCAAGGACGTGGACGCGGACATTTGGGCGTTTGCCTCCAACGGGCTGTATGCGTGCATTAGCCTCCTCGTGACGCGCAAGGGCATCATGCAGGGCAGCCGCAACTTTCCCCTCGAGGAGGGGGCGGGTTCGGCGGCCGAGAGTTTTACGAGTTTTTTGACCCAATACTACGCCGCGCATGAACTGCCGCACGAACTTGTGTTGGAGGGCGAGGCGGACGATACGCTCTTCCGCGACTACGCAAGGAGCGAGCGGGGCAAGAATGTGGAGATCGTGCGCCCCAAGGCGGGCGTGAAGCGCGAACTTGCGGACATGGCCGCAAAGAACGCCAGGGAATACCTTGAAAAGGCGGTCTCCGCCATCGCGCACAAGAACGACATGACCCGCCTCGCGTGCGAGAGATTGCAGACGCTTTTGGGCTTGAAGAGATACCCCCGCCGCATGGAGTGCTACGACATCTCCGACATTTCGGGCGTGGATAAGGTGGGCAGCATGGTGGTGTTCACCGACGGCGAGGCGGATAAGTACGAATACCGGCGCTTCCGCATTAAGACGGTGGAGGGGGCGAACGACTTTGCCTCGCTGCAAGAGGTTTTGCGGCGGCGGCTCAAAAAACTCGGGACAGACGAGGAGGAGCGCTTCGCCCGCCCCGACCTCGTCGTCATCGACGGCGGCAAGGGACAACTTTCCGCCATCAAGGAAGTTTTCGACGAGGCGGGGGTGGAGATCGACCTCATTGCGCTCGCCAAGCAGGAGGAAGAGGTGTTCACCCTGCACGCGAGCGAACCCGTGCGGCTCGACAGGCGGGACTACGCCTTGAAGACCCTGCAACGCATCCGCGACGAGGCGCACCGCTTCGCCATCACATATTTCCGCAACCTGCACTCCAAGCGGTCGCTCTCCTCCGTGCTCGAGGAGATCGACGGCGTGGGCAAGCGCAAGCGGGAGGCGCTCATGCAAAAGTTCGGCACGCTCTCCTCCATTATCGGCGCGAGCGAGAGGGAACTTGCCTCCGTGGAGGGGATAGGCCCCGAACTTGCGGGGCGCATCAAAAAGCACCTCGATACATTATGAAATATCAACTCTTTTTATCCGACTTCGACGGCACGCTGGTGCGCGCCGACGGGACGATCTCAGAAAAAAATAAGCAAATGATCGCGCGCTACCGCGCAGCGGGCGGCATATTTGCCGTGTGCACGGGGCGGATGCTCACTTCCATTGTGCCGCGCCTCAACGAACTCGGGCTGGACGACGGGCTGGCGGTCGCCTTTCAGGGCGCGACCATTTCAGACCTTGCAACGGGCAAACTCTTGAAGGACGACGGCTTTGTGGAGGAGGACGCCCTCCGTGTGGTGCGCCTTCTGGAAGCGGAGGGGCTGCACATTCACATCTACACGGTGGACGCGCTGTATGCAAACCGCGACGACGAACTTTTGCGCGTCTACGAGGAGATCTGCCGCGTGCGGAGGACGGCCGTCATTGAAAAACTTTCGGCGTTCATTGAGGAGACGCACCCGCGCGTTGTGAAGGCGCTCGCCATGATAGAGCCGGAAAAGAAGGCCGATCTGGCGGCAAGATTGACGGCGGCGCTGGGGGAGAGGTTCTTTGTGACGTGCTCCTCCGACTGGCTCGTGGAGGTGATGCCCGCGGGGCAGGACAAGGCCGCGGCGGTGAATTTTCTCTCCGAATACTACCGTGTGCCACGGGAAAAAATCGCGGCCATCGGCGACCAACTCAACGACCTGCCCCTTCTGCGCGCGGCGGGCGGACGGTTCGCCGTGGAGAACGCCGAGGCGGAACTCAAGAGCGAGGCCACCGTTGTGCCCTCCTGCGAGGAGGACGGCGTGGCGTATGCCATAGAAAATTATGCGATGAGGGATGAAGAATGAACGACGCATTTTTGCCGCAAGAGACGGTCATGCTCGACCAATTTGCATTTGACCTCAACCTCGAACTGCTGTACGCGGGGCGGGGGATCATCACGCTCACGAATACCAGCGTGGACAGACCCGGGCTGCGGCTTGCGGGGTTCTTCAACTTTTACGAATCCCGCCGCATCATGCTCATCGGGCTTACCGAGCACGAGTATATGCGCTCGCTCTCCGAGGGGGAACGCGCGGAGAAGATCACAAAACTCTTTGACTGCGGGGAGATTCCCTGCGTCATCTTCGCGCGCGATCTGCCCGTTTTGCCCGAGTTTATGGAGAACGCGCGGCGGACGGGGACGCCCGTCTTCCGTACGGGCAAGATGACGACGAGCATCATGGCCGATCTGTGCGTCTATTTGGGGCGGCTGCTTGCGCCCGTCACCACCATTCACGGCGGGCTTTTGGATGTGTTCGGCGCGGGCATTTTGCTGGTGGGCGAGAGCGGCGTTGGCAAGAGCGAGACGGCGATGGAACTCATAAAACGCGGACACCGCCTCGTTGCCGACGACTCCGTCGTCATCAAGCGCATCGAAAAGGGGCTTATCGGCACTGCGCCCGAGCGCATCCGCTACTTTATGGAACTGCGCGGCATCGGCATTATCAACGTGAAGAATATGTACGGATCGGGTTCGGTGCTCGGCGAAAAAGAGGTGGAACTCGAAATTTTCCTCGAACATTGGAAGCAGGGCAAGGAGTACGACCGCATCGGCGGCAACGGCGACTTTGAGGATATCCTCGGCGTGAAAGTGCCCCGCATCACCGTGCCCGTTTCGCCCGGGCGCAACCTTGCCATCCTCATCGAGGTGGCGGCAAGGAACTACCGCTTGAAGAGCATGGGCTACGACGCGGCGCAGGAACTCATCCAGCGCACGATAGGAAGATGAACGCAGAACTGCTCGCCCCTGCGGGCGACGAACGCTCGGCGTATGCCGCCCTCAATGCGGGCGCGGACGCTGTATATTTAGGCTTGAACAAATTTTCCGCGCGTTCCGCAGCGGAAAATTTTGACGTTTCCGCCCTCACGCGGGTGACGGAGTTCGCCCACCTCCTGGGCGCGAAGGTGTACGTCGCCCTCAATACCCTCATAAAGGATAGCGAGACGGACGACTTTTTCGCCGCAGCCGTCTCGGCGTGGAACGCGGGCGCGGACGCCCTGTTGATGCAGGACATCTTTTTGGGGCGGGAACTGAAAAAATTGTACCCCGAAATCATATTGCACCTCTCCACGCAGGGGGGCTGCTGCAACGTGTACGGCGCGGAGATCGCAAAACGCTACGGGTTTTCGCGCGTTGTGCTCGCCCGCGAGACGCCCATCGAGGAGATCTCCGCCATCTCGAAGATCATCGAGACGGAGGCCTTCGTGCAGGGGGCGCTGTGCACCTGTTTTTCGGGGCAGTGCTATTTTTCCTCCTTCGCGGGCGGCAACAGCGGCAACCGCGGCAGGTGCAAACAGCCCTGCCGTATGAAGTATAAAATCGACGGCATGGGGGCGGAAAAATACGCCTACGCCCTCTCCCTTGCCGACCTCTCCGTGGGCGGCGACGTGGAAAAGTTGCTCCTTGCGGGGGTCACTTCCCTGAAAATAGAGGGGCGGATGCGCCGCCCCGAATATATTGCGGCGGCCGTGCAATACTACCGCGCCGTGCTTGCGGGGCGGGACGCGCGGGCGGAACGAAGCGACCTTGCGCGCGCCTACAACCGCGGCGACTATACCAAGGGGCTTGCCTTCGGGCAGGACGACAGGCTTATTTCGCGCGACGTGCAGGGGCACATCGGCGAAAAGGTGGGCGAAATTTCCGTCGTGGGCGGGCGGTACTTCTGCAAGAGCGAGTACGCGGCGCGGCGGGGCGACGGGTTCAAAATTCTGCGCGGCGGCAGGGAAGTGGGCGGCGCAAGTTATTTTCTGCCCGCGCGCGGGGGATTTTTGCTCTCCTCCGAAAAGAAACTGCTGACGGGCGACGAGGTGCGCCTGACGACGGACAGCGCGGGCGGCGAGCGGGTGCTCTCCCAAAAGAGGGCGCAAGGCATCGCCGTGCAGGTGCGCATTGCGGCGGGGCAGCGGCCGCGCGCCGTGTGCGAGGACCTTGTGTTCGAGGGGGCGGAGATCGTGCCCGAGGCGCGGCGCACGCCGCTCACCGAGGAGAACATCATAGCCTGCTTTTCAAAGACGGACGGGCTGCCGTTTGCGCCGCAAATTTCCGCAGAGACGGAGGGCGCGTTTTTGACGTTCGGCGCGCTCAACGCCTTCCGCCGCGCCTTCTATTCGGCGCTCGCCGCGCACCGTTTGCCCAAGCGCGCGCCCCTGACCCTACATCTTCCGCAGTGCGGCGTGGAGAGGAAGAACGGGCGCAAAGTCGCCGCCATCGCGGAGGGCGAGACGGACGCCGACATCTGCATCGTAAAACCGTGCGACTACGCGCATATCGAGCGGCCGAAGCGCGCCGCCTACCTCTATCTGCCGCCCCTGTTCACGTCGCGCGACGAGGCGGAAATTGCAAACATATTGCCACTTTTTGAGGGAATTTACTGCGAGGGGACGTACGGCATCGCCCTTGCGGAGAAGTATCGATTGTGCCTCTTCGCGGGGACGGGGTTTAACCTTACCAACCGCTTTGCGGTCGCGGGCGTGAAGGAGGCGGGCGCGAAATATTTTGCCCTCTCCAAGGAGATCTCGGGCGCGGAACAGAATAGTTTGCGCGCGGAGGGGGCGTTCTGCCTCGCCTACGGCAACATTAAGACGATGGATCTGTGCTACTGCCCGTTCGGCAAGAAGTGCGCCTCCTGCGAGGGGCGGTGGCAGTACACGCTGACGGACGAGGGCGGGCGCAAATTCCCCCTGCGCCGATACCGCATGGGCGGCAAGTGCCGCTTCGAGGTGTACAACTGTGCGCCGCTCGCGGCGGACGGGGGCGGAAATGTAATTGTAGATTGCTCGCTCGGCGACGCGCGGGGGTGGCTGAAACGGGCGGCGGCGGGCGATACCGACGTTCCCGGGGCGACCCGCGGACATTTCGACAGGAGTTTTTTATGACGGAGAGCGCAAAACGGCTGGAACTCGATAAAATTCTCGCCCAGGCGGCGGAGTTCTGCGTGCTCGACGAGGGCAGGCGGCTGCTGCTTGCCGCAGAGCCGACGGCAAACCTTGCGGAGGCGGAGAGGCTGCTCACGCTCACCGCGGAGGCGCGGCGGCTTCTATTTGAACTCGGCGCGGGCGGCATAGAGGCCTTCCCCCCGCCCGAGGACTGCTTGGAACGCGCCGCGAAGGGGGCGACGCTCTCGTGCAGGGAACTTGCAGACCTCGCCGCACTCATGCGCTCGGCGCGGCTCGCCCACCGCGCGGTGTGTACGCTTGCCGAGGGCGAGGCCATGGGCATGAAGGAGATCGCGGGGCGGCTGGAATTCGACGAGCGGCTCGAACAAGAGGTGGGGGAGAAGATCCGCGGCGAGAACGAAGTGGCGGACACGGCGAGCGACAAACTCCTCTCCATCCGCCGCGAGATGAGGCTACTCGGCGAGCGTATCCGCGCAAGGCTTGCGCAGTACCTGACGGGCGACGAGCGGAAATTTTTGCAGGACGACATCGTGACCATGCGTGGGGACAGGTATGTGCTCCCCGTCAAGGCGGAATATAAGCGCAGCGTGCGCGGCTTTGTGCACGACCGCTCGCAGACGGGGGCGACTGTGTTCATCGAGCCGGAAGAGGTGCTCGAAATGAACAACGAACTGCGCACCCTCGCCCTCGACGAGAAGGAGGAGGTGGAGCGCATCCTCGCCGAACTCTCCCACGCCTTCGGCGCGATGCGGAAGGAGTTGGAGGAGGACGCCGCCCTGCTCGCTGAAATGGACGCTTTTTACGCCCGCGCGCAGTACGGTTATCGCTTGAAGTGCGTGAAGCCCGAACTGAACGGAAGGGGCGTTTTGGATATTATAAAGGGGCGGCATCCGCTGCTCGACGCAAAGACCGCCGTTCCCGTGAGCGTGCGGCTGGGCGGGGAGTATGCCTTCCTCGTCATCAGCGGCGCGAATACGGGCGGAAAGACGGTCACTTTGAAGATGTGCGGCCTCTTTTGCCTGATGGCGGCGTGCGGGTTCTTTGTGCCCGCCGCCGAGGGGACGAAAATCGCCGTCTTTTCCGCCGTCTTTTGCGACGTGGGGGACAGCCAATCCATCGAGGAGAACCTTTCCACCTTCTCCTCGCACGTCTTGAACCTCAAAGCAATTTTGGAGGGGGCGGGCGAGAATTGCCTTGCGCTCATCGACGAACCCGGCGGCGGCACCGACCCCGAGGAGGGGCAGGCGTTGGCGCGCGCCGTGCTTGCGACCCTCGTGAAGCGCGGCTGCCGCGGCATTGTGACCACCCACTTCGGCGCGCTGAAAGAGTTTGCATATGCGCATACGGGCATACAGAACGGCTGTATGGAGTTCGACGCGGAGGACCACCGCCCGCTGTACAGGCTGAAGATCGGCGCGCCCGGCTCTTCCAACGCGCTCGCCATCTGCGCGCGGCTGGGACTTTCGGAGGAAGTCATAAGCGAGGCGCGGGGGTATCTTTCCGACGGCGCAAGGAACTACGAGGCGACGCTCTCCGCGGCGGAAAAGGAGCGCGTCGGGGCGGAGCGCGCCCGCGAGGAGGCCGAAGAGGCGGCGCGTGAATGGCGGGAGAAGCTTTCCGCTCTCGAGCGCGACGAGAAGAAACTTTCCGAAGAAAAGCAGAAATTTTTATACGGCGCAAAGGCGCAGGCGCGGCGCATCGTGATCGAGCACACCGCGCGGGCGGAGGAGTTGCTCCGAGAGATGGAGGAACTCTTCAAAAAGGAGACGGTGACGGAGGCCGACCTCTTCCGCGCACGCGCCCTGAAAAACAAGATCGGGCAGGAGGAGACGGAGGAGGAAGAGCCGACGCGCGCCGTGCCCGTGGACGCCGCAAAATTGAAGGCGGGGGACGAGGTGTTCGTCGCCTCCCTCGGCGCGGTGGGGAAGGTCGTCTCCGTCAAGCGGGAAAAGGGCGTCGCCGAAGTGCAGGCGGGCATCTTGCGCGTGACGAGCAAGATCTCCGATCTGTATCTGCCGTCTCGTGCCCGCGAGGAGAAGAAGGAGGTGCGGGTGGTGAAGAACCTCGCCCCGCGCGAACTGCCCCGCGAGTGCAACCTCATCGGCATGACCGTGGCGGACGCCATTTGCGAGTTGGAGGCGTTTTTGGACGCCGCCCTGCTTGCGGGAAGCCGCGAGGTGCGCGTCGTGCACGGCATGGGCACGGGCAAACTGCGCGCCGCGGTGCACGCCTTTCTCAAAAAACATCCGCGGGTGGAGGAATTCCGCCTCGGCAAATACGGCGAGGGGGAGAGCGGCGTGACCGTAGTCACCCTCCGCTGAACGCATAAATGGGCGGCTGCCTCAATAGAATGGGATAGATAATTTCCCTTCCACGAGGTAAACTGTTGAAAAAGCTCTCTTCCCGCGCGGTCGCCGCCCTCACCAACGGCATCCTCGCCGTCGTGCTCATCGTAGTCGGGGCATTCTGTTTTCTGCCCGCCTCCTCGCCCGCCGCGGGCGTGGATGAACGCGTGTTCCGCAGGGGAACTGCGCAGGACGGCGTCTCCCTCATGTTCAACGTGTATTGGGGCACGGAGACCGTCTATGAGATTTTGGACGTGCTCGACGAGTACGGCGCAAAGGCCACCTTCTTTTTGGGCGGCTGCTGGGCGGACGACAACACCGACTGCGTGAAAGAAATCGCAAAACGGGGGCAGGAGGTCGGCTCGCACGGGTATTTTCACCGCGAGCACGACAAACTCTCCTACGAGGAGAACGAGGGGGAGATCCGCGCGAGCGTGGATTACCTTGCGCGCGTTTCGGGCGCGGAGATCAAACTGTTTGCGCCGCCCTCGGGCGCGTACAACGATGAGACGGTGAACGCCGCGGAGAGTCTGGGACTGAAAACGGTGCTGTGGAGCAGGGACACCGTCGATTGGCGGGACAAGGACGAGGAGTTGTGCTTCTCCCGCGCGACGAAGGACGTCGCGGGCGGGGAACTCATCCTGATGCACCCCATGGAGCACACCTTAAAAGCGCTGCCGCGGATTCTTACATATTACAGGGAACACGGTCTCCGCGCCATCACGGTGGAGGAGAATTTGGGATAAACAAAGGAGCGAACTATGATTTTGACAAAGACTTTGGACTGCGGCGTGCGCGTCGTGGTCAAGCGCATGGAGGGGCTTTTATCCGTGACGATGGGTATCCTCGTCGGCACGGGTTCCGCCTACGAGACGGACAGCGAGGACGGGATCTCGCACTTCCTCGAACATATGCAGTTCAAGGGAACGGAGAAGTACACCGCCTTTCAGATCTCCGACGCGTTCGACGCGCTCGGCGCGCAGGTGAACGCCTTTACGGGGAAGGATCTGACGTGCTACTACTGCAAATCGACGACCGACCACGCGGAGGAGGCGTTTACCATGCTCTCCGAACTCTTTTTGCACGCTAACTTCCCAGAGGAGGAGATGAAGCGCGAGAAGGGCGTGGTGCTCGAAGAGATCAACATGGACGAGGATTCGCCCGAGGATCTGTGCCTCGATATGCTTTCCCGCGCCGCCTTCGGGAACGAGGCCTACGGGCGCAACATCCTCGGCCCTGCCGATAACGTCAAAAGGTTCACCCGCGACGACCTCTTCGCCTATAAAGAGGAGCGGTACTGCCCCGAGAATATCGTCGTCTCCTTTGCGGGGAACATCGACCCCAAGGAGGCGATAAAACTCACCGAAAAGTACTTCGGTGGCATGAAAAAGACCCGCTTTGTACAGCGCGAAAAGCACGTTGTGTTCGGCACGGACAACCTCTTCAAGAAGAAACCCATCGAACAGGCGCACTTTGCGTTTGCCTTTTCCACCGTCGCGCGGGACAGCAAGAGTATGCCCGCCGTGCAGGTGTTGAATACGGCTTTGGGCGGCGGCCTTTCCTCCCGCCTCTTCAAACGCGTGCGCGAGGAGTTGGGGCTTGCCTATTCTGTCTATTCGTACACGACGCACTTCGCCGAGACGGGAATTCTCGTCGTGTATGCGGGCGTGAACCCGCAGAAGGCGGAGGACGCCGCCAAGGCCGTTGTGGAGGTCATCGAGACGCTGCGCCGCGATGGGCTTACCGACGAGGAGTTCCTGCGCGGCAGGGAGCAGTTGAAGTCGAGCAGCATCTTCTCGCAGGAGAACACCTCCTCGCAGATGCTCCTCTACGGGCGGGAACTCATCTACACCGGCGAAATTTACGATTTCGAGCGGCGCATGGCGGAGATCGCCGCGCTCACGCGGGAGGACGCGGAGGCGACCATTCAGGGCAGCCTCGACCTCTCCCACGTCGCCGTGGCGAGCGTCGGAAATCTCAAAAAGGGCATAACGCTGTGAGGATCGAGGGGTTCGACCCCGTGTTTGACGGGAACAGCCGCGTGCTGATCTTGGGCAGTTTTCCCTCCGTGAAGAGCCGCGCCGAGGGGTTCTACTACGGCAATCCGCAGAACAGATTTTGGCGCGCCGTGAGTTCGTTTTTCGGCGAAGAGACCCCTGCGACGGTGGAGAAAAAGCGGGAATTTTTGCTGCGGCGGGGCATCGCCCTTTGGGACGTCGTGCAAAGTTGCGAGATCGTCGGTTCGGCGGACGCCTCCATCTCCGCGCCCGCACTTGCCGATATCCCCCGCGTTGCGAAGGGGGAGACGCCGATTCTTTGCAACGGGGCGACGGCGTACCGCCTTCTCACGGACAATTTCCCCGAAATTGCGCCGCGCGCCCAAAAATTGCCCTCCACTTCGCCCGCCAACCCGCGGTTTTCCTTTGCGGCGTGGCATACGGCGCTCGCGCGTGTCTTCCCCGACGAGGCCGCGGCGGGAATTTTTACAAAAGGGTTGACAAGCGAAAAAAATTAGGGTACAATATGTTAAAAAAGTGACGCATTTCATGCGCAAGGAGTAGATATGTTTGAAAAAGTTTGTAAGATGCTTGCGGATCAACTCGGCATTGCGGCAGATACCATAAAGCCCGAACAGGAGGTCGTGAAGGACCTCGGCGCCGACTCGCTCGACGTGGTGGAACTCATGATGGCGCTCGAAGATGAGTACGGCATCACCCTGCCCGAGAACGAGGTGGAGAACGTCAAGACGGTGCAGGACATCGTCGACATGATGGAAAAACTGCAAAAGTAAGCCTTTTCCCGCCCGCGACCGCGCGGGCATAAAAATTTTTACGCGCGTATAATATTCGTCGCGCGTAGATTTTTTTGCGAAAAAATTTTTATTTTTGCATAAAAATTCCTTGACAGAAACTTTTTGCGATGGTATAATCGGCTCAAATCGTGTGCGGGCAGCCGCCCGCCGAGAGGAAAATATGAAACTTACGACAGTCTACAGCGGTTATATGTGCATGTCGGTCGCCCGGGCAGAAATGCGTGGGTTACTGACGGTGCTCTGAAATCGCGGTAACTTCAACCATTCGGCCCGTGGCAACCTGCCTGCGGGCCTTTTTCATGTCTGTAAACGGAGAAACATATGATACAACTCATTCATCTTGACAAGACCTATCCCGCCGCGGCGGGCGACGTGGTGGCGCTTGAAGATATCAACCTCACCATAGAGGACGGCGCGATCTACGGCATCATCGGCCTCTCGGGGGCGGGCAAGAGCACGCTGGTGCGGTGCATCAACCTGCTTGAAAAGCCCACGGCGGGGCAGGTGCTCGTGGACGGGGAGGACCTAACCAAAGTCAAGACCAAGCGGCTCTACGAGGTGCGGCGCAACATCGGCATGATCTTTCAGGGCTTCAACCTCTTGGAACAGCGCACCGTGGAGGCAAATGTGCGCTTCCCCCTCGAACTTGCAAAGTTCAAAAAAGACGCCGCAAAGGCGCGCGTTGCGCAGCTTTTGGAACTCGTGGGGCTTTCGGAGAAGGCCAAGGCGTACCCCTCGCAACTCTCGGGAGGGCAGAAACAGCGCGTCGCCATCGCCCGCGCCCTCGCTCTCTCCCCCAAGTACCTCCTGTGCGACGAGGCGACGAGCGCGCTCGACCCCAACACGACGACCGCCATTCTGGAACTTTTGAAGGAGATCAACAAAAAACTCGGGGTCACCATCATCGTTATCACGCACGAGATGAGGGTGGTGGACAGCATCTGCACCGACGTTGCCGTCATCGACCAAAGCCACATCGTGGAGAGCGGAAAGGTCGCCGATGTGTTCGCCTTCCCGCAGTCGGAGATCGCAAAGCAGCTCATCATCCCCGAACTCATCCGCACGGTGAAGAGCGCGGGCGGCAACAAACTTCGCCTCGTGTTCAACGGCGAGGAGGCGGATACGCCCGTCGTCTCGGGGCTTGCCATCGAGTGCGGCATCGCCGTGAATATCCTCTACGCCGACACCAAGAACATCGACGGAAAGACGTACGGGCACATGGTGATCACCCTCCCCGAGGACGAGGGGCAGGCGGCGCAGGTCAAGGAATACCTCGAAAAAAACAACGTGACGTACAAGGAGGAAATTTGAGAATGCAACTTCTTGCGAATTCGATTTTAATACAGTTATTCGATCAAAATGTCATTTTGCTCGGAATTTGGGAGACGATCTACATGACGGTTCTCTCAACGGCGATTGCCTATCTCTTTGGACTTCCGCTCGGGATCGTGCTGATCATTACGGAAAAAGACGGACTTCATCCCATTCCGTGGCTGAATAAAACGCTTGGTTTTGTCGTAAACGCGTTCCGCAGTTTTCCGTTCATCATTTTGATGGTCGCCTTTCTTCCCATCTCCAAGGCGCTCATCGGAACGCGGAGCGGGAACGGAGCCATGATCATCATGCTCATCATCGCCGCAACGCCGTATGTGGCGCGCATGGTGGAGAGTTCTTTGAAGGAGGTGGATAAGGGCGTCGTGGAAGCGGCGCGCTCGATGGGGGCGAGCAACTTTCAAATCATCTGTAAGGTTTATCTGCCCGAGGCGAAGCCCTCGCTCATCGTGGGGGCGGTCATCTCGACCATTACCGTGCTGGGATATTCCGCCATGGCGGGCGAGATCGGCGGCGGAGGCTTGGGCAAGATCGCCATTACCTATGGATATCAACGTTTCCATGACGATGTTATTTGGGTCTGCGTTGCATTCACGGCGGTGATCGTGGAACTGATACAGGAAGGCGGTATGCTTCTCGCCCGCAAACTTGACCACAGGGTGCGGCAAAATTCAAAAAAATCAAAAAATAAAAAATCTATTTGTAAGGAGAAAATATCATGAAAAAATTTTTGGCACTCGTTCTCAGCGCAACGCTCGCTTTGGGACTCGCATTCTCGTTTTCCGCTTGCGGAAGCGGTGAAAACACCATTACGGTCGGCGCGACCTCCGCGCCCCACGCGGAGATCCTCGAAGTCGTCAAGGACGACTTAAAAGAACAGGGCTATAACCTTGACATCAAGGTCTATGCCGACTATGCGCAACTCAATCCCGCCCTCGTAGACGGCGACCTCGACGCAAACTACTTTCAGCACATCACCTATCTGAACGACTACAACAAAGCGAACAACACGGAACTTGTTTCCGCGGCGGACATTCACTACGAACCGTTCGGGCTTTGGGGGAAAAATATCTCCGCGGCGGACTATTCGGCGAGCGGCTTCTCCAAGACGGGAAGAAAGATTTTTGTCCCCAACGATACCACAAATCAGACGCGCGCGCTTCTTCTCTTGCAACAGGAGGGCTTCATCACGCTTCCCGAGGGCGCGTCGCCGACCGACGAGCTTTCCCTTCTCAGTATTGTGGATAAAAAAGGCAACGATATCGTCGAAGTGGCGGCGGCGTTGGTGCCCTCTCAACTTCTCGGCGGGAACGATGGGACGCTCGCAGTCGTCAACGGCAATTATGCGCTTGAAGGCGGGCTTCCCGAAGACAATACCACGACCGCGCTTGCCTATGAATCGTCGACGGGCATTATTGCGCAACTCTACGTCAATGTGATCGCGGTGAGGAAAGAGGATAAGGATAGCCCGAAGATCCAGGCGCTCGTCGCGGCGGTCAAATCGCAAAAGGTGCTTGACTTCATTGAGACCAAATATAAGGGAAGCGTTCAGGCACTCTTCACCGTTTGACGGAGCACAACTTTCCGACTTTGCAATTCCCTCGGGAAAATTTTTCCGAGGGAATTTTGTTTTTCCGCGTTCAAACGGTTGACAGGGCGGAGAGGAAGACATATAATACTATCAACCTACCAAACAAGTAGGCAAAAGGAGAACGTTATGGCAAACATCTATTCCTCCGCCGATGCGCTCATCGGCAAAACGCCCCTTCTCGAACTCACCCACATCGAACGGGAACTCGGCTTACAGGCAAAACTCATCGCAAAACTCGAATATTTCAACCCCGCGGGTTCGGTCAAGGACCGCATCGCCAAGGCGATGATCGAGGACGCCGAGGCGAGCGGAAAATTGAAGCCCGGCGCGACCATCATCGAGCCGACCAGCGGCAATACGGGCATCGGGCTTGCCGCCGTCGCCGCCATGAAGGGGTACAAGATCATCATCACCATGCCCGAGACGATGTCCGTCGAACGCCGCCAGCTCATCAAGGCGTACGGCGCGGAGATCGTGCTCACCGAGGGCGCAAAGGGCATGAAGGGTGCGATCGCCAAGGCGGAGGAACTCGCCGCGGCAACGCCGAACAGTTTTATCCCCGGGCAGTTCGTCAACCCCGCCAACCCCAAGGCGCACCGCGAGACGACAGGCCCCGAGATCTACGAAGATACCGATGGCAAGGTGGATATCTTCGTGGCGGGCGTCGGCACGGGCGGCACAGTGACGGGCGTGGGCGAATATCTCAAATCCAAGAACCCCGCCGTGAAAGTCGTCGCGGTCGAGCCGCTCTCCTCCGCCGTGCTCTCCACGGGCGTTGCGGGTTCGCACAAAATCCAGGGCATCGGCGCGGGCTTTGTGCCCGACATCCTCAACACAAAAATTTACGACGAGATCATCCCCGTTTCCAACGAGGACGCCTTTGCAACGGGGAAACTCATCGGCAGGCGCGAGGGCGTCTTGGTGGGCATCTCCTCGGGCGCGGCGACGTGGGCGGCAATTCAACTTGCAAAGCGCCCCGAAAACGCGGGCAAGACCATTGTGGTGCTTCTTCCCGATACGGGTGATCGGTATCTCTCCACGCCGCTGTTTGCCGATTGACGGGAGGGGAGAGATGAAAATTTCCACGCGCGGAAGGTATGCGCTTCGGACGTTCGTCGACATGGCGGAGCACGGCGGCGGCTTCATTCCGCTCAAAGAGATCGCGTCGCGGCAGGAGATCTCGCTCAAATATCTCGAACCCATCATGCGGGCGGCTGTGAGGAGCGGGCTTGCGGAGGCACAGCACGGCAAGGGCGGCGGCTACAAACTCGCCCGTCCGCCGCAGAGCATCACCGTGAAGGACGTCCTCCTCGTCACCGAGGGGGATCTCGCCCCCGTCGAATGTCTCGGCAAGGGGGCAAAGCCCTGTCCCCGCGCCGCCGATTGCCGCACGCTCGGTATGTGGAAGGAGTTTGCCCGCACCGCCGACACATTTTTCGGCGGCATCGCTATTGCCGACCTCATGGGCGGAGCAGGCGCCTACGACTACCAAATATAAGTTTATAAAATCAAGAGAATGGAAACACAGAAGAGCGCACCCCAAGCGGGCGCGCTTTTTCGCATAGTTTCGCGCAATCGGGCGGCGGCGCTGATTGCAAGTCACAAAAACAGAAAATTTTTATCAAAAATTTGCCAAAATGTATTGCAAAAAATTTTTTTGTGTTGTATAATAGGACAATCGCGAAACCAAAAAAGGGGAAAAATATGATCAAAGTAAAATTGAACAACAGGGAAATTTCCGTAGAGGAGGGCACGCGCGTGCTCGACCTTGTGGAGGCGAAAGAGCGCAAAAACCTCGTCGTCTGCCAGGTGGGCGCGCAAGTGAAGGAACTCAACTACAAACTTTCCGAAAAGAACGACGGCATGACCATTAAACTTCTGAATTTGAACAATGCCGAAGCGGGCAAGGCGTACAGCACCACCCTGCGCTACATCATCGCAATGGCGTTCCACAGGATCTATCCCGAGGTGCGCATCCGCTTTTCCTACAACATCTCGCGCTCCATCTTCTGCCAATCGCTGACCAAGAACTTCAATATGTCGCGCGCGGTGGAGGAGATCTCCCGCGAAGTCAAACACATCATCGAAGAGGATCTGCCCATCGAGCGGGTGACGGTGACCATCGAAGAGGCGACGGAAATTTATAAGAAGTTCAACCTCGACGACAAGATAGAGATCTTGAAGTACCGCCCCGAAAACACGGTGCACCTCTACAAGTGCGGCGAGTATTACAACTACCTGCACAGTTACATGGTGCCCTCCACGGGGTGCATCCACAACTACACCATTACGCCGTACAGCCCCGGCTTCATCATCCAATATCCGCGCCACGACCTCGATGCGAACATTCCCGAATTCGAGGAGGAGGCGACCTACTGTAAGACCTTGCAGCGGGCGTACGATTGGGCGGAGAGCGTCAAGGCGCAGACGGTGAGCGACATCAACCGCAAGATCGAGCGCGGCGAAATTCTGGAATTTATCCAGATGAGCGAGGCGTACCACAACAGGCAGCTCGCCGAACTCGGCGATAGGATCGAGCGCAACGACGGCAGCGTGCGCCTCATCGCCATCGCGGGGCCGAGCTCGAGCGGCAAGACGACGTTCTGCAACAGACTGCGCATCGAACTCATCTCGCGCGGCATCAATCCCGTCACCATCTCCATGGATGACTACTACTTTGTCAAGAGCAAGATAAGCGAATTGCAGGGCAAGCCCATCGACCAACTCGACTTGGAGCACATCGACTGCCTCGATATCGAGCGCTTCAACAAGGATCTCTTCGATCTCATCAACGGCGAGGAAGTCACCCTGCCCCGCTTCAACTTCCAATTGGACAGAAGGGAGGAGGGGAAGACCATCCGTGTCGAGCAGAACGTGCCCATCATCATCGAGGGCATCCACGCGCTCAACGAAAAACTGACAAAATCCATTCCCAAACACCAGAAGTTCAAGATCTACATCGCGCCGCACACCCAACTCAACATCGATAACCACTCGCCGCTCTCCCTCACCAACGCGCGGCTCATACGGCGCATCGTGCGCGATATGAAGTTCCGCAACTGCTCGGCGGCAAATACCATCGATATGTGGCAGTCGGTGCGCAACGGCGAGTTCCGCTGGATCTATCCCAACCAGGAGAACGTGGACTATGTGTTCAATTCCAGCCTCGGCTACGAGATGTGCGCGTTGAAGAGCGAGGCGATGGAAGCACTCTCCAAGATCTCCGCCGCCGACCCGCAGTACCTCGTGGCGAACAGGCTCATCAAGATGTTAAAGTACTTCCGCGCGATCGACGACGAGTCGATCATCCCGTGCAATTCCCTTCTGCGGGAATTCATCGGCGGCAGTTGCTTTGATGTTTGATTTTGCAAAACGGCACGCAAAGAGCGCCCGCACGGGCGCTCTTTTCCTTTCCGCGGGGCGAACCCGCCGCGTTCATCTACTGCCCGGCAAGGTCACCAAAAAGCGGGAATACTTCGCCTACGGCTCGTGCCGCCCTTGGTCGAAAATGGTGCGGGCGGGGCGAACCCGCCGCGTTCATCTACCGCCCGACAAGGTCACCAAAAAGCCCACCCTTTTCAGGGTGGGCTTTTTGGTGACCTTGCCGGGAATCGAACCCGGGATTGCGCCGTGAGAGGGCGCCGTCTTAACCGCTTGACCACAAGGCCGCGTCGAATTACGTTGCAAGTATACCATATTCGGCGGCGGCTGGCAACCGATTTTGCGCGTCTTTCCGCAAAAAATCTCAAAAAAAAGACATCCGCTTGTGCCGCATTTCGGAAAAGGTTAACCCGCTTCTCGCAGGTGGGTGCGCTGCGGGGAAGAAATCAGACTTTCCGCGCTTGTGCGTAGACCTCGCCTATCCTCCGCGACAGCAACTCCCGGGTTAAAACTGTGGATTACCGCGTATCCGAACTCCGTACACCGCAGGTGTCATCCTCATTATAGCAAACAAAGCCGCAAATGGCAACCGTACGCCCGCAAATTTCTTTGGAAAATTTATGCACCGCGGAAGGCGTCGGTCAAAATGCCCAACTCCTTCTCGTAGTTGATGCCGTACTTTCTGTCCGTCACTTCCACGGCGGTGCGCTCGATGGCGCGGCTGCAAAACTCCGCCGCGACGGAAAGCGCCCCTTTCAGGGAGAACCCGCCGCCGATGCACCCCGCAAACGCCGCGGCGAACACATCCCCCGCGCCGTGAAAATTGCCCTCCACCTTATGGAGGCGCATCGTCTCCTCGCCGCCGTCCCAATAGTACAGGCGGTAGCCCTCCTTGCTCTCCGCGCCCGTGATCACGGGGTGGGGGCAGATCTCGGCAAGTTTTTTGAGCGCCTTGGAAAAATCCCGCTCTCCCGTCAATAAAAAACTCTCCGTCTCGTTGGGCAGAATGTAGTCGGCGACGGCGCACAGTCCCAGCATCTCCCTTGCGAAGCCCTCGTCGAAGCCCTTATAAAAGGTGAAATTATCCCCCAAAACGGGGTCCACCACAAACTTTCCGCCCTTTTTCAGAAAGCGCTTTTTCAGCCCCTTCACAAATTCGATCTGCGCGCGGCTGCCTAAATATCCGCTGTAAATTATGTCGTATTCCAGCCCCAAGGTCTCCCAGTGCCTGCAAATTTTTTCCATCTCGTCGTCGAGGTCGAGGAAGGTATACCCCGTAAATCCGCCCGTGTGGGTGGAGAGGAGGGCGGTGGGCAGGATATCCACCGTCGCGCCGCAGGCGGAAAGGACGGGCAAAGCGACGGTCAAAGAGCATTTTCCCACGCAGGAAATATCGTTTACGGCAAGGGCGCGCATACAAGGCCTCCAAAGCGGTTTTCAACAATTATTATACCCGCAATTTTCCGCCATGGCAAGCATTTTATGCAAAAATCCCGCCCCCTGCGCTATTGATTTTCTTTACAAGCGTTGCGCGGCGTGGTATGATTACGGTATGAAAAAGGTCATCGAAGTCGAAGATATGTGTTGCAAGAAGTGCGCGGAGCGCGCGGAAAAGAAACTGCTCCTGTTAAGCGGCGTCTCGGGCGCAAAGGCGAACTTCAAAAAGGGCGTGATTTTGGTGGAGAGCACCCTTTCGGATGAAGAACTTGCGGCGTGCGTCGAGGATGCGGGCTTCAAAGTCAAAGAGGTGCGCCCGCGCAAGGGCATTTTCGGGTGAGAAGCACAAATTTTTCGGAAACAATTGTAGAAAACGAAAATGTATGCTATAATGGGGGCGCAAAATAAAATCGGGAGATAGGGGACATGGGAATTTTCAGAAGGAACAATATGTCCAACGAGTACAGGAACGCACTTCGGCAGATCCGCCAAAACCGTTCCGCACTCTATCGCAACGTGCGCATCGCAGTCATCGTCGTTGCGGTGGTGGCGGCGGTATTCCTCGCTTTGGCGATCGCCGTGGCTTCTCTGCGCAAGCCCGCCTCGTTCAAGGTGAGCCTCTCCGTGCTGGCGGTGTGCGTCGGCGGTGCGGCGTGCCTGCCGTGGATCACCCAGCTCGACCGCGATAAACGCCGCAAGGCGCGGGGGGATGAAGTCCCGCAGTGGCGGTTTATTTTGGCGTACGCCTTCTTTGCGTTCATCGGCGTGTGCGCCCTCCTCTGGGTCATCGCGGTGTTCGTCGTGGGGGACGACATCATCAACAACGTCATCAACGGCGAGGGCGACGGTGTCTCGGCGTCCACGTTCACCTTCCTGCGCGTCGCCATCATCATCTCGTTGCAGGCGCTCTTCGGCTCTGTCATCGCAACGGGCATCCTGCGCCACGGCAAAAACTATCTCGCCCTCCGCGCCATCATGTATGTGGCCATTCTCTATCTCGATATCTGGCTCTCGTGGGTCGCAGGCGGCATCACGGTGGCGGGCATTGCGGATAAAACCTTCCTGCCCATCTCTTGCACGCCGCTGTGGGTCATCGCCGTTCTGACGGCGGCCGCGTTCGTGGCGAGCGCGTTCATTTTGGCGGGGCAGACGCGCCGCAAGGAGATCGAGCTCATCATGAAGGGCGATGTCTCCGCGCTCACCGAGGGCGACGTCAACCTCATCGATACGCAGGCGACGACGGCGAGTATGTACCGCCCCGATATGCCCGCGCCGCAGGAAAAGCCCGCGGAGGACGTCGAAGAGCAGCTCGAAAAACTCATGCGCATGAAGGAGAAGGGGCTCATCTCCGAGGAAGAGTTCGAAGAAAAGCGCAAGGAAATTCTTTCCAGAATGTAAAAAACCTCCCTCCGCCCGCGCGGAGGGAAAAATTTTTCGTACGAAACGCTTGCGTTTCCCAAAAGAAAACTCTATAATAGAGACAGTAGCATATGGCGTTTACAGAGGACGCGTCTGTGGCGCAGCGCCGCTCAAAGAGAGTTCCCGCAAGGTGAAAGGGGAACAGCGGAGCGCCACGGGTATCACCTCTCAGCCTGCGGGGGGAACAGAGTAACTTCGCACGGCGTCGCGAACCGTTATCCTCGCGGCAAATGATCGTTTGTTTTGGTGGTTGATATGCCTTCGCGTATTCCGAAACGCGGAGGCTTTATTTTATAAAAGGAGTAAGTCATGTACAAAAAGGTAGATACGTCTCTCAACTTTGTGGAGCGCGAAAAGGAGATCATCGACTTTTGGAAGAAGAACCACGTCTTTGAAAAGTCGGTGGAAAAGAACGTCGGCGGGGAGGAGTTTTCCTTTTTCGATGGGCCTCCCACGGCCAACGGCAAGCCGCACATCGGGCACGTTCTGACGCGTTCGGTCAAGGACGCCATCCCCCGCTACCGCACCATGAAGGGCTACCATGTCCTCCGCAAGGCGGGCTGGGATACGCACGGCCTGCCCGTCGAACTCGAGGTGGAAAAATCCCTCGGCCTCGACGGCAAGAAGCAGATCGAGACGTACGGCATCGAGCCGTTCAACAAAAAGTGCAAGGAATCGGTGTGGAAGTACCAGAGCGAGTGGGAGAAGATGTCCGACCGCGTCGGCTATTGGGTGGATATGGAGCACCCCTACGTTACCTATCACGACGACTACATCGAGTCGGTCTGGTGGGCGCTCAAAGAGATCCACAAGAAGGGTCTTTTGTACAAGGGGCACAAGATCGTTCCCTACTGCCCGCGGTGCGGAACGGCGCTCTCCTCGCACGAGGTTGCGCAGGGCTATAAGGACGTCAAGGAGACCTCCGTCATCGCCCGTTTCAAGGTAGCGGGGGCGGAGAACACCTACATTTTGGCGTGGACGACCACCCCGTGGACGCTCCCCTCCAACGTCGCGCTCTGCATGAATCCCGAAGAGGACTACGTCGAGGTAGAGGCGGAGGGCGCCCATTACATTCTCGCCGAGGCGCTCGCCCCCAAGTTCTTTGAGGAATATCAGGTTCTCTCCCGCCGCAAGGGGAAGGAGTACGAGGGCACGGCGTACGAACCCCTCTTCCCTTGGGCAAAGGGCACATTCAAGGAGAGGGCGTACTACGTCGTCTGCGACGGCTATGTCACCCTCACGGAGGGGACGGGCGTCGTGCACATCGCCCCCGCGTTCGGCGAGGACGACTACAAGGTGGGCAAGCGCTACCGCCTCCCCGTCGTGCAACTCGTGAACGAGCGCGGCTGCTTCGACGAGCGCTGCCCCGAACTCGACGGCCTCTTTGCCAAGAAGGCGGATAAGGTCATCATGGAGATGCTCGAAGCAAAGGGTTTGCTCTTCAAAAAGCTGCTCTTCGAGCACAGTTATCCCCACTGCTGGCGGTGCGATACGCCCCTTTTATACTACGCCCGTTCGAGTTGGTTCATCGAGGTCACCAAGGTGAAGGATCGCCTCATCGCCGCCAACCGCTCGGTCAATTGGATGCCCGAGACCATCAAAGAGGGCAGAATGGGGAACTTCCTCGAAAACGTCATCGATTGGGGATTGTCGCGCGACCGCTATTGGGGCACGCCGCTTCCCGTCTGGGTCTGCCCCGACTGCGGAGAGATCGAAGTCATCGGCTCTCGCAAGGAACTGCACGAAAAGACGGGCGCGCCGCTCACGACCGAACTCCACCGCCCGTATGTGGATAAATTGCATTGCACCTGCCCCAAGTGTGGCGGCAGGATGTCCCGCACGCCCGAGGTCATCGACTGCTGGTTCGATTCGGGTTCCATGCCCTTCGCGCAGTACCACTATCCCTTTGAAAATAAGGATCTCTTCGAGGAGACCTTCCCCGCCGACTTCATCTCGGAGGCCGTCGACCAAACGCGCGGCTGGTTCTATGTGCTCCTCGCCATCTCCACCATCCTCTTCGACCGCGCGCCCTTCAAAAACTGCATAAGTTTAGGGCTTGTCGCCGATAAAAACGGCATCAAGATGTCAAAGCACAAGGGGAACGTTGTCGACCCGTGGACGGTCCTCGAAAAGCAGGGCGCGGACGCCGTCAGATGGTATTTCTACACGGGCAGCGCGCTGTGGCTGCCGCCGCGGTTCAGCGCGGAGGCCGTCTCGGAGGTGCAGCGCAAGTTTCAGGGCACGCTCTGGAACACCTACGCCTTCTTCACGCTCTACGCCGAGATCGATGGGTACGACCCCTCCAAATATGACTTGAAAAAGTGCAAACTCTCGCTCATGGATCGGTGGGCGCTCTCGCGGCTCAACACCCTCGTCAAGGACGTCGATGAAAAACTCGCCGCCTACAACATCACGGATAGCGCCCGCGCCATTCAGGATTTCTCCGATGAACTTTCCAATTGGTACGTCCGCCGCGGCCGCGACCGCTATTGGGGGAGCGAGATGACGGAGGACAAGGCGGCGGCGTACACCACCCTCCACCACGTGCTCGTCACGCTTTCCAAACTTCTCGCGCCGTATACGCCCTTCATGGCGGAGATGATGTATCAAAATCTCGTGCCCGCGTTCTATCCGCAGGCGCCCATCTCGGTGCACCTCTGCTCGTTCCCCGTCGCCGAAGAAAATTACATCGACGCTGCGCTCGAAGCGGGCATGGAGGATGTCCTCAAAGTGGTGGAACTCGGCAGAAGCGCGCGCAACGCGGGCAGTGTCAAGAACCGCCAGCCCCTCGCCGAGATGCTCGTTGCAAGCGACAGGCCGCTTCAAATCGCGGGCGAACTCGAGGCAGTCACCCTCGACGAACTCAACGTCAAAAAGATGACCTTCGTTGCGGGCGGCGAAAGCCTCGTCAAGTACACGTTGAAGCCCCAACTTCGCACCCTCGGGCCGAAGTACGGCAAAAAATTGAGGGCTATCACCGAATTTTTGAACACCTGCAACGCGGCGGAAGTCGTTGCGGCAGTCAAGGGCGGCGGCACGTTCACCGTCGATCTCGATGGCGAAGTCACCCTCACCGAGGAGGACTTGCAGATCTTCACTTCGTCCGCGGAGGGCTACGCCGCGGCGCAGGATGGCGGGATCACCGTCGCCCTCGATACCCGCCTTTCGGAGGAACTTTTGGATGAGGGCTGCGAGCGCGAGCTTGTCTCCAAGATCCAGACCCTCCGCAAGGAGGCGGGCTTCGAAGTCACCGACCGCATCGCCGTTTATTATGCGGCGGAGGGCAGGGCAAAGCGGATGCTCCAAAAGGGCGGTTTTGCCGCGGGCGTTCTCGCCGTGCGCGTCGAAGAGGGCAGGGGCGACGGCTACGAAAAAACCTTGGATATCAACGGCGACAAAGTCACCTTCATCCTCGTCAAGCAGTAATTTCGCCTCCGCCCATTTTTTTGCGTCATTCTGAGGAAGCGTAGCGACCGAAGAATCCCGAACAACGAAGTCCGCCTCTCATTCTGAAACTCAAAAGCCCCGCCGATGCTTGCTCTATCTTGCCCTCCCCCTGCGGCATTTCCGCGTCATTCTGAGGAAGCGTAGCGACCGAAGAATCCCGAACAACGAAGTCCGCCCCTCATTCTGAAACCCAAAAGCCCCGCCGACGCAAATCGTCGGCGGGGCTTCCCATCTATCCCCTTATTTCGTCGATCTCTCGATCGCCATTTTGTACATATTCAGCAGCAGTTCCACGCGCTCTATCGTAATGTACTCGTCGGCCTGGTGAATGACGGGCGCGTCGCCCGCCATCTCCGGGCCGAATCCCACGCCGTTTTCCAGCGCCCGCGCGTACGTGCCGCCGCCGATCGCAATCGGCTCTGCCTTCTCGCCCGTGCACTCTTCGTACACGGCAAGCAGTGTCTGGATGAGGGGGCTGTCCTTCTCGTGGAAGAGGGGCGGCTGGTGGTGCACCGTCTCGTACTTCACGCCGAAGAGCGCAAGTTTTTCGTGCACCGCCTCCGCGGACATGGTGGCGGGGTAGCGGATATCGCACAGAATTTGCAGTTCGCCCTTGCGGTACTTCACAATGTCGGGGGAGAGGGTCAAATGTCCCGTCTCGTCGGCAAGCGCCGTCAAACCGTAGATATCGCCGAACAGGCAATCCACGGCGCGTCGGATATCCGCGTTGCGGCGCGCAAAGTATTCCAGGAGGGGGAGCATGGCGTTCTTGCCCTGTTCGGGGGTAGAACCGTGCGCGTTCTTCCCGTGGGAGATAAGTTTGTTCCCCACAACTTCCAGCCCCAACTCCTTGGCGCGCGCGCCGCCCACCGAGCGCACCGTCGCGCAGCAGTAGGAGCACACCATGTTGGCGCTGCTGCCGCCTTCGAGGAAGAGGAAGGGCGCACGGGCAACGGGGAAGTGCAGCCGCACGTGCAAAATGCCCTTTTCGGCATAGATCACGGGGAAATCGGCGTCGGGCGAAAAACCCGTCTTGGGCATCGTCGCAACCTGTTTATAGTGGTCGATGCACGCCCAGCCGCTCTCCTCGTTGCAGCCCACAATGAGTTTGATTTTTTTGGAGGGCACAAACCCCTCGTCTTTCAGTTGTTTCAAGGCATACAGCGCGCAGATGGCGGGGCCTTTGTCGTCTACCGCGCCGCGCCCCCATATTTTTCCGTCCTCTATGATGCCGCCGAAGGGTGGCTTTGTCCAGCCGTCGCCGGCGGGCACCACGTCAAGGTGGCAAAGGATCGCAAACTCTTCCTCGCCCGCACCGTATACAACGTCGCCCGCATAGCCGTCGTAGTTGTGCGTCTCAAAGCCCATCCCCTCCGCAAGGGACAAAAAGTGCAATAAACAGTCATACGCGCCCTTTCCGAAGGGCATTTCCGCCGAACGCTTACAAGAAGAAGAATCGAAGCGGATGCTCTCGGCGATCGCGCGCACCGCTTCATTGAGATAAAAAGTCATAAGCCGTCTCTCCCGTGAAGTCTAAAAGATATTTTATCACGGCGGGTGCAAGATGTCAAGCGCGTTTTTTCACAAAAGGCGTGAAAAAAAACGGTGAAATTCCATTGAATTCCGTGCAAATCGGCAGAAAATATGTTACAATGTACAAAACGGGTACAAAAGATGCACGAAGGGCACAGAAACCGCATATTGGAGCGGGCGGAGAAGGGGGAATTGCAGGACCACGAACTTCTCGAAGTCATCCTTTTCAACCCCATTCCGCGCAAAAACACAAACGAGATCGCGCACAGTCTGCTTGCAACGTTCGGCTCTTTGCAGAACGTACTCTCGGCGGACGGGGCGGAACTCATGCGCGTCGAGGGCGTCGGCGCGCACACCGCGCAGTACCTCGCGTGCGTCGGCGAACTCATAAGGCGGGTGGGGGTGGAGCGCACGCCCGCACCCGAGGCATTCAATTTCAGCAACTTTTCCGCCGTCGTAAGGGAGCGGTTCGATGGGCTGAGGGTGGAAGTCGTGGATATCTTCTGCCTCGAAAAGAACGACCGCATCAAGCACACCGCGCGCCTCACGTCGGAAGAGGATGAGCGCGCCGAAGTCTCCATGGATGAGATCGGGCGCGTCTTTCTCGACCACGCGCCGCACGCCGTCGTGGTGGCGCACAATCACCCCAACGCGCCCTGCTGCCCCTCGTTGCAGGACGATCGCTTTACGGCGCAACTGCAACTACTGTGCTCGCTCAACAAGGTCAAACTGCGCGACCACATCATCGTGGGCACGGATGGGATGTACAGTTACTTCGCGCACGGCAGGCTGGAAGAGATGGAGCACGCATACAGCGTGGAAAATATCATCGGCACAAAGAATATCCCATGAAGAAAGAGAAGAAAACGGGCGCGCCGCGCGCGCCGCAGGAGCAGATGGATGTGCTCTACGTCGTGTGGGTGGGCAAGATCGTAGCCTTTCTCCTCACGGCAGTGGTGTGCATCATCATCTTGGTGAGCAATTGGAATGCCCGCCCGCTCGGCGTCTCCGTGGCGGGGTATGTCCTCCTGCCCGCGGCGTTGGTGCTGCTCATCGCAAACGCCATCCGCACATGGGCGCTCAAATCCTTCCGTAGCAAGATAGCCTTCTACATCGTCGATATCTTCCTTCTCCTCGTTCTCACCATCTTTTCGGACGGCGAACTCATCTCCCTTCTGTATATCGCCATTCTCACGCAGTTCTATCTCGAACAGCAATCGCTCATGGGCAACATCGCCATGTGCGTCGTCAGCATCGGGCTGTTTCTCATCACGTTCACCGTCTCCAACGCCGTCATGCGCGGCGGAACGGATATCGCCTCCATCTTCTCCCGCTCGTTCTCCGACCTCATCATCATCATTTTGCACTTTCTCATCATCAACTTTACGCTGCAAATGTACCGCAAGAACAAGGAGATCACGGCGGCATTAAAGGAACTCGGCGAGACCAACGAAAAACTCGTCAAACTCAACGCGGAGGTGCGCGAGATCACCGCGCTCGAAGAGCGCCAGCGCATCGCAAAGGATATCCACGATACGGCGGGGCACTCCATCACCACCGTCATCATGCAGACGGAGGCCGCCAAACTCGTTCTCGATGAAAATCCCGAGGAGGCGCGCCGCAACATCTCTGCGGCCAACTTGCAGGCCAAGCACGCCTTGGAGGAACTGCGCGAGAGCGTGCACCTTCTCTCGGGTTCTACGGTGCAGCCGACGCTCCGCGAGGCGCTCCTCGAGATCGTGCACGAATCGACGGACGGAACGGGCATCACCGTGCGCTATGAGATAGACGACGTCACCCTCTGCGACGCCAAGCGCAGGTTTGTGTGCAACTCGTTGAAGGAGGGCATCTCCAACGGCCTCAGACACGGCAGCGCCACGGCGTTCTGGTTCTCGTTCAAAGTGGAGGATAGCCGCGCCGACTTCCTGCTGTCGGATAACGGCACGGGTACGGAGATCGGCTCGTTCAAGGAAGGGTTCGGGCTATCGGGGATGCAAAAGCGCGCAAGCGCACTCGGGGGCGACGTCTGGTTCGATACCGAGCCGGGCGAAGGGTTCGAAGTTCACATCACATTGCCGTTGGATGGCAAGGAGGAGGCGAAATGAAGATAAAAGTATTGCTTGCGGACGATCAGGCGATTTTGGCGGACGGCATCAGGAGCGTGCTTACGTCGTGTCCCGATATCCGCGTCGTGGGCATCGCGGGGGATGGGTTCGAGGCCGTCAAGCTCACGGGCAGGTTGAAGCCCGACGTCGTGCTCATGGATATCCGTATGCCCAACATGAACGGGGTCATCGCCACGCAGGAGATCAAGCGCAAGTACCCCAACACCAAGGTGCTGGTCTTGACGACGTTCGACGACAGCGACTATATCCTCAACGCCATCAACAACGGGGCGAGCGGGTATCTTCTCAAAGATACGTCGGCGTCGGCGCTCATCGACGCGGTGAAGAACGCCTACGCGGGGGATACAATTTTGCCCGCCAAGATCGCGCGGCGCATCGCCGATGCGGCGCGCATGGTCACAAGCGATCGGGAATACAAGTTGAAGCGCAAATTCTCGCTGTCCGAGCGGGAGGTGGGCATCGCGCTGATGATCTACGAAGGGTTCACAAACAAGCAGATCGCAACGGCTTTGAAGCTCACCGACGGCACGGCGCGCAACTACATTTCCACCATCTACGAGAAACTCTCCGCCACTTCCCGCCTCGACGCCGTCCAAAAAATGAGATCCGCCCTCGAGGAATAAATCTTCACCGGCTATGCCGCCGGAGATTTGATCCGTTACAATCATAATATAAAATAAATCCGAACCAATCACGGGTTGCCATGATTGTGTTCGGATTTTTTGTTTTGATTGAGATCTTCGCGTGCAAGGATTTAATCTTCGATCAGGGTAAGTACCGCCTTTCTTTTCTGTTCGGAAAGTTTTCGGTATTGCTCGAGAAGCGCCTTCTCCTGCGGACTGACAAGTTCGCTCTCCTCCTCTTCCATAAAAAATTGAGCGAGTGTCATGCCGAACGCGTCGCAGAGGTGCGTGAGCGTATCGAGGCTGGGCAGGGAATTGGATTTCGTGAGGAGGGTCGAAACCGTCGACTGCGTAAGCTCCGCTTCAAGCGCAAGTTGATTGGTGCTCCAACCCCGTTCATCCCGAAGTTCCTTAATTCTTTCGATGATATCCATATCAACATTATAAACATTTCATCGTTAATAAATTAGCGTTATTTCGTTGACTTTTCATCGAATTACCGTTATAATATAGCCGCAATTTCGTTGAAAAAGGAGAAATGCTATGAAAAGGAAATTGGCGTGTATCATTTTGACCGTTTTCGCTTCGATGTGCCTGTGCTTCGGGCTTGCAGCATGTGGCGAAAAGTCCGGCGGCAACGAGACCGTCGGCGACGACCCCACTGTTGAACAGCCCGGTGGCGAGCCTAAGCCCGAACACGAACATAGTTTCATCAACTACATCTACAATAATGACGCGACTTGCACCAAAGACGGCACGGAGACAGGGAAGTGCTCTTGCGGAGCAACGGATAAGCGCACAAAAAGCGGTACCGCGCTTGGGCATACATTTAAGGACTACGTTTCTAATGGCGACGCAACTTGTTTGGAAAACGGCACCGAAACGGCAAAATGTATCCGTTGCACCGCCGAAGATACCCGCGAAGAGCAAAATTCTGCGCTCGGACATGCCATGCAACCCGTGGCGGCACAAGAGCCAACCTGTACCGCAATCGGTTGGGACGCATATCAACAGTGTTCTCGTTGTCTCAAAAAAGAAAACTATACCGAAAAAGCGGCTCTTGGGCATGATTATAAAACAGAAACAAAACCCGCGACTTGTGTCGAAGCGGGCTATAATAAGGTCGCCTGTTCCCGTTGCGGAGACCAAAAATCATATCAGGAGTTGGAAAAATTACCGCATTTTGAGTATTCTTGTACCACGGAAGAGGCAATCGTTACGGGGCTTCGTTCTTCATGTAAATGCTCGAATTTAGAGATCCCCGATACCTATAATGGATTGCCCGTAACGACGATCGACAAAAATGCGTTTGTGTCCAACCACATTCTTAAAAAAGTGACGATCGGCAACCATGTAACAACGATTGAAGAGAAAGCATTTTATGATTGCAATAAACTGACCGATATTACAATGTCTCAGAGCGTGACCCATATAGAACAATATGCTTTCGGGAAATGTGGTGAATTGGCTGAGGTTTCATTTTCCGAGCAATTAAAAGTGCTTGGTAAATATGCATTTTCCGAGTGCTACGGACTCACGGAAATAACGATTCCCGCAGGGGTAACTTCCATAGAAATGTATGCTTTCAAAGATTGTAGCGGTTTGAGAAGTGTAACTTGGAACGCAGAGAATTGTACAAAAGCAGGGGATTATATAGGCGCAATTTTCAAAGGCTGTACGAATATAAAATCCGTTAAGATTGGGGAAAATGTAAAAATCATCGCCGAAGCTACTTTTTGTGAACTCACAGGAATTACAGAAATAACGATTTCGGAAAATGTAACCTCAATAGGTAGTTATGCTTTTAGGAATTGCGGGAATTTAACTACAATAATTTGGAATGCAGAGAATTGCACCAAGGCCGGGGATTCATATGGCCGACGCGTTTTCGATGGATGCACGAATGTGAAGACAATTCAGATCGGGGAAAATGTAAAAATTATTCCCAACTATGCTTTTTACCATTGTGATATGGTAACGGGGATTGAAATTCCCTACGGCGTGACAAAAATCGGAGAACGCGCTTTTGCTATGTGTAGCAATTTAACAGGGGCACTCGAAATCCCTGATAGTGTAACGGAAATCGGGAAAGAGGCATTTTTTGGCTGTTCAAGTCTCACAAGTGTCACGATTGGGGAAAATGTCAGCGCCATAGGACAATGGGCGTTTGATTCATGCAAAAAACTTGAAACAGTTTACTTTGCAGATCCGTTCGATTGGCCTTATAGTTCTTCTAAATTGAGCGATCCCCAAACCGCAGCACAATATTTAACGGTTACATATAAGTCTAAAACTTGGATAAAAAACTGACGAGAAATGGAGGTAAATTATGTTAGTTGATTTGCAAGATTTCATTATTCAAAGCGGAAACGGAACAACATTTCGAGAAGCGTCAAAAGAGTATAATGTCAATATGACAAAGAAACAACGAACGCTACATAAAAAGGGCTCTTGTCCGCATTCAAACGGAATGTATGAATTTATTCCGTTCGATACGCTTGCGGATGCGGAGAAATTTGAAAAGGAACATAATGTAACATTCAGGCGGTGCGGGCACTGTTTTAGACAAGGGAAAAGATAATGCATAGAAAAACTGCGGTTTAACGATAAAAAACGCCCCGCGCTTGCGGGGCGTTTTTCACAGCGTTTACACTGTTTCCAGATTGATGAGCGAGGAATTCCCGCTCTTGCCGTTGGGCGTGCCGCCCGTGATGACGATGACGTCGCCCTTTTCCACCAGCCCGCTTTCCACGGCGGCGCGCTTTGCGAAGTGGAAGAGAACGTCCACCGAGAAGTACTCCTCGGAGAGCACGGGCAATACCCCCCACGAGAGGGCGAGTTTTCTGTAACTCTTCTCGTCCGTCGTCATGCCGATGATGTCGATGTTGGGGCGGAAGCGGGAGACCATCTTTGCCGTTCCCCCCGTGCGCGTGCACACGACGATGGCCTTCGCCTTCACATCGTGGGCGAGGAGGCACGCCGAGTGCGAGAGGGCATCGGAAAGCCCGCGGATGAGGTACTCTTTATCTTCAACGTATTGAATGTACTCCGTCTTGTTCTCGGCCTGTTCGGCGATGCGCGCCATGGCGGCAACGGCCTGCACGGGGTACTCGCCCGCCGCCGTCTCGCCCGAGAGCATGATGGCGGAAGAGCCGTCGTACACGGCGTTGGCAACGTCGGAGATCTCGGCACGGGTGGGGCGGGGCTGGTGGATCATGCTCTCCAACATCTCCGTCGCCGTAATGCACCGCTTGCCCGCCTTGCGGCACGCCGTGATGATGGTCTTTTGAATGTCGGGCAACTCCTCGTAGGGGATCTCCACGCCCATGTCGCCGCGGCCTATCATGATGCCGTCGGAGACCTTCAAAATCTCGTCGAGGTTGTTCACGCCCGCGCGGTTCTCGATCTTCGCGATGAGGTCGATGTCGGTAGAGCCGTTCTCGCGAAGGAAGTTCCGCACGTCCAAAATGTCCTGCGCCTTGGAGACGAAGGAGCACGCCACAAAGTCGACGCCCTGTTGAATGCCGAAGAGGAGGTCGGCCTTGTCCTGTTCGGAGAGGTAAATGAGGTCGAGCTGCTTTTCGGGGAAGAACATGGACTTGCGGTCGGAAAGTTCGCCGCCGATGACGACCTTGCAGATGACCTCGGGCGCTTTCACTTTCACGACTTCAAACACCATCAACCCGTTGTTCAAGAGAATTTTGTCCCCGGGGTTCATGTCGTTGCAGATGTTCTTGTAGGAGACGGCGACCCGCCGCTCGTCGCCCACGATCTCCTCGGTTGTAAAGGAGAAGGCGTCGCCTTCTTTTAAGAAGACCTTACCGTTCTGAAAGGTGCGGATGCGGAATTCCGGGCCTTTGGTGTCCAGCAAAATGGGCAGCGGAATGTGCTTTTCCGCGCGGATCTTTTTGATGATCGCAATTTTTTTGGCGTGATCCTCGTGCGTGCCGTGCGAAAAGTTGATGCGCGCAACGTTCATGCCCGCGTCCGCCATGGCGGAGATGATCTCCTCACTCTCGGAGGCAGGGCCGAGCGTGCATACGATTTTTGTCTTTTTCATAAAAAATCCCCCTCGGATAAATTCCACATTTATTTTAACATATTCCCCTCAAAAAACAAGTGCTTTTTCAAATTTTGTGGTATAATATTTGCGATCCGAGCGGACTACGCGGTTGCGGCGCGCTTTTGGCGCGATGAGGAAAGTCCGGGCATCGCAGGGCAGGACGCCTGATAACGTCAGGTGGGGGCGACCCTAAGGAAAGTGCAACAGAAATAGACGGCCGAGCAAACAATTCCCAAACAGCGCAGTTGCGGTTTTTGCGAGCAAAAACCGCATAACGGTTTCAAGAGACCCGAAAGGGTTTTCAGAAAGACCCGCGTGGAATTGTTTGCGCGGCAAAGGTGGAAAGGCGAGGTAAGAGCTCACCGACGGGACGGTAACGCCCCGTGCCATGTAAACCCCGTCCGATGCAAGTTTGGGATCTTCTCATACAGGGTTGCCCGCCCGAGGAGATCCGTGAATAACGCTGGAGCCTATCGGCGACGGTAGGCGTAGATAAATGACCGCGCTCGACAGAACCCGGCTTACAGGTTCGCTCGTATCCCACGCCCGCCCCGCCTTTTGGCGGGGCGGGCGTGGGATATTGAGGGCTTATAAAGCGGGTTCTGTCGAGCAAAAAAGGGGTCCCCACAAAAAGACGCAGTATTTTTGTGGGGAGAGGAGGGACAACGAAGCGAAGATGCCCTTGCCGCTTGCGGGAAGGGCTACAAGCAGAGTTTGCGGCGACGAGGCCGCGCTCGACAGAACCCGCGAAATCTGCACCTTGTCAGGTTCGCGGGTTATCATTAAACTTTGCTTGTCAAGGGCGGGGGATTTTGGTATAATCAAAGTATGGAGCAAGCAGAAATTCAGGCGCGGGCGGAAGAGTGCCTTCGCAAAAAATTCCACAAGGCGATCTTTTCCAAATTCACAAAGGCCGTCGTCACCTACAAATTGTTGCAGCCGGAAGATAAAATCGCCGTCTGCATTTCGGGCGGCAAGGATTCCATGCTCATGGCAAAACTCTTTCAGGAGTTACAACGCCACCGCAAATTTCCGTTTGAGCTTGTGTTTCTCGTCATGGATCCCGGGTACAGCGCGGAAAACCGTGCCCGCATCGAAAAAAACGCCGCGCTTCTCGGCGTGCCCGTCTCCATCTTCGAGACGGACATCTTCGCAAGCGTGTACCCCGTAGAAAAATCGCCGTGCTATCTCTGCGCGCGGATGCGGCGGGGCAACCTTTACGCCAAGGCGAAGGCGCTCGGGTGCAACAAAATTGCCCTCGGCCACCACTTTGACGACGTCATCGAGACCATTCTCATGGGGATGCTCTACGGCGGACAGGTGCAGACCATGCTCCCCAAAGTGAAGAGCGAAAATTTCGAGGGGATGGAACTCATCCGCCCGATGTACCTCATCCGCGAAAGGGACATCATCGCGTGGCGCGACTACAACAAGCTGGAATTTTTGCGCTGCGCTTGCAAATTTACCGACGGAAGATACGAGGACGGCAAGCGCAAAAAGGTGAAGGAACTCATCGCAACTCTCGCAAAGGACGACCCTGAGATCGAGCAAAATATCTTTCGGAGCGTGGAAAACGTGAGCCTTTCGATGGTCGTCGAATACAAGGATAAATCGGGCGTCCGCCACCGCTTCGACGAGGAATGAGCAAATTTTGAACGGAGTTTTTAGGGGTTTTTGACGAGATTTTGAGGGGATTTTGCGAATTTTTGCGGGCGGAAAACGCCGAAAAAATGGGCGAACCCGCCCCAAAAATGCCATAAAAATTGTGAAAAAATCGGGAAAATAAAATAAAAATTTTCCGCTTTAACGCTCCCCGCTGCGCCGCGCGCTGCCGCCGCCCTTGCGGCAGCGCGCGGCGCAGCGGGGAGCGTTATTCGCTCGGCGCGGGGCTATCCGAATGCGCTTTTTCTCTTTCCACAATGTAATGGTAGCACAAAATTTTTTCCTTTTCGGGGATGTATGCCATATTTTTTGAAAAAACTCGGAAAAAATTTTTTTTAGATACGCTCACCCGCGCCCGCCGCGCTCTGCGCGGCGGGCGCGGGTTCGGTATGAGGGAAAAGAGGGTGGGAAGGAGCGAGGAGAGAGGTAGCCCCCCTGTGTCCCCCTCCCCGCGGCAAAGCCGCGGGGAGGGGGATTTATATAGGACAGGACAAGGCGCGGAGGCGAGAACGGGGGAGGTATGAGGGGATATGGTAGAGATGTCTCGACTACGCTATGCTCCGCTCGACATGACATTATTACAGCGCAGGTTCGGTATGAGGAGGAAGGGAAAATTTGCGGAAAATCTTGCAAAATTTTTGCGGGCGTGGTATACTGAAAATGCGACACAATTTGAATAATTTTCGGCACATTGGCTACAACCTGGCATAGGTGTATCCTTTTTTCCAATGTGTCGGAGAATTGTGTCGCAACAATGCGGGATACTCTCTGCGGGCGTTCCGTATTGGAGCGTCCTTATTTTTTTGCCCGCAAATTTTTTACAGGAGAAAGGTAACATGAAACACAAATTTTTAACGGTGTTGTTGGCTCTTGTCGCGGCATTTTGCCTCTGCTTCGGCCTCGCGGCGTGCGGCGAAACACCCAAAGCCCCCGCGGGTACGACACCGAACGGGCAGGAGAGCACGGAGAACAATCAAGATGATGACGGAGAGGGCGGAAACAAAGAGACCGAAGAAGACGAGGACACGAACCCCGACGAAGGTGGCGAGCAAGAACCCGATGGGGGCGGTGAAGGTACAGGCGGAGACGAAACTCCCGATGAAGGCGGTGAAGGCTCGGGCGGAGAACAAGAACCCAGCGAGGGCGGCGGACAAGGCGGCGATGAAGAACCCGACGAGGGCAACCCCGACGAAGGTGGTGAAGGTACAGGCGGAGACGAAGAACCCGACGAAGGTAACCCCGACGAGGGCGGCGAGCAAGGCGGCTCCGAGGAAGAAGGCGGCGGCCATGAAACGTCCCATACGCACAACTTCACAGGGTACGAATACAACAACGACGCAACGTGCGAACGCGACGGAACAGAGACGGGTCATTGCACTTGCGGCGAAAACGATACGCGCACAAAGACCGGCACGGCGCTCGGGCATGATATGACGTTTTATGCCGGTACAGCGACCTGTATTTCGGCAGGGACGATCGATTATTGGAGATGTTCGCGTTGCAAACGAAATTTTGCCGACGATACAGGCGATACAGAACTTTACACAATCGAAAGCGAACCGTTGTCGCACCAATTTACGGCAGAAAACAAGTGCAAGTGGTACGATACTTGCGGAGCGGAATGGGAATACACCGAGGGACTCCGCTATTCCTACAACACGACAACGAATACATACGCGGTAGGTACAAATACCAATATAAGCATAAGCGGAGATATCGTTATCCCTTATGGGTATAACGGAAAATTTGTAACAAGAATTTATCAATACGCATTTGACTATTGCACGGGGATTACGAGCATTACAATTCCGGGTAGCATTCAAACGATTGAACCCGGTGCGCTGGTCATGAAAAACAACACTCTTGAACATATCATCGTTACAGAAGATAATCCGAATTATAAAAGCGAACAAGAATGTTTGATTGAGATTGCAACAGGCACTTTGATTTTGGGTTGCAAAAACAGCGTCATTCCGAGCGACATAACAGCGATTGGCGACGGCGCATTTTGTAATTGTGATGGGATGACGGATATTACCATTCCCGACAGCGTAACGTCGATTGGATATGCGGCGTTTAATAATTCCGCCTACTTTAACGATCCAACCCATTGGGATGCGGACGGCGTGCTGTATATTGATAATCATCTCATCCAGGCAAAGACAACGCTTTCGGGAGATTATACCGTGCGCGCGGGGACAAAGACGATTGCCGCGTGGGCATTCTCGAGTAAGTATTACGATTCCGGTGGAAAAGTCTGTTCTGACCTTACGAGCATTGCCATTCCCGATAGCGTGGTAACAATCGGCATGGGAGCCTTTGAGGCGTGTAGGGGGCTGAAAACGATAACAATCGGACGCGGCGTGACTGCGATCGGGGTGAGAGCGTTTTCTTTCTGTAACGGACTTGAAAGCATTACAGTTGATGTAAATAATTCGAGTTACAGTTGCCAAGGCGGAATTTTGTACAACAAAGAGCAAACAGAGATCGTTCATGTGCCCAAAGCGATCAAAGGCGCAGTAACGATTCCCAATGGTGTGACAAAAATCAAGAACTGGGCCTTCAACGGTTGTAATGGACTAACCGATATCATTATTCCCTCAAGCGTAACGGAAATCGGGGACAATGCGTTCAGTAATTGTGATGGATTAACCGATATCACGATCCCCGCAGGCGCGATAATCGCGTGGGAAGCCTTTGAGAAATGTAGCCGGCTGAATAGTATAACGTTCAAAGGTACCGTTGCAATCGGAAGTTTTGCGTTTGAGGATTGTACCAATCTCACCGCCGTTTATATTTCCGACCTTACGGCATGGTGTAACAGTTATTTCAGCCTTGCGACGCCCGATCTTTCCAATCCGCTTGCACTCGCCCACCATTTGTATCTGGACGGGCAGGAAGTTTCCGACCTGACTATTCCGAATGGAATAACCGAAATAAAGGGAGGAGCATTTTATGGATGTACCGGGTTAAAGAGAATCACCATTCCGGACAGCGTCATCTCGATAGGTGTGTCGGCGTTTGAAGGTACTGCCTATTATAATGACCCAAGTCATTGGGATGAGGACGGTGTGCTGTATATCGGCAATCATCTTATTATGGCACAACCAAATCTTGCTGGCGAGTACATCGTTCGTGCGGGGACAAAGACGATTGCGGAAAACGCTTTTGCGCAGTGCGAGACACTTACGGAAGTCACCATTCCGAATAGTGTCGTTTCGATTGGTTCGGCTACGTTTAGTCGTTGTGTAAATCTGACGAAGATAACTATTCCCAACACTGTGACAGTGATTGGATATGAGGCATTCTACTGTTGCGGAGAATTGATTGACATTCAATTCATGGGAACGGTAAAAGAATGGCAGGAGATATGCAAAGGAGAATATCCCTATGACACAGATATGAATTGGAGTTTGGATAGCGGTACCGGCGATTACACTATTACATGTACAGACGGGACGATAGATAAAGAGGGGAATGTAGTAATGAACTAAAAAAGAGAGATTGCGCCCCGCGGCGGAGCCGCGGGGCGCATTGCGTGTAGAGGGCGAGATGAGCGGCGCGGACGAATGTCCGCGCCGCGGGGCGTTGGTAAGTTATTCGGTGGGGGTGGTGTCGGCGGGGGTGGTGTCGTCGGGGGCGGGCTCTTCCGCTTGGGAGGGAGGCTCTGCGGACGGGGCGGTATGAGGAGAAGAGAGGGGTTCGGCAGGGGAAGATACACTCGGCTCCTGTGGAGCCTCGGTATGAGGATTTCCCGTCGCGGCGGGCTTCTTTGCGCCCACAAGTTTGAGGGCGGGGATCATGAGGCCGCCGAGGGAGTTCCCCAAGATGACGAGCCAAATGAAGAGGAGCGCTTCCCCCGAGGCGATGCCCGAGGCGGCGAAGTAGAACATATCGGCGATGGAGTGCTCGTAACCGCTCAAAATGAAGGCCGGAATACAGAACACTACGCCGAGCGGCGTCTTGTGGTTGCGGTAGATATCCACCGCGAGAAAGACGAGAATTCCGCAGAAAAATGCCCTGACGAGCGTCTGCCACCACGCCTGCGACTGCAATTTGCCCTCGCAGAGCGCAAACGCCGCTTCCTTCAACGTGGGAACGGCGGCGGCGAGAAGGTATCCGCACGCGACCGTGCCGATAAAATTCCCGAGCAGCCCCAGCAGCATGACGGAGAGATCCTCCTTGGAGTGCTGTTCGAGCACATACCCGATCTTGCCCGTGTACAGCGCGAATCCTTTAATACAGATACAGAGGAGCGCCGTGCAGAAGAACACCGCGCCCACATATTTGCCGATGGGGGGCATCTCGCCATAGCACGCGAGGAATACCGCCCCGCCGATCGAGATGAGCGCACCCGCAAGGAAACCGTCAATGACCTTTTTGAGGATGTCCAAAGTTGTGGTGCGCAGGCTGCTTTTTTGGAGTCGATTTTTTGTGGGCTGTTTTTTCATGGTTCGCCCTCCTTTCGCCGTTTTTCGGCAAAAATTATAGCACAACCGCGGGCGGCTGTCAAAGGAAATTTTGTTTTTTTGAGAAGGATAGGAGCGTTGTAAAGTTTTACAATGGTTTAGAACAGTAAGAAATCTGTTTTAAGCCATTTTTTCTGTTCAAATAACGAAAGCGAGGTAGCGAGAATGGAAAACGGAACGAAACGGCTCATTGAAACGGTCGAAAGCCTCGGCAGACTGTACGATTTTTGTAACACGGCATTCTTCGGCGGTGAATTGAAAAAGCCCGTCATCACGGTACAGCGGGACGAACGCAACAAAACGTGCGGCTGGTGGTCGGTCAAAAAAGTTTGGCGGGAAAATGTTGAGGACGAGGGTGAACATGAACTGAATATCACGGCGCAACAATTAGACCGCCCGTTTTACGCGATCGCGGCGACCATGCTTCATGAAATGTGTCATCAATACGCAAGTGTTCACAATATGCAGGACACTTCACGCGGCGGCAATTATCATAACAAGTTATTCAAGAAGATTGCTGAAACGCACGGCTTAAAGGTTGACTGTGAAAAAACGGTAGGTTGGTCGGTTACGGAACTTACGGACGAAAGCAAAAAGCGCATTGACAAATTCAAGGACGAATGTCCCGCTTTCTCTATCATCTACCGATTGCCCGTCATGAAAGGACAAACGGTGAAAACGTCGTCTACGCGCAAATATATCTGCCCTATCTGCGGTAACTCTGTGCGGGCGACAAAGGAAGTGCGGATTTTGTGCATTGACTGTAATCAGCCCATGCAAGAGGAATAAAGTTCATACTTGCGCCGTTCTCTCCTTACGGCGCACAAACAAGCGGGGTGATGTTTTCCTCCGGCATTGCCCCGCCGCTATCGGGAAAGTAGTATCGGGCGGTGCAACTCCGCTGTTCCCGACCATACCCGCAAGGGTAAATAAAAATTTAGACAGCGCGGAGAGACGGCAAAGGACGGTAGTAACAAATGGCAAACGAAACGAAAAAGACAGTAACGGCAGAAGCGGCGACGGCAGAAGCAACGGTAGAAACGCCCCAAAAGCGGCTTATCGTGGAGCGTGAACAGTTCGAGACAAAAGACGGTCGCAAGATGTGGGGTTATGCCGTACACGGCAAAGTGAACGGGCGCGAAACGAAGGTGGACTTCAACGCCCACGATCAAGGCGGCTATGAAGTGTTGGACATGGTGTTCGAGTTATCCCCTACTGCCGAGCTTGAAATGCACGATGAAAGCATGACAGACCCCGACACGGGCGAAGTACGTACCTATACGGTCTACGAGGTCGCAAACGTGGACGAGGACGGAGATGAACTTCGCTGTCGTATCAAGCCCGCCCGCGGTAGCGATAAATCCATTCTCGACTATCTGCTTCGGAAACTGAACAGACAAGCGAGCGCGGAAAAGAAACAGGCATGACGAATTTACAATTTCAAGGGGCGGGAGCGTTCGCCCCTTTTGGCGTAAACGACGGCAAAAGGATAACGAAAAACAGCGAGGTAAAAAACGGTGAAAAACTTTATCGAAGTAACGAGTTATGACGACGGCATGAAAGTATTGGTGCCTATCGGCAAAATAACGGGCATTGTACGGGACGGCGACGGAAGCGTGTTTATCGAAATGGGAACGAACAAGGACGAAACGTCGTCGGGCATTTCGTGACCGAGAACTACGACGAAATCAAAAGAAAATTACAAGAAAGCGAGGTATAACGGAAATGTGGAAGTTCGGGAAGAAAAAGGCAATGCCGATTGACTTTGACGAAAAAATCAAATCGGCAAAATACGAGCGCATTTATCAGACGTTGAAAGACATTTTGAAAATCGAGATAAAGGCGCGTGGCGAGGACGGCGCGGATGTAACCGACTATGCGGCGACGTGTAGTGCGATGAAAACGAAAGCCCGCCTTGCAATCGACTTTGTCGCCGATCTTGACAAGGACGGCGACGATACTTAAAAGCGAGGTGTAAAAAGTGTGGCAACACTAATTCGGACAAAAAAAGGAAAAAAGGTTGTACTTCTCAACCCTGCCGAGCGCGGCAAGCGGTATTCCCGTGAATTGGCGAACGGCAAAAAGCATGACGGTACTCCGCTGACGGCTACCGAAGCGGCGTTCCGCATGGGCGTATTAAATGAACGCAAAACGCAAGCAAAAATCTACCGCCGAAAGCACGGCGGCAAAAATTAAAAATCGAGGTGAAAAAAACTATGTATGCAAGGAAACCAAACGTATTGCGAATTTTGATCTATGTTCTTGTCGCCGTGATGTCGGCGGCTCTGCTCGGCGGCGCGATCTTCGGCATTATGAAACTTGTCGAGTATAACAACAGCGAAACAAAAAGCCCCTCTTTGAATTGGCAGGTCGGCGCATTGGACGCGAACGGCGACTACCGGGCGACGAAAGGCAGCATTTACACGAAAGACCCGTTCGATTGTCAAGGTTTGACGGTCGAACTTGACTTCGAGGCAAATGTGAGTTATCAAATCTACTTCTACGACAGCGAGGTAAAATTCATTTCTTCCACCGCCGTGATGACGGACAATTTCAAGAGCGAGAATATTCCCATCATTGCGGCAAAGGCGCGTATCGTCGTAACGCCGAAAAATGATAACGATATTTCTTCTTCGGAAAGAAGAAGTTATGCAAAACAGTTGACTATCACCGTTTTGAAAGAGCAATCGGGTGTCTCTGATAAGGTTGTTTTGACTTATGAAGACGGTATTAAAGTTTATGCTGATTTTGAACTTAAAGTTAATGAAGATAAATCTGCAAAAGAGCAATATAAAACATCAAAGCCAGTAAATTTGAGTGGTTATACAAAAATTTGTGTAGTTGATAAAAAGCCTTTTTGTGTTTATTTTGGTGACAAAGATGGCAAAAATATAGGTGACCAGTATAAAATTTATATGCAAGCAGAGGTATATGAGATTGATATACCAGTAGGTGCTGTATATGTGCGTTTTGCTGCTCCGTTTGCTCCTGTTGATAATCAAATTGAAAATGCTATTATTTACTTGCTTAATACATAATGAAGTAACGGCGGCGATACCCTTTCCCATTGACTTTTGTCCTCGGGAAAAGGTATAATAGATGAACAGGAGACTATTATGCGTAACCATTCAAAACACAACATCGCCCGCGGGGTATTCATTGGCGTTCTTGTCTTTCTCTTGCTTGTTCTTTCGCTCGGAATCGGCGTAAAATTCAGTTCGCCCATACAAGATTGGGTTGATACGACTTTCGGGACGGAAGAAAAAGAAGAGGTTGACTTCTCCGAATTGACCTATGTTGCTCTTGGTGACAGTATAACCTATGGTGTTGACGGTTTTACTGGCGTTCATCAAAAAATGGAAACTCCATATTGTGATGTTGTTGGTGAAACTTTGGGTTTTGAAAGAACTGTCAATCTTGGTGTTTCGGGTTCTTGTATTTCGTTTGCTCGTGGTGAACAAAATGCTTTTTGTAAAAGGTATGTAAATATTCCCCGTGACGCCGATGTTATTTCTGTTATGGGTGGCATAAATGACACTGATGAAAATGTCACTATTGGCACTATTTCGGACATGAGTACATCTACATTTTACGGTGCGTTGAATGTGCTTGCGAAAGGGTTGAAAGAAAATTGGTCTGATGCTTTTATATTCTTTATGACGCCACTTAATGCTCGTGGCAGAGTTGGTGTTTATGAACAAGTTTGTCAAGCCATAAAAGATGTTTGTGCAAAGTATGAAATACCTGTGTTAGATACTTCAAAATTGGCTGACTTTTCACGAGAGTATAACGCCCCCGGTTATACGGGGGACGGACTTCACCCGTCGCAGGACTTTCATACAACTGTCCTTGCGCCCATGATAGCGGACTTCATACGGAAAAACTACAAGCCCGCGGAAGCGATCTAAAACAAAACAAACAAACTTGAAATGGGGGTTAGCGGTAGCCGAAGCGTTGACCGCTATCCCCCATTTGCTATTTTCGAGGTGATTTTCATGGAAAAAACGACGAAACAGCGAACAATGACCTTGCTCGTGGCGGTTTTGTTGCTTGTGGCCTTATGCGCCCTGCTTTTCGCTCCGCTCGGGACGAGTACGGCGCACGCGGCTACAAGCGGCGATTATCAGCGGGTGACGGTTCGATACTTGGAAAGAATTGGCGATAGCCCGTTTGCGAAAGAAGTTGAAAGCGAAATTTACATTCCCGTCTACGCTGATCACCAAATCGACGTAAAAGACGTGTGCGCCGCCCTCGGCTACAAGGCGTTCGGCGTTATGCAAAGTTATTGCGACACATTCAATTACAACGCCGAAGATAACGTTTACGAAGCGTATTATTACAAATCGGTCTATTTCAAGCCTATCACCGTGGACGGCAATTCCCCGAAAGAAAATATGTATCTTGACATCAATAATTCTTTCGAGGACTATTTCAAGCCGTTTGTTCGCACCAACAACGACGACACTACGAAACCGTTTGACGAAAGTACATACGAATATTTCTGGAATAGCATTCACTATGATTTCCCCGAGACGGCGAACATCAAGGCAGACGAGCTACACGGCTATTGGGGCATGGTAGCCCTCCCGGAAACATATTCTTTCAGCGAGCTTTGGAAAGAGTTGTTCAATATAGACCGAACGTTTCAAGGCGTTCTCCGACAAATTAAGGTAGACCAAAATCTTGATTGGACTTCTTACAACAATCTGTTGAAAGACTACGGCTATTGGTGGCTTGAACGCGCTTGGAATACGATCGTCGGCTTTGTCGCGGGAATGCGTTACGAGGCGGACTTTTATATGCTCTATGTCGATAGCGGGATAACGGAAGCATTTCTCGCGGAGAACGGCGCGACGGACATCAACGACGATGACGGCGCATTTTACAATTCGGTCGAAGGTGTTGTAGATTGGGCGGGTTCGCTCTTTAACGATTTTTCAAAGGTCGGGAAGATCGCCGCGCTTGTCATCGGCGTGATACTGCTTCTTTTGGTGTTGATCGTCATCATCTTCTTGATAAAGGTCTTTGTCTTTACGCCTGTAAAGTTCTTGGCGAATACGGCAAAAGACATCACGGGCGACGTAACGGGCACGAATAGAGCGACATACAAGCGGAATACGAAAGGGAGAAAACGGAAATGAGACAATTTTTGACTATCATCGAGCTTGTACTTTGTATCGTCCTCGTGCTTGTGATCGCTCATTCTTGCGGCGCGTGAGGACGTGGAAAAAATCATAACGGGAGTAAAAATCTATGAAAAAAGCATTATCTATCATATCATTGTTACTTGTGCTTGCAATCGTCATCGTGTTTGTTGTTGCGGTTGCAAAATCTATCTCGAACGAGGGAGAAACCCCTGCGGGAGAAGAAAACACCGTTCCCCCGGCTGTCACGGAGCATGAACATACCTATTCGGAAGATTGGACGATAACAAACGACTACCATTGGCATAAAGCCACTTGTGAGCATACCACGACCAAAGACAAGGCACAGCACGACTTTGACGAGGGGGTGATCGTGAAGTCCGCCACGGAAGAACAGCACGGCGAAATCAAGTACACCTGTCAGACGTGCGGTTACGAAAAGACGGAAACCGTGCATTTCTATAAGGAAGTTGAAACGGACGTTACTCTTGCAGACGGTGATAAGCTCATCGAAAGCCGTTGTTCTGTGTGCGGGCAAGGAAACCCCATCGGCAATCGGAGCGAACACACCTATTCGGACGAATGGCAGACGGACGAAAACGACCATTGGCACGATTGCACTTGCAGTCACGGCGTAACGACGGAGAAGCAGCCGCATACCTTTGTAGACGGGGTCTGTTCCGTCTGCCACCGCCCGCAGGACGACTCCGGCGCAGATTAAATTTTAGCATAGAGAGGTCGATATGTTTAAGCACGAGAAAACGGGCAAGGTCTATTATTCTGTCCGTGAAAAAATCAATTACTATTCGGATATTTTGAAAGGGAGAATTCCCGCGTCAAGGGAATTGAAAGCAAAAGCGAAACAACGGTTGCCCGAATTACAAAGTATCAATGTACAGACCTATGACGAGCCGGCCATGATTGTAACGGACGATAAGCGTTTTGGCAACGCTATATCAAAACCTCGCGCGTGTGTTGTTGTAGGGCAAGACAGTAAAAAGCGTTTACTTGCTTGCCCCGTACATAAGCGAACGGCAAAAACTGTTATTCTTGAAAACGATACAACGCGACAAGTAGATAGCACTATAAAGCCCCTTGATCGTTCCGATGTGTACGAGACGAAATATATTAGCGGGTTGGCAACATTGACGAGCGGCGACAAAAAACGGCTGAAAGCAATTCACGGCAAAAAATAACGACGGCTTATTAGGTCGTCGTTGGTGCGGACACTATGCCGCCACCGCTTATAGGAAGCGGTGCTTACTAACGGGGCGTATTGTAGTTACTGACAATATACCTTGCCGTGTTCAGTATATGCAGTATATACCACTTATCGGCAAAAGTCAAACGATTTTACAACGAAAACAAAAATTGAAAGTACACTTTCAAAAAAAGGACGGGAACGGGAATGAAAACGCTGAAACGGATATTGAAGGTAATGCTCGGGATAATGATTTTGGCGGTTATCGGCTACTTTATTTACACGGGGTATCAAGTATGAACGAGAACGGAAAGGAACGGTTTGACTACCGCCATATCATCTGCCTTTTGATAACGCTTGCCTTTGCCCTTTGCGGCTTATTCCTGTATTCGGGCGCATTCGTTCGTATTGTGGAAAGCGGCAGGGACTTGGGGCTATCGCTCGGCTACTACTTCTGCGAACTTACGGGTTTGCCGCATAACATCACGCCTACGGTCAATCGCCTGTCGAACGTGCCGCTGTCAACATTTCTGCCCGAGGAATGGACGGATTTTCAAGGGAATTGGGCGCGTTATTGGCGGCTGTGGGCGACTATGGACAATTTCAAGGGGTATATCTCCTATCTCGCGGGTTTGCTCTATAACGTCTGTATGGTCGTTCTGATTGCGCTTCCGTTTATCGTCATCGGCTATATCGTTCTGCTTCTCTTTTTCAAAAAGCAGAACAACGATTACAACGAGGACACCCGCCCGCTAATAGCGTTTAAGTGGCTTTCCGCACATTCCTATCGCCCTGTCAAACAATGGCTTGCGGGGTTTTGGGCGTTCGTCAAGGCGCATAAACGCTATTTGGTGGTGTGGGTGTGCCTGTGGCTGTTGTACTTCAATGTATTCACGGTCGCATTGGAATTTTTGGCGTATTACTTTTATTTCGTCGTGTCCTTCGACGTGGCAAATCTCTATCGGCAGGTGTACAAGTTCTTTTTAGATCTATCCGTACCGTTTACGTCAATTCCCTTGTGGGCGTGGGTGATGATAGGTTTTGTGCTGTTCGATATGCTCCGCAAGAAGATTGCTTATATGCGGCTCAATCACATGGAAATGCGCAACCGTGGGTTTATCAACGCCCGCCCTATCGTTTACATGGTCTGCGGCACAATGGGCAAGAAAAAGACGACGGCTATCACGGACATGGCATTGTCGCAAGAGGTCATGTTCCGCGATAAAGCATTTGAAAAGATACTCGAAAATGACTTGAAATTTCCGTATTTTCCGTGGTGTAACCTTGAAAACGAACTGCGGCAGGCAATGGAATACCACGAGATCTACAATCTTGCGACAATCCGCAGATACATAGCGAAAAAGCGTTCCCGTTGGCAAAAGGCGCAGACGTGCGGACGGATATTCGATTACGATTATGAGCGTTACGGGCTGGAATACGACGATAAATTAAAGGTGGTGAACGTATGGGAAGTAATAGAGACATACGCGCAACTCTACTTTATCTACATCATACAGTCCTCGCTCCTTATCTCGAATTATTCCGTTCGCGTGGACGGCGTACTTGCGGATCTCGGGAACTTCCCGCTGTGGAATGCCGAATTTTTCAAACGTGACAGCCGTCTTATGGAAAGTTACTCCCGGCACGCGCACATTCTCGATTTTGACAGTCTGCGGCTTGGGCGCAAGGTCGTGGAAAACAACCGTAATGCGAATAACTTTGAATTTGGCGTGGTCGTGATAACCGAGGTCGGAAAAGAGCGCGGCAACAGTCTTGAACTTTCGGAAAAGAAAAAGAAAGACGAAACGACGAACCAAAAAAACGACTTATTCAACAGTTGGCTGAAAATGGTGCGCCACTCCGCGACGGTAGACAATTTCCCGTTCGTGCGCGTGATAACGGACGAGCAACGCCCCGAAAGTTGGGGTGCGGATGCCCGCGATCTATGCGAGATAGTCCATATCCGTGAAAGCGGGGAAACGTGCCTTGCAATGCCCTTTTTCTCGCTTGCGGAATTGCTGTACAGTTGGCTGTTTGGCAAGTTTGCGGGGCTGTACTATCAGTACCGCTTTATTCGTTCGGATAACACTTTGCTCATGTATCTATTAAAGACCGTGACGGCGAAAATCAATCACTACTATACGGGCATTTATAACCGCTTCGGCTATTGTACCTTGCGGGTGCAGGTGGAGAGCGGAACGCAAGACGGACAGTTGGACGAAAACAAATACTTTTTAATGTCGAAGAAGATATACAGCAAGCGTTTTTCCACCGACTGCTTTTCGGACTTCTTCGCGGAAAAGGCGTTACGTTCCCCCGTGGGCATTGACGACTTACGGGAATACGCAACGGAAAAGGCGACGTTCGCGGAACTCGGCGCACAAAACAGTTACTTCGTAGGCGACCTTTTAAGCGGCATGACAGACAGGCGCGGCGAAAATTGAAAGTACACTTTCAAAAACGGGCTATCCTTTTAGATTGCAGAGGCAAAAAGCAGATGACGATTACGAATATAAAAGTGCGCGGTTTTCCGTAGTACGATAGCAAAGACGAAAAGCGACCCAAAAGGGGCTATCCTTTTGAGTTGCTTTCGGCGGCGCGAAAGGACTGCGGAAAATGCGGGCTGTCAAGCCCACCGTGGAATAAATAGCCGTAGGCGGTTTATGCCGCGAAAGGGGCTTTACTGCCCGCAAGCAAACGACGAATAGAGAGGTAAACTATGAATGCAGTAACGATGAAAGCGGTGACAGATTGGGCAGATTGCCCGTTCCCTTTTTTCGACGAACCGCAACCGCCCGCCGAAACGCCTTATTTCAAGATCTACAACGACGGCGGGCATTATATCGCAACGCGCTGTATACGCAGTAAAATAAAGCCTGTACCGCATAAAACGCAACGCGAGGACATCGATATCCTCTTTGACAGTCTCTATTCTGCCGCCATGCAGGACGGCTTGAAGGGCGATGCTCTTATAGCGTATATCAAGGCGGGAATGCTTCTTCTCTTTCCCGACTATTCGGATATGGACGGCTTTATAGCGGGCAAGATCGAGCGCACACAGCGGAATTTATATGCCCGCAAGAAACGCTTTCGCCGCAAGGCAAACCTAAACCGTTGGAACTACTTTGTAACGTTCACCTACGCCGACGACAAGCAAGACGAGACTACTTTCCGCAAGAAATTACGGTGCTGTCTCTCTCATCTGCATACGCGGCGTGGGTGGCGTTACATGGGCGTGTTTGAGCGTGCGCCGGAGACGGGACGACTTCACTTCCACGGGCTTCTTTATGTCCCCGAGGGCGAGATGATAGGAACGATAACGGAAAAGACCGATTACAGTACGGCACAAGGCAGAATGCAAACGACCCATGAAAACGACTTTTTTCAAAAGACATTTGGACGGAACGACTTTGAGGAGTTGAGCGAAATGGAAATGAAACACGGACAAACATTGAATTATTTGTTAAAGTACATAGGCAAGACAGGCGAACGTATTGTTTACAGCCGAGGCATACCGACCGAGATCTACCGCAAGTTGGACGACAACGAAATTGTAACGGAAATGCAGGACTTCGTGACGAAATACATCTTGTGGGATGACGTCATCAGTTGGGAGCGGGATATCATGCACTATAAGCCCATACAATCGAGCATGATAGACTTGATTTGCACCCCGCGACGGTATGGCTTGACGGCGTAGCGGCAATTACAACGGTATATTGGCGGTCTTACACCTATGGCTTTACATACGGTGTTTTTTGCGTTTGTCCGAAAACCGAATAAAGGCACAAAAAATGCGTCTACTTCGCTTTCACTTCCGCAAAACAAAATAAAAAGGCGGTCTTTCGCAAGCGATTTAGCGCGAAAACCGCCTTTTTGTTTGCCGAAAGCGGGCTGTCGGTCGGTGAAAACGCGACACCTTGTACCCGCCGCGCGCAGCGCGGCGGCTCGTATAGTACAAGGTGTCGCGTAATAGCCCCACGAAAAAAACAGGTTATATTTTTCTTTGAAAATCAAGCGAAAAAACAGTATAATGAAACGATAAAGGACGGAAACGATATGAAACAGAAAGGAACGAAAGATTTGACAATGACACAGCGCAGAGAGTTGGAGAATTACTTGAAAGCGGACATACCGAAAAAGCGGATAGCGGAACTTTTAGGCGTGTGTCTTGCCACCGTGTATAACGAAATCAAGCGCGGGCAATGTACGCAACGGGTCTACTCATGGACGGACTATTGGGGCGAACGCCACTATAAGCAAGTTAGCGTTTACAGCGCGGACGTCGCAGAATACAAGTACCGCTTAAATCAATCTTCGCATGGTGCGCCCCTCAAAATCGGCAACGACTTTGAACTTGTGCGGGAAATCGAACGCCGTGTTATTTACGATAAAATCAGCCCCTGCGCGGCTCTCGGCAGGATAAAGCGGGACAAGGTATGCCGTACCTCTATAAGCAAGACAACCCTCTACCGCTATATTCGGTCGGGCTATATTTTCGAGCGGATAACCATGCGCGACGTGCGGACGAAAATACGCCACTATCAAAAAGCAACGGTGAAACGCCCGCCGAAGGGGACGAGCATTGAAAAACGCCCTGCCGAAATTGCCGCCCGTGATACGTTCGGACATTGGGAAATGGACTGTATCATCGGGAAGAAACGCACAAAAGCGACTATTCTCGCATTCACGGAGCGGCTCACGCGCTTCGAAATCGTGTATAAAATGCCCGACCATAAGGCGGCAACGGTGGTGCGCTTTGTCAACAAACTTGAAAGACGCTTCGGGAAGAATTTCCGAAAGATTTTCAAGAGCATAACCGTTGACAACGGCGTTGAGTTTTCCGACTTCGCGGGCCTCGAACGCTCGATCTACGGCGGCAGGCGCACAAGCGTTTATTACTGCCACCCCTACACCTCATGCGAGCGCGGAAGCAACGAGCGCATGAACCGCGAAATACGGCGACTTATTCCGAAAGGAACCGACCTTTGCGGTATCAGCGATGAGCGCGTTCACGCCGTCGAAAGTTGGGTGAACAATTACCCGCGGGAAATCTTCGGCTACGCAACGAGCGCAGAGTTGTTCGCCGCTCATCTGCAAGTAATCTAAACGCCGAAACCCCGGTTTTCGGTAACAGGCCGCCGCAAGACGGCTTTTTTGCCATACTCAAATTTTCCTTTTTCCACGTCAAATCTGTTTTTCATACCCTTGCAAGGGTATGAAAAAGCGCAAAACCCGCCGAAAATCACCCTTTCAACGGCTATTTTACCATGCCGCAAAAAAATTTTTGAATTTCAGAAAAAAATTCTATAAAATTGCTTGACTTTTCAGAAGGATAGGAGCGTGCCCCTCCCCCTGTGTCCCCCTCCCCGCGCCTGATGGCGCGGGGAGGGGGATGGGTACGCTCGCCTGCCGTCCGCGCCAAAGGCGCGGGCAGAAGGTTCGATATGAGGAAAGACGGGCGGAATGAGGAGGGGCGAGGTGTGAGGAGAGGCCTCCCCACCACCGCCTACGGCGGAGCCTCCCCCCACAGGGGGTAGGCCTTATGGGGCGGACTGCGTTTGGGGGAAGATACACTCACCTTCTGCCCGCGGCAAAGGCGCGGGCAGAAGGTGAGTGTATGAGGAAAGACGGGCGGAATGAGGAGGGGCGGAGATAAGGGGGTTGCCATTTTCAGGGCGGCGTGATATAATGGTGGGAGAGGTGAAGAGATGACGAGAGCGGAGAGGGCAAGGGAAAATTTCAGACAGGGCTACAACTGCGCGCAGGCGGTGATGCTGGCGTTTGCCGACCTCACCGGGTTATCCGAGGGGCAGGCCGCCGCGGTCGCAAAGCCGATGGGCGCGGGCTTGGGGCGGCTGCGCGAGACGTGCGGGGCGGTCTCGGGCGGGGCGATGTGCCTCGGGCTTCTTTACCCCGACATGGAAAAGGGCGAGATGTACGCGCTCGTGCAGGAGTTTGCGGGGCGGTTCAAGGCGGAGAACGGCAGTTACAACTGCGGCGAACTGCTTTCGGGGGCGGGTGTGAAGGCGGAAAATTCCACCTCGCCCGAGGCGCGCACGGCGGCCTACTATAAGAAGCGCCCCTGCGCCGAACTTGTATATTCTGCCGCCCGTACTCTGGAAGAGATGATAGAGAAAAAATAAATTTTTTGCGGAGAAAGGCAAAGACCGCCCGCGCCGAAATGGCGCGGGCGGCCGTCTGTATTTTACGGAGATCGCATCAAAAATTGCGATATATTGTTCGTTTTTCAAATATCGACGCCGATCTTCGTGCAGGGCGCGGCGCCCGAGAAGACTTCGGAGATGGTGTATTTTGCGCAGGCGATGTACACCGTGGTGCCCTGCGCGGCGGCATCTTTGACATATTCGAGTTTGGCGCGCGCGCCGTTCGCACCCGCACGGGACGCGCCCGCGCAGTACCGTTTGTGCGCCTCAATGTTCTCCAAAAGTTCGTAAATATCCTTGCCCGAGATGCTCCTTACCAGCGTTTTGGGGTCGTCGGGGTCGGTGTAGATGCCCTCCGCATTTGTGAAGATGACGAGATTTTCGGCGTGCACAAGGCAGGCGATGCGCGCGGCCGTCTCATCGTTATCCACGCACTCATAGACGTGGCTGCGGCGCTTGCCGAGGGCGGCGATCTCCATGCGCCTGTTCTCCTCCGAGGAGACGGCGTCGTTGTAGTTGACGATGGGAATGGCGTTCTGCGCCTTGCAGCGGAGGAGCATATCCTTGATGTACTCGCTCTTTGCGGGGTCGTTGAAGTGCTGGTGCTCCACAAGCACCTGCCGCACGTTGTAGCGGGGGTCGATGAACTGACGGTAGGTCTGCATGAGAATGGCCTGACCCTGCGCGGCGTAGTCGGTCTTGGCGTGCTCGCCCACAAGTTCCGCCCCGCTGCGGGAGATGTAGTCGAGACGGCCGATCTCCGTCGCGCCGCTGGAGACCCAGATGACCCCGGGACGCAGTTCGCGCGAGATGCGCGCCACGCGCGTATAGTCGATGATGTGCGCCTTTTCGTCGATGAGCGCCATCGAACCTATCTTGCCCACGAGTTCGGTATCGAATTTCATAGTTGTACCTCGTAGCAATCATAGCATGATTTATCGGGAATTGCAAATAATTTCGGTATGAGAAGAATGATTTTTCCCGTTGTGCTGTTTGCTTGCGCCGCCCTTTTGTGCGGCTGCGACGTGCGCGAGATGAGTACGCTCCCCGAACTTTCCAAGCCGTATACGGGGATATATGAGTGCACCGAACTCTCCCTCGGCGGCAAGGATGCCCTCGGCCGCTTTGAATTTGTGCGGCTTGAACTCAAGGGCGACGAGACGTTTGCGCTCACCTACCGCACGGCGGAAGGGGGCGAAGGCAGCATGGAGGGGGAGTACACGATGGATCTGGAACGGAGCGAGGTGACCCTCGCCAAAAAGACGGTGATGCGCACCGTTTCCCATGTGTTCGCGGTGGAAGACGGCACGATCTACGGCGATATGAACTTGAACGGCCAACTTTTGCACGCCGCGTTTGCGATGCCGTAAGTTGCCCCTCCCCCCTGCGTCCCCCTCCCCGCGGTTTGCCGCGGGGAGGGGGATCATAATGAGGCGGAGTGCGCGCTTGCCCGTGCGATGGGGGGGATTATAATGGGGCGGGGCGAAGAGGGCGACACCCCTTTCGGCGCGCAAGGGCGCGCCACTTCCCCCTCAAGGGGGAAGCAAGATACACTCATTGCCGCCCGCCGCGCAAAGCGCGGCGGGCGGCAATTCGGTATGAGGGGTGGGCGGCAATTCGGTATGAGGAGTGCCTCCCCACCACCGCCTGCGGCGGAGCCTCCCCTCCACGGGAGGGTAGGCCTTGCGGCACAAGACAGAGGAAAAATTTTCAAAATCGTAAAACAAATGTTTGCAATTTTGCGAGGGGCGTGGTATACTGTTGAGTATGGATAAAGCGGCGCTCTCCGCTACGCCCTCGCTCACCGCCGATCAGGCCGAGGCGGCGGAACTCATCGAGGAGTGGTTTTTCAACCTCAATACGCAGATCTTTGTCCTGTGCGGGTATGCGGGCACGGGCAAGACCTTTCTCGTCGACTACATCGTGCGCAAGATGGGGCTTGTGCCCGGCGAGAGCGCCGTTTTCGTCGCGCCGACGGGCAAGGCGGCCTCGGTGCTCATCCGCGGCGGCACGCCCGCGGGCACGGTGCACTCCCTCATCTACACGCGCGAGGAGGACATCGAGGTCAACGAGGACGGCGAGGTCATCTCCGAACGCTTCCTGCGCTTCGTCAGAAAGGACAGGCTCAACAAGGATATCCGCCTCATCGTGGTGGATGAGACGAGCATGGTCTCCGACGACGTGCTGAAAGACCTCCTCTCCTTCGGCGTGAAGTGCCTCTTTTGCGGCGACCCCGCCCAATTGCCCCCCGTCGGCGGGACAAATTCCCTGCTCTCCATGCCCATCGTCACCTTAAAACAGATCGTGCGGCAGGAGGAGGGCAACCCCATTGTGCGGATGGCGGCGCGCGTGCGGGCGGGGGAACGCCCCGCGTTCGGCAGCTATGGGCAGAATGTGTGCGTGCTTCCGCGGCGCTCGCTCGATAAAGACGCCCGCCGCGAGATCTTCACCCATGCCGATCAGATCATCGTGGGCACGAACAGGACGCGCGCCTTCGTCAACGGGGAGATGCGCGAATTTTTGGGGATTCCGCCCACAGCCCTCCCCACGGACGGCGAAAAACTTGTGTGCACCCTCAACGATTGGTCGAAGCCGCTCGACGAGAGGGGGGATTTCCACCTCGTGAACGGCATCATCGGCACCTGCCACCGCGTGCGGGAGGGGGAGGACGGGCTGCTCCTCATGGACTTCCGCGCCGACTTCCTGAACGACACGGTGAGCGATCTTCCCGTGGACGCGGGGATCTTCCGCGAGGGGAGGTATTACCACAACTACGGCGCAAAGGCATACCGCCTTTCGGACGGGCGGCTGGTGCACGAGAACAACGTGGCGGCGCTGCGCGCTTCCCGCGTGCGGCATGAAGATACCGTCTGCCGCTTCGAGTTCGCCTACGCCGTCACCTGCCACAAGGCGCAAGGCTCGGAGTACGACAGCGTGGTGGTGCTGGACGAGAGCCATTTGTTTGAAAACGGCGCGTCGTGGCTGTACACCGCCATCACCCGCGCCCGAAAAAATTTGGTGATCATAAAATAAAGAAGCGCCGCCCGCGGCAAAGCCGCGGGCGGTGTAAAATTTTAAGCGTTATTCTTCGGGGACGGGGGGTCAGGCTTGGACGTGGCACGTTCCTTGCAGCCCGAGTTTTGACAGTTCGCTTTCGAGATAGCCTTCCAGCGTCTTGATATCGGGGGGATAGCGCTTCTGCGCGCCGTCGAAAGAGTGCACGGAGGAAGCGTCGAGAATGGTCGCCATTGCGCCCTTGACGCGCTCGGCGATGATTTCGCGCACGACCTGTTTTGAGATGATGATCTTATCCTGGTCGGTCTTGATATTCGTCGCGTGCAGCAGTTTACTGAAATTATCGTGGAGGAAGGTCGAACAACTTATATGCAGGTTGAAATCATATCTGCCCGAGTACCCGCTCTTGGTCTTTAAGGTATCCGCGAGGTGAATGGTCTCTTCAAAACCGAAGTACCAAAAGATGGTGACGTTTTTGTATTCCTTGGAGAAAAGCCCCGTGCTCAATTTTTTCCCTCTGTTCGGGTATTTGATGACATTTTTCTTGTTCAGGATAAAGGTCTTGTCTTTCGCCCAAACGCGTATTCCGCCTACGTCCTCGCCGTTCTGAAAGAAAATCAGCAGACAGTCGGAATCTATGTTGATCGGTTGATCGACGGGATAGGTGCTCGTCTTTTTGGCGCAGACGATGAAGTTGTTTTCCAGCGGCCCGAAATAAGGCCTTGATATTGCGGTTGCCATAAAATGTTTCCTCCTTTGAATTCCCGATGGGTTTTTGTAAGATGATTATATAATAGTTTTCCGCCGCCGTCAATAGTCCTACGGAAATTTCCGCCGCGGAAAAAATTTCGGGCGGTTTTTTTGCGGAACGCCGCGAAAACTTGACAATCCTTTGCAAACAATCTACAATAAGAAAAAAACGCACGAAGGTACGAAATGGCTTACAGAACACACAACTGCGGACAGCTCCGCGAGAGCGACGTCGGCAAAAAGGTGACGATCGCGGGCTGGCTGGATTCAAAGCGCGACAAGGGCGGGCTTTTATTTGCCGTTGTCCGCGACTACTACGGCGTGACGCAGGTCGTCTGCGCCGAAGAGCCGATGCTCTCCGCCCTGCGCGAGATCCCCACCGAGTCGACGATCGCCGTCACGGGGAAGGTGGCGCTCCGCTCCGCGCCCAACGAAAAACTCCCCACGGGGCGCATCGAGATCGTCCCCGAGAAGGTGGAGATCCTGGGCAAACGTTTGACGCCCGCCCTGCCCTTCGAAGTCAACCGCTCGCTGGAAGCGGGGGAGGACGCGCGGCTCAAATACCGCTTCCTCGATTTAAGAAACCCCGCGGTGAAGGAGAAGATCATCCTCCGCGCCAACATCATCGCCGATCTTCGCCGCCTCATGACCGAGCAGGGCTTCCTTGAAATTTCCACGCCCATTCTGACGAGTTCCTCGCCCGAGGGCGCGCGGGACTACATCGTGCCCAGCCGCCTCTACCCGGGGCAGTTCTACGCCCTGCCGCAAGCCCCGCAGCAGTACAAACAACTTTTGATGTGCTCGGGGTTCGATAAATATTTTCAGATCGCGCCGTGCTTCCGCGATGAGGACGCCCGCGCCGACCGCTCCCCCGGGGAGTTCTACCAACTCGACATCGAGATGGCGTTCGCCGAACAGGAGGATGTGTTCGCGGTGCTCGAAAACGTGCTCCCGCCCGTGTTCGCAAAGTACAGCGGCTGGGAGGCGGATAAGCCCCCGTTTGCGCGCATTCCCTACCTCACCGCCTTGGAGGAATTCGGCACCGATAAGCCCGACCTTCGCAACCCGCTCCGCATCAAGGATGTGACGGAACTTGCAAAACGCTGCGAGTTTGACCCGCTGCGGGGCGTCACCAAGGCCATTGCGGTGACGGGCATAAACGTGCCGCGCAAGTGGGTGGATAAGACGGCGGAGGAGTTCACGGTAAAGACGGAGGGCGGAAAACTCTTCTGGTTCAAACTCGATGAAAACGGCGCGCCCGCGGGCGGCATTGCGAAGTTCGTCGCGGAGAACGTTGACGAATGGAAAGCGGCGCTCGGGGTGGAAAAGGACGCCTTTATCGCCCTCGTCTCCGAGGAAAAACTGCAACTCGCGCAAAAGCGCGCGGGAATTTTGCGCACCATGCTCGGGACGGGGCTGGATCTCTGCGAGAAGAACGTCTACCGCTTTTGCTGGATCGTCGACTTCCCCATGTACGAGATCGGCGAGGAGAGCGGGGCACTCGAATTTTGCCACAACCCGTTCTCCATGCCGCAGGGGGGGATGGCGGCGTTTGAAAAAGACCCGCTGGAAATTCTCGCCTACCAATACGACATCGTGTGCAACGGCGTGGAACTTTCCTCGGGCGCGGTCAGAAATCACGACCCCGCCATCATGCTCAAAGCGTTCTCGCTCGTCGGCCTCGGCGAGGAGGAGGTGCGGGCGAAGTTCCCCGCCCTGTACAACGCCTTCGAGTACGGCGCGCCCCCGCACGCAGGCGTCGCCCCCGGGGTGGACAGAATGGTGATGCTCATCGCCGATACCACCAACATCCGCGAAGTCATCGCCTTCCCCATGAACGCCAAGGCGCGCGACCTTCTCATGAACGCGCCGTCGCCCGTCGAAACAAAGCAGCTCGATGAGGTGCACATTCAAATCAAGGAAGAGAAAAAATAGGAAAAACACGCAAAACGGCACGGCCGCGTCCGAGGCGCCGCAGATGTAATTTTTGTGCAAAATGTGCGAAGCCGCTCCCGTTCGGGGGCGGCTTTTGTGTGAATTTTTTACAATATACTTGACAACTCGGGGCGGGGTGATATAATTATTTTAATTCAAACAGGGGGAAATGAAGATGAAAAAACAGGTTACGGCGCTCGTTGCGGGCGCGGTCGCGGCGATATTTTTGCTCTCCGCGACGGGCTGCGGCGGCGGGGAGAAACCCGACCGCGATGCGGCGGCGTTCGACAACGCGCAGGCCACGCTGAAAATTACGGGCGTCGACGAAAGCGCGAGCGGGGATATCTCCCAAGAACTCTACGGCGTCTTTTTGGAGGACATCAACTACGCCTCCTACGCCCTCGACGACAACATGGTGAAGAACGGCTCGTTCCAATCCAAATTCTCCACGCGCACGGCGGGCTGGAAGGCGGGCGGCGGCGCAACTCTGACTGCCGCCACCGAGGATAGCCTCCTCGGCGACCTCTACAAGGACTACGCGAACCAACGCCCCGTCGCCGACTACGCAAAACTCGTCACCGCGGCGGGCGGCACGCTCACGAACGACGGCTACGACGATGTGCCCATGGCGGTAAAAGAGGGCGTAAACTACGTCTTTTCGGCGTTCATCCGCGCCGAGGGCGTGCAGAATATGACGGTCGCCGTCACGGACGGGGAAACCGACTACTGCACCGCCTCGATCGCCCTCTCGGGCAGCGGCTGGAAGAAATATCAGCGCACCATGACGGCGAGCGGCACAAAGGATGAGGATCTCAAACTCAAACTCACCTCCGGGGAGGCGGGCACGGTCTCCCTCGACGGCGTGACATTGGAGACGACGGATTCAACGGTGGGCGTCAAGAATTATCTCTATGAGGCGGTCGAGGAACTTGGGCCCAAGTTTATCCGCTTCCCGGGCGGGTGCATCACCGAGGGCGAAAACTACAACGCAAACGACGAACAGGCGTACGATTGGAAGAATTCGATCGGCGCTGTCGCAAACGGCGCGAACGCGGGGGACGATACCGTGCCCGCCTTCACCTACACCCTCAACACCGAGGGCGGCGAAGAGCAAAAGACGACCTACGGCGAATTCGTCACGCGCGAGACCAACACCAACCTTTGGCAGAACGACGGCGACAGAAAGTACTATCAGATGGAGTACGGGCTGGGGTTCTACGAATACTTTATGCTGTGCGATAGCCTCGGGGCGTCCGCCCTGCCCGTCGTCAACTGCGGGCTATCCTGTCAGGGTCAGACCTATCCCATCGGCACGGGCGCAGGCCCTCTTCCCGGCAGGCACAACAAGCAGATCGCCGACTATATTCGCGACGCCGCCGACCTCATCGAGTTCGCCAAGGGGGATAAGACGACAAAATGGGGCGCCATCCGCGCCGCCATGGGGCACGAAGCGCCGTTCGAGATGAACTACATCGGCATCGGCAACGAGCAGTGGAACGCGGGAGAGGCGAAGAGCAACTACTTTACGACTTACTACGAAAAATTCCTCGAAAACGACTACTTTATGGAGAAGTGCGAGGAATACGGCGTGCAACTCATCGTGGGCAATCACCAGCAGCTGGTGCACTGCGAAGGTTCGTTGGACTTTTCGGGAACGACGCCCACGCCCCGCACCACGGGCGTTGCAAGGGAGGCCGCGCTCGCCTACATGAACGCGGGCAAAATTTCCTCCCTCGGCGAATACGGCGTGCAGGATCACCACTACTACAACAGCCCCGTGGACTTTTTCCTCCACGCGCATATGTACGATAACTACACCCGCACGGGCGCAAACCGCTACGAGGTATTCGTGGGCGAGTACTCCGCCAACAACACGTTCAGGGAGGCGGGGGACTTCTCCTCCTACTACGAGATCAACAATTGGTTCTCCGCGCTCTCGGAGGCGGCGGCAATGACGGGCTTCGAGCGCAACGGCGACATTGTAAAACTTTCGGCTTACGCGCCCATGTTCGCGCCCGTCAATGCGGCGCAGCGCGATTGGGCGGTGGATATGATGCTGTTCACCAACACCGAACTTGTCCGCACCGCCAACTACTATGTGCAGCAGATCTTCATGAAGAATGCGGGCACGAAGAAACTCAACAGCGAACTCACCTTTGCGGACAATGTGGCGACGACGGTCGAACTCACGGGCACGGGCAAAAAGCGCGCCATCGACAGGCTCTACTACGTCGCGAGCGTGGATGAGGCGACGGGCGATTATATCTTGAAGATCGTCAACGCCGATGAGGTGGCGCTGCGGCTGAACATCGACCTCGGCGGCGCGAAGATCACGGGCATTGCGGCGGTCACGAAAATTTCCGCCGAATACGACGATGTGAACGAACTCGGCGATACCCCCGTCCTGCCCGCTCAATACACGGTGGGGAACTTCACAAACGCGGTCGCGGGCGTCAAACTTGCCCCTGCAAGCGTCACCGCCATCCGCTTCCACACAAAGTAAAGTTTTTTGAATAACAGCGCCGCGGGGCTTTGCCCCGCGGCGCTGTTATTTTTTTGCCGTAAAATGGCATATGTCCCCCAAAACGTGGATACCTTTTCCCCAAAAAATCAAAAAAACTTGTTAAGATTTGTTAAGAAATCAAAAGGGGTCTTGCAAATAGTTGACGGGGGGGGGTGGATTGTATAATGGCATTAGAAATTCTCTGTACTGTGGAGAGTGAAAAATGCAAGCAAAGCGAAACACAAAGAAGAAGGCGATGCTCGGTCTTGCGCTCTTTATGGCGTCGGCGATCGCGGCAGGGGTGGCGTTGGGCTTGCCCCAAACGGGGACGGCGGACGCGGCGCGGGATGCGGGCGCATGGACGACGGTCAATGAGATCTACAACGATGACACCCAATCGTTTGACGGCGCCAACATGATGGAGCTCATCAAAGCGCTCACGGGGGAGCGGTCGTATGATGCCCTGGAGAGGGCGGCGGAAGCAACCACTACTTCCGATGGCTTTCGCACGGCGAACGGCGGAAAAAACGTTTCGGTGTATTTCGGCGGGATGAAGTGGGATGCCGTGTACCTCACCGAGGCGAAAACCACCAGCGGGGACACCGAGGAGGGCGACATCATCCTCGACTTGTGGCGCTCGGCGGACACGCTTATTGCTTCGACCCAACAAGTAGTCTATGATACCGCAGTCTATTCATACTATTGGGCCGACAAAAGCCCCGCCAAGAGTTATCCCTCGAATATGTATTCCACGAGTTTTATCCGCGTGAAAGCGTTGAACGCGGGCGGGCAATATTCCGGAAGCGGCGGCGAAAGTTTGACATCGAGCGCTCAAGACGAGAACAACCAATACGCCCGCTTTACGATGGATGGCGTGGAGGGCAGTCTGACGGAGTACATCGCCAAACCCTCCGAAGTTGGCTATCAAGCAACAGAATACGACGCAGAAACGATGAGGGCGTTTTACGGAGACGGAACGAAATATTATTTCCCCAACGACGCATACGGTGAGCCGAGCGACGGCGAGTGGTATAAAGACAGCGGCTCTATCGACATGAGCCGGTACAGCAGCAAGGGGGAGGGTGCAACGGCATACAATGCGTGGAAAGACGACTACCTTTGGCTTCCCTCTCTGACGGAAACGGGCATACCCAATCGCACCGTAAAAGAGCCCTGGGGCACCGCGACAGAGACTACTATTGTCGCCGACGGTATGTGGGATACCGATGCGCCTCTCAGAAGCGCGAAGAGCGGCGTTGGACAGGGCTATTGTTGGCTTCGCTCCGGTGCTGCCTACCGTGCGGATCAAGCGTACCTACTCACCGATTCCGGAAGTTACAATCAGCTCGTTGTGAGCAACGGCATGGCGAACGACAGGAGCTGTGGGGTGCGCCCTGCGCTCCATCTCAATCTGACTGCTGCCGCGCACACAGCGATACTCGATAGAGAAAATTGGAATGATGAAACAAAGACCTACTCCCCCAATGGTGTGACATGGGAGATCGTAAATACCGACATGGTAGAGATCACCCCCGTTGAGGAAGGCGGAGACACGAGTTGGTATAAGACGGGAGAGCATACCACCATTACGGCGGACAAAGTAGGCGAATATAAACTGAACATCAAGCCCTCGGATGGTTTCCAATGGAAGGACGGCACAAGTGATGCAATCACTGTTACATATAAAGTCGTACCCGCCGATATGACGGTGACGTTCAACAACGGGGCATCGGGGGTGTTCAATAACGGGAGACTTGAAAAGCGGCGGGAGGTCGTTTATAGTCTGGGAATGGAGCCGATCGTACTCAAACTGCCCGACCCGACGGCGAGCAACTTCCCCATCACTTGGAAGGATGTCTCATGGTTCAGTGACGCCAAAGATAAAATCAAGATTCAGTATATCGTAACCAAGCGCGAAAATTACGATAAAGCAGAGATAGAGGCCTATCTCGATGACCACCTGAAACTTGGGGAATACGCCGAAGAATGGAAGGATTACGATAACCTCACCGATAAAACCGCCCAAGAGCTGATGTACTACGTCGTATATTTCAAGGCGGTGGATACCGAGGGAAACCACAACCCGTGCTATGATTATTTTGTCGTCCACATTGCGACAGAAGATCTGAAAATTACTCTGACCGAGGCGGCAATCAAGGGCTTTGCAAAGGGCGTGGAGTACGGCGACGTCGCCCATACGAAAAATGCCTTTGAAGAAGATATCCTCGGCGGCATCGAAAAAGTCACGGCGACTGCCGCAGATCCGGAGGGCGCCGATATCGACAAAACGAAAGAATTCAAAGACAATCTCGATAGCTTTACATTCTATCTCCGCAAGGACAACTCCATGCAAGGCGATACCGTTCAGGATGACGGCGATATTTACACCGTGGAAGATGGCGGCATCTACCTTCAGAAAGACGGTTCGGAAAAGGTAGATAACCTGCCGCTTGGCACCTATCATCTATACGTCGCCGTCGAGGACGAAAATGCTTCAAAATATTTGACGCTTGCGTGGTCGGGCGACAGACCGAGTTTCACCGTTTCGGCAAGAAAAATAAATGTCACGCTGACCTTTGAGAAGGGGGCGACCTACGGGGATGCCCACACGGGCTGGGTGACGGCAACCGCCTCCCGAGCAACAGCAGGCGCGGAAGGTTCTTGGTACGCCCCCAATGAGGCGGAGCGGGAGGACGATTTCCGGATCCTCGGTCTTTCTTATACTCTGCAAGGGACGGGTACTCTGCAAGGGACGTCCGCACCGAGCAACACCACGCCCGCGGATACCTATACCGTCACCCCGACGCGGACGAATACGAATTATGAGGTGCACTTTGCGGATGAGCACGGCGGTACGACGTTCGAGTACACCATCGGGAAAGCGACGCTCACCGTGACGGCACAAGATAATGCCATCACTTACGGCGATGAGCCTTCCGATGGCGGCGTAACGTACAGCGGCTTTGTGAATGGAGAGGAAGAGGGCGTTCTTTCAGGCGTGTTGATGTTCGATTATGATGGTTATGTGACGTACGATGATGTCGGCGAATACGTCATTACGCCGAGCGGGCTTTCCTCGAATAATTATGACTTTGATTATAAAGAGGGAACGCTCACCGTGCACGCGAAAGAGATCAAAGTCAAGTGGAGTGAAAAGAGTTACATTTACACGGGGGAGGAATTCACCGAACTTCCCACGGCAACGGCAGACGGGATAGGCAAGGACGGCACGTTTACGCTTTTAGTCGCATTGAGCGACTCCGCACAGACATTTAAGAACGCAGGCGGCTATGCTTTCAAGGCAGCGCTCGATATCGAGGACGCCAAGACAAAGAACTACACGCTCAATGAGAATACCAAGACGCGTGCCTACATCGTTGAAAAACAGACGGTGACTGTGCCGACGGTTGCAAGCAAGGTGTATAACGGGGAGACGCAGAAGGCGGACGTTGGGGCTTCTCTGCTCTTTACCGAGACCGAGAACAACGGCGGGATCAACGCGGGCGATTATGATGTCAAACTTACGCTTCAGCACCCCGAAAACTACAAGTGGGCAACCGGCGACGAGGCGGAGATCATTCTTATCTTCACGATAACAAAAGCCGATTATGATATGTCGGACGTGACCTTTGAGGACGTGATCGTGGATTACGACGGACAGGCGCACAGCATCACGATTGCGGGGACGCTTCCGAACGGCGTGACCGTGGCCTATGAGGGCAACGGAATGAAGGCGGTCGGTAAATACACCGTAACGGCTACTTTCAAGGGCGATGCGCAGAATTATAATCCCATTGACCCGATGACCGCAACTCTGACCATTCTGAGCGTGGGCAATCTTGTTACGCGCCTTGAGTACACATCTCCCGGCAGTAAACTGCCCAATGTGATTGTTGACAGCGCAAAGGGATTCGATTCCACTATGGAACTTGCAATCGAAGAAGCGTACAATATCGCGCGCACATTCTTGGCGTGGGAAAAAGACGAAATCTCCGATAAATACACCGTGAAATTGATGAAAGACGGTGAGGAAATTTCATTAGACGGGAAAGTGACCGTTCGGCTTCTCATCCCCGAAGAGTTTAGAGACAAAGATTTCACATTCCAAAGAGTAGGAGAATCGGCGGCGGTCGAATACACGCGGGAGGACGACTATGTCGTCTTTGAAGCAGACGGGCTTTCAGCGTATACGTTTGCGATGGACGGCACCGCCTATCTTCCCAGTCTTCTCGTCGCAACGTTGGTTTTGCTACTCAGTGTCGGAACACAGATCGTTTTGGCAATCGTAATAAAGAAAAACAAGAAAGGAGAATAAAAAATGTTGTTTACCAATTCAACAGAGTTCATTATTTTGCTCGTCGTATGCGCCGTTGCCGCCGCGTGTTTTGTTGCCGCCCTTGTGCTCCTCATCTGGACGGTGAATAAACAAAGACGCAAACAAAATCCTGTGCGCGAACTCACGGGAATTTCCGTAGACGTGACCGCCGCCAAGCGTGAATTTGCCCTCGGCGAGGAATTTACCTGCGACGGCATCTCGATAAACGCCGAATACAACCTCGAACCGACGGCGGAGACGCTCACGCAGTATGATGTTCTCACGGAAGAAGAACTTACCCGCCTCACCGCGGCGGGCACGGCGAACGGCCTGTACGTCATCAAGCCGGACTTGACGGAGGCGGGTAGGGCGATCGTCATCATCAAGTATAAGGATAGGGCGACCTTTTATCCGGTTTCCGTTGCCGAACCCGAGGCGAAGCCCGCTCAGGAAGCGGAAGAAGAACCCGCGCCCGCCAAAACCGTCGCGCTTGTCCCCGTGCCGGAGCCGCCCGTCATCGCGGAGGAGTCCTTTGAGGGCGTATTGCGCTACAACAAGAGTTTCACGGCGAAATATATCCAGTCGAGCGATGAGGTAAAAAATTGGTATACGGCGCTCAAAAACGAGATGCTGTCCTACAAAAAGGTCAAATCACGCACAAGTTGGAAGCGCGAGTCCTTCCGCTTGGGCAGGGAGACGGTCGCGCGGCTGGCCTATCGCGGAAGCACGCTCTGTGTGTTTTTCCCGCTCAACGCCGCCGACTACGCCGACAGCAAATATAAGGTCGAGGACGTCTCGGAGACCACCTCGTACGCCGATACGCCGTGTATGTATCGCCTGAAAAACGGGCGGCGCGCCCGCTACGCGGCGGATCTGTTCTCCGCTGTCATGGAGCGCATGGGCGGCGTCCGCACCGAGCGCATCGCCGAAGATTACTACCTTCCCTACGAAGGCGTCGTCGAACTCATCGAAAAGGGGCTTGTAAAGCGCGTCGTCAAGAGCAAGGCCGAAGAGGCGGCTTTCCTGCGACCCGCTGAAGAAGCCGCCGAAGAAGTCGCCGCCACGGCAGAGGTCGTTGAAGATGCCACGGCGGAGGCCATTGAAGAAAACAAGTGAAAAACATATTACAGCGCCGCGGGGCTTTGCCCCGCGGCGTTTTGCGTGTGCGCAGTTCATAGGACAACCCATCCGCGTCATACAATACAGAAGCGAGGGGAATATGCTTCAACTTTTGTATGCCGTATTCGGGCGGCTGTTTTTTTTCACGGGCGCGCTGTCGGATGGTACGTCGTACCCCAAACCGCTCTCCCGCGAGGAGGAGGCGCGCTGCTTAAAACTCGCCCGCGAGGGCGACGCCGCGGCGAAGGAGAAACTCATCCGCCACAATATGCGGCTGGTGGCGCACATCGTCAAAAAGTACGCGGGGGCGGCGGAGACCGACGATATGCTCTCGGTAGGCAGTATCGGGCTTATCAAGGCGATCAATACCTATGAGGAAGGGCACGGCTCGCGGCTTGCGACGTACACTGCGCGCTGCATCGAGAACGAAATTCTGATGCTCATCCGCGCGGGCAAAAAGCACCGCGGCAACGTGTCGCTCTCCGACCCCGTGGGCACGGATAAGGATGGGAACGAGCTCACCCTCATGGATCTTCTCTTTGAAAAGGAGGAGAAGGTCTTTGCGGGGGTGGAGCGTTCGCTCATGCAGGAAAAATTTTTGAAGGCGGTGAAGGAACTTCTCACTGAGCGCGAGACGGTCATCATCTCGCTGCGGTACGCCCTGACGGGTGAAGCGCCGCTTGCGCAGCGGGAGGTCGCGCGCAAACTCAACATTTCGCGCTCCTACGTCTCCCGCATCGAAAAGCGCGCCCTCGAAAAACTGCGTGCAGGCCTTAAGCGCGAGGACTTCTTTTCGGAATAATTCCGCTTCGCCTTTTTCGTGGGTCTTCCTATTCTGCCCACTCTTGGGAGCCTTCCTTGAGGCTTTCGGGAAAGGCGACCATATGATATGTGGAGCCTTTCTCCGCAATGGGGGACACAGGGGGTGGGCGCCCCGTGTTTTCGCGGAACATTGCGTCATTCTGAGGGAGCGTAGCGACCGAAGAATCCCGAAATACGAAGTCCCGCCTCGTCGCACTCCTCATCCCGCCCAGCTCCTCATACCGAACGCGCCGCCGCGGCATAGCCGCGGCGGCGCGTGAGTGTATCTTTTTTTCTTATGTTTATTTCTACGCGATGCCTTCCTCAAAGTAGGCGAGTTCGCGGCGGTACTTCCGCCAAACCTTACGTTGCGCGTTCCGTTCCGCAAGGTAGGCGTTTTTTTGCTCGATATATGTTTGTTTTCTCGAACTATAGGCATTTGCGTCGGCGAGGTACTGCTCCTCCAATTCCGGATTGAGCCAAGGACGCTTCGCGCCAAAAATGGCAAGCGAGAGTTTTGTTCCTTTATGTTTGATTGCGCCTGCGCAGGAATATGCTACAATGTAATACGTGATGACGAACGGAAAGACACAGATAAAAACGATCATTTGCTGTACTAATTCTGCATGGTCTTTAAAAGCCCACACGTTAAACAAGGAAAACATCAGGCAGGAAAAAGTCAAAGCAAGACAATACGCCGATATCGTCCAAAACATTGCTTTATCGCTCCATACCCGTTTGCGTTGCCATTTGAAATCAGGTTTCCGTCGTTTATAATATAAAGAACCGAAAATTCCGCCGAGTATTATAGTAAGCCCCGCGGAACAAACAATGAGGGGCAAGAGTACATTCACGAGTAAATTAGAAAATAAATCCCATGCTTCCTGTGTGTCAGGTACGCAATATTCCCACCCGCCAAACGATAACCACAACGTGGTGCAAACCAACGCAAATACAAGAAACACGATAGCCGAAAAAACCATAAGCAAATTTTTTGCTTTCACATACTTTATGATTTTTGTTTTCAGCGTCGCCGAGCATTCCGCTACAGGGTATTGAGGTTTTCTCGGCTTCTTCGGCTTCACCAACTCTTTCCACTCGGGCTTTGCGGGCGTTGTCAAGACGGCGCGCCGTGCTGCTCTTTGCCGTTCCAATTCCGCCGCGACGGAGGGGCAGACATTTTTCCGATAGTGCCACACGAGCGCCGTGCCCGCGGAGCACAATCCGAAGAGGAGGGCAAACACCAGCACGCATATCGTCCCCGCGCCGGGCGAGGTGATCTCATTGCTCACCGTGTCGCACAGAATACACGCGAGCAGAAAATCGACAATATAGAAGAGGAAAATGCACCCGTTGAGGAGTGTATATATGCGGAGATTGCCGATTTTCTTTACGCGCAGGGGGACAGAGAGGCGAAACGCAAGCGCGCAGATGGCAAGGACTATGCCGAAGGAGGCGAATACGACGAGCGCAATGCAGAGACTTGCAATGTCGTTTCCGCCCGAAGAACCCATCATTTCCCCGAAGAGACCCGCCTCCTCGCCGACGCTCAAAGCGGTGTTCTGATAGATGCTACCCGTGCTCATGCCCATGACCGAGGAGACCGAACCGAGGAGCATCAAAAAGAGCAACACGGAGAAGAGGGCGAAGAGTACAGCCGTCGCATAGGGCAAAAAGGCGAGGAATTTTATGGTTGCGGGCGACGGGGCGTTCTGTCGCTTTGCCGCAGGAGCGGGCTTCGGCGCATGGACGGACGCCGCGGCAGTAGCGGGTGCGGGTTTGGGCTTTGCCGCGGGCGCGCGAAGGGGCTTTCCGCACTTGGGGCAGAACTTATCCGTGGGGGAGAGTTTCGCACCGCAATTGGGGCATACTTTCAAGGGCGCGGGGTTGCCGCAGTTCGGACAGAACTTGCTCTCAAATTCCGTCCCGCAGACAGTACATTTGTGCATATGTGCCTCCATACAACAATGTTAAACAAATTATATAACATATGTTGGTGAATTGTCAACACATTTGGCGCATAAATATTTGCCAAATGTATAGTATGCTGAATGCGGAGGGTCGCCATGCAAGCATACGAGATCGTGGAAAAAATCGAAAAACTGCGCGAGGAGCGGGGGTGGACGTACTACCGTCTCGCGGAGGAGGCGTGCCTGTCGCAGACGACGCTGCTGAATATGCGCGCGCGGGGAACGCTCCCGTCGATCACGACGCTGGCGGGCATCTGCGATGCGTTCGGCATCACGCTTTCGGAGTTCTTTTCGGAGGGGGAGGGGGCAGAAACGCTCACTGCCGATGAGCGCGCGCTGCTATCCTCCTACCGCAAGTTGAGTTTCGGCAACAAAAAGGCGGTCAAGACCCTCCTCGAAAATTTGCAGCCGTAATTTGCCCCTCGTTTTGCCCCGCCTGCTTGCTTCCCCCTTTTGGGGGAAATCCCCGCATAGCGGGGAATAGGGGTTCTGCCTCATACCGCCCCGCGTGCATCTCATCTCGTCTCCTCATACCGAGGTATCCGCGCCCGCGCCCCACAGGGGCGCGGGCGCGGATACCGAGTGTATCTTTCCCCATTTCCCCCGCATAAAATATAAAAAAGTGCGCATAAACGCTTGACTTCGCAATATTTATGCGATACAATGAATGTACAAAGGCAATGACGAAGAGGAGTAACCCGAAAAACGCCTTGTCCAGTGAGCGGGCATAGTGCGAACCCCGCAGGACGCTTCGGGCGAAAAACACTTCCGAGCCGCGCGCTGAAAGGCAACGAGTAGGCAAGCCGCAGCCCTGCGTTATCGGGGCAGCCCCTTTGCGGGGGAAAAAGGGATTGCCTTTTGGCAATAAGTTAGGTGGCACCGCGGATGCAAGCGCTATCCGTCCTGATGAAAGAGGACGGGCGGCGCTTTTTTCATCCCGTCGGGAGGTAGAAAATGTGTTCCATCTTTGTGCTCACGGGCAAGTGCGTATCGCCTGCCGAGGCCGAGCGGGCGTTCTATCAAACGCTCTCGCGCGGGCCTGATCTCAGCCGTTTTTCGGAGACGGAGGAGGGCTTTGTCGGCTTTCACCGCCTCGCCATCATGGGGCTTACGGTCAAGGGGATGCAGCCCTTTGTCCGCGGGAAGAATTTTTGCGTGTGCAACGGCGAACTCTACGGCTTCCGCGCCGTTCGCGCCGCCTTGGAAGAGGAGGGCTACGAATTCGAGTCGGAGAGCGACTGCGAAATCCTCCTTCCCCTCTACGAAAAATACGGCGTCGGGATGTTCGCCCGCCTCGACGCCGAGTTCGCCTGCGTCATTTACGACGGCGAGAGGGGGGAGTACATCGCCGCGCGCGACCCCATCGGCATCCGCCCCCTGTACTATGGCTACCTCGCGGATGGAAAAATTGCCTTTGCGAGCGAGCCGAAGAACCTCGTGGGGCTGTGCAAAAAGGTCATGCCCTTTCCCCCGGGGCACTATTATGAGGGCGGCAAGTTCGTTTGCTACCGCGATGCGGCCGCGTTCCGCAACCCCGCTGCGGGTAGCCTCGATGCGATTACCGCCAATATAAGGGCAAAACTCGTGCGCGGCGTGGAAAAACGGCTGGATTCCGACGCCCCCGTCGGCTTCCTTCTCTCGGGCGGGCTGGATAGTTCGCTCGTCTGCGCTATCGCCGCCCGCATGGAGAAAAAGCCCCTCCGCACCTTCTCCATCGGTATGGATAAGGACGCCATCGACTTAAAGTACGCCCGCGAGGTCGCAACGTTTATCGGTTCGGAGCACACCGAATTTTTCATGACGCGCGAGGAGGTGCTCTCCCACCTCGAATTTGTGATAAAGACGCTCGCCACCTACGATATCACCACCGTGCGCGCGAGCATGGGGATGTACCTTCTCTGCAAAAAGATCCACGAGAACACGGATGTCCGCGTCCTCCTCACGGGCGAGGTCTCCGATGAACTCTTCGGCTACAAGTATACCGACTTTGCGCCCGACGCCGCGGCGTTCCAGAAGGAGGCGGAAAAGCGGGTGCGCGAACTGCATATGTACGACGTTCTCCGCGCCGACCGCTGCATCTCGGTCAACTCCATGGAGGCGCGCGTGCCCTTCGGCGACCTCGATTTTGTCGAATACGTCATGAGCGTCGACCCCGCCCTCAAGATGAACACCTACGGCATGGGCAAGTATCTTCTGCGCCGCGCCTTCGAGGGCGACTACCTCCCCCGTGACATCCTGTACCGCGAAAAGGCGGCGTTTTCGGATGCGGTGGGGCACTCGATGGTGGACGACATCAAGGCGTTCGCCGAGGAAAAATACGGCGATGATTGGGCAAAAACGGCAAAACGCTATGCGTATTGGCGCGAACCGTTCACCAAGGAATCGCTCTTATATCGCGAGATTTTCGAAAAATACTACCCCGGTCAGGCGGAGATGATCGCGGACTTCTGGATGCCCAACAAGTCGTGGGAGGGGTGCAACGTGAACGACCCCTCCGCCCGCGTCCTCTCCAACTACGGCAAGAGCGGGGAATAATTCCTTCCCACATCTTTCCACAAGGCCTACCCTCCTTGAGAGGGGAGGCTCCGCCGTAGGCGGTGGTGGGGAGGCTTCTAATACCGCCCGACCCGCACTTTCTCAATGCGTCATTTTGAGCCGCCGCCCGCGCTCCGCCCCCGCGCAAGCGGGGGCGGAGCGCGGGCGGCGAGTCGAAGAATCCCGAAGAACGAAGTCCGAAAGCCCCCTCCTCGGGCGGGGGACACAGGGGGTTGGGCAGGAGGTAAATCCCCCGCCCCGCCCTTCGAGCGGGGCGGGGGATATAGGGGGTGGGGCGCCCTCATCCAGCCTTGCCCCTCCTCGGGCGGGGGACACAGGGGGGGCAAAATGGGGGAGCCGCCCCCATCCCTCATACCGAGGTTTCCGCGCCGCCCGCCGCGCCCCGTAGGGGCGCGGCGGGCGGCGCGGAAACCGAGTGTATCTTCCCATCCATAATCTGTACTTATACATTTTCTCAAAACCGCGAAAGAGAA
>CANQMX010000003.1 GCA_947625095.1 uncultured Clostridia bacterium | reverse complement strand
ACGGCGCCCGCGGCAACAGCCGCGGGCGCCTGCTCGAAATGACATAATTATAGCAGCGAGACAATTCGGACTTCGTTTTTTGGGATTCTTCGGTCGCGTTGCTCCCGTCAGAATGACGCGTTAAAAACGCGTTGCTCCCGTCAGAATGACGCGTTAAAAAATAGTAGGAGGTGATGCGTAAACACGCGTTAAACAATAGTAGAAAAGAAATGCGGCGGGAAGTTTCCCGCCGCTTTGCATGATTTTGGGTTTGAAGTGATATTTCGTTTATTCGGTTCAGAAGTGATACTCCGTTTGTTTCGGGGGGATACCTCTGCGCCGATTATTTGGTTTCGCTGTATTTATCTTCGGCGTTCCACGCGTAGAGTTTGCGCAGTTCCGCGCCCACCTTTTCGAGCGGATGGTTTGCCTCCCGTTCGCGGCAGGCGATGAAGTGCGCCCTTCCGCCGCTCTTGTTCTCCGAGATCCACTTGGAGGCGAACGTGCCGTCCTGTATCTCTTCGAGCACCTTCTTCATCTCCTTCTTCGTCTCCTCGGTGACAATGCGCTTGCCCGTCTCGTAGTCGCCGAATTCCGCCGTGTCAGAGACGGAATAGCGCATCTTCTTGAAGCCGCCGTCGTAGATGAGGTCGACGATGAGCTTCATTTCGTGGATGCACTCGAAGTAGGCGTTGCGGGGATCGTAGCCCGCCTCGACGAGCGTTTCAAAGCCCGCCTTCATGAGCGCGGTGACGCCGCCGCACAAAACGGCCTGTTCGCCGAAGAGGTCGGTCTCCGTTTCGCATTGGAATGTCGTCTCCAACACCCCTGCGCGCGCGCCGCCGATGCCGAGCGCGTAGGCGAGCGCGATATCGAAGGTATCGCCCGAGGGATCCTGATAGACGGCGACGAGGTCGGGCACGCCGTGCCCTTCCAGATATTCGCTGCGCACCGTGTGACCGGGGCCTTTGGGTGCGATCATAAACACATTGACGTCTGCGGGCGGAATTATTTGCTTATAGTGAATGTTGAAGCCGTGCGCGAACGCAAGGTATTTGCCCTTTTTGAGGGCGGGCGCGACGCTCTCGCGGTAGATATCCGCCATCTTTTCGTCGGGCGTGAGCATCATGATGATATCCGCCTTCTCCGCCGCTTCCTGGACGGAGAGAACTTCAAAGCCAGCCTCCTTGGCAACGGCGTAACTTCTGCCGTCCTTCCTCAGCCCGATGATGACCTTGACGCCGCTGTCCCTCAAATTGAGCGCGTGCGCGTGCCCCTGACTCCCGAATCCGATGACGGCGACCGTCTTCCCCTTCAGAAGTTTTAAGTCGCAGTCCTCCTCGTGGAAGATGCGCGCCTCCTCCGTTGCGGGATCGTAAATTTTGCGTGCCATAAATATGCCTCCGAACTATCTTTTTTACCATATTATAGTACGCGCGCGAAATTCCGTCAAGCAACGGGCGCATAAATTTGTAAAAAATTTTTGAATTGTTCACACTGCAATGTATAAATGCGAAAATATGCGGGTTTATCCGCCCGCATCCTCCTCCGCGCAGAGCGAGCGCATGATATCGCAGATGCTGCCCGCGCCGAGGGCGAGCACCATATCCCCCGCCTTTATCTCAGCCGCGAGCCGCCTTTTGAGTTGCTGCGGGGATTGCACATACCGCGCCCCCGCAACGCGCCCCGCGAGGGCGACGGCGCTCCCCGCGGGATCGAAGGGTTCGCGCGCGGCGTAGGTCTTGTAGATGATGGGATTTTCCGCGGCGGAGAGAGATTCCACAAAGTCCTGCATGAGGTCGCGCGTGCGGGTGTAGGTGTGGGGCTGAAAGACGACGCGAACGCTCCCCTCCGAGAGGCGGCGGGCGGTAGCAAGCGTTGCTGCGATCTCGCGCGGGTGATGGGCGTAGTCGCAGACGACGGGCGCGCCGCAGAGCGTGCCCACGAACTCGAAACGGCGCTTGACGCCCTTGAAATTTTCCAGCCCGCGGGCGATCTCCTCCGCCGTAAAGCCGCAGAGCCGCGCCGCGCCGAACGCCGCGAGGGCGTTGTAGACGTGCACTCTGCCGACGACGGAGAGGCGCACCCGCACGACGGGTATCCCGCGCTCGGTGACGGTGAAGGCGTACTTTTCCCCCACCGCGCGGAAATTTTCGGCGCGGACATCGCCCGCGTACAGCCCGAAGGACATGGCGTGCGGAATGGCGCGCGCCGCGGGGTCATCGGCATTGACGACGACGCGCTCCGCCCTATCCGCAAATTCGCGGTACGCCTCTTTGAGTTCCGCCTGCGAAGCGTAGCAGTCGGTGTGGTCTCTGTCGCAGTTGAGAATGACGGCGATCTCACTCTTTAAGGAGAGAAAACTGCGCTTGAACTCGCACGCCTCGGTGATGAAGTAGTCGCCGCCCGTGGAGATGTAGTTGCCGACGGTGAGATCCTCCCCGCCGATGTGCGAGGTGAACTTGCGCCCGCCGTTCAAAAAGATATGGGCGAGCATACTGCTTGTTGTCGTCTTGCCGTGGCAGCCCGCGACGGAGATGACGTGCGGGAAGGAGGATGCGACCATGCCGAGGAGTTCGGCGCGGCCGATGAGGCGCTTCCCCGCCCTGCGCGCGGCTTGAAGCTGGGGATGCCCCTCCGCGATCGCGCCCGTGTAGACGACGGTATCTTCCGTGATCTTCTCGCTGCTGCCGATGTGCACGGGGATCCCGCAGTCGGCAAGGCGGCGGGTGGTTTCGCTTTGGACATCGTCGCTTCCGCGCACCTTTGCGCCGCAGTCATGGAGGAGACGGGCGAGGGCGCTCATGCTCACGCCCCCTATCCCGATAAAATAAAAGCCGCCGAAAAAGGCGATTTCATCGAAAAACATACCTCATATTACGAAAAAAATACGGAATTTGTGAAAATTTTAAGAATTTTTACTAAAATTTTTAGAATTTTATTGAAATTTATACAAGAACGTGATAATATAGTGAACAAGAAAGATACATAAGGAGGGAGCGACATGGAAATTGGAGATGTACGTATTCGGGAAGTCCGCAATCCGGAAGGAAAACTGCGCGCCGTTGCGTCTATCACGATTGACGGATGCTTTGTCGTGCACGACATTAAAATCTTCGAGAAAGACGGGGCATATTTCATTGCAATGCCGAGCAGAAAGATATCGGACGGGACCTTTAAGGACGTAGCGCATCCGTTGAACAGCGAAACACGCGAATTGCTCCAAAACGCGATTTTGGAAAAGTACGCAGAGTTTCGCAAAAACGCCGCGGAAGAATAAATAATGCCGCAAAAAGCCGCCCGCAAAACGGGCGGCTTACGTTTTTTTGAGGGGGGTGTTGGCGAAAGCGCACACCCCTTTCGGCGCGCAGGAACGCGCGCCACTTTCCCCTCAAGGGGACAGCAAGGGATTGCGCCTTCCACCCCCACTGCGGCGGACTGCGTTCGGGGGATTCTTCGACTCGCCGTCCGCGCCCAGCCCCCGCATAGGCGGGGGCTGGGCGCGGACGGCGGCTCAGAATAACGCGAAGGACGGACGGGCAAAAGATAAGGTAGAGATGTCTCCACTTCGGCTACGCCTTCGGTCGACATGACAATTTAGGGTGGACGGTATGACGTGCGGGACGGTATGACGCAGGGGGCAGGGCGTTGTCGCCCTCCTGCGCGGAAAGATACGCTCACGCCCCGCCGCGGCTTTGCCGCGGCGGGGCGTTCGGTATGAGGAACACGCCATTTTTCCCTCAAGGGGACAGCAAGGGGTGGCCTCCATTTGGACAACCCCCACCCGGCGCGGCAAACCGCGCTCCCTGCCCCCTTCAAAGGGGGCAGGCGCTATAGAAATGCGAAAAGAAAAAACGCGCCGAGGCGCGTTTTTTGCTTGGTCGATTGTTTCCCCATCTTGCAAAACAGATACTATCTTGTTCCAAATCTTGTAAAACAAATTATTTGTTGTTCTCTATCCTGCAAATGGGTGATTTGTTGTTCCTCTTGCGATAAGGAACACTTTGATGTTGCCCTGTCTTACGAAAGGGGCACGACGTTGACGGCGCGGAGCTTGCCGCTATCCTTGGGATCGGGTTCTGTTTCAAACGTCACCTTTTGCCCCTCTTTCAACGTGCGGAAGCCTTCCGTCTGGATCGCGGAGAAATGCACGAATACATCGTCGCCGCCTTCGTCGTTGGAGATGAAGCCATACCCTTTACCGTCATTGAACCACTTTACTGTTCCGTTCACAATAATACCTCCTATCTGACATACAAAGTGTGAAATTTTCACATTTTTAACATCGTCTTATATTATATCAACCCGAAGGCGCGTTGTCAATAGCAAATTTGAAAATATTTCGCTCATTTGCGTAAATATTTTTCAAGCAGCGCCGCGTTGTTCGCCGTGAAGCGCTCGAGCTCCTCCGGCGTGAGGCGGCGGTAGTTCATGAGCGCCGAAAAGTAGATCTGCTCGGCCGCCGTCTTTTGCGCCTCCTCCTCCGCGCCGCGCAGCGCTTCCACCGCAGAGCACGCCGTGTTGACGACGAGGGTCACCTCGGCGGGCGTCTCCCCCATTCTGTAAAATTCGTTCATCTCCGACATCCTGCGCATGAACTCCGAGACGTTGACGACGGCGGGAACGGCGGTATTTTTGAGTTGCGCCGTCTTGATCTTCGCCCTGTCGCCCAGCGTTTTTGCGAAGATATCGGCGATCTCCTTGTCCTCATCCGCGCCCGATTTGAGGGCTTCGGCGACGTCGGCATCGATGCGCAAAAAGCGCACGCGGGTGGGGTTTTTGTACTCGATATAACTGATGAAGTGGGGATCGATGAAGGTATCGCAGACGATTGCATCCAGCCCCGCCTCCTTGAACATGGAGATGTACTGCGCCTGCGTGTTTTCATCCGAGACGTAGTAGACGGCCTGCGGCTCTTTCCCCTCCTTGGCGTCCGCCTCGGAGACCTCCTCGCCGAAATAGCCCGTCAAGGGGCGGTATTCGCCGCTCAAATTCTTGTATATGATGACATCCTTGATCTTTTGATAGAAATCGTCGTTCTTGATGCAGCCGAACTTGACGAAGGTGGCAAGATCGGACCAGCACGCCTCGTACTTTTCCCTGTCGTTTTTGTAGAGCGCGAGGAGTTTATCGGCGACCTTCTTGGTGATGTGCTTTGCGATCTTCTGCACTTCGCTGTCGTTTTGCAGGAAGGAACGGGAGACGTTGAGCGGGATATCGGGGCAGTCGATGACGCCGTTCAGGAGCATCAGAAATTCGGGAATGACCTCCTTGATGTTGTCGGCGATGTAGACGCGGTTGCAGTACAGTTTGACTTGGCCGCGCTCGAGCTCCACCTGCTTTTTGACTTTGGGGAAGTAGAGAATTCCTTTGAGGCGGAAGGGATATTCCATGTTGAGGTGGATCCAGAAGAGCGGTTCGTTGAAATCCGAGAACGTCTCGCGGTAGAAGGTCTTGTATTCCTCCTCCGTGCAGTCCTTGGGCTGCTTTTCGTAGAGCGGCTCGGTGGTGTTGACGGGCTTGCTCTCCTCCCCCTCCTTGGCGTTGAGATAGATGGGATACGGCATGAACGAGCAGTACTTGTTGAGGAGGGTGCGGATGGTGCTCGCCTTTAAGAACTCCTTTTCCTCGGGCGCGATGTGCATGACGATTTTTGTGCCGCGGGTGGGCTTTTCGCAGTCGCCGATGGTGTAGGCGCTGTTGCCATCCGATTCCCAGCGCACGGCGGGGGCTTCTTCACGGTAGGATTTGGTGAAGATCTCGATATCCGCCGAGACCATGTACGCCGAATAGAAGCCGAGACCGAAGTGCCCGATGATGCCGTCGCCGTTCGCCTTTTCGTACTTGGCGACAAAGTCCGCCGCGCCCGAGAAGGCGATCTGGGTGATGTACTTTTCCACCTCCTCTTCCGTCATGCCGACGCCGTTATCTTCCACCGTCAGCGTACCCGCCTTTTCATCGGTGCGGACGTCGACGCGGTAGTTTTCCTCCGCCGTCGCCTCGCCGAGACCCACCAACTTTTTGTGCTTGGTGATGGCGTCGACGGCGTTTGCGACGATCTCGCGGAGAAAGATGTCCTTCTCCGAATACAGCCATTTTTTGATAATCGGCATCATGTTTTCGCTTGAAATTTTGATGTTGCCCTGTTTTTCCATACGTTGCTCCTTGTGTTGCGCCCTGTTTTGCTCCCCCGAGCGCCTGTTTTTTCGTTCACATAAATATAAACAAAAAAATCCGTCGCGAAACGGATTTTTTGATGGTTCTATGCGATTCTTTTATCTATCTTTTACTTATCCTCGTCGTTGCCGAGAAGTTCGGAGATGGAGGCGCCGCTGTAACCGCCGTCGCGCCATTCCCTGTACTCCTCGTCCTCCGCGGGTTCTGCGGCGGCGCGGCGACCCTTGCGCTGGCGCTGCTTGCCACCCTCTTCCCGATCGCGGCGGGGTTCACGCGGCTCGTACTCGGGGCGGGGTTGAAGCGCCTTGATGGAGAGCGTGATCCTTCTGTTTTCGGGATCGAACTTCATGATCTGCGCATCGACCTCTTCGCCGATGGTGAGCACGGAAGTGGGATTTTCCAGCCACTCGTGCGTGATCTGGGAGATGTGCACGAGGCCGTCGATGCCCTTTTCGAGTTCGACGAACGCGCCGAAGGGAACAATGCGGACAACTTTCCCGTGTACGACGTCGCCCTCCGCGTACTTTTCTGCCGCGAGATCCCAAGGCTGGGGCTGCAACTGCTTGTAGCCGATGGAGACCTTCTTATTAGCGAGGTCGACCTTCAATACCTTGAATTCGTAGCGCTTGCCGATCTCCAAGACGTCGGTGACCTGCTTGACGCCCGTCCACGAAAGGTCGGAGATGTGGGCGAGGCAATCGAACCCGTTTACCGAGACGAATGCGCCGAAACTTGTGACGCGCTCCACCCTGCCTTCGACGATGTCGTCGACGTGGATGGATTCAAAGAACGCCGCCTCTTTGGCAGCCTTCTGCGCTTCCTTTTCCGCACGCTCGGCTTCGATGATGGCGCGCTGAGAGGCGATGATCTCCTTTCTGCCCGTCCTGCGGATATCTTCCGGCTTCTGCACTTTGAGGCGCAGTTTCTTGCCGACGTATTTATCGAGTTCGCGCACATAGCCCGAACGAATCTCCCTTGCGGGAATGAACACGGGATAGCTGCCGAGTTCCGCCGTGAGGCCGCCCTTGTTGAAGCCCGTGCAGATGACGGTAAATTCCTTGCCCTGCGCGATCTCGGAAAGGAGCGCTTCCTCTTCCTTGAGCTTCTTTATCTGCTTTTCGGAGAGGCGAACCTTGGGAGTCGTCTCCACAACGATGACTTCGATCTCCTCGCCGACGCGCTTGGCGTATTCGGCGCGGTCGAACTTCTCGCAGTCGAGATCCTCTTTCGCGACGGCGATATCCGTCTTTTCCGATCCGCTGACGACGATCCCTTCGTCCGTTGCGCTGACGATGGTGACCTTGATGGCCTGATTTTTTCTGTATCTCTTACTGCCGTCCATTTCCGCAAGCGCCTTCTCCATGGGAGACTGCTCCTTGGCGGGAACCGGCTCGGAAGCGGGCGCTTCTGCCTTTTCCTCTACGGGTTCGGCGGCAGGCTCGGGTGCGGGCGCTTCCGCCCCTTCCTCAGCCTGCCCGGCGGCGGGTTCGGATGCGGGTTCTTCCGCCGCTTCCTCTACGGGTTCGACGGCTTCGGGCGCGGGAGCCGCCGACTCCTCCGCCACAACCTCTTCCGCAACCGCTTCTGCAGCCTGCGTCTCTTCGGCGACTTCCGTCGCCTGTACTTCCGCGTTGTTTTCTTCCATCTTACAGAGAACCTCCTGAGTCTGCCAATCGGGAGTGCTTGCCCCCGCTATGACGCCGACCCTTTCAAAATTTTTGACTTCTTCAAACTTGAAATCGCTCGCTTTGACCACGCGGATGACCCGCTTGTGCCGGGACGACACGATCTCGCAAAGTTTTTCCGTATTGCTGCTGTTCGCCCCGCCGATGACGACGACCGCATCGCACAGTTCGGACAGACGCGCGGCTTCCCTTTGCCTACAAATAGTAGTATAACAAATTGTCTTGAAAATCTCAACTGTTTTGGGGGCAACTTTTTGAAGATTTTGGACAATTTTCAAAAATCTTTGCTCCGAAAAGGTCGTCTGCGAGATGAGAACGACATTTTTTCCCGCAAAAAAGGAGAGATCGTCGTCCTCCGAGGCGATGACGCGCGCCTCTTTTTCGCACCAGCCGACGAGACCCTGCACCTCGGGATGGTTCTTTTGCCCCGCGATGGCGACCACCTTCCCCGCCGCGTGTGCCGCGGCAACGATGCGCTGGGTGCGCGCGACAAAGGAACAGGTGCAGTCGATGATGTGGATCCCCCGCGCGGCGCAGATTTCGTAGATCTCCTTCCCCACGCCGTGCGAACGGATGAGAAGATTGGCGCCCCCGGGGACTTCCTCCAAAGAGGCGACCGTGGGGATGCCGCGCGATGCGACGCGCCCGACGACCTCCTCGTTGTGGATGAGTTCGCCGAGCACATAGGTGTTTTGGGGCGGAACGGAGAGCGCGGTATCCACCGCATGGCGCACGCCGCGGCAAAAACCGCAGCTATTGGCTACGATGACTTGCACTCAGTTCTCCCCCGTCTTATCCGTTTTATCCGTTGTGTCCACTGTGTCAGTTGTGTCCGCGGTGTCCGCGGCCGTTTCTGCCTTTTTATCGGCGGTTTTGTCCGCTTTTTTGCCCTTTTTGCCCTTTTTGCCCTTTTGGCGCGAGGCGCGGAACTCGGCGCGGACTTCATAGAGGCGGTTTTTCAGTTTTTCCTCCGCCTCGGCGTACTCCTCCGCTGAGAGTTTTCTATCGTAATATTCGGTGAGTTCCATCGGCTCGGCGAACACGACGTGCGTGAGATGAAACGGCCGGGGGCGCTCGCAAAGGACAAAGGGAATGACGGGCGTCTTCGTCTTGATCGCCATGAGCGCCGCGCCGCCGTGGAAGGGCAAAAATTCCTCGTCCGACTTCTTATTGCGCGTGCCCTCGGGGAAGAGAGAGACCTTCTCCCCGTTTTTGAGCACCTTGATGGCCTCCATGAGGGTGCGGATATCCGAACCGTCGCGCATCGCGCCGATCGCGCCGATGCGCTGCCCCCACTTGCCGAGGATGGGCGCTTCCAAGAGCGACTGCTTGGAGAGAAAGTGGATGCCCTCCCATGTGGTGCGCGCGGGGTAGAAAATATCCCAAATGGTGTAGTGGTTTCCGTAATAGATATATGCGCCGAGACCGACCTTTTTGTGCCCGAGGATGCGGTAAGGATAGATGAGAAAATGCAGGGGAACGAGCAAAATGCGCAGAAAATTCATGAAATGCATGATGTGCTTCCCCTTTTTGTTCGCAGGGAAAAGCCGCACGGTTTTATTCCATGCGGCACGCTTTGCTCGCGCCTTTGCCTTCCTTTCCGCCCTCTTTGCCGCGCGGCGCTCCCTGCGCGTGAGCGGCTTTTTTGCTTCCTCTTCCTGCATCAGATCTTCTCCTGCATTTTGCGCTTGACGGCGGAGACGACCTCCTCTATGGTGAGAGAGGAAGTATCGATGAGAACGGCGTCCTCCGCCTGCTTTAAGGGAGCGAGCGCGCGGCTCATATCCTGCTCGTCGCGGCGGATGATGTCCGCCTTTAATGCTTCGAAATCCACCTCTTCGCCCTTGGCGGTGAGTTCATCGTAGCGGCGGCGGGCGCGGACATCGGGGCTTGCCGTGAGGTAAAATTTGAAGTCGGCCTCGGGCAGAACGAACGTGCCGATATCCCGCCCATCGAGGACGCAACTCATTTTGGAGGCGATCTCGCGCTGCTTTTCGACGAGTTTCATGCGGACGCTCGCGTACTTGGAGACGGTGGACGCCGCCATGGAGACGGGCGGTTTGCGGATGGCCTCGGAGACGTCTCTATCGCCGAGTAGGGTCTTTTGCACGCCGTTTTCGTAGACAACGTCGAGTTTTAAGGTGCGCATGAGGTCGACGATCGCCGCCTCGTTCTCGATATCCGCATGGCTCTCCAACGCGTAGAGGGCGACGGCGCGGTACATTGCGCCCGTATCGAGATAGAGAATGTTGTAGTCCGCCGCGAGGCGCTTTGCAATGGTGGATTTACCGCTGCCCGCAGGCCCATCGATGGCGACGTTGAACTTATCGAGGTCCTTGCGCAGAATCTTAGCGCCGCGAAGGTACACGTGCTTGGGGGGCAAGTCCTTTTCGACAAAGAGCATGGCGCGGATGCAGAGAGGCAGCCCGCCCTCGATATCCGGCTCTTGCGCCGAGAAGAGCGAGCAACTTGCATAGCCCGCCTCGCGCGCCGCCTTGGCGGGATAGTAGGAATGGATATCCGACGTGCTGGAAAAGACGATGCTGACGATCTCGCCTATCTTGACGCCGTTGCGGCTCTCGATCTGCTCCAATAGCTCGCGTACCGCCTTTTGGATCTCCTCTTTATCATCGCATGGAATTGTTGTTGCGCCGCGAATGACTACCATATGTGCCTCCGTTATTTCTTTGGTGATTATACAACCCCGCCCCGAAAATGTCAATGGGTTGGAGCGGTTTTTAATATTATGTCACGCATAATACTATGCAAAATGGCTTATTTTATGTTTTCGCCCGCACAGAAGCCCGTGGAAAAGGCGATTTGCAGGTTGAAGCCGCCCGTATAGGCGTCGAGATCGAGCACTTCGCCGCAGAAATATAGCCCTTTCACCTTTTTGCTCTCCATCGTCTTGGGGTTGACTTCAAGAAGCGAGACGCCGCCCGAAGTTATGACCGCCTCCTCGAAACCGCGCAGTTTTTGAGGGCGGAGCGGGAAATTTTTGAGCGTGTACAAAAGGCGCATCCTCTCCTCTCGCGTGACGGCGTTCGCCTGCTTTGCGGGGGAAATATTCGCCGCCTGCAAGACGGGCACGGAGAGCGCCGCGGGCAGAAGGCCGCGCATGACGTTCTTCATCTGCTCGTTTTTCCTCTCCGTGAAGTCGCGCACGAGGCGGGCATCCAGCGTTTTTTCGTCGAGCGCGGGCTTGAAATCGAGAAATAGAGAGATCTCATTGAGCGGCAGGCGGTTGATCTCCGCCGAGAGCGTCAAGACAAGCGGCCCGGAGACGCCGTAATGCGTGAAGAGAAGTTCGCCGAGGCGGGAGGAGAGCGTCTTTTGCCCCCTCTTTGCCGTGAGAACGACGTTTTTGAGGGTGACGCCCTGCGCCTCGGTGAGCGGCGCGGCGAGTTCCAGCCCGACGAGGGAGGGAACGCACGGCGTTATCGTGTGCCCCGCCTCCGCCGCAAAGCGGTAGCCGTCGCCCGTAGACCCCGTGGAGGGACAGGCGAGGCCGCCCGTTGCGAGGATGACGGCGTCGGCGACGAGGTCGGCGGTGGAAGTGGCGATGCGGAAACAGTCGCCCTTTTCAATCCTTTGTACTTCGGTATTCAATAAAATTTTGACGCCGACCGCATGGCAGGCGCGCTCCAAGGTCTTGGTGACGTCGCTCGCGTGGTCGCTTGCGGGAAAGACGCGGTTTCCGCGCTCCACTTTGAGGGCAAGCCCGTTTTCCTCCATAAATTGCATGGTGCGGGCGGGCGGGAAGGCGTAAATTGCGCCCGTCAGAAATTTGCCGCCGCGGACGACGTTTTGCAAAAACTCATCGGGCGAACAGTCGTTGGTGAGGTTGCACCGCCCCTTGCCCGTGATGTAAATTTTTTTGCCGACTTTTTCGTTTTTTTCGACGAGGGTGACCTTGTTTCCGTTCTTCGCCGCGGCATACGCCGCCATTAGCCCCGAAGCGCCCCCGCCGATGACGACGACCTCTTTCATGCGTTCACCGTATTTGCAAAGCGCGGGGATAACTCCTCGCGCCCTTTTCCTATTTTATACGGGATAGACCCCCGTTTTGGCGAGACCAAAGTCGACCCCGTCGTTTTTCGCCTTGCGCCATTTGAAGAAATTTTCGGCGACTTCGGGGAAGGAAGCGTAGGAGAGAACGTCCTCCTCCTGCGTGTAGTAGCCCTTGGCGATGACCTCGGCCTTGAGTTTTTCGTACTCGGGCTCCAAGTCGTCCGCGGGGCGGTACGTGATGCGCTTCTCCCCTTTGAGAATTTTCTCGGCAACTTCCTCGTTGACGGGCATGGGAAGCGCGCCATATTTGCCCGCGAAGAGGTCGCGGGTCTCCTTTGTGACCATCTTATACCGCTCGCCCATGACGACGTTCATGACGGCCTGCGTGCCGACGATCTGCGAGGACGGCGTGACGAGGGGCGGATAGCCGCAGTCCCTGCGGACATTGGGAACTTCCGCCAAAACTTCGGTGAGTTTATCCTCTTTGCCCGCCTTTTTGAGTTGGTTCATGAGGTTGGACAGCATGCCGCCCGGGACCTGATAGATGAGCGTGTTGACGTCCACCTGCCGCACCTTCGGGTTGAGCGAGCCCTCTTTTTCGAGCTCCGCCGCGACCTTTTTGAAGTGGGCGGCGATGGGAATGAGTTTATTTAGGTCGATGCCCGTATCGTACTCCGTGCCCTTCAACGTGGCGACGAGCGGCTCGGTGGCGGGCTGGGACGTGCCGTTTCCGAGCGGCGAGAGCGCGGTATCGACGATATCGACGCCCGCCTTGATCGCCATGAGGTTGACCATATCGCCCGTACCCGTCGTGTTGTGGGTGTGGAGATGAATTTTGGTCTCGGGGCGGAGCGCCTTTTTGAGCGCAGTGACGAGTTCGTAGGCATCGAAGGGCAACAGAAGGTTCGCCATGTCCTTGATGCAGATGTTGTCCGCGCCCATGCTTTCGTACGTCTTGGCGAGGTTGACGAAGTAGTCCATCGTGTAGACGGGACCCGAGGTATAGGAGATAGCCGCCTCGCAGATGCCGCGGGTGGGATCGGTCTTTCGGAGTTGCCCGCCGTACTTTTTGATGGCCTTCATCGAGGCCTCGATGTTGCGGGGGTCGTTGAGGGCATCGAACACTCGGATGACGCCGACGCCGTTTTCAAAGCACTTTTCGACGAGTTTATCGACGAGATCGTCGGCATAGTTGCGGTAGCCCAAGAGATTCTGCCCGCGAAGGAGCATTTGAATGGGCGTCTTTTTGAGGTATTTGCGGAGGGTGCGGAGGCGTTCCCACGGGTCTTCGTTCAAAAAGCGCATACAGGTATCGAAGGTAGCGCCGCCCCAGCCCTCCAAGGAATAGTAGCCTATTTCATCGAGTTGGGAAAGTACGGGGAGCATTTGCTCAGTGCGCATACGCGTTGCCGCCTGCGATTGGTGGGCGTCGCGCAAAATCGTATCCATTAACAAAACTTTTGCCATAATTTCTCCTTAACTAAAAGCAGGCGAGCAGGACGCCCGCGGCGAGCGCAGAGCCGATGACCCCCGCCACGTTGGGTCCCATTGCGTGCATGAGAAGGTGGTTGGAGGGGTCGGCCTCCCTGCCGACGTCCTCCGAGATGCGCGCCGCCATGGGAACGGCGGAGACCCCCGCCGAACCGATGAGCGGGTTTATCTGCCCGTGCGTGAGTTTACACATCAGTTTTGCCATCAGAAGCCCGCCGATCGTGCCGAGGTAGAACGCCACGACGCCGATGAGAATGACGCTCAACGTATCCGTCGTGAGGAAGATATCCCCCTTCGCCTTGCAGCCGACGGCGATCCCGAGGAAGATGGTGATGGTGTTCATCAGCCCGTTCTGCGCCTGCGACGAGAGACGCTCGACGACGCCCGATTCGCGGAAGAGATTTCCGAGCATGAGCATCCCAAGGAGCGGGATCGCGTCGGGGAGAAGCAGCCCCACCACGAGCGTGACCGCGATGGGAAAGATGATCTTTTCCACCTTGGAGACCTGCCGAAGTGGTTTCATGCGGATCATGCGCTCCTTTTTGGTCGTCAAAAGCCGCATGATGGGCTTTTGAATGACGGGAATGAGCGCCATATACGAGTATGCCGCGATGGCGATGATGGGCACGAGATTTTCGGCGAGCATCTTGGAGACGTAGATGGCGGTAGGCCCATCCGCGCCGCCGATGATGGCGATGGCCGCCGCTTCCGCGCCGCTGAACCCGAGCAAAATTCCGCCGAAGAGGGCGACAAATATGCCGAGCTGCGCCGCCGCGCCGATGAGCATCGACTTGGGATTGGCGATGAGCGGCCCGAAGTCCGTCATTGCGCCGATGCCGAGGAAGATGAGCGGCGGGTAGATGACCTTATCCACGCCGTAATAAAGATACCACAGAAGGCCGCGGGAAGCAGGCTCTACCGCCTCGTAGGTGTGCTCCACCCCCTCGGGATAGGTGCCCCAGAGGATGCTCTCCGCGCCGGGAAGATTGATGAGGAACATTCCGAACGCGATGGGAAGCAGGAGCATCGGCTCGTACTTCTTGACGATGGCAAGAAACATCAGCACAAAGGAGATGGCGAGCATGACATAGTTCTGCCAGCCTCCCTGCGAGACTCCCATCGATTTCCATAGGTTGGAGAAAATTCCTCCGACGTCAATGAGTAAATTGCTCTGCATACCCCTCTCCGATCAGCCGATGAATGCAAGTACGGCGTCGCTCTCCACGTTCGCGCCCTTCTGCACGTTGAACGTGACAGTCCCATCGCAGGGGGCGGTGATATCGTTATCCATCTTCATTGCCTCCAAAACGAGAATGGGTTGATCCTTTTTGACGCTTGCGCCGTCCTCGACAAGCAACTTTTTGATGAGCCCCGGGAAGGGAGACGTGACCTTTTGCCCCTTTCCGCTTGCTGCGGCGGGCGTTGCCGCGGGCACTGAGGCGGGCGTTGCCGCTGTGGTGACGGGCGCGGCGGAGGCCGTTTCGCCGATCTCTTCGACCCCCACTTCATACTGCGTTCCGTTGACTGTGATGATAAAATTCCGCATATCGATTTCCTCTCAATGATATTCTCAAATTTTTTTGATGCGCCGCACGACAAAGTCGCACTTGACCTGCTCGCCCTCGTAGTAGGCGGCGATGGCAGCCGTGATCGCGGCGACGACTTCGGGCGGAATGCCCTCCTCCGCGTGCGTCACGGGCGACGCGGCGACCGCCTTCTCCCTTGCCGCCTGCCGTTTATTCTCCCCACGCGCGTTGACGCGCTTCATCACCATGCCGAAAAGGGTGAAGAAGAGAATGAGCAACGTGATGCCGAGAAAGACGAATACAAAGCCGAATACGGCGTAGAATGCGCCATCCCCCACGGGGAATTTGAACCAAGCAAGCAAATTCATGGCGGCACCCCTCAGCGCAACAGCGTCTGCAACGACGCGACGAGGTATTGCTTCAAAAATTGCGGCTCAATGATGTTATCGAGATAGCCGCCCTTTGCCGCGTTGATGGGATCGGCGTGCTCCTCGGAATAGAGCGCCGCAAGTTTTGCCTTATCCGCATTTGTTTCGTTTGCGTATTCGATTTGTGCGCCCTGCGCACTCTCGAAGAGGGAGATCTCCGCCGTGGCGAGGGCGTAAGTATAGTCGAAGCCCGCCGACTTCGCCGCAAAGAGGCTGTACCCCAGCCCCACCGCCTTGCCCGTGACGACGGAGATCTTCGCCGTGTCGATGGCATCCAGAATGGAGAGATATTCGCAGATCTCTTTGAGCACCGCGCTGTTGTTGGCGGCAAGCGATGGCTCGACGCCGAGACAGTCGACAAACATGACGAGGGGAAGGCCGTAGCAGCAGGCAAATTCCGCAAAATTCTTGATTTTTTTGACGTTGTGCTCGTTCAGAAGCACGTTGTCGAAAATGACGGCGGCGACGGAGATCCCACCGACGCGGCCGAGCACCGTTTTGACCTCGGGATAGCCGTTTGCGCCGAGTTCGACCCCCTTTTCGAGCAATTTAGCAACCTCCTTGGCGGTTGCGCCCCTGTTGAGCGCGGGGGCGGGGTCGTTGAGTTCCGCATCCTCGACGGGAAGATTGACGAGGTCGGAGATCTGCAAAATGACGCTTGCCGCCTCCTTGGCGGAAGTCACCTCCACGGCGGGCAGAAGCGTGCCGCCGAGCACTTGGTAGCCCCCCACTTCCGCGGGTTTCAAATTCTTGCCCGCCTTGGCGGAGAGCACGAGCGGCGAGTTGACGGAGAGCGTCGCGCCCGCCGCGAACAGCACGGCGTCGCACACGGAGGCAAGCGCCGCCGCAGAGCCGTAAACCTCGCCGAGGAGCACCGCGAACTGCAACACCGTGCCCTTCAATTGGGTGGCCTTTAAGAGCAGTTCGGAGACGCCTTCGAGCACGTTGACCCCCTCGCCGACGCGAACGCCCTGCGAGCGCAAAAGATACACGACGGGGGTTTGGTTTTTTTCTGCGGCGCTCAAGGTCTTTGCGATCTTTTCGCAGTTCGCCTTGGTAAGACCGCCGAAACTCACCTCAAAATTCTGTGCGACAAGATAAAAAGGATACCCGCCGATGGTGGCAAATCCCGTTACCACGCCCTCGCCGCAGGCATCCTCGCCGTAAAACGCATCCTTGGAAAAGCCGAATGCGGAGAGTTCCACAAAACTTTCCTCGTCGCAGAGCGCCGCGATCTCCGCGCGGATGTTCTTCCCCGCGTTTACGATGGCGCTCTTCCTCTCTCTGAATTGTTTGATCCTATCCATGATTACCTCTGACAGCCTGTCGAAATCCTAATTTCTACCAAATATCATTATACACACAGATTGCGCAAAAAGCAAGAGCCGAAACGGAAAATTTTACCGCTTGCGCCGAAAAAAAACCGCTACGCTCACTGCGGCGGTTTTTCGCTCTCTTCGGCTTGGGGCAGCGGCGCATCCGCGCCCTCCTTTTTGACCCCCTTTGAAACGACCGTGCCGTCCGGCCCGACGATTTCCACCGTAAATTCGTCCTTCTCCGTCTTCTCCTCGATCTTTGTTTCGCGGTGGAACTTGCGGGCGAACCAATTGAGAATGGCGTCCGATTTCTTGTAGAGAAAGACGAACAGGATGACGACGGCGATCCCAAAAATCACCCATGTAAGAATCCCCCACCATGTGTTGAAAGGGATGAGCGAGACGGAATAACTAGTGGTGAAGATGGCGAGCACGCGCGAGACGAGAATGACCCCCAAAAACAGCCAGATAGACATGGAGGATAGCCCCGCGACGAAGCAGAGAACATCGTCGGGAAAGACGGGCAGCAAAAACATGGCGGAGAGAAGCAATTTATCCTTGCCCTTGATCTTATTCAGCCATTTTTCGAGCGTATCCTTGCCGATGAGCCACGCGACGACCTTTTGCCCCGCGAACCGACCCACGAGGAAGGCGACGAGCGAACCGCATACGATGCCGAGGAGGCTCAAAAGACTCCCGACGAGAGGCCCGAAGAGCGCCGCGCCCGCCACCACCGTGACGGTGCTCGGAATGGGCAGGATGACGACCTGCAAGAACTGCAACAGCACGAAGAGGGCGTACATCCAGCCCGAACGCGCCAAAAATGCCTCCAACTGCTCCTCGTCGCGCATGATCTCAAAGAAGCCCGTTTGGAGCAGGACATACAGAAGTACAGCAAAAAACACGGCGAGAATGTACACCGTGATGCAGAATTTATAGATGATCTCCTTATTGAGATAGTAAAAGACGAAGTCGATGGCGAGCACGGCGATGTTGAGAATCGTACCGATGACAAGGAGGGAGATCCAGAGCGCCGCGCTCCACTTATCCATAAAAAAGGTGAGGCAGAGGAACAAAAACACCTCAAAAAGGACAGCGCCCGCCGTGACACCCACAACGTGCGCCGCGATCGCAACGACCGACCTATTCTTTTGTTCTTCCCGCTCCGTTGACATCTTGTTTCCGCCCGTTCCCGCTCGCCGATGATATTCTATTCTATTATATACGCTCTTCCGCCGTTTTATAAGTCGTTTGAAGTCAAGCGCCGCTTTCGCCGCCGTTTTGCGCTTCCCCTTCGCCGCCGGCCTGCGCCTTGATTGCACCGCGGGCGAGGGCATCGCAGCGGTTGTTGAACTCATTATCCGCGTGCCCTTTCACCTTGTGGAAGGTGACTTCGTGCACGCGCGTGAGGCCATCGAGCCGATCCCACAGTTCGGCGTTGAGCACGGGCTTTCCATCCGCCTTCTTCCAGCCGCTCTTTTTCCAGGCGTCGAGCCAATGTTCTTCAAACGCGTTGACGACGTAGGCGGAATCGCTGTACACATCCACCGCGCAGGGAAATTTCAGGCGGGAAAGCCCCTCGATGACGGCGACAAGTTCCATGCGGTTGTTGGTCGTCTCCGCTTCGCCGCCGCTATATTCGAGGGTGTGCTCCCCGTAGATAAGGATCCCGCCCCAGCCGCCCACGCCCGGATTGCCCGAGCACGCGCCGTCGGTGTACAGCGTGACGCGCTTTTTGCTCATTCGGATAGCTCCTTCGCTCGCTTGACCGCGGCGTCTACCGCACGCGAAACCGCGCCCGCAAAATCGTCCCTATCAAAACTTGCAAGCGCGGCGAGCGTCGTCCCCCCCTTGGAGGAGACGGCCGCGATGAGTTCTTCATACGATTTTCCGCTCTCTTCGGCATATGCCGCGCCGCCCTTTACCGTCTGCAGGGCGAGCGTTTTGGCCTGCTCTTCGTCAAGTCCCTGCTCCATGCCCGCCTTGACGAGCGATTGCAAAAAGAGATAGACGTATGCAGGTCCGCTCCCCGAGACGCCCGTGACGGCGTCGAGGAGGCTTTCGGGCACTTCCACCGCCTTCCCGACGGCGGAAAAGAGGCCGAGAACGAAGGCTTTTTCCGCTTGGGATAGCCCGCAGGCGTCCACGCCCGCCATCCCCTCGCCCACCGAACAGGGCAAATTGGGCATGACGCGCGCGATCTTCGCCTCTACGCCGAGGGCGGAGAGCACGGCGCGCTTGGTCTTGCCCGCCATGATGCTGACAAGCACGGGAAGACGCGCCCCGCGGAGGGCTTCGGCGACCTCGCAAAAGGCCTGCGGCTTTACGGAAATAAGAAGATATGCGCAGTTGTCGGCAAGGAAGCGGGCGTTTTCCGTTGTGGAATAGCCCTCGCTTTCAAATGCCGCACGCTTTGCATTGTCGGGTTCGCAGACGCAGACCTCTTGGGGGGCAAAGACCCCCTTTTTCGCCGCGCCGCAGACAATGGCGCGCGCCATCACGCCCCCGCCGATGACCCCGAGCAGGTATTTTTTCGCGCTGTTTTGAGACACCGAGATCTCTCCTTTTGACCGCATTTTTCTTTTTTGAAAAGCGCCGCAACTTTCGTTGCGGCGCTTTTTGGCAGGGGAGACGCGACTCGAACACGCAACAGACGGTTTTGGAGACCGTTGCTCTACCATTGAACTACTCCCCTATCTGTACGCCATTATTCTACCCCTTTCCGCACCGTTTGTCAAGGCTTTTTCTCCGCAAAACGCAAATTTTATCCGTCGCCGCGGTGACCTTCAGGATGAATGATGTGCGCACCCTTGATATCCATTTCCGCCAGCCGCTTATCGCCGAGAATGGTGGCGCGTTGGAGCACGCGGTTGCCGTACTTTTCGCGCATCTTCTGTACGGCGGCATCCAGCCTCTCCCCCTTTTCCTCCTCCTGCGCATCGCCGAAAAAGGTGAGTTGCTCCCTTTCGGAAAAATCGGAAACGGCAACGCCGAGCGCGCGCACGGGATATCCCCAAGTGTACAGCGCGCGGAACAACTCCATGGCGCAGTCCGCGATCTCCTTCGCGTTGCGGGTGGGGTGCGGAAGTTTGCCCTGCTTGCCGAAGTGGTTGAGTTCGCGATCCGTGACGGAGATTTTTACCGTGCCCGCCCTGCCCAGCCCGCTCTCCGCAAGGCGCGCGGCGACGCTATCCGCAAGAAGGAGAAAGAGAAGGTGCACGTCGTCCTCCGTTTCGAGGTCGCGATAGCACGTCAGGCTGTTGCCCACGCTCTTGATCTCGCGCTCCCTGCCCGAGAGCGCGACGGGCGAATTATCCTCCCCCGCGGCGTAATCGTGCAAAAGTTTCCCCCACTTTCCGAGTTCGCGCACCAAAACGGCCTCATCCTTTTGGGCGAGGTCGCCGATGGTGGCGACGCCCAGGACGGAGAGTTTGCGCGCCGTGGCCTTGCCGACATAGAGAAGATCGGAAACGGGCAATTTCCACGCCGTTTGCCTGTAATTTGCCTCGGAGATCTCCGTAACGGCGTCGGGTTTTTTCATATCCGATCCTAATTTCGCAAAAATTTTGTTGAAACTGACGCCCACGCTGACGGTGACGCCGATCTCATGCTTGACCGCCTCGCGGATGGTGTTTGCGATCTCCACGCCGCTGCCGAAGAGTTTGCGGCTGCCCGTGACATCCAGCCAGCACTCGTCGATGCCGAAGGGTTCGATGAAATCGGTGTAGCGCGCGTAAATTGCCCGAACTGCCTCCGAAACGCGCACGTACGAGGGAAAATCGGCGGGCACGCTCACGAGATTTTCGCACTTTTTCTTTGCCTGAAAGAACGGCTCGCCCGTCGTGATCCCCGCGGCCTTTGCGAGCATATTTTTGGCGAGAACCACGCCGTGGCGGTCTTCAAAACTTCCGCAGACGGCAAGCGGAACCTCCTTGAGTTCGGGATGGCGCAACATCTCGACCGAGGCGTAAAAATTATTCAGATCGCTGTGCAAAATGCACCTTGAAAAATCAGGCACTTGCAACCTCCACGAACCACTGCATTTTTTCCGGCTCGAAATAGAGATATTTTTCCCTGCCGCCGATGAGGCAGGTGTAGCGGATGGGCAAAATGGCGCTGACGCGAGCGGGCGCGCGCTCGGCAAAGCGAACGCGGTCGATAAGATATACTTCGCCGTCCTGCCATTTGAGTTCTATGGGGCGCATACCGCCCTCGCTTGAAAATTTTGCGATGACCTCCACGCAAACTTTTCTGTATTCCATACCCAAAGTTTGCGCACGCGGGCGCGCCGCTATGAGAAAAAAGCGGCAAAATGCCGCAATTTTTCTATATTATGTCACGCATAGTACTATGCAAAAACGTAAAAATCAAATTTTCACGTCGCCCTCTGCGCCCAAAAGCGCGGCGTGGCGGCGCAAAATCGGCTCGATCGCCTCGGCGATAAATTCTTCCGTCTGCTCGGGGGCGCGGCCGATAAATTTCTTGGCGTCCACTATTTCATCGAGCTTTTTGTGCACGGCGACGAACATTTCATCCGAGGCGATGCGCTCAAGAAGGTCGTTCTCCTTCCCCTCCTCCTTGACCGCTCTTCCCGCCTCCTGCGAGAGAACGCGGATCTTTTCATGCAGTTTTTGCCTGTCCCCGCCCGCCTTGACGCACTCCATGATGATGTTTTCCGTCGCCATGAAGGGAAGTTCCGCCGCGATGTGCTTTGCGATGACCTTTTCGTAGACGACGAGATTTTGCGCGATGTTCATGTAGAGGTTGAGGATGGCGTCCACCGTCAAAAATGCCTGCGCGTTGACGATGCGGCGGTTGGCGCTGTCGTCGAGCGTGCGCTCGAAGCACTGCGTGGAGGCCGTGACGGCGCTGTTTATGGGGAGGGACAGCATATAGCGGGCAAGGCTGCCCATGCGCTCCGAGCGCATCGGGTTGCGCTTGTACGCCATCGCCGAAGAGCCGATCTGCGAAGTCTCGAACGGTTCTTCTACCTCCTTCATGCTCTGCAAAAGGCGGATATCACCCGAGAATTTGTAGGCGCTCTGCGCGATTTGCGATAGCACGCACAGCACATTGTAGTCGAATTTGCGCGGGTAAGTCTGCCCCGTGACGGGGTACACCTTCTCGTAGCCGAGTTTGTTGACGACGCGGCGCTCGAGTTCCTTCACCTTTTCGACGTCGCCGTCGAAGAGATCCATGAAACTTGCCTGCGTGCCCGTCGTCCCCTTTACGCCGCGGAGGCGCACGCTATCGATGAGTGCGGTCAAATTTTCGTAGTCGAGAAGCAGATCTTGCAGCCACAGCGCGGCGCGTTTGCCCACCGTGGTGAGCTGGGCGGGCTGTAAGTGCGTGAAGCCGAGCGTGGGCACATCTTTATAGCGGAGCGCAAACGCTTTGAGTTTATCCATGACGTTGACGAGCTTTTTCAGGATGATGTCAAGCCCGTCCTTCATGATGATGATCTCCGAATTGCAGTCCACAAAGCAACTCGTCGCGCCGAGGTGGATGACGCCCGCGGCCTTGGGGCAGACGTCGCCATACGCCTTGACGTGCGCCATCACATCGTGCCGCACCTGCCGTTCGTAGCGTTCCGCCCTATCAAAGTCGATGTCCTCGGCGTGCGCCTTCAACTCGTCGACCTGCTCCTGCGTGATGGGAAGCCCCAGCTCCATTTCGCTCTCCGCGAGGGCGATCCACAACTTGCGCCACAGACGGATGCGCTTTTCGTCGCCGAAGTTTTCCTGCATCTCACGGCTTGCGTAGCGCGTATTCAGCGGATTTTCGTAGTAACGCTTCTCGGACATAGCCTCTCCTAAATTTTCTGCGGGGCGGGATATGCGATGCCGAAGGTCTCGGCCGTCACCCGCTTCATCCGCTGCTCGCGGAGCGGCTTATCGCGGAAATCGGTGCGCACGGAGGCGATCTCATCCACGACGTCCATTCCCTCGATTATTTTGCCGAAGGCGGCGTACTGCCCGTCAAGGAAGAAGCCGTCCGCGTGCATGATGAAAAACTGCGAACCGGCGCTGTCGGGGTTCTGCGCCCGCGCCATCGAAAGAACGCCGCGCTCGTGTTTTATGGGATTTTTGTAGCCATTTGCGGAAAATTCGCCCTTAATGCAATACCCCGGCCCGCCCGTGCCGACGCCCTTGGGATCGCCGCCCTGTATCATGAAACCGGCGATAACGCGGTGAAAGATGACGCCGTCATAAAAGCCGCTCTGAACAAGCGCCAAAAAATTGTTGACGGTGTTGGGCGCGACCTCGGGATAGAGTTCCGCCCGAAAGGTCTTGCCGTTCTCCATTTCAAAGGTAACAACGGGATTTGCCATAATTTGCCTCGCTTATTCCCCCATTTTTTCCACTTTTGTGCCTGCTTCTTCGAAGAGTTGCATGGAAAACTCATCGGGATAGCCCTCTTTGTAGACGACCCGCGCGATGCCCGCGTTGATAATCATCTTCGCGCAGATGACGCAGGGCTGGTGCGTGCAATAGAGGGTCGCGCCGTTGATGTTCACGCCGTACTTCGCCGCCTGAATGAGGGCGTTCTGTTCAGCGTGCGCCGCATAGCACAGTTCCGCGCGCGTGCCGCTCTCGATATTGAGCTTTTGCCGAAGGCACTCGCCGCGCTCGACGCAGGAAGGGATGCCCTCCGGCGCACCGTTGTAGCCCGTCGTCATGACGCGCTTGTCCTTCACGATGACCGCCCCGACTTTGCGGCGGTAGCAACTTGCCCAACTACCCACGAGTTCTGTGAGCTCCATAAAACGATTATCCCACTTATCCATGCCTTTATTATAGCATGGCGCGGCTTGACTGTCAATCATTCGGCTTTTTTTCGCAAAAAAAGAGCGGAAAATATTTCCTCTTTTGTTTGACTTCGCCACGTTTGTGTTTATAATAGAAAAGAACAGAAACGCGCAAGAGCGCGCGGCTTTCAGGAGGACACTATGAACATCAAACCCTTATTCGACAAAGTGGTCGTAGAAGCGGTCACCGTAGAGGAAAAGACAAAGAGCGGATTCTTTCTCCCCTCTTCCGCGCAGGAAAAACCGCAGACGTGCGTCGTCGTTGCGGTCGGCCCGGGAGGAAATTTCGACGGGAAAGAGGTCGTCATGCAGGTAAAACCGGGCGATAAAGTGCTGTGCGCCAAGTACGCGGGCACGGATTTTAAGGTGGACGGTAAGGAGTTCACCATCATCAAGCAGTCGGATATTCTGGCAATCGTAGAATAAAGGAGAATATATCATGGCAAAGCAAATCAAATACGGCGACGAAGCAAGAAAGGCGCTTGAGGCGGGCGTAAATACGCTTGCGGATACGGTGAAGATCACCCTCGGCCCCAAGGGCAGAAACGTAGTGCTCGATAAGAAGTTCGGTGCACCCCTCATCACCAACGACGGCGTGACCATCGCAAAGGAGATCGAACTTCCCGACCCCTTTGAAAATATGGGCGCGCAACTTGTGAAGGAGGTCTCCACCAAGACCAACGATGTTGCGGGCGACGGCACGACGACCGCCGTGCTTTTGGCGCAGGCCATCATCCGCGAAGGGCTGAAAAACCTTGCGGCGGGCGCGAACCCCATCATATTGAAGAAGGGCATCGACAAGGCTGTGGACGCCGCCGTCGAACAGTTAAAATCCATCTCCAAGCGGGTAGACGGCAAGAAGGAGATTGCGCAGGTCGCCTCCATTTCGGCGGGCGACGAGACGGTCGGCGAACTCATCGCCAAGGCGATGGAGATCGTCGGCAAGGACGGCGTCATCACCGTGGAAGAGGGCAAGTCCATGACGACCGAACTCACCACCGTCGAGGGGATGCAGTTTGACCGCGGCTACGCCTCCGCCTACATGGTGACGGACACCGAGAAGATGGAAGCCGTGCTCGACAGCCCCTACATCCTCATCACCGACAAGAAAATTTCCAACTTGCAGGAGATCTTGCCCATCGTCGAACCCCTCGCCCAGCAGGGACAGCGCCTTCTCATCATTGCGGAGGACGTCGAGGGCGACGCGCTTGCGGCGCTCATCGTCAACAAATTGAAGGGCGTGTTCAACTGCGTTGCCGTGAAAGCTCCCGGCTTCGGCGACAGAAGAAAGGCCATGCTCGAGGACATTGCGACCCTCACGGGCGGAACGGTGATCACCTCCGACCTCGGCTACGAACTCAAAGACGCCACCATGGATATGCTCGGCAGAGCCAACCAGGTGAAGGTGGATAAGGACAACACCACGATCATCGACGGTGCGGGCGACAAGGAAGCCATCAAGGCGCGCGTTGCCTCCATCAAGGCGCAGATCGAAGTGACGACCTCCGACTACGACAAGGAAAAGTTGCAGGAACGCCTTGCAAAACTTGCGGGCGGCGTTGCCGTCATCAACGTGGGCGCGGCGACCGAAGTCGAGATGAAGGAGAAGAAACTCCGCATCGACGACGCCCTTGCGGCGACCCGCGCGGCCGTGGAAGAGGGCTATGTGCCCGGCGGCGGCTCTGCTCTCCTCTCTTGCGTGCCCGTGCTCAAAAAGTTGGTCGCCTCCCTTTCGGGCGATGAAAAGACGGGCGCGAGCATCATATTGAAGGCCTGCGAAGAACCCGTGCGCCAGATCGCCGCGAACGCGGGCGTGGACGGCTCTGTCGTCGTGGATAAAATCTTGGCGAAAAAGACGGTGACCTACGGCTTCGACGCGCTGAAAAACGTGTACACCGATATGGTGGCGAGCGGCATCATCGACCCCACCAAGGTGACGCGCTCGGTGCTGCAAAACGCCGCTTCAGTCGCGGCGACCCTGCTCACAACGGAGTCCATCGTGACGGATATCCCCACCCCTCCCGCTTCCCCTGCACCCGCAGGCGGCGGCATGGACGGAATGTATTAAAAAATCGGGGGCGCAAGCCCCCTCTTTTAGAAAGCAGCGGCACTTTTGCCGCTGCTTTCCATATCAAAATCATCGTAATTTACACCTTCTCCGCATCGTCGAAACGAAGAACCTTCAAATTGTGCTTCATCTGTTTGTTGGGAGGAGGCGGCGTCATGTAGTCGCCATAGCACATGGTGAGCCATTCATCCCACGCGGCGATCGCTTGGAAATTATGCCCTTCAAACGACAACTCAGTAAACTGCGTAAAGGCTTCGCAAGGCATAAACCAGGTGACCTTATCGAAACAGAGAAGGCTGCATTTTTCGCTCTCCTCAAACTTCGTATTCGTTGCAAGTGCGACCAATTTTCTCGCCGCACGGGCTCTGCCATAGAGCGTCGCCCCGAGATAGAGCGGAAAGAACAAAAAGCGAAAGACAAGCATCCACTTGTGTTCGGGCACTGCCCAGCGGGCAAACGCCATGATTGCACTGTATTTATAAGATTTTTTGCACAGTTTTTTTAGAGCCTTTTCGTCATTGGACGCGCCGTCGAGCGGGAAAATATCGATATAGAGATAGGGAACTTCCCTCTGTGACCAACGCTTGATAGGGTGCGACTTATCCATCAGTTTCATAAAAGAATAAAACGCCTTCTTTCCCCTATCCGCCGAAAGAACGAAGCGATCGCCGAGGTCTATCTCGCCATTTTGCACCAATTCATAAAATTTTTCGTATGCGGGGCGGGTCATTACGACATCGATATCGTCATCCCACGGAATAAAACCCTTGTGACGAACTGCGCCGAGAAGCGTACCGTAGGCGATGGAATAGGGCAGGTCGTGTTCGCGGCAGATTTCGTCGAATTTGACAAGAAGTTCCAATAACGCGCATTGCGTCTCTTTCAACGTGAGTACTTCCATATTTTCTCCTGGCAATAAAACGGAATAAAATAAAAAACGGGACAACAAACTGTCCTCTTCGGACAGAAGTTGTTCCGTCATCGTACGATTGAATTGTTGCGGCATATACTCCGCCGCTTACCCCCAAGGAAACGCGTCTATTGGAGGTTCTTAAACTATTATGCCCCCCCCCGTTCAATTTATTGAGTTTTTCGGCGCGCAGACGTGTATAGAGCGGCATATGGGCGCGAACGGTATCTTCCCACGTCGTCAGTACCGTATCCGCGGCGCATTTGCCCGCCTCGCGCAGTTTTTCTTTATCGGAAAACGCCTCCATGATCCGCACCGCATACGCTTCCTCGTCAAAGGGCGCGGTGAAGCCGTTTACGCCGTCCGTGACGCGCTCGGCGCAACCCGTATCTGCCGCCACAAGCGAGGCCACCCCTTTGCTTGCCGCCTCGAGTACCACAATGGGGTCGGTATCGAACTTGCTCGCCGTGATAAAAAGATCGGCGGCAGAATAATAGTGTTGTAACTTGTCACGGTCGGAGAGTTGCCCGATGAACATGGCCTCTTCGGTTAGTCCTAGCCTTTGCGCCTCTTTGCGCATATCGGGAGCGTCGTCGCCATCTCCCACGACCAAATATTTGAAGCGAAAACCGCGGTCTTTCGCGATTTTCAGGCTGCGGAGCACAAACATCACCTGTTTGTAGTGAATGAGCCTGCCCACAAACAGCAAAACGTTTTCCTCTTCCCCTATCCCGAGTTCCCTGCGCGCCGATGCCCGTTCCTCTTCGTCCGCCGGGTGTTTTTCAAACACCGCGCCGTTGCGAATGACAATCAGTTCGTCGGCATGGGCACAGCGATAGCTCTTGATTTCGGGAACCATGCAGTTCGCCACCGTCACAAGCGCGTCGCACCGCTTTATCTTGGCGACCTGCGTGCGAAGAAAGAGACGGGCGAGAAGATCCGACTTGATATCATGGCGGTATGCGTCGAGAATTTTCGTGTGCATCGTCATGACGACAGGAACGCCACGCCTTAGCCCCACCCGCAGGCCTATCTTTGCCATGCCCGCGAGCGTTTCAAGGTGTACGATATCGGGGCAGAAGTCCGCAAGTTTGCGCACTCTCCGTGGCGAGAGATGGGTGAGCGCGATAGGATTGTTCTTGATGACGCCACGAATTGACGGAAAGCGCACAATGTCAAACGGATACTCCCTTCCGTCATCAAATCCGTATTCGGGACAGGCCACGAGCACGGTGTGCCCCTCTTTGACAAGTTCCTTGGCGTAGCCCAAAACGGCGGCTTCCGTGCCGCCGATACCCGGGTAAAAATTGTCGGTACAAATCAGAATACGCATAAATCATTTATCGAAAAGCGACCGATGCATGAAGCGGCGGTCGCTTCCGATTTTTCTTTCGGGTTATTTTCTGCCGAACATCCTTCTCACGAAGGGCGGCAATCTATCTTCCGTCGTTCCCTCGGGCTGCGCCTCGGGTGCATCGGCAAAGACGGGCTGTTCCGCTGCTTGCTCGATGGGTGCGGCGGATTGCGGCGCGGGGATCTCGGGCGAAGGCGCCGGCTGCGGCTGTCTCTGCGGAATATCGGCACGGGGTGCGGATGCGCGGAACATCTGCGCCGCCTGCTGTGCGGCAACGTTGGCATACGCCGCCTCCGCGTTCTCCTCCGCCGAAGGAAAGCCCGTGGCAATGACGGTGACTTCCACTTCATCCTGAATGTTCTCGTCGATGCACGCGCCGAAGATGATGTTCGCGGAATAATCGACGACGCTGTGGATGAGCTCCGCGGCAGTCTTGGCCTCGTTCAGGGTGAGGTCGTTCCCGCCGACGATGTTGATGATGACGCCCGTCGCGCCCTCGATGGTTGTTTCAAGGAGGGGCGAATTGACGGCAAGGCGAACCGCCGTCACAATGCGGTTGTCCCCCTTCGCAACGCCGACGCCCATGTGCGCAAGCCCCTTATCCTTCAAAATGGTGCGCACATCGGCAAAGTCGAGGTTGATGAGCGCGGGGGTCACGATGAGGTCGGAGATCCCGCGGATGCCCTGCTTCAACACGTCGTCCGCCACTTTGAGCGCATCCGTCATGGAGGTGTTCGGCGGGACTACCTCGGTGATCTTCTCGTTGGGAATGATGATGAGCGTATCGACATATTTGCGGAGATTATCGATGCCCTTCGTCGCGTTGTCCATGCGGTGTTTCCCCTCGAAGTCGAAGGGTTCGGTGACGACCGCGACGGTCAGAATACGCTTGTCCTTGGCAAGTTTTGCAATGACGGGTGCGGCGCCCGTGCCCGTGCCGCCTCCCATGCCCGCCGTGATGAACAGAAGATCCGTCCCTTCGATGGCGCGGGCGAGGTCGTCCTTGTTCTCCTCTGCTGCCTCTCTGCCGATCTCCGGCTCTGCGCCTGCGCCAAGCCCCTTCGTCTTTACGAGTCCGATCTGCACTTTGGTCTGCGCCTTGCTGCGGGCGAGCGTCTGCGCGTCGGTATTGACTGCGATGTATTCCGCGCTCGTGATGCCCGCCTCGATCATGCGGTTGACGGCGTTGTTCCCCGCGCCGCCGACGCCGATCACGCGGATGCGCGCCCTGCCGTTGTTTGCAGGGGCGGGTGCGGGTGTAGTATCTGTCATGCGTTCGGTATCTCTTCCGACAAACGGAATATTCTCGTTGAACATAAATTAACCTCCGAATACGTTTAATAAGCGATTGAATACGCCGCCCTTTTCGCGGTCGCACTGCGCCATATCCATGAGCGCGACGCGCGAACTCATAGCGGGCTTGTTGTAGTAGGGTAAATCGGGCGCAAGTTGTTCACAGACGCGGTTGAGGCGCTTGGAAATATGTTCCAGCGCGCCGCGGATATTTTCAAGGCCGTCGCCCGAAACGTAGAGCGGCTTATAGTCGAGATCCTTCCCCGAACAGTATTCGAGGAACGGCCCTACCTTTTCGCACAGCCCGTCCAGTCCCTCTTTCACCGCCTCGATGAATACGTCGGCGGGGATCTCGTAGGTAGTACCATGGTAGTTGAATTCCGCCGTTCCCGATACATCCTTCGCAAAGAGGTTCGCCCGCGAAAGGAGGGCGGTGGCAACATCGAGCGGCACGGAGAGGCGCTCCATCAGCCGCCCCGCGATCTGCCCTCTGCCGACCCAATAGGTCTCCTGCGCGAGCACGCCGTTGCCGAGCAGGACGAGAAGGGACGAGGAGAGATACCCCACGTCGAGAAAGATGGCGTACTCATCCCTCGTCTCGGAGGGAATGAGGTAGCTCGCCATGGCAAACTCCGCGGGCAAATAGCGGAGGGAGATGCGCATCTTGGCAAAGATCTTCTCCATGACGCCGATGAAGTATTCGCTGCAATAAAAGTAAGACAGCACACCCGACAGGGAGGTGGCGGAAATGCCGATGGGATCGACGACGCGGCGGTTATCCGACGTCGTATAGATCATGCTGGTGGCGCGGATGACACGGTAGCCTTCGCGCGTCTCCGCCCCGCTTTCGAAGAGCGCGGTGATTTCCTTTTGCGATATCTTGCGCTTCTTGGGGAAACCGATGTTCTGTTCCTTGGGCACTACGTCGGTAAATTCCCCGGGCACGCCGACATATAACTCGCGGATGCGCTCGCCGCAGATCTGCTCGACGGCGGAGACGGCCTTATACACCGCTTCCGAAAGATCGGCTTCATCGTAAAACGCGCCGGACTCGTAGCCGTAGTACGACTCTGCCTTGCTCGCCTTGAATACGAACGTGTTGTTTACGCCCCGCTCGCCGACGAACACCGCGATCTCGGAAGAACGGATATCCAACACAGCTACGCTTTTGCGGCTCATCTCTTCATCCCCTTGTTCGTTTTTTCAGTGTACATTATTATAACAGAGCGCGGTGCGTATGTCAAGAGAATAAGCGGATATTTTCCCCTTTGCGGCAAACAAAAAAGCGCCCTCGGGCGCTTTCCCCCGCGGCCGACCGCGGACATGGGTGCCGTGTGCTCCGCCTGCGCGGCACGCGCGCTTAGGGCACGGCTCTTAAATGACGAGATCGGGCCAGAACGTTACGTTGACCGCTCCGCTCCCCGAATCGCCGATGACGTTGATCGTACCGTAGACGCGCCGCTTATCGGAGAGCGCGGGCGAAAGGTAGCCACATTCATCGTCGAGGAAGGCGGCGCGCGCCTTGGCGGAAATGTTCTCCGAGGGGTTGGCGATGACGATCTTCACCCCCTCGCGCATGGTGACGACAAAGTAGGTATTCTCGGGCTTGTTCTGCCCCATATTGTGCGCAAGGCGGAGCGACACGACGTTCGCGCGCACCCCGGGGAGCAATTCGGAAAAGACGGAGAACATTTCAAGCGCCTCGCCGACGTAATCGCCCGAGATGAGGCTTCCCTTTTCGAGCGCAACGTCAAACCCTTCGAGCACGACGTTCTCGCCGCCCAAACGGTTCTTGTTTTCGCCGTCGTAGAGGTACACGCCCTCCTCATCCAGCACGGCGTAGGCCTCCCCCGTTTTCACGGCGAAAAATTCCTTCCGCTCGGATACCTTCACTTTCAGCGTCTTGGGGAAGGATTTTTCCACCGCCTCCACGCGGAAGCAGGGATATTTCTTGATCGTGCTCTCCACATCCTCGGTGTGGAGGAAGGTCATGCTCCCGCCCACGAAGCCGTCAAGTTCGGCTTTCAGCGCTTCGGCGTCCGCCCTGCCCGCCTCCGAGCAGACGGCAAATTCGCCGTCCACGAGAGTCACCGTAAAAATCGCGTTCAGCCCCGCCGCGACGGCCGCGACGAGGAGCACAAACGAAACTATGGTGGTGATGATAACTCTCGTCTTTGTTTTCATTGGTATCCCCTTTGCGCCTAAATGCGCACGCGCTTGATGTCCGCGCCGAGTTCTTTGAGTTTTCCCCTTAAATCGGAATAGCCCCTGTCGATATGGGATAGGTCGAGCACTTCGCTCGTCCCCTCCGCCGCGAGCGCCGCGATGACGAGCGCCGCCCCGCCGCGCAAGTCTCCCGCCACGACGGAAGCCCCATGCAGCCTATCCACGCCGCGCACAAACGCGTTCCTTCCCTTCACCTCGATGTCCGCGCCCATCTTCTGCAATTCGGGCACATACTTGAAGCGCGTCTCAAAGAGATTTTCCACGATGAGCGCGCATCCCTCGCACACGCTGTTGAGCGCGGTGATCTGCGCCTGCAAATCGGTGGGAAAGCCGGGGAAGGGCATCGTCTCTATCCTGCGGTTGCATTTGAGCCTGCCGTAACTTGCTATCCTTATTTTATCATTTTTTATATGGATTTTGCAACCGTTTTCACGCAATTTGTGCAAAAGTAACCCCACATTTTCGGGCTTTGCGCCGCATACCTCCACTTCCCCGCCGCAGATGGCGCAGGCAATGAGGTATGTCCCCGCCTCGATGCGGTCTTTGATGGGCAAATATTCCACGCCGCCCAGCGTTTTGACCCCCTCTATCTCGATGACGTCCGTCCCCGCGCCGCGGATGCGCGCCCCCATCGCGTTGAGAAAATTTTGCAGATCGACGATCTCCGGCTCTTTCGCCGCGCCCTGCACGAGCGTTCTCCCCTCCGCCTTCACCGAGGCGAGCATGATGTTCTCCGTCGCGCCGACGCTCGGGAAATCGATGGGGATCTCCGCGCCGCGCAGCCGTTCACATTCGCAAAATATGTAACCGTCCCGCTCGGTGATGCTCACGCCCAGCCGCTTCAAAGCGTTCAGGTGGATATCGATGGGTCGAAGCCCGATATCGCATCCCCCGGGGTAGGCGATGACCGCGCGATGAAAGCGGGTGAGCAGAGACCCGAGCATAAAGACGGAGGAGCGCAACTCCTTTGTCAGCGCGGAGGAGATGCGGTGCGAACAGGCATTCGCGCTGTCGATGGTGACGTCGTCGCCGCGGAAGCATACCTCCGCGCCGAGTTCCCGCAGGATCTGCGCCATACAGGAAACATCCGCGATCGCGGGCGTTTCGAGGATCGTGACGCGCCGATCGGTTAAAATAGAGGCGGCAAGAAGCGGCAGGACGGAATTTTTCGCCGATTGAAGCCTGATGCTCCCGACAAGCCGTTTCCCTCCCTCCACCACAAATTTATCCATAGGATTCTCCTTATGTATTTCGGAAAATACGGAAAGGCCCGAAGGTCGGGCAGCCGTATTCTATTGTTATATCCTATGAATTTTGCGGCTTTCGGTGTGCCTAGAAACCCCATAGACCACCCCCATGCCCGCCATGGTGACGATGAGGGAGGTGTTCCCCGCGGAAATGAGCGGGAGCGGCAAGCCCGTGGGCGGAATACACCCGCTCACGACGAGCGCATTGAGGGCGCTCTGCACCGCAAAGGCAAGCATGATGCCCGAAACGAGCATATACCCGTAAAAATTATCGCAGCGGTTGGCGATGCGGAAACCCCTCCAAATTACAAATCCGATGACGGCAAAGAGTAGAAGCACGCCGAAAAAGCCCGTCTCCTCGCCGATGACGGAGAGAATAAAGTCGCTCTCCGAAAAGGGCAAGAAGCGGTACTTCTGGCGGGAATGGAACAGCCCGACGCCGAACAGATTTCCGTTTCCGAGCGCATACAACGATTGAATGAGTTGATACCCCTCCTCCTGCGGCGACGCCCACGGATCCATGAAGGCGGAGAGCCGTTGCAGGCGGTACGGCTCTGCAAGAATGAGGGCGGGAACTGCGAACAGCACGGGAATACAGATGGCGGCGAGCGATTTCCACGAAGCGCCGCCCAAAAAGATCATGCCCACCATGACCGCGCCCACGCACATCGTCACGGACATATTCGGCTCCAACATGATGAGAACGCAGATGGATAGCCCCGCGCCGAGCACGGGCAGCACGCCCAAAAAACCGCGCATCCGCGCAGGGTCTTTGGCGAAGTAGCCCGCGGTGAACAGCACAAATCCATACTTGGCGAGTTCGGAGGGTTGTATGGTAACAGGGCCAAGCCCGATCCACCGCGTCGCCCCGTAGTTGCTCCGCCCCACCCCGGGGATAAAGACGAGCGCAAGAAGGGCGAGCGAGAGGAGCAGCGCGGGGATCCCCCACCGCCTGAATTTTTTGTACGGCACAAAGGAGACGCCCACCATGGCCGCAAGCCCTATCAAAAAACCCACGAGTTGCTTTTTGAAAAAGTACAGCGCGTCCCCGTACTGCACCTCGGCGTTATAACTGCTTGCGGAGTACACGCAGACGACGCCATACGCCGCCAGAAGCACGACGGCGGCGAGAAACGGGAGGTCTCCCGCCGAAGCCGTCTTTTCATGCCGCAAGTCACTCGGCTTCTTCACGCTCCCTCCCCGCGGCGGGCAATGCGGGGATAGGCTCCGCGCGCCCCGCTTCCTTTACGAACGTATTATAGAGTTCCGCAAAGCGGTTGCCGCGCTCCTCGTAACTCGAAAAGGCGTCAAAACTCGCGGAGGCGGGCGAGAGCAAAACGCTCTGTCCGCGGCGCGCCGTAAGATAGGCGACGCGCACGGCGATATCGAACGGCCTGCACAGCGTGACGGAGGAATACCCGCGCGAGAGTGCCGCATTCAGAATACGGAAGGCGTTTTCCCCGTAGATGACGGTATGTACGACGCCCGAGGTCTTGACGGCGTCGAACAGCGGCTCGTAGGAATACCCCTTGTCCTTTCCGCCGAGAAGGAGCACACTCTCCCCCCTCACGCTCCCGATCGCCTTGATGGCGGAATCCACGTTGGTGGCCTTGGAATCGTCGATAAAGGTAACGCCGTTCACCTCCCCCACCCTTTCCATGCGGTGCTTTACGCCGCGGAAGGTCTTGAGCGCGGCGGCAATGGCGGCGTTGCCCGCCCCCATGAGTTTTGCGCTCGCGATGGCGGCAAGGGCGTTGGCGCGGTTGTGGTCGCCTTCGAGGGGGAATTCGTCTGCGGACAGGATGCGCTCCCCGAAAAACCAAAACGCGTTCTCCGCAAAATACGCGCCCTCCACCTTCTCCTTCATGGAAAACCATACGGTCGTCGCCTTGGTCTTTTCGTCGAACCCGCGCACGATGGGGTCGTCGTAATTGAGCACGGCAAATTCGCTCTCCGCGGAATTTTTCAGGAGGCGCGACTTCAAATAAATGTAATTTTCCATGTTGTAGTGGCGGTTGAGGTGATCCTCCGTCACGTTGAGAATGACCGCAACGTGCGGGCGGAGCGAATAGAGCGTTTCAAGCTGAAAGGAAGAAATTTCGGCAACGGCGATGCCGTCCTCGCCCAACTCTTTGAGGCAGGCGGTAATGGGCTTGCCCACGTTTCCGCAGGCGACGGCGTTCTTGCCCGCCGCTTTCAGAATACTCTCGAGCATGGTGACGGTGGTCGTCTTGCCGTTTGTGCCCGTCACCGCAACGACGGGGCAACGCAGAGCGAGCGCGCCGAGTTCGGCCTCCCCCACGATGCGCTTCCCCGCCCGCTTGAACGAGACGGGCAGCGGGTGGTCGACAGGGATCCCCGGCGAGAGCACGAGGATATCGCAGCGCTGAGCGCGCTCCTTGAGCTCGTCCTTCGGCACAGGCACGCAGCCCAGCCTCGAAAGCCGCTCGATGGCGCTGCGCACGTTCTCGTCGTCCACGTCGTCATAGAGGTACACCTTCGCGCCCTGCGCGGCGAGATATTCGCCCGCGGCAATGCCCGAACGGGACAGCCCCGCAACGAGAAAAGTTTGTCTTGTAAACAGCATATCCCTCTCCTTTTCCCCACGGGTTGTCCCATCGGGGAATTCAGACAAACGGAATGAGGAGGGTCGCCCCCAGCACCAGCGTCAGCGCGGAATACGCATAGGCGATCTTGGCCTCGCTGTACCCCTTCTCCTGAAAATGGTGATGGATGGGCGCCATCAAAAAGATCCGTCTGCCCGTTTTTTTATAGTATATTACCTGAAGGATGACGGATATGCTTGAAAGTACAAAGGTCGCGCCGACGACGGGCACAGCGAGGGCGTTCCCCGAAAAGAGAGCGATCGAGGCCGCAAACCCGCCGAGGGAGAGCGAGCCTGTATCCCCCATGAACACGCTCGCGCGGTTGACGTTGAAGAGGAGGAAGCCGCACAATGCGCCGACAAGGGCAACGGAGAGCGTGGAGAGCGCCCCGCTTGTCCCCTGCAACAAAAGGAGCGCCCCCATCACCGCAAAGAAGCCCGCGCTCACCGAGCCTGCAAGCCCGTCCAGCCCATCGGTGAGATTGACGCTGTTCACCGTCGCGACAAACACGAGCACGCCGAGCGGCAGCATCCCCCACCCGATATCGTAGGCCGCGTGGGAATAGGGCATCCGCAGCACCGTAAGCCCGTTGAGGCAGCAGTACACACTCGCCATCACGGCGACGGCGAGTTGGAAGATAATTTTCTGGTACGGCCGCAGTCCCAAATTTTTCCCGCGCAGTTTTTTGAGAAGGTCGTCCAAAAACCCGACGGCGAGATACCCCAGCCCCACGGCGAGCGCAACGGGAAGGGCGGCGTCCCTCTCCGCAAAGATCGCCGCGGAGATGACGGCCGCGGCGATAAAAGCAAGCCCGCCCATGGTGGGCGTCCCGCTCTTTTGTATATGCTCCTTCACATAGGAGAGGATATTCTGTCCCGCGCCCAGCCGTTTCAGAAGGGGGATGAGGGCGAGAAGCAGCGCGCAAGAGAGCGCGAACGCCAGCAAAAAACAAAAGAGTAAATTACGCATCGTCCTCCTTGATGTGCGCCCGTATCACATCTTTGTCGTCGTAGGCGTATTTTATTCCCATGATCTCCTGCGTCGTCTCTCCCCCCTTGCCCGCCACAAGCAGGATATCCCCCTTCTCGAGGAGGGTGAGCGCATACTCGATCGCCCGTTCCCTCTCCTCGATGGCGGTATAGTGCGTGCCGACCTTGGAAAACCCCGCAGCGATCTCGCCTATGATGGCGCAGGCGTCCTCATAGCGCGGGTTGTCCGAAGTGATAACGGCGTAGTCGCTGCACTTCGCCGCGATCTCCCCCATGATGGGTCTCTTCTCGCGGTCGCGGTTGCCGCCGCACCCGAAGAGCACAACAAGTTTGCCCTCGCAGTACTCGCGGAGCGCCGTAAGCGACTTTTCCAGCCCGTCGGGAGTATGCGCGAAGTCCACAAAGATGTCCGCCCCGCGGTACGCTCCCACGCGTTCCAGCCTGCCGTTCACCGTTGTGTTGGATAGCCCGCGCGCGATCGCCTCGGCGGAAATGCCCAGCCTGTGCGCCGCCGTCGCCGCCGCAAGGGCGTTGTACACGTTGAACCTGCCCGCCATTTTCAGCCGCGCCTCGCAGAGTTCGTCCTCCAAGTTGAGAAAAACGTGCGTGCCCGCCGCGCTCTCCTCCTCGGTGAGCGCAAAGCAGTCCGCGGGCGAATCCAGCCCGTATGTCACCGCCCGCACCCCGCCCGCAAGCGTCTTCGTAAACGGGTCGTCCGCATTGAGCACGGCAAGGCGGCAACGCTTGTCCGTAAAAAGCGTGCGCTTGGCGGCGCCGTAGGCCTTCATGTCGCCGAAAAAGTCGAGGTGGTCCTGCGTCAGATTGGTGAAGATGGCCGCGTCGTACACAATGGGCGCCTCCTTTTTGAGGGCGAGCGCGTGCGCGGAGACCTCCATGGCGACAAGTTGCACGCCGCCTTTTTTCATCTCCGCGAGCAAGGCGAAGAGGTCGACGGGGTCGGGCGTCGTCAGCGCGGGATCTACCGCGACCTTCCCGTAGCGCGCACCGAGCGTGCCGATGACCCCCGCCCTCCTTTTCTCCGCGGAAAAGATCTCGTAGAGCATATGCGTCACCGTCGTCTTTCCGTTCGTGCCCGTCACCCCCACGATCGCGAGGCCTCTTTCGGGGTGGCCGTAGAACGCCGCGGCGATTTCGGACAGCGCAAGCCTTCCGTCCTTCACGATGACTTGGGGGATATCCACATCGAGTTCGCGCTCGCAGACGACGGCGGCTACCCCGCGCGCCTCCGCTTCGGCGGCATACTCGTGGGAATCGGTATGCGTGCCGCTCAAACAAAAAAAGAGATCCCCCTCTCCCGCCACGCGGCTATCCGTGCACAGGCCGGAAATTTCCGCGCTCCCGCCGCGCACCCTTCCCCCCGCTTCCTTTGCAAGTGCTTCCAACTTCATGGCTCTGCCTCCGACCTTTGAATTTTCATGATATCGATGATGCCGCGGAAGATCTCGGCGGCGCACGGCGCGGCGACCGTGCTCCCGTAGTAACTGCCCTGCGGCTCGTCCACAATGACGAGGGCGAGGTATTTGGGCGCGTTCGCGGGAAAATACCCCAAGAACGACGAGATATACTTCCCCTGCGCGATCTGCCCGTTCTCGTACTTCTGTGCCGTACCCGTCTTGCCCGCCACGCGGTATCCTTCGAGATATGCCTTCTTCCCGCTTCCGTCCCGCACCACGCCCTCGAGCATAGCGGAAAGAATGTGGGAGGTCTCCTCGCTCACCGTCCGCCCGATAAGTTTTGGCTTCACCGAAAAGCGGGTAATGCCGTCCTCCGTATACATTTCCTCCACAAGGCGGGGCGCATAGTAGTAGCCGCCGTTGACGGCCGCGGCGGCGGCGCAGGCGAGTTGGAGGGGCGTCACCGCGATGGTCTGCCCGAAGCCGATGCGCGCGAGGTCGCCGTTTTTCACGGTGCTCTCGGGCAGGAGCATCCCGATGGATTCGCCCGAAAAGTCGATGCCCGTCGCCTGCCCGAATTTGAACGCTTTAAGGTATTCGTAGAAGGTCTCCTTCCCGAGGGCGAGCGCAATATCCACAAAGCACGGGTTGCAGCTGTTGTTCAGGGCTTCGGCGAGCGTTTGGTTGGAATGTTTCCCGTTCTTGTGATCGCTCCAACAGCGGATGGTAGAGCCGTCTACCACGCGCGAGCGCGACGAGGAAAAGACGTAGTCGAGGGGCAGCGCGGCGGGATTCCCCCGCAGACCCTCTTCGATGTTGGCCGCGGCAGTCACGATCTTGAAGGTCGAGCCGGGTTCATAGATGTCCGAAACGAGGCTGTTGCGCGAGAGCGCGTTCAGGGTCGCCATGTCGTCGCGCGGGATGTCGTTCAAATCGTATGAGGGCAAATTGACCATGGCGAGCACGGAAAAATCGGTGGGATCGAGCACAATCGCCCGCGCCGCCTTGGCGGAGGAGGTCGCAAGCGCCCGCGCCATCACCTCCTCGGCGAGCGCCTGGATACGGTAGTCGAGGGTGAGCCGCACGTTCATGCCGTCCGTCGCGGGCATATAGGCCGCCACCGCGTTTTCAAGTTCCACGCCGACGAGGTCGGTCTCGAACAGGATCTCTCCGTTCTCGCCCGCGAGATATTTGTCGTACTCCCGCTCGATGCCCGTCGTCCCCGAGCCGTCGTAGGAGGTAAACCCGAGGATCTGCGAGGCGAGCGCGCCGTGCGGGTACACGCGCACGTCGTCCTCGGCAAAATAGACGCCCGCAAGGTCGTGCGCTTCAAGGGTCTGCACGGCCTCCTTGGGGGAACGCCGCGCGACCGTCACTTCGGAGCGCCCCTTCTCCGTCAACTTCCCGTACACGCTCTCGTAGGACATTCCCAGCGTCTCCGCAAGCAATTTTGCGCTCCCCTCGGGGTCGGTCACCGCGTTGGCGCGGGCGTAGATGCCGTACGCCGCGCGGTTGTCGGCGAGCACTTCGCCGTTCCTGTCAACAAGTTTCCCCCGCCCTGCAACGACGGGGATCTCCCGCGTCCACTGGTCTACGGCGCGCAGGTTCAAATCGTCCTTCCATATGGCCTGAATGTAGAAGAACCGCGCAAGAAAAAGGCAAAAAAGAAAGGTTATCGCCATCAGCACGGCAAATAACCTCTTTCGTAGGACAGATAGTGAAAAATCCGTCTTTTTTATTTTGTTTTCCTCCGATATACCGTCTTATCCGAGAACCATATCGTGCTTTGCAGCCCACTCGGCGATGCTCTCGGGTGAGGTGAGGTCGGCGATCTGTTCGCGCACGGTCTCTGTAGCCTGCGTCAGATCGTTCAGCTGCGCCTGTCTTGCCGCAATGTCGGAATTGATGGAGCGGATGATGCTCGAATTGACGCAGATGAGCACAATGGCGAGCACGATTGTCGCGATCACGGCGACGAGGGCTACTTTCAACTTGGTGGAAAGTCCCGCGGAAACGGCGGGCAATACGGCGGCGACCGTCTCCTCCGCCTGCATGGCAGCGGGGCGGTGGAGCGTGTCCATCGTGCGGCGGGTGGGCGTCGCGTCCTCCTCGTCGGGGGTAAACGCGGGCGCCGCCGTCACCACGGCGTCCGTCATGGGCGCCTCTACTTGCGGCGTTTCGAGTTTGCCGTCCTTATATACGAAGCCCTCGAACAGTTCGTGTCTGCCCACGGGCGCTGGAGCGGGCGTATACTGCGCAATGCGCGCCGCCGCGGGAGAGACCTCCTCCGCTTCCGGCTCTGCGACTGCAATATCGGCAACGGGGTCGCCCTCGCGCGCGGAGTTATAGTCCTCCACGCTCTCAAAGCGAAGCCTACGGAAATTATCCGCTATCCGGTTCTTATGCGCCTCTTCCGCAGGCGTGAGAAGCCGATCTTTCAGCGATACATTCATCTGTATCGGCGTTCTTTCCAATACCGCTGTATTTGCCATGAGAATTCACCTCTCCTTATTCGTATTCGACCGATCGCGCGTTCATTCTGCAATTTTTTCCGCGATCCGCAGTTTTGCGCTCTTGCTGCGCGGGTTGATTTTCATTTCCTCTTCGCTCGCCACGAGCGGTTTTTTCCCGATTATCTCGATTTGCTTTCTCTTTCCGCATACGCACACGGGGAAGTTCTTGGGGCACACACATTCGGAGGAAAGATCCTTAAAGACCTGCTTTACGATGCGATCTTCCAGCGAATGGAAGGTCAATATGCACGCCCTTCCGCCCACTTTCAGCCGTCCGATTAGCCCCCTCACGCACTGTTCCAGCCCTTCGAGTTCGCCGTTCACTTCGATGCGGATGGCCTGAAACGTCTTTCTCGCGCACGCCGCGGAGCGAAACTTGGGCGGAATACCCTCTTCCGTCAGCATTTTCAGTTCCCCGCACGTCGTAATGCGCTTCTTCGCCCGCGCCCGCACGATGTTTCGCACAATGGAGGGCGCAAACTGTTCCTCTCCGTACCCCCGCAGAATGGCAATGAGCCTCTCCTCGCTGTACCCGTTCACGACGTCCTCCGCCGTGAGAGGCGACCGCCTGTCCATTCTCATATCGAGGGGCGCGTCCGGGGTGCGGTAGGAAAACCCGCGCGCGCCGTCGTCTATCTGGTGGGAGGAGATCCCGAAGTCGAGCAAGAACCCGTCCAATTTCTCCTCGGGCGCAAGCGCATTTTCAAACTGCTTGTAGTCGGTGCGCACCAGCCTGTACCGCCCTTCAAAGCATTTCAGCCGCCTTTCCGTCTCCGCGATGGCGTCGTCGTCCTTGTCGGTCGCAACAAGCCGCACCGTGGGGTCGGCTTGGAGGATGGCGTAGGAATGTCCGCCCCCGCCCACCGTTCCGTCGAAGTACAGCCCACCGTGCTTGATGTCAAGCCCCGCGAGCACCTCCTTCACCATGATGGGGCGGTGGTAGCCCCCCGTATCAGAAGAAACCGACTTCGCTGTATGCTCTGTCATAGCTGATGATGCTATCCTGTTTCTCGTACTCTTCCTTCGACCAGATCTCAAAGTGGTCGTCCATACCCACCGAGACGAGTTCCTTTCCGATCTTCGCGTAATTGCGCAGGCTCGTGGGAATGACCGTTCTCCCCTGCTTGTCCGTTACAACGGGTTCGATGGAGGCGAGGATCTTGCGCTTGTACTGTACGACGTCCGACGTCGCGTTGCCCACTTCCCGCATCGCGTTGATGCGGCGGTCGAGCGCCTCCTTCAAGTACACTGAGATGCACCCCTGCGAGCCGGCCATAAAGTAGAATTTCATCGTGAAGTCACGCTTGTCGTCCTCGGCCTTCTCGTCCGATTTGGGGAAGAATTTAGAGGGGATGCGCACGCGGCCCTTATCATCCAACTGATGATAAACGGTTCCGCTGAGCACGGTTTCCATATCCATAGCGTTCCCCTCCTTATCGTGGTGACACTATCATACCACCCTTTTCGGGTTCTGTCAACCACTTTGCTCCATTTTTTTCCATAAAATGGGTAAAATTTTCCACCCAAAGATTTTTTTGGCGATTTTTTGGAAAAATTATCCCGTTCCGAACGTTTGTTTGTACACTTTTTCGTTGATCTGCGCCCACTTGCCGAGGAAAACCGCCCCTTTTTCGCCGCACTCGCTCCACTCGAATGGCAAACTTTTGTTTGTTTTTGTAGTTTCGCTCCACTCCCCATCCCCATCGAGGCCGCCCAGCACCCCTTTCAGCCTGCGCGCCGCGCCCGAATTTCCGTCGTAGACGGGCACGGCGTAGTGCGCCGCGATCTCGCGCCGAAAAAACACATAGTGCGTGCACCCCAAGACGACGGCCTGCGTCACGGCGGGCGGCAGGTGCTTATCAAGTGCAAACTTCTCGCCCCGCGTCAGACATCCCTCGATCGCGCCCGCAAGCCCCGCCGCGGCAAACACCCCGATGTTGCACTGCGGAAATTTTTGTATGAGAACCTTCAGCCGTTCGCTCTCCGCGGTGCGCGGCGTCGCCAGCACAAGGATGTCGCGGTATCGCTCCGCGGCGGGTTTCACGGCAGGCTCCATGCCGATGACGGGCACGCAGAGCCTCCTGCGCAGCCCCTCCGCGCAGACGGCGGTCGCCGTATTGCAGGCAAGCACAACGGCGTCCACCCCCTCCGCGAGCAAGGCCTCCACCCCCCTATCGACCAATGCCGTTATCTCCTCGCGCGGGCGATTGCCGTAGGGCGCGTTCCCGTTGTCGCCGTAATAAAAGAACGTCGCTCGCGGCAATTCGCGCTTACAGGCGCGGAGCACGGTCAACCCTCCCACGCCGCTGTCGAACAGTCCCACCCGCACATTTTTTCCCTCGGCCACGCCCTTTCCCCCGACAAAATTTAAGAAAAATTTTCTTGCTACGGCATAAAAAACAGTTTACAAGCACTGCATTTTATGCTAAAATAACAAAGGTTATTAAGTTTAAGGAGTATATTCAAAGTGCCTAACATCAAATCCGCAAAAAAGCGCGTGCTCGTCACCGAGAAAAAGACAGAAGAAAACAAGGCGATCAAGTCCGCTTTGAAAACGCAAATCAAGAAGTTCCTCGCCGCAGTCAATGCGGGCGATAAAGAGCAGGCCGCGGCGCTCTACCCCGTCACCGTCTCCGCCATCGATTCGGCGGTCACCAAGGGGATCTTGCACAAGAACAACGCCGCCAACAAAAAGGCAAAGTTGGCAAAAAAGCTCGCCGCTCTCAACGCATAAAACGGCATCGTAAGCGCCCGCACCGCGGGCGTTTTTCATTTTTCTCCCCTTCCATCGCCGCCACCTTTCTTTTTCTCCCCGCCCCTCGCTGCCCACTTTTCTTTTTCCCCTCCCCTCACCGTCTCCGTCCTCCCCACCGCAAAATTTGCACGGCGGGTTCTTTTTTTGCAATTTTATTACATTTTCCGCCCTGCTCCCCCATCCGCCGCAAAGTTGTTGACATTCCCTATATTATATTGTATACTATCGGCGTTTTCCGTTTATTTTTATTAAACTTTTCGTTTAATTTTACGAGAGTTTCGTAATAAAAGGCGAAAAGTTTATAAATACTAAACTTACGGAGGAGACATGGAACTCGGAGCAAAGATCAAGGAGATGCGCCTGCAAAAAAATCTGACGCAGGAAGAACTCGCCGACAGGTGCGAACTCACCAAAGGCTACATCTCGCAACTCGAAAACGATTTGACAAGCCCCTCTATCGCCACGCTCATCGACCTTTTGAACGCTCTCGGCAGCAACCTTTCCGACTTCTTTCACGAGGAGGCGGAAGAAAAAATCGTCTTTACGGCGGAGGAATACATCGAAAAGCGTTCGGAGGGGATGCTGCTTTCGTGGGTCATTCCCAACGCGCAGAAGAACATGATGGAGCCGGTGCTCGTGGAACTCGAAGCGGGCGCGCAGACGCAGGCGGACTTCCCCCACGAGGGCGAGGAGTTCGGGTATGTGCTCGAAGGCAGGTTGGATATCGTCACGGGCGGCAAGAGCCATCTCGCCAAAAAAGGCGATAGTTTCTATTTTACGGCGAGCAAGGAACACCACATCGTAAACAAGGGCAAGAGCAGGGCAAAGTTCATCTGGATCTCCACGCCCCCCAATTTTTAAGTACAAAGGAGAAATCGTATGGCGGAACACATCATCGAACTTCAGGACGTCACCAAGTACTTCGGCGACAATCTTGTCATCGACCATGTCAGTTTTTATGTGAACAAGGGCGAGTTCATCACCTTTCTCGGGCCGTCGGGCTGCGGCAAAACGACGACGCTTCGCATGATCGCGGGCTTCGATCTTCCCACAAGCGGCAAAATTCTGTTGAACGGCGAAGATATCTCCCGCCTTCCACCCAACAAGCGCCCCGTGAACACGGTGTTTCAGCGCTATGCCCTCTTCCCCCATCTCAATATCTTCGAAAACATCGCGTTCGGTCTCAAATGCAAGCGGGTGGAAAACACCTACCGCAAAAAGGACGGCACGGAATACACCAAAAAGGAGCGCCTCTCCATGCGGGAGATCACCGAAAAGGTAAAAAAGGCGCTCGCGCTCGTCGATTTGGAGGGCTTTGAAAAGCGCTCCGTCGCCACCCTCTCGGGGGGGCAGCAGCAGCGCGTCGCCATTGCGCGCGCCATCGTCAACGAGCCGGATATCCTCCTCCTCGATGAACCTCTCGGCGCGCTCGACCTCAAAATGCGCAAGGAGATGCAGCTCGAACTCAAAGAGATGCACCGCCGCCTTGGCATCACCTTTATCTACGTCACCCACGATCAGGAGGAGGCGCTCACCATGTCGGATACCATCGTGGTGATGTCCGATGGCGTCGTCCAGCAGATCGGCACGCCGCAGAGCATCTACAACGAGCCTGCCAACACCTTTGTCGCCGACTTCATCGGCGAGAGCAACATCTTCAACGGCACGGTCGTGGGCAAGCACAAGGTAAAATTCTGCGGAAAGACCTTCGCCTGCGTCGATGATTTCGGCGAGGGCGAGCCTGCCGACGTCGTCGTCCGCCCCGAGGACGTGCAGATGACCACCCCCGACAAGGGCGCTTTGAAGGGCGAAGTCATCTCCGTCGTGTTCAAGGGCATCCACTATGAGATCACCGTGCAGGTCGGCAAGTACGAAGTCGTCGTGCAGAGCACGGAGAGCCGCGAAGTCGGCGAGACCATCGGCCTCAACGTCGCCCCCGACGGCATCCACCTCATGAAGCCCAAATACACCACCAACGTGTTCGACGGCGTCATCAACAAGGCGAACAAGGTGGAATTTGCGGGCGGCGAATTCGACTGCGACGTCACTCAGCTCTACCCGGGGAGCCACATCGACGAGGAGGACTACCTCATCACCGCCGCGGGCGAAAAGATCGACCTCACGGGGACGGAAGTCAAGGTGGAAGTCGGGCTGTACGACATCGAAATAAGCGACGACGCGGATGCGGGCGGCACGACGGGTCACATCATCTCCATCATCTACAAGGGCGATCACTACCGTGTCATCGTCCGCACGGGCGACAGCGACGAGGATGAAGATTTCGTCTTTGCGACCGAGGATCTCTGGAACGAAAACGACTACGTCTCCGTCATCATCCCGCGGGAGAAAATTAAGCTCACCCTCAAAAACACGGAGGAAAAGAAGAGATGAAGATCCCCCGCTTTTCGCGCAAGACGCTCTGCATCCCGTATGCGGTGTTCCTGCTCTTTTTCGTCATCGCGCCCATGCTCGTCATTCTCGTCTACGCCTTTACGGATAGAAACATGGGCTTTTCCTTTGGAAACTTCGTAAAGTTCTTTTCCGACCCCACAAAACTTTCGACCATCGTCTACTCCATTGTCATCGCGCTCATCACCACGGTCGTCTGCCTTCTCATCGCCTATCCCGTCGCCTACATTCTCGCGCACAGCAAGATGAAGAAAAAGCACGTCATCCTGATGCTCTTTGTCATGCCCATGTGGATCAACTTCGTGCTCCGCGTCAACGCCATCCGCGAACTCTTCAATTGGATCGGGCTATTGGGGCAGGCCAACTACTTCAACACCGTGTTCGGCATGGTGTACGATTTCCTCCCCTTCATGATCCTTCCCCTCTATACGACGCTCATGAAGATCGACCCGAGCCTCTACGAGGCGAGTTACGACCTCGGCGGAAACGCCTTCACGGCATTCACGCGCATCACCCTTCCCCTCTCCGTTCCGGGCATCGCGAGCGGCGTCACCATGGTATTTCTGCCCTCCATGACCAACTACGTCGTCTCGGATATGCTCGGCAACTCCATGGTGACCATCATCGGAAAATTCATCTACGAATATTTCGGCAGCGATTGGCACATGGGTTCTATGGTTGCGCTCGTCCTTCTCATCGTGGTGTTCATCTCCACATTCCTCACGGGCGGCTTTAAGTCCGAAGAAAACGTACGGGGGGCAAATCTATGAACAAGCAACTCGCATTTAAGTGCCTCAAAGCGGGCTTCATCGGTCTCATTCTCCTCCTTCTCTACGCCCCCATCCTGCTCCTTGCCGTCTACTCCTTCATCTCGACGGATATCATCGGCACAACGGGTTCGTTCTCCTTCACGCACTACACCAAACTCTTCGGCGACCCCATCATTCTCCAGATGATAGGCAACACCCTACTCCTCGCCTTTCTCGCGGCACTCCTCTCCACAATTTTGGGAACTTTGGGCGCGCTCGGGATGTTCTATTGCAAGAAGCGCACAAAGGCGCTCCTCCACGGCGCGTCGCAGATCCCCGTCATCAACGCGGAGATCGTCACCGCCCTCTCGCTCGCCATCACCTTTGTCACGGTCGGCATCGGCAAGTCGTACTTCACGATGCTCATCGGCCATATGGTCATATGCACGCCCTTTGTAGTGCTCTCCGTCATTCCCAAGTTGAAGCAGATGGACGGCTCTCTCTACGAGGCGGCGCTCGACCTCGGCGCAAGCCCCTTCAAGGCGCTGTGGAAGGTGGTGCTGCCCCAAATTATCCCCGGCGTCATCTCGGGCTTCATGCTCGCCATCACGCTCTCGCTCGACGACTACATCGTCACCGTCTACACCCGCCCCAACGGGTTCGAGACCATCTCCACCTATGTGTTCAACGCCACCATGCGCGGCAATGCCCACACGGCGGAAACGCTCTCCTCGTTCTGGGCGCTGACGACCATCATCTTCCTCGTCATCGTGCTCTTCGTCGTCCTATCCAACCTGCCCGCCCTGCGGAAAAAAGAGGCAAAGCAATGAAAAAACGCATTTTCTCTCTTCTCGCGGCAGCTCTGATGCTGCTCCCCACCCTCGCCCTACTCGGCGGATGCGGCGGCAAGCAAGCCGACGTCATCCTCAAAGTGTACAGTTGGGCGGAATACATCGACGAGGGCGGCGAAGGCTCCTACCTCTACGATGTGGAGGAAGTGCAGGACGCTCCCCCCATCCTCGACGACTTTGAAGCGTGGTACGAGGAGACGTACCACGAGAGCGTCCGCGTCGACTATGCCACCTTCGGCACGAACGAGGATATGTACAATGAGATCGTCCTCGGCAACGAGTACGACCTTCTCTGCCCCTCCGACTACATGATCATGAAACTCGCCGCCGAGGATCGCATCGTGCCCTACGACGCGTCCTTCTTCGACGAAGCCGACCCCAACAACTACTATGTCCGCAACGTCTCCCCCTACATCAAGAGCGTCTTTGAAAACGGCACGGTCACCGTCACGCAGAACGGGGAGCAGGCGGCGCACAAGTGGAGCGAATACGCCGCGGGCTATATGTGGGGCACGACGGGCTTTGTGTACAACCCCGAGCACGTTGAGCGCGCCGACCTTGAAGAGCTCGGCTGGCAGACCTTTATAAGCGACAAATACACCAATCGGATCACGGCGAAGGACAATGTCCGCGATACCTACTTTGCCGCCCTCGGGCTGACATACGAAAAGGAACTTCTCGCCCTCGACAGAACGAGCGCCGACTACAACAAGACCCTCACCGCCATCTTCAACCGCACGGCGGAGGAGTACACCGACGCCGTCGGCAAGACCCTTCTCGACATGAAGAAGAACATCTACGGCTTCGAGACGGATACGGGCAAGGCGGACATGGTGAGCGGCAAAATTTGGCTCAACTACGCGTGGAGCGGCGACGCCGTCTACGCCCTCGACGAGGCGGAGGAGAAAAACGACGTTCTCCTCGAGTACTTCGTTCCCGCGGCGGGCTCCAACCTGTGGTTCGACGGCTGGGTGCTGACGAAGGGCGTCGAGGAGCGCGGCACAAAGAAGGCGGCGCAGGCGTTCGTCAACTATATGTCCATGCCCGCAAGCGCCATGCGCAACAGTTACTACATCGGCTACACCTCGGTCGTCGCAGGCGAAAATGACGATATGCTCAACTACACCGACTACCTCTACGGCGTGGAGGACGAGGAGGATGAGACGGAGGAGAATTTTTACGACTTATCGTGGTTTTTCGGCGATGACAACGGCGAGCCGGTGGGCATCTACGCCGATGAGGAGCAGCGCACGAGCCGCCAGCTCTTCGCGCAGTTCCCCCCCGAGGACGTCATCTCGCGCTGCGCCGTCATGAACTATTTCGACGCCGATACGAGCGAGCGCATCAACGAACTTTGGTCGCACGTCAAGGCGGAGAGCCTCGACCCGTGGACGATCATCGTCATTATCTGCGCCGTCATCTTCATCGTGGCGCTCATCCTGTTCCTCCAATTCAGGGATAAGTTGGGCTTCGTCCTCCGCAAACGCAAATAGCTCCCGTCCGCGTCAACCGAGCAACACCCCGCAAGGCCTCCCCTTCATCTGCTCATTCACTCACCGAAACAATCCGACCAAGGCCTCCCCTCCACCTGCCTCATTCGCTCACCGAAACAATCCGACCAAGGCCTCCCCGCCCAAGGAGGGGAGGCTTCGCCGTAGGCGGTGGTGGGGAGGCACTCCCCCCTTATTCACTCCCCGAACCGCCCGCAAGACACCCCCTCCCTCATTCACTCACCGCGCCGCCCGCAAGGAACTCCTCCCCGCATTCCGAACCGAGCCGCCCGCTGCGCAAAGCGCAGCGGGCGGCTCGGTGAGTGAATCTTTCCACAAACAATCCCCTCTAATTCCTCATACCGAGTTTGCGCCCCGCATTTACTGCGGGGCGCAAACGAGTGTATCTTCCCTGATTTTTCCGCAAAAAACCCGACATATTGCGGGTTTTTTCATTTCCCCGTACCGAGGAGTTGCAGCGGCGTGCCGTCCGCCGTCACGTCGAGTTGCACCCGCATCCCGCGCACCCTCATGCGGGCCTTCACTTCCTCGCCGTCCACAAAGGCGCGGAGGGTGCAGATGCGGATGTTCTGTGCGCCGAGTTCGTCCTCCACATTGCCGTCCACATACAGCCGGACGCTCCGCGCGGCGATCTCGAACACAATTTCATGCGCCTGCCAGCGGTACACATATTTTTTGCGAATTTTTTTGATCCACACGATTTCAAAAACCAAAATGCCGATGACCGCGGCAAACATAACGCCCGCCACAATTATGGAAACTACCATATTGTCATCCATCTTTTTTCACCCCCTTCCGCTTTTTCACGCATTCCGTCAGTAAAAACTCAATTTGCCCGTTGAGCGAACGAAATTCCTCGTCCGCCCATCGCATGAGCTCCGCATACAGACCCGGCGAAAGCCTTAGTGGCACCTGCTTTTTTGTTTTTTCGTTTTCCTTCATGATTACTCCGTGCGCATACATTCGCGCAATTGTGCTTCAACGGGGCGCATTTTCCTTCTCGCGACCGCGTACATGACAGTCCACACGACGAGCGAAAGGAGCGCGGCATAGACGAGAATGGGCAAGATGCCCACGGCGAGGGACTGCGCGAGCGGCATTCCGTCCGCATTTGTAAAATAGCTTACAAGCCCAAACATAGCGCCGAGCGCCACCGCCCCCGCGGTGAAACAGCCGAACATGATATTTCCCGCCCGCTGCGAGCGGATCCACAGCGTTTGTAGGTTTTTGCGTAAAACGTCCGTCTCCGAATCCCCGAGTTTGAGGAAATTTCGGGCGAAAATTTCCTTTTGTCGGCGGGAAACAGGGAAAATGGCGACGACGGAGACGGCGAAGATCACCGCAAATACGGCGAGGACAAGTGTCCAGCTCACCGCAGCCCCGAGCTTCTCCAATGCGTTTCCGCACGATATTCCGACGACGAGAACTGCAAAATAGAGCACACCGAGAAATACACCGAGCATGGTACTCTTCTTGCTCACCGCACGGAAGTCCTCCTTCTCCGTGTCCTCCTTCAAAAAAAGCTCGACGGGCGCGGGAATAGCCGAGGCGGCGCGGGCGCTCTCTGCCTCCTTTGCCGCCCTCTCCTCCGTGATGTACAGCTCTTCCCGCTTGACGGCGTCGATTTCACCCTGCGCAAGAGAATAGAACTTCGCCCGCGCTCGGCTCTCGCGGAGGGCGTCGTACACGCCCGCCCCGCCCGCAAGGAGCACAAAGAGGAAAAAGACGACGATGAGCGCTTCGTCCATGACGACGCCGCCCGAGACGAGCAGGCTCGAGACGGCAAGCGCGGCGGGCGCAAGCAGGCGCGCCGCCATCAAAGCAAGCCGCTTTCCCGACGAAAAACGTGCAAACGCTGTGCGGTAAGCGCGATACAGTGCCTCGTGCCGCCGCCTCTCTTCCCCCTCTTTGAGAAGCGCGTTCTGCATATGTTGCTCGAGGGCGAGCTGTTCGAGGCGGAGGGGCATTGTGAGCGCGAGCACGTTCGCCACACCTTCCACGGCAAACCCCGCCACCGAAAAGGACGCGGCGACCCAAAACGGGAGCGCCTGCCACGACACTGCCGCGGCGAGAAGGAGCAACACCGCACCGCAGAGGGCGAACGCGCGCACGCACCGCACAAATTTTTTCATGTCCTCTGCGTATCTGCCGCGAAGAAAGAGTTTTGAAAATTCGTCCATTTCCTCTCCTTACTTCCCGAACATGATGCGCTCGTCCGACAGCATCTTGGTCATCACGAACACGAGCGCAGCGGTGAGCACAAGGTTGACGCCCGCGCTCACCAGCGATTGCCACACGGGAAGCGCACCCGCAAGCAGCTCCTGCATGAAAACGACGGTATTCAGAACGGGGATCGCCACCGTCCAATTGCCCATCTTCGGTACAAAGGTCGCCACGAGCGACAGAATGAGCGACAGGATCATGAGCATCCCCGTGTAGGCGGAGGCCTCCTTCACCGACTTCGAGTAGGCGGAAACGACGGCGATGAGGCTCACGATGAGCGGGACAACGCTCAAAATGAGCAGGAGGATGAGAAAGTAATTCCAGAAGCCGTATGCACCCAGCATATTGAGCGAAAGCCCCATGAGTTTGGGCATGGAGAGCGCCGTTCCGAGGAAGCTCGAAAGCGCTCCGAGCATGGAGATGCACGCGAGCGGGAAAATCTTTCCGAGGGCGACGTGCGAACGCTTTACCGAGGTCACAAGCACGGTCGCAAGCGTCCCCCTCTCCTTCTCCCCCGCCACCGATTCGAGGGTCACGGACATACAGGCGGAGAACACAAAGGTGACGATGAGGAGAGGCAAAATGCTGCACAAAACTTGCATCCCGATGGTCTCCGCGCTCGTCAGGCTCTGCGCGGCCACGGTAAAGCGCATCCCGTAGGCGTTCAAGGCCGCCGTCGCGAGCGAATAGAAGGCCGCGCTCACTTCGTTTGAAGCGTCGTAGAAGATCTCCACCTTTCCCCCTTCCGCCGCGTCAAAGTTCTCGCTGAATTTGATAACGGCGGTCGCCTTGCCCTCACGCACGGCGTCCATGGCCTCCTCCTCGTCGCCGAGGCGTCTCCATTCCACGCTGTCCCCGCCCGCTGTCGCCGCTTGGGCGATCACCCGCGTGACGGCGGAATCGCCCACGAGGTACACGTCGTAATGCCGCGCCTCCGCCTTTGTGTTGAGAGCTTCCCCCAGCACGCTGTACAGAAGAAAGATGACGAGCCCGGGCAGAAGCATGGTGGTGATGAGCCGAGGGTCGTGAAAAAAGCGGTGAAATTCCTTTTTTACAAGGGCGAGAAACTTCATACTCTCCCTCCTTCGCCCTCGTACAGAGCAAAAAACGTCCTTTCGAGATCCCCCTTCGCGACCGCTTCCAGCGACCCCTCCGCGGCGAGTCTTCCGTTCAGCAAAATGCCCACCCTGTCGCACAGTTTTTCCACGAGGGAGAAGATGTGAGTGGAGAGGATGATGCTCTTCCCCATGCGCCGCAGTTCCTCCAAAAAGTCGGTCACGACTTTGGCGGTGATGACGTCCAGCCCGTTCGTCGGCTCGTCGAAGATGACGATCTCGGGGTCGTGCACGATGGAGACGACGAGCGAGACCTTTTGCAACATTCCCGTGGAGAGATTTTTCACCCGCACCTCGGAAAATTTATCGATGCCGAAGCGGGAGAAAAGTTCTTTTTTGCGCGTCGCGAGCGCCGCCTTTTCCACGCCGTGCATCGCGCCGAAAAAGTCAAAGAGATAATCGGGCGTGAAGAAGCCCTCGAGTTTCAGATCGCTCGTCATGAACCCGATGACGTCGCGCACCCGCCGCGGCTCTTTCACAATGGAGTGCCCGCACAAGAACGCGTCGCCCGCGTCGGGGCGGATGAGCGTGGAGAGCATCCGCAGCGTCGTCGTCTTGCCCGCGCCGTTCGGCCCGAGCAATCCGTAAATTTCCCCGCGGTAGGCGGAAAACGAAAGCCCGCTCACCGCCACGCGGCGCTTTTCGCCCGTCTGCTCTATCCTCTGCTGTTTTTTGGAGAGCGTGAACGTCTTTTTCAGGTTCTCCGCCCTCACGATCTCTTCATGTTCTTGCATCGTTTCACTCATGATAATTTTTTTACTTCCTCGATATTCAAGGCTCTGTCGCCCAAGAGCGGCGCGATTTTTTCCCACTCGTAGGGCGGAAACAGCAGATAAAATTCCTCGCTCCCCGCAATTTCCACGGCATAAAACGGCTTTACGAAATGCGTCTCGTAATGATTTGACCGCACTTTGTAGGGCGGCTTGTTGGGCGGCGTCTCCTTGTTCCAGCCGACAAACGCCGCGCTCTTTTTTACGCGCGCCACGCGCTTGATCTTTTCGAGCGGAATTCCCAAAACCCGCTCGACGTCGGCAACGCATAAAAGGTCGCCTTCGCGGAACACAGCGACCTCCGAAAGGAGATAGCACGAACCGAATATAGGCGTCGGCTTTTTTGCGCGCGGATTGCCGGGAATGGAAAAAACGTCAACAAGCGCGCAATTTTCGGGAACGAGGAGCGCCTCGCGCGACTGCGCGTTCAATTTTTTTGTCCGCTCGGAAAAATCAAGAAAGGCGGAACTCCCCTTTCCGATTTTCCCCTTCCGCCACTCCAAAATGGCGAGCACAAGCCCGATGAGAATGGCGGCCGCCCCCACGCCGATCACCCACCAAAGCCCGTTCGCTTCCATGGTTGCGAGCAGCGCCTCATCGTCGGAAAGCGCGTCCAGCCCGCCTCCGAGCAAGATGCAACCCGCGAGGAGCAGAAAATATTTCAGAAAGGAGAGCCAAAGCGGAAAGGAAAAATTTTTTTCGAGCAGCGCGCCCTCCTCTTCCAATTTTTTTTGTTTGGAAGAGAGGTCGCCGTCGATTTTTCGGAGGAGAAATTCCTCGCCGTCAAATTTTCCGTCGGGCGAATTTACGTTGTAACCGAGCAGATTTTTCATTTTGAATTTTTACCGAAAGCCATTGGGTTGCGGCGCGGCGCCGCGCCGCTCTCGCGCCGCGCCGCCTTGCCGCACCCCAATGGCTTTTTTTGTTTCCGCCGCGACTTCCTTTGCGCTTCACGCTCCTTTCAATATGATGGTAGCACGATTTTTTTCGGGTGCGGCGGGTATATGCCACATTTTTTGAAAAAATTTCAAAAATTTTTTTCAGCCATCAGTAGATGCTCCCCGTGCCGACGACGGGCTGGGCATCGCGGTTGCCGCAGAGCACGACCAAAAGATTGGAGACCATCTGCGCCTTCCTCTCGTCGTCGAGTTCGACGACGTTCTCTTCCGAGAGTTTGTTGAGCGCCATCTCCACCATGGAGACAGCCCCCTCGACGATCTTCTGCCTTGCCGCGATGATCGCCGAGGCCTGCTGGCGCTGGAGCATCGCCGCCGCGATCTCGGGCGCGTAGGCGAGGTGGGAGATGCGCGCTTCCAACACCTCGATGCCCGCCATATCCGTGCGCTGTTGCAGTTCGGCGCGGAGAACTTCCGCGATCTCCTGCGCACTGCCGCGCAGAGACGTTTCATCGCCGTTCGTGGAGACATCGTAGGGGTACTGCCGCGCGACCTGGCGGATGGCGGCATCGCACTGCGTGGAGAGATACGCCATGTAATTATCCACATTGAATACCGCCTTTGCGGTGTTCGTGATGCGCCAGATGACGACGACGGAAATTTCGATGGGATTCCCCTCTTCATCGTTGACCTTCTGCTTATCGTTGTTGAGCGTCATGGCTTTGAGCGAAAGTTTTTTGCCGATCATGGAAGCGCGCGCGGGATTGACCGCCGCACAGAACGGGTTGACCCAAAAGTAGCCGTCGCGCTTGATCGTGCCGTAATATTTGCCGAAGAGGGTGAGGACATACGCCTCGTTGGGCTGTAATAACTTGAAGCCGCCGAAGAAGATGAGACCCACGATAAGGCCGAGAACGCCCGCGACCATGAGGGCGGAGAACGCCGCGCTCTCCGCAAGAAACACCGCGCCCACCACAAAGAGCGCGATAGAACACAAAATTACGGCAATGGTGACGGCGAGCATCACCCAGCCGTTCTTTTCCTTCGCCGTCTTTTCCGTGATCTTATCAAAATCCTTCACCTGCATGATATTTTCCTCCGAAATGTGATATCATTTTGATATCATCATGATAGCACACGGCGCGGCGGATGTCAAGCGTTTTGGGGAAAATTTCCATGAAAAGATACACTCCGCCCCTGCGGGGCGTCGGTATGAGGAAAGGAACGAAAAAAGAGCGGCCGCGCGCCGCCCTCTGCAATATGATATAAGATCACAATGTCAAAATCAGATCAAAGGAGTTTTTCGAGAATGTTTTTGCAGGCTATCTTGCAGTGCTCGTAGGTCAGCCCCCCCTGAAAATAGGCGGTGTAGGGCGCGCGGATGGGCGCATCGGCGGAGAGTTCGATACTCGCCCCCGCCACGAACGTACCCGCTGCCATGATGACCTTGCAATCGTACCCCGGCATATCCCACGCCTCCAACTTTACGAAACTATCCACGGGGGAACATTCCTGCACCGACTGGATGAACGCGGTGAGTTCCCTCTCCGACGGAAAACGGATGGCGCGGGTGATATCGGCGGGGACTTTCTCGAGGGACGGGAAATTTTCGTAGCCCAACTGCTCCATGCACTTGCCGATGAGAAGCGCCCCCTTTACCGCCTGACATACGACGTGCGGCGCGAGGAAAAAGCCCTGAAAGTACGCCTGATAGCCGTAGGCATACGAGCCGATCTCCCCGCCCACGGAGGGCGCGGTGAGGCGGTTTTCGCACATGGAAACGTATTTTGCGCCGCCCGCGATGTAGCCGCCCGTGGGCGCAAGCCCGCCCCCGGGGTTCTTGATGAGAGACCCCACGATGAGATCTGCCCCGACTTCGGTAGGCTCTTGTTTTTCGACAAACTCGCCGTAGCAGTTGTCCACGAAGATACACCCGTTGAAGCCCGCCTTGCGCACGAGGGCGCACATTTTTCCGATTTCGGCGACGGAGAAGGCGTCGCGAAGTTCGTACCCGCGCGAGCGCTGGATGTAGACCATGCGGTAGTTTTTCTGTTTGAGGCGGGCGAGGACGGCGTTTTCGTCGCATTTGCCCCCTTCATCGAGTTCGACGATATCGAACGACACGCCGAAATCCCGAAGCGAACCGTTCCCCTCGCCGAAGATGACCCCGCGGAGGGTATCGTAGGGCGTGCCCGTGAGGCAGAGGACGCCGTCCCCGGGGCGCAAAATGCCGAAGAGCGCGACCGTCAAGGCGTGCGTGCCCGAGAGGAGGGCGGGCGAGACGATCGCCCTTTCCGCGCCGAACGCGCGCGCATAGACCTTTCCGAGCGCCTCCCGCCCCTCGTCGCCGTAGCCGTAGCCCGTGGAGGGCGCAAAGTGGCGAAGGGCGATCTGCCCGTCGCGGAACGCCTCCAACACCTTATTTTGATTGTAGAGCGAAATTTCGTCCGCCCGCGCGAACTGCGCTTTGAGCGCCCCTTCCGCCTTCAAAATCAATTCATCTGCCTTCATAAATTTCCTCTACCTCTTCTGCCGCCTTTTGAAGAGATTGCGGCTTCAACCAATGCAAATTGGGCAACTTTTTGAAAAAAGTGAGTTGCCGTTTGGCATAATTGCGCGTATTTTTCTTTATTATGTCTGACATAGTACTTAAATTAAGCCCGTTTTTCAAAAATTCGACCACCTCTTTGTAGCCGATGCCCTGCATACACTGCGCGTTTTCGGGCACGCCCGCCGCAAGCAGCCCCTTTACTTCCTCTACAAGCCCCGCCTGCAACATTGCGTCCACGCGGCGGTCGATGCGGGCGTACAGTTCTTCCCGCGCGTAGTCGAAGGCGAACGCCTCGTAGGCAAAGCGCGGCGTCTTTCCGTCGTTTTGCTCGGATTTTTTCTTGCCCGTCTGCTCGTAGATCTCCAGCGCGCGGATGATGCGCTTGACGTCATTATAGTGCAGTTCTTTGGCGCTCTCGGGGTCGACTGCGGCGAGGCGGGCGTGGAGCGCCTCCCTGCCCTCTTCCCGCTCCAATCTCTCGTACCTTTCGCGGATCTCGGGTGACGCGGGGGCGCTGCCGAAGGAGCGCTTGAAGAGCACCGCGTTGAGATAGAACCCCGTTCCGCCGCAAAAAACGGGAATTTTGCCCCGCGCTTCGATCTCCTCCACCGCTTGGAGGGCGGCGCGCTCGAAATCGCTCACCGAAAAATTTTGCGTCGGCTCGGCGATATCGATGAGGTGGTGCAAAATGCCGCCCCGCTCCTCAAAAGTTGGCTTGGCAGTGCCGATGTTGAGGCCCTTGTAGACGAGGAGGGCGTCGCAGGAGACGACTTCGCCCCCCATCCTCCTCGCGCACTCCACGGCGAGCGCCGTCTTGCCCGAGGCCGTCGCCCCGCAGATGACCAAAAATTTTTTCATACGACGCGCTTGAACAGTTTTTCGAGTTCGCTCTTCTTGACTTTGACGGCGACGGGGCGGCCGTGCGGGCATTTCAGCCCCATGTCGCCCTCCGTGCGCTCGATGAGAGAGCGCGCCTCCTCGTCCGTCAGTTTTTCCCCGCCCTTGACCGCGGCCTTGCACGCCGCGGAGGCGAGTTTATCCTTCAGAAGTTCGGGCAGTTTGATGGCGCGGAGGCTCTCCATAGAGCCGAGAATTTCGCCGAAAAACGCCTTTAAGTCCAGCCCCATGAGGTCGGCGGGCACGGCGGAGACCTTGACGCTCGTTCCGCCGAAACTATCCACCTCAAAGCCGATTTCTTTTAATATATTGTAGTTTTTTTCGAGAAAGGCATACTCCGCCCCGTTCACTTCAAGAAGAAATGGCATGAGCATGGGCTGGGAAATGATGGCGCGCTTTTCCGCCTTTTCGCGCAGTTTATCGTAGATGAGGCGCTCGTGCGCGGCGTGCTGATCGAGGATGTACGCGCAGTCGCCGTACTCGTAGATGAGGTAGGTTCGGAAGAGTTCGCCCTTGTATTCGAGCGATTTTACGTCCACACGCTCCTGTTTTGCCTGCGACTGCGCCGCGAGAAAGCGCTTGTTTTCCTCAAAATAGTCGATTTCGGCGGCAGTCGGCGCGTTGACTTCGAATTTGACGGGCGCGCGCTCCTGCTCGAAAAAGCGGGGCGCGGGCGTTCTTCCCGCCAGCGGGGAGACGTCGAATTGCAGTTCCTTTTTGGCCTCCGCGTACGTCATTTGCGGCGCGGCGGGCGCGGCGGGGGCATCTGCCTTGGGAAGCGACTGCGGGGCGACGTATTCGAGGGCGCGGGAGTTGCCGTCGAGAACGGCGGAAACGACGGAGTAGACGCTTCCGTAGATAATTTGATTGTCCGCAAAGCGCACATCCGCCTTGTTGGGGTGCACGTTGACATCCACGATCTCGGGCGGGACGTCCAAAAAGAGCACATAGAACGGGTATTGGCGCTTCATGAGGTAGGCGGCGTAGGCGTTGGAGACGGCCGCGCTCACCGTTTGATTGACGATGTAGCGCCCGTTGACAAAGAGGCTCTGATAGCTGCGGTTGGGCTTGGAAAAGTTGCGGTTTCCGATGAAGCCGGAAAGTTTGATACCGTGCTTATCGGCGGAAATTTCGATGCAGTCATTGAGAATTCCCGCCCCGTAGACGGCGACGAGCGCGGCTTTGAGGCCATCGCCGAAGGAGCGGTACTTGACCTTGCCGTTGACCGTGTAGGTGAAGGCAATTTCGGGGCGGGAGAGAAGGAAACGCGCCATCATGTTGGAGACGTCCCCCTCCTCCTGCGCGTCCGATTTGAGGAATTTGAGGCGGGCGGGAGTGTTGTAGAAGAGGTTTTCCACCGTGACGCTCGTCCCCTTTGCGCCCGCCGCCGCGCGAATTTCGCCGAGATCCCCCCCCTTGCAGGCGAGCGAATAGGCCTCGCCGCCCGCGTTGGAGACGATCTCCATCTCCGAGACGGAGGCAATGGAGGCGATGGCTTCGCCGCGGAAGCCCAAAGTCAACACGGTGAAGAGATCTTCCGCCGTTTTGAGTTTGCTCGTCGCGTGCGGGCGGAAGGCGAGCGGCAGATCTTCCTTTGCGATGCCGCAGCCGTTATCCGTGACCGAGACGCGGCGTTTGCCGCCGCCCTCGATTTCGACCGAGATCTCGGTCGCCCCCGCGTCGACGGCGTTTTCCACGAGTTCCTTGACGACGGAATAGGGGCGATCCACCACCTCGCCCGCGGCGATGCGGTTGTATACGTCGGGCGTGAGGACATTTATCATTTCAGTTTCTCCTTCCACTCCGCAATGAGAGTAAGCGCCTGCAAGGGCGAGAGCGCATCGGGATTGATGCCCGCAAGCTGGGTGCGGAGGTTTTCTTCCACTTCATCGGCTTCTTCCTCGATGGGCTCATCGGGAATGTTGCGCCCCGCAAGGTCGTTCTTTTCAAGGGAGCGCAGAATGGTCTTGGCGCGGGAGGTGACCTCTTGGGGGATGCCCGCGAGCGCGGCGACCTCCACGCCGAAGGAGCGCGAAGCCCCGCCCCGCACGATCTTGCGCAAGAATACGATGGTTCCGCCTATCTCGCGCGCGCTGATCTTGTAATTTTTGACGCCCTCGAGTTTGCCCTCGAGTTCGGTGAGTTCGTGGTAGTGCGTGGCGAAAAGCGTCTTGGCGCGGATCTTTTGCGTCAAGTGCTCGATGACCGCCCACGCGATGGATAGCCCATCGAAGGTGCTCGTGCCCCGCCCCACTTCATCCAAAATGAGGAGGCTCTTGGCGGTGGCGTTTCGGAGAATACTCGCGACTTCCGTCATCTCCACCATGAAGGTGCTCCTGTCGAGGATGAGGTTGTCGCTCGCCCCGATGCGGGTGAAGATGCGATCGACGATGGGAACGACGGCGCGCTTTGCGGGCACAAACGAGCCGATGTGCGCCATGAGCACGATGAGGGCGTTCTGCCTCAGGTATGTGCTCTTGCCCGCCATATTCGGCCCTGTGAGGATCATCGTGCGGCTGTCGCCGCCATCGAGCATACAGTCGTTGGGCACGAAACGCTCGCGCGAGATGGCCTCCACCACGGGATGCCGCCCCTCTTCCACTTCCAAAGCGCCCTCCTCCACGATCGTGGGGCGGACGTACTTGTTCTCCTTGGCGACGGTCGCGAGGGAGACGAGGCAATCGAGGGAAGCGACCGCCCCCGCCACCGCCTGAAACACCGAGATGTTGCGCACGAGGATTTCCATGAGTTCGGCGTAGAGGTACTCTTCGAGGCGCTGCGCCTTGTCGTCGCTGCCCAAAATTTTGGCTTCGAGTTCTTTGAGTTCATCGTTGACGAAGCGCTCCCCGCCCGCGAGCGTCTGCTTGCGCGTGTAGGAATAGGGAACGCGGTCGCGGAAGGAATTGCTGACTTCGATATAGTAGCCGAACACGCGGTTGTAGCCTACTTTGAGGGTGCGGATGCCCGTCCTCTCTCGCTCGCGCGCTTCGAGTTCGGCAAGCATGGACTTGCTGTGATCCTTTACTTCTTTGAGTTCGTCGAGTTCCTTGTTGTAGCCGCGGCGGATGTAGCCGCCCTCCTTCAACGTCGTCGCCTCGGGCGAGATGGCGCTGTTAAGAAGGGAGCAAATTTCCTTGGTATCGGCAAGTTCGGAGGCGACCCGCCTCAAAAGCGCCGAGGAAAAGCCCGCGAGTTGGAATTTGAGGTTGGGGACAATGGCAAGCGACGCGGAGAGCGCAAGGCAGTCGCGCGGCTGCAAGTTTCCGTTGGAGATGCGCCCCGTGAGCCGCTCGATATCCTTGACGCCCGCGAGCATATCGGCAAGGCCTATCCGCACGACGCTGGCGCGGAAGAGTTCATCCACCGCGTCGAGCCGCGCCTCGATCGCCCGCTTATCGCGCAGGGGCGAGATGAGCGCGCTTGCAAGTTTGCGTGCGCCCATGCCCGTCTTGGTTCTATCGAGCAGCCACAAAAGAGAGCCGTACCGCTTCCCCTCCGCGTTGTTTTTCAGAATTTCGAGGTTGCGCACCGCCACGCTATCCAAGACGAGCCGCGAATTTTCCTCCGCATAGCGGAGGGAGTTGATGTTTTTGAGGGCGTGCTTCTGCGTCTCGCGGAGGTATTCGAGGAGCGCCCCCGCCGCACAGATCGCCCCCTCCTTGTCGGCGATACCCAAGGCGTCAACCGAGGCGGAGAACTGCTCTTTGAGCGATTTTTCCGCCGCCGCGCGCCCAAACGCCCACGGAAGATAGCACGAGAACGCGGGAAGCGCGCCTCTTTGCACCTCCGCGCTGTTTTTGGTCTCAAATAAAAGTTCCTCGTTGCAGACGATCTCCGCAACGGAGAGATTGACGAGGGCATACAAGAGTTGCTCGGAATTTTCCACCTCTTCCGCCGCAAATTCCCCTGTGGTGATATCCGCCCACGCCATGGCATACCTGCCGTTTATCTTGCAGGCGCAGGCGATGTAGTTGCTCTTCTTTTCGTCGAGCATCTCGTTTTCGATGACCGTCCCCGCCGAGACGACGCGGATGACGTCCCTATCCACCATCCCCTTGCTCGCCTTAGGGTCGGAGAGTTGCTCGCAGATGGCGACGCGCTCGCCCGCCTCCACGAGCTTTTGAATGTAACTGTCGGCGGCGTGGAAGGGAACGCCGCACATGGGCGCACGGGCTTCCAGCCCGCAGTCCCTGCCCGTCAGCGTGAGATCGAGGATCTTGCTCGCCTTTTCGGCGTCGTCGAAAAACATCTCGTAAAAGTCGCCGAGACGGTAAAAAACGATGCACCCCGGGTATTCATCCTTGACCTTTTTCCAATGCTCCATCATCGGTGAAAGCGCCATGATTTTCCTCCGTCAATCTGCGGCTTCGCCGTACAGCGAAATGCCGTTTGCCCGCGTCACGCGGAGGCGGACAAACTCCCCCACGCGGTCTATATTGCTTTCAAAGTACCCCATTCGCCCGTATTCGTCCCTGCCGAGGTACAGCCCCTTTTTGGCGTCGTAGTCCTCGCAGAGGATCTCCACCGTTTTGCCCACATACTTCGCGCTCTTTTGGCGGGTCTTTTCGTTGACGAGGGCGATGAGGCGGGAGAGCCTCTCCTTGGAGACTTCCTCATCTATCTGCCCCTCCATGGCGGCAGCCCGCGTGCCCGTGCGGGGCGAGAAGATGAACATGAACGCCGAGGAAAGGTCGGCCTCCTCCACGAGGGAGAGCGTCCCCCGGAAGTCCTCCTCCGTCTCGGTGGGAAAGCCCACGATAAAGTCCGTCGTCACCTCGCAGTCGGGGATCTCCCGCCGAAGGAGCGCAATTTCATCGAGGTATTTTTCCCGCGTGTACCGCCTGTTCATGAGCGAAAGGATGCGGTTTGAACCCGATTGCACGGGCAAATGCAGGTGTTTGCAGATTTTTTTGTGCTTTTTCATGACGGCGACGAGTTCCGCAGAAAAATCCTTGGGGTGCGACGTCATGAACCGCACGCGGAACTTGCCCTCGATCGAGGCGACTTTATCGAGGAGCGCCGCAAAATCCGCGCCGCTCTCATCGCGGTAGGAGTCCACGTTCTGCCCGAGCAGGGTGATTTCCTTATAGCCCTCCTCAACGAGGGCGCGCACCTCGGAAAGTACGTCCTCCATCTTGCGCGAACGCTCTCTGCCGCGCACATAGGGCACGATGCAGTACGAGCAAAAATTGTTGCACCCGTACATGATGTTGACCCACGCGTTGGGGTAACTCGTGCGGACGGGCGAGACGCCGTCCTCTATCTCCGTCCGCGCCTCGGGCACGGAGATGACGGTGCGCCGCTGCGCCCTCTTCTTTTCGATGAGGTCGCCGAGTTCGGAGAGATTATGCGTGCCGAAGAGGATATCGATAAAGGGAAATTTGGCTTTGAGAAGGGCGGCCTTGCCCTCCTCCTGCACCATACAGCCGCCCACCGCGATGATAAGCCCCTTCTTCTGTCGCTTGAGCTGTTTGAGCGCGCCGATGTTGCCGAACGCGTGGTTTTCCGCGTTCTCGCGGATACAGCAGGTGTTGAATACGATGATATCCGCCTCCTCGGGGGAAGTCGGGTTGTCGTAGCCCTTTGCTTTGAGGACGCCCGCGATCTTCTCCGATTCGTGCAGGTTCATCTGGCAGCCGTATGTGACGATGTGGTAGTTCATGCCTCTAACTCCGAAAAAACCTTGCCTACATTCTCGCGGATGACGAGTTCGCACATCCCGTCGAGCGGCGTCGGGGTGCGGTTGATGAGCACGAGGTGCTTTCCGCGGAAGAGGCTGACAAACCCCGCCGCGGGATAGACGGAGAGCGAAGTCCCCGCCACGATGAGGGTATCGGCGGAGGCGATGGCGTTGCACGCGCCCTCCACCGTTTCGCCGTCGAGCGGCTCGCCGTATAAAACGACGTCGGGCTTGATAAGCCCCCCGCACGAACAGCGCGGCACGCCTTCCCCCTTAGCGATGACCTCGGCGGTATACTTTTTGCCGCACGAAAGGCAGGTGTTGCGGTGCACGCTGCCGTGGAGTTCATAGACATTTTTGCTCCCCGCGGCCTGGTGCAGACCGTCGATATTCTGCGTGACGACGGCGAGAAGTTTCCCCTTCTTCTCGAGCTGCGCAAGTTTTAGGTGCGCGGCGTTGGGCTTCGCCCAGAGGGGCAGCATCTTATCGCGGTAGAATTTGTAAAACTCCGCTGTGTGCGAATAGAAATAGTCCGCGCTCAAGATGGTCTCGGGCGGAACGGAATATTTTTGACGGTAAAGCCCATCCTCCGAGCGGAAATCGGGGATGCCGCTCTCCGTGGATACCCCCGCGCCGCCGAAAAAGACAACGCGCGAACTACTTAAAATGATCTCTTGCAGTGTCATAGCCTTTGCTCCCAACTTGCATTATATCATAAACGCCTTGTTTTTTCAACACGTACGCGCGCGGGAAAATGAAAAATTTTCAATAAATTACCGATACTGCCACTATGAAACGCACGGCGAAAGTCCTTTTCATTCTCTTCGGCGTGGCGGGAGCGTTGGTGCTCACGCTGCTCTTTGCCTACCTCGGCGTCACGGCGGGGGCGAAATTGGAGCCGGAAAAACTCACGCTGGATACGGCGTGCCTGCGCATCTACGACGAAAACGGCGAACCCATGGAGACGGCGCGCAGGCGGAGCGTTGCCTTTGAAAGCCTGCCCGCCCACCTGCCGAACGCCTTTGTCGCCGTCGAGGACAAGCGGTTTTTTACGCACGGCGGCATCGACTATCGGCGCGTTGCAAAGGCAATGTGGAAGAATCTGACGAGTTTTTCCTTCCGCGAGGGGGCTTCCACCATCTCCCAGCAGCTCATCAAGAACACCCACCTGACGAGCGATAAGACGATCGCGCGAAAACTCAGGGAGTTTAAGTTGACGCGCGCCCTCGAACGCAGGTATTCCAAGGAAGAAATTTTGGAACTTTACGTCAACTCCATCTACTTCGGGCACAGCGCGTTCGGCGTGGGGAGCGCGGCAAAGTACTACTTCGGCAAGGACGCCGAGGAACTTAACCCCGCGGAGAGCGCCATGCTTGCCGCCCTCGTCAAGTCGCCCAATACCTATTCCCCCTTCAAAAATCCCGAAAAATGCCGCGCGCGGCGCAATTTTGTGCTCAAACTCATGCTCGAACAGGGGTATCTTACGGCGGCGCAGTACGCGGAGGCGACCGAAGCGCCCCTGCCCGCCGCGCCCGCCGAGAGCGGCGAAAACGCCTATCTCGCGCGGGTGTTTGAGGAATTTTCCGCCCTCTTTTCCGAGGCGCGCACGGGAAAGATGGGGTCTTTGAAAATTTATACGGCGTACGACGCCGCCCTGCAAGAGGAGTTGGAAAAGACGGAGGCGGAGAGCGATATTTGCGCACTTATTGTCGATAATCGCACGCACGGCATCCGCGCGCTCCATTCCACTTGCGCTTCTTACAAGCGGCTGCCCGCCTCGGTCATCAAGCCCCTCCTCGTCTACGCGCCCGCCATCGAGGAGAACCTCATCTCCCCCGCGACACCCGTCTCTGACGAGCGCTGCGACTTCGGCGGCTACTCCCCCGACGACGCGGGCGGCGCGACGGGCGGATACATGAGCGTGCGCTACGCCTTATCGCGCAGCGTGAACATCCCCGCCGTGCGCATTTTGAACGCCCTCGGGTGCGACAGGGCGGCTTTTTACATGGAAAAATTGGGGCTTCCCGTCGACGAGGAGGACAGAACGCTCGCCCTCGCCCTTGGCGGGATGCGCGAGGGGTACACGCTGTGCGACCTCGCCCGCGGCTACTCGACCCTTGCAAACGGCGGAATGTACGCCCCCGCCTCGTGTATCCTGCGCGTGGAGGATGAAAGCGGGCGGGTAATTTATAACTTCGAACCGCGGGAAAAGCGGGTCTTTTCGAAGGAGACCTGCGCCCTTGTAAGCGATATGTTGCAGACGGCCGCCAAGGAGGGCACGGCAAAAAGGCTATCTTCTCTCCCCTTCCCCGTCTGCGCCAAGACGGGCACTGCAGAGGGCAAGGGCGGCAACACCGACGCCTATACCCTCGCCTACACCGCGGAGCACACCGTGGGCGTGTGGCTGGGCAACCGCGACAATTCCCCCATAAGCGCGACGGGCGGAGGCCCGCCCGCCAACATCGCCCTGCGCATCTTCCGCGCACTTTATGACGGCCGCACGCCTGCGCCCCTTGCCTCTTGCGATAGCCTTGTGCGCGTCGCCTACGATAGGCTCGCCTACGAAAACGACCACAAGATCGTGCTCGCCGACCCCGCCGCGCCCGTGGGCGAAGCCCTGTACGACCTCTTCCGCCCCGCCGCACTCCCGCAGGAGACGTGCAGACGTTTTTCCGAGCCGACCATCTCCGAACCGCGCATTTTTGTCAAAAACGGGGCGGTTTATATAGAACTATGTCAGACAAAGTACTATGCATATGTGGTAAAAAGAGAAAATCGCGGTCAAACAACCACGATTTACAGCGGAAAATTTCAAAAACTCATCTGCGATAATTCCGTGCGCGCGGGCGAGAGTTACACCTACACCGTGACGCCCTACTATTTGAGCCGCGCGGGAAAGACGCTCACGCTCCCCTCCGTGCGGATCGACGCGCCCTCCTCTCTTCCCGAAGATTGGTGGTAGTCAGAGGCGGATAAATTCCAGCGTTTTGAGAGCGTCTTCGATGAGCGCCTCCACGTCGAGTTTAGCCTCCTCCTCTTCGATGTACGAAAGTTTGGGGCGGATGGCGGGGTGCTCGGGCAAAAATACCGTGCAGCAGTCCTCAAAGGGCAGAACGGAGGTATCGTACGTGCCGATCTTTTTCGCGCGCTCGATGATCTCCTCCTTGTCGAAGCCGATGAGCGGGCGCAGAACGGGAAGGGCGACGACGGAGTTGGAGGAAGTCAGCCCCTCCACCGTCTGGCTTGCGACCTGTCCGAGGCTCTCGCCCGTGACGAGGCACTGCGCGCCCACCTTTGCCGCGATGCGCTCGGCAATGCGGAACATGAACCGCCTCAATAGCGTCACGTTGAGGTCGGCGGCACACTTTTTGTGGATCTCCTCCTGAATGTGGGCGACGTTGACGCAGCGCAGTCGCTCCACAAGGGTATATTGGGAAAGGAGCGCGGCGAGTTCTTGCACCTTCTCCTTTGCGCCGTCGTTGGTGTAGGGATAGCTGTGGAAGTGCAGGACTTCCACCGTCATGCCACGCTTTGCCATCATGTAGCCGGCGACGGGCGAATCGATGCCGCCCGAGAGGAGCAACAGCCCCGTTCCCGCAGTGCCGACGGGCATTCCGCCCGCCCCCAAGCGGGAAGAGCAATACACGAGCGCCGTCCCATTCTCGCGCACGTCGATATACACGCGCGCCGCGGGGTCGTGCACGTCCACTTTGAGGGCGCGATTATGGGCAAGCAGCCGCCCGCCGATCTCCGCGCTCACCTCCATCGAGGTCAGGGGGTACTTTTTATCGGCGCGGTGGGTCTCCACCTTGAACGTTCCGCCCGCGGGGGCGACGCACTTCGCCGCCTCGAAGATGCTGTCCATATCATTGGGCACGAGCAGCCCCTCCGAGCACGAATGTACCCCGAACACGCGCAGGACGCGCTCCATGATCTCCTCATAGCGCGCCGTATCGAACTTTTCCACAAGATACCTGCCGCTCGTGCGGTGCAACTCGTGGCGGATGCCCTTCAGCGCGCGCTCGAGGTTGATGATAAAGACGCGCTCGAAAAATCCCCTGTTTTTGCCCTTCAAATGGATCTCCGCATAGCGGATGATGACGACTTTTTCCATTATAAATTCCCCCTGAACGTTGCGGCGACCTCGTTTGCGATGTCCGCCGCGCGCAAAATCTCGTCTTTGGTGGTCGCGGGGGAAAAACTCCACCGCAGCACCCCGTCCAGCGTCGGCTCGTCGTAGCCGCACGCCATGAGCACGCGGCTGAACCGATGGCGGGAGGAACACGCGCTGCCCGTCCCCGCCGCCACGCCGCGCTCCCACAGCATCCGCACGAGCACCTCGCCGCGCATCCCGCGCGCAGACGTCGAAAGGATGTAGGGCGAGCCGACTTCGGGCGAAAGGCAGGTGTAGAGCGCGCCGTCCAGCCGCTCCCGCAGGAGGTTGCGCAGGGCCAAGATCCGCTTTCCGTCCTCTTCCAATGTTGCAAATTTTTTCTCCGCGGCGTAGGCGAACGCCATGATGCCGAACACGTTTTCCGTGCCGCTCCGCTGTCCTCCCTCCTGTCCGCCGCCGTACACAAGGGGCGGCAGAACGAGGTTTTTCCGCTTGATGAGCGCGCCCGTGCCCTTCAAACCGCCGATCTTATGCGCGCTCACAGAGTAGAGGTCGATATCGGCGGAGAGGCGCACGGGAATTTTGCCGAACGCCTGCACGCCGTCGGAGTGGAAGAGCGCGCGGGGATTTTTCCGCTTTACGGCGCGGGCGAGCGCGAGGATATCGTTGACTGCGCCCGTCTCGTTGTTGACGTGCAGGATGGAGACGAGCGAGGTCTTTTCATCGACGAGGGATAAAAGTCCCTCTTCGTCCACGCTCCCGTCACACTTCAAGGGGGCAAAGCGCGGCTCTACGCCCCGTCCCTTCAAGGCGTTGAAACTTTCAAACACGGCGGCGTGCTCCCCCTTCGTCGTCACGGCGTTGCCCCGCCGCGCGCCCGAAAAGACGGCGTGATTGTCGCTCTCCGTACCGCCAGAAGTGAAGATGAGTTCGAACTTCGCGGGGTCGGCAATGCGGGAAAGCACCCCCTGCCGCGCCTCTTTAAGCGCTGCGTGCACGGAAAAAGCCCCGCCGTAGATCGCGGAGGGGTTATAAAAATTTTCTTCGAGAAAGGCGCGCGCGCGTTCCACCGCCTCCGTGCAGGGGGGCGTCGTCGCGGCGTTGTCGAGGTAGATCATTCGCGCTCCAATTTATTGATGCCCGCCGCCAGCACGAGGTATTCGAGCATCTCCTTCCTACATTCGAGGACGTACACCCTGCGCTCGAGCGACGTATTCGCGAGAAGGTAGATCATCATTTTATCCTCTGCGGGCGTCTTGTTGGGGGTCAGAATTTTGGGTTTTTTGCCCCGCAACTCGCGGAGGGCGTTCTGGTAGGATGGCTTTTCGCAGTAGCCGATGCGCAGGAGGTTATCCATCGTGACGGTCGCAATATACTTCCGCCGCCTGCCGTTGAATACCTTGGTGAAGCGCACCTCGTCATCCACATAGATGTAGTCGTAACTCACGTTGAAGCGGTTTTTGAGCAGGAAAAAGAGGAGACCGATGAGCGCAAGCGCCAAAACAAGCCCGATACGCATCACAATGAACAGCGCCTTATCGAGGGTGGTCGCCTTTTCGTTGTTCACCACGCCTACGATATCGTTGAAGGAGAAGAACAGGAGAATAGCGGCGATGACGAAGAAGATCATCGCCACTACAAAGAACGTCGTGTAAATTTTGCTCTCCGACTTGCTCCGCGTGGAGACTGCGCTCTCCTCATACAATTTATCTCTCTGCATCAGAACTCCACCGTCCCCTCGTAAATTTTTTCAACGTTGCCCGTGAGCGTCACCGAGCCGTCGGAGGAATACCGCACGATGAGGTCTCCCCCGCGCAGTTTTACGGTGATATCGGTATCGCGGCGGCAGTAGCCGTTGAGCACGCTCGCGACGGCGGCCGCCGCTGCGCCCGTGCCGCAAGCCCACGTTTCGCCGTTGCCGCGCTCCCAAACGCGCATCTTCACCGTCGCCTCGTTGACGACGCGCACAAACTCCACATTGGCGCGCTGCGGGAAGTATTCGCTGTTCTCTATCTTCGGCCCGAGAGTCTCCACGGGCACATCGTCCACCTTGTCGCAAAAGATGACGCAGTGCGGGTTGCCGAGGTTGACGAGGGTCACCTCGTACGTCTTTCCCTCGATCTCCATGGGCGCTTTCACTACCCTCTCCCCCTTCCAGACCGAGGGGATCTTCTCGCCGCGGAACTCCGCCAGCCCCAAATCGACGCTCGCCGAGGAGACGATGCCGTTGAAGGAGAACACCTTTACCGTCTTGACGCCGCTCATCGTCTCGATGAACATCGTCTCCTTCTTCACGATGCCCTTCTCGTAGAGGAACTTGGCAACGCAGCGGATGGCGTTCCCCGCCATGTTGCCCTCCGAGCCGTCCTGGTTGAAGATGCGCATCTTCGCGTCGGCGATCTCCGAGCGTTCGATGAGCACGATCCCGTCGCCGCCGATGCCGTAGTGGCGGCTGACGAAGTTGACGGCGAGCGATTCGGGGCAGGTGATCTTCCCGTCGAGGTCCTCAAAGTAGATATAGTCGTTGCCGCACGACTGCATCTTGGTGAAGTGCAGTTCGGTGCGCTTGGTGCGCAGGTTGTTGATATCCACAAGTTCGGTGTTGTATTCGGTGAACTTGCTCGCGATGATGTCGCACAGCGCGGCGGCGGTATCGAGAGAGGTCAGCACGGCAACGCCCAACAAAATGGCGTGGTGATGGAGCGCGATGTAGTCCGCAATGCTCTTAGTATCCGTCTTGCCCGTGTAGATGATATAGTCGATCTTCCCCTCGTCCATGAGCCGCGAGACCTGCGTGGTCGCATGGAAGTGCTCCACGCGCGTCACGTCGATGCCGAGGTCGGAAATGACCTTCGCCGTGCCCGCCGTCGCGTACAGGTTGCAGCCGAGGTCGGCGAACTTCTTTGCGACCGAGACGATCTCGAATTTATCCTGGTCGTTGACGGAGAAGTACACGCCCACGGGCTTTTCCCTTGTGGGGTGGCACATCTTGAAGCCCGCCGAAACAAGCCCCTTGAAGAGCGCCTCCTCGATGTTCTTCCCGATGCCCAAAACTTCGCCCGTCGACTTCATCTCCGGCCCGAGCTGTGAGTTGACGTCGTTGAGTTTTTCAAAGGAGAACACGGGCACTTTCACGGCGACGTAGGGCGAATCGGGGTACAGCCCCGTGCCGTAGCCGAGGCGCTTTAACTTCGCCCCCGCCATGATCTTTGTGGCGATATCCACCATGGGAACACCCGTCACCTTGGAGATATACGGTATGGTGCGGCTCGCGCGCGGGTTCACCTCGATGACGTAGAGGTCGTTTTGGTAGATGAGGTATTGGATGTTGATAAGCCCCTTTGTCTTTAAGGCGAGCGCAAGCCGCGTGGAGACCTCCACAATGCGGCTCTTCATGGCGTCGGCGAGGTGGTAAGGCGGGTACACCGCAATGGAGTCGCCCGAGTGCACCCCCGCTCGCTCGATGTGCTGCATGATTCCGGGAATAAGCACGTCCACGCCGTCGGAGATGGCGTCCACTTCGAGTTCCGAACCCATCAGATATTTGTCGCAGAGCACGGGATTTTCGATGTGCTGCGCCAAAATGACGTCCATATACCGCGAAATGTCGTTCTCGGTGAAGGCGATGGTCATGTTCTGCCCGCCGATGACGTACGACGGGCGCAGGAGCACGGGGTAGCCGAGGGTCTCCGCCGCCCGCAAAGCCTCCTCCTTGGTCATCACGGTCAGCCCTTTGGGGCGCGCGATGCCGAACTGTTCCAAGAGTTCGTCGAAGCGCTCCCTGTCCTCCGCCATATCCACGCTGTCCGCGCTCGTGCCGAGGATGCGCACGCCTGCTTTATCGAGGTAGGCGCACAGTTTGATGGCGGTCTGCCCGCCGAAGGTGATGACGACGCCATAGGGTTTTTCCACATCGATGACGTTCTGCACGTCCTCGGGCGTGAGGCTTTCGAAGTACAGCCTGTCCGCCGTATCGAAGTCGGTGGAGACGGTCTCGGGGTTGTTGTTGATGATGACGACCTCATACCCGAGCCGCTTCAACGCCCAAACGCAGTGCACGGAGGAGTAGTCAAACTCGATGCCCTGCCCGATGCGGATAGGTCCCGAGCCGATGACGATGACCCGCCGCTTGCCGCTCCTCTTTACAAAGGGTTTGGCCTCGTCGTTTTCGGGGTCGTCGTAGGTAGAATAGAAGTAAGGCGTCTGCGCGGCAAATTCGGCGGCGCAGGTATCCACCATCTTGAAGCACGCGCGGCGGCGGGCTGGGAGCGCTTCCCCCGAAATGCGCGCGAGCGCTCCGTCGGGATAGCCCAGCCGCTTGCCCTCGAGGTACTGCGCCCGCGTCAGTTTTCTGCCCGCAATGGCGCGTTCGTATTCAATTAAGTTGACGAATTTATACAAAAACCACTCGTCTATCTTGGTGGCGGCGTAAATTTCCTCCACGGAGACGCCCGCCTTCAACGCCGCGAACACGGCAAACAGCCGCTCGTCGGTCTGTTTTTGTATCTCGGCGCGCAGTTCGTCCGCCGTCATTCCCGCAAACTTGGGGTGGTTGAGGGTGTCAAGCGAGATCTCCGCCCCGCGTACCGCCTTCATGATGGCCTGCTCGAAGGAAGAGCCGATGGCCATCACCTCCCCCGTCGCCTTCATGCGCGAGCCGAGGTCGCGTTTGGCGTACAAAAATTTATCGAACGGCCACTTGGGCAATTTGACGACGACATAGTCGAGCGTCGGTTCGAAGCAGGCAAAGGTCTTGCCCGTCACGTCGTTCTTGATCTCGTCGAGGGTGTAGCCGAGCGCTATTTTCACCGCAACTTTGGCGATGGGATAGCCCGTCGCCTTGGAGGCGAGCGCCGAAGAGCGCGAAACGCGGGGGTTGACCTCGATGACGGCGTACTCGAAACTATCGGGGTAGAGTGCAAATTGGCAGTTGCAGCCCCCCTCGATGCCGAGTTCGGAGATGATGTCGAGGGACGCCGTGCGCAGCATCTGGTACTCCTTATCGGAGAGGGTGACGGAGGGTGCGATGACGACGGAATCCCCCGTATGCACGCCCACGGGGTCTACGTTCTCCATCGAGCAGACGGTGAGAACGTTCCCCTTCCCGTCGCGCAGGACTTCAAACTCGATCTCCTTCCACCCGCCGATGTACTTTTCGATGAGCACCTGCGTGATGGGCGAGAGCATGAGGCCGTTGTGGGCGATGAGGCGCAGTTCCCCCTCATCTTTGGCGACTCCCCCGCCCGCACCGCCAAGGGTAAACGCGGGGCGCACGATGACGGGATAGCCGAGTTTGTTCGCAATTTTTACGCACTCCTCCACGGTGTAGGCGATATCCGAGGGCACGACGGGCTGCCCGATCTTTTTCATCGTCTCCTTGAAGAGTTCCCTATCCTCGGCGCGGTCGATGGCGTCGAGTTTGGTGCCGATGAGTTTTACCCCCCATTTATCCAAAAATCCGCTCTTGGCGAGTTTACAGCCCATCGTGAGCCCCGTCTGTCCGCCGAGCGAGGCGAGCAAACTATCGGGCCGCTCTTTGATGATGATGCGCTTCAAACTGTCCTCGGTGAGGGGTTCCAAATAAATTTCATCCGCGAGCATCTTATCCGTCATGATGGTCGCGGGGTTGGAGTTGCAGAGGACGACGTTACACCCCTCGTCCTTCAAAACGCGGCAGGCCTGCGTGCCCGCATAGTCGAACTCCGCCGCCTGTCCGATGACGATGGGTCCCGAGCCGATGACGAGGACTTTTTTGATATCGCTTCTCTTGGGCATGTCAGTGTTTCTCCTTCTTCATGCGTGCGATGAACGTCTCAAACAGAAAACTCGCGTCGTGCGGGCCGCCGCACGCCTCGGGGTGGAACTGCACGGTGGAGGCATCGTATTCGGGATAGTCCATGCCCTCGCATGTGCCGTCGTTGACGTTGATATAGGAGAGAACGCCCGCGGGGACGCTCTCTGCCACCACTTCGTAGCCGTGGTTTTGCGAGGTAATGAACACCCTGCCCGTCTCCACCTGTTTTACGGGTTGGTTTGCGCCGCGGTGCCCGTACTTCATCTTGCGCGTCCTGCCGCCCATCGCAAGGGCAAACAGTTGGTGTCCGAGGCAGATACCGAAGATGGGCTTTTTGCCCGCAAGTTTTTTGATTTCCGCGATGATTTCGGTATTTTCGGCGGGGTCGCCCGGGCCGTTGGTCAGCATGATGCCGTCGGGCGAAAGCGCAAGCGCCTCCTCCGCCGTCGTGTATGCGGGAACGACGCTCACCCTGCAGCCCCGCCTTTCAAGTTCGCGCGCGATGTTGTACTTCGCGCCGAAGTCATACAGCACGACGTGCAAGTTCCCCTCTCCGTGCGTCTCCGCCCTCTTTGAGGTCACGCTCCGCACGGCGTTTTCCACGCGGTAGGCTTCAAGCTGCCCGAAGTCGGAAAAGGGCGCAAAGGTAATGGCGGCGTTCATCACGCCCGCCTCGCGCACCGTCTTGGTGAGTTCGCGGGTATCCACGCCGTACACGGCGGGAATGCCTTGCGCCTTCAAAAATTCCTCTATGTTGCCCTCGCTGCGGAAGTTGGAGGGCATATCGCACTTCTCGCGCACGATATAGGCAGTCGCCCAAACTTTTCCGCTCTCGAAGTCGGCGGGAATGACCCCGTAGTTCCCGATGAGCGGAAAGGTCTGCGTGACGATCTGCCCGAAGTAACTCGGGTCGGTGAGCGTTTCAAGGTAGCCCGTCATGCCCGTGGTGAACACGAGTTCGCCGATGACTTCCCTCTCCGCCCCGAACGAGTACCCCTCGAATACCCTTCCGTTTTGCAGCGTGATGTATGCTTTCTTCTTCATTTCGGTGAATTGCTTTGCGCGGCGCTTCCGCGCGGCGCGTTTATTTTGCCGTTCGCGCGCTCATTTGAGCAGTTTTACGAGCACGGCCTTCTGCGCGTGAAGGCGGTTTTCCGCCTCTTCGAAAATTTCGTCGGCGTGCGCTTCGAATACCTCCGCCGTGATCTCCTCGCCGCGGTGCGCGGGCAGGCAATGCAGCACCATCGCGTCTGGCTTTGCCGCCGCCATCACCTTTTTGTCCACGCAGAAGCCCGCAAACGCCCTCTCGCGCTTCGCCTTTTCACCCTCCTGCCCCATGGAAGCCCACACGTCGGTATACATCACGTCGGCGTCCTTTGCCGCCTCCTCGGGGGATCTCGTCAGGGTGAAGTCCCCCTCCGCCTTCGCCCATGCGGTGAGCGCCGCGTCGGGTTCGTACCCCTCGGGGCAAGCGATGGAAAACTTCATGCCCGTCTTGATGGCGCCCACCATGAGGGAGTTCGCCATGTTGTTGCCGTCACCCACAAAGCACAGTTTCAGCCCGCGGAAAGAGCCTTTGCGCTCGCGGATGGTCATGAGGTCGGCGAGCACCTGGCAGGGGTGGCAGTAGTCGGTCAGCCCGTTGATGACGGGGATCGTGCCGTACTTTGCAAGATCCTCCACCTCCTTCTGCTCGAAGGTGCGGATCATGATGCCGTCGAGGTAGCGCGAAAGTACCCGTGCCGTGTCCTCCACGGGTTCGCCCCGCCCGATCTGCAGGTCTCTATTGGAGAGGAACAGCCCGTACCCGCCGAGTTCGTACATCCCCGTCTCAAAGGAGACGCGGGTGCGCGTCGAGGATTTTTGGAAGATCATCCCCAACTTTTTCCCCTGCAAGTGGTGGGTGAATATGCCGTTTTTGCGCTCGTATTTGAGTTGGTCGGCGAGGTTCAGGATGGAGAGAATTTCCTCGCGGGAAAGGTCGGCAAGTTTCAAAAGATGTTTCATTTCAGCACCTCTTTGAGGACGGAAAGTCCGTCGTCCATTTCATTTTTTGTGATATTGAGGGGGGGCAGAAGCCGCACCACGTCGTGCGCGGTGAGAACAAGCAGCCCCCGTTCCAGACATTTTTTCGCGACTTCCTTGGCGGGCTTTTTGATATGGATGCCGATCATCAGCCCCATGCCCGTCACCTCCTCCACGCCGTCAAAGCCCTTCAATTTTGCGCGCATATAGGCGGATTTCCCCTGCACTTCGAGCAAAAATTCATCGGTGATGCGCGAGACGACGGAGATCCCACCCGCGCACGCCACGGGGTTGCCGCCGAAGGTCGAGCCGTGGTCGCCGGGCTGCAACACATTTTCCGTGCCCGCGAAGAAGAGGCACGCGCCGATGGGCAGTCCCCCCGCAAGCCCCTTGGCAAGCGTCACAATGTCGGGCACGACGCCGTAATTTTCGTAGGCGCAGAACTTCCCCGTTCTGCCCATGCCGCACTGCACCTCGTCGCAGATGAGGAGGATATCCCTCTCCCTGCAAAACGCCGCCAGCGCGCGCACAAACTCGGCGCTTAATGCCTTCACGCCGCCCTCGCCCTGCACGCACTCGATGACGACGGCGCACGCCTTCTCCGCCGCCTTTTTTACGCTCGCAAGGTTGGGGTCGGCATACTTCACGCCGCCCGCAAACGGGTCGAAATATTTATGGAACTCGTCCTGCCCCGTCGCGGTGAGGGTGAACAGCGTCCTGCCGTGAAAACTGCCGTTTAAGGAGACGATGTCGCTTCTGCCCGCGCCGTACTTCATAAAGGAGTACTTTCTCGCTGTCTTGAAGGCGCACTCGTTGGCCTCCGCGCCCGAATTGCCGAAAAATACGCGCTTTGCGCCCGTCTTTTTGCAGAGAAGTTCTGCAAGCCGCACGGTCGGTTCGGAGTAGTAATAGTTGCTGACGTGCTGAATTTTGTCGAGTTGCCCCTTCACGGCCGCCTTCCATTCGGGGTCGTTCACGCCGAAGAGGTTGACCGCGATCCCCGCGCCGAAGTCGACGTATTCCCTGCCGTCCACGCCGTACAGGGTCGCGCCCTCGCCGCCCTCGAAGGCGACGGGATACCGCCCGTATGTGTGCGCGAGGTAGGTCTCGTCAAGTTGTTTTATTGTCTCAAAATCGTCCATGGTTTCTCCGTGAAAAATAGGGTGACCCGCAGGTCGCCCCCATTTAGTCGCCCTTTACAAACATCGTGCCCATTCCCTCATCGGAGAGAAGTTCGAGTAAAATGGAGTGTTCCACCCTTCCGTCGGTGATAAACACCCTCCCCACGCCCTTGCGGATGGCCTCGCGGCAGCACTGTACCTTGGGGATCATGCCGCCCGAGATGATGCCCTCCTTCACGAGGGCGGGGATATCCGAGACATACACCTTACGGATGAGGCTGTCTTCGTCGCTCTTGTCGCGCATCAGCCCCTTGATGTCCGTCATAAGGATGAGGCTCTCGGCCTTCAACGCCCCCGCGATGGCGGAAGCGGCGGTATCGGCGTTGACGTTGTAGATGTTGCCCTCGTTGTCGTAGCCGACGGTGGAGATGACGGGCAGATATCCCGCGCCGAGGCAGGATAGGATGAGCTCCGTGTCCACCGCCTCTATTTTGCCGACGAATCCCAACTCCTCGTTTTCTTTGGAGCAGAGCAGCATCTTCCCGTCGATGCCCGAAAGCCCCACGGCCTTTGCGCCGAGTTCGCCGAGCATATGCACGAGCGACTTATTCACCTTCCCCGCGAGCACCATGCGCACGACCTCTGCGGTCTCGGCGTCGGTATAGCGCAGCCCGCCGACGAAGCGGGAATTTATCCCCATGCGGGAAAGGGTCTCTGTAATTTCAGGGCCGCCGCCGTGCACGAGCACCACTTTGATGCCGACGAAGCGGAGGATGGTCAAATCGCGCATGACGGATTTTTTCAGCGCGTCGTCGGTCATGGCGTTCCCGCCGTACTTGATGACGAGAATTTTATCGCGGTATTTCTCGATATAGGGCATCGCCTCGAGCAAAAATTCCGCCTGTTGTTGTTTGATATCCATATTTTTACCTGTTTTTCTCTTGTTCCCTCTTCGGGAGCCGCCATTCTCTCCCCCGCTCCCTCGTGAGTCTTCCTCTCTGCCCCCCTCCTCGGAGGTTTTTCTTTCCTCATACCGAGCCCAATAAGGGGCGAGTGTATCTTTGCCCCCTCCTCGGAGGGGGACTAAGGGGGTGGGCTCGCCCTCCCCTTTATTTCCGCGTCATTCTGAACCCCCTTGCGGGGTGAAGAATCCCGAAAAACGAAGTCCGCCCTCACGTCCTATAATCGCCGTTTATCTTCACATAGTCGTAGGTGAGGTCGCACCCCCACGCCGTGGCTCTTCCGCGGCCGTCGCCCGCGCATACGTCGATGTAGATCACCTTCTCCGCAAGCACTTTTTTGGCGAAATCCTCGTCAAACTCCACGCCCGCGCCCTTTCTGCACACGGGCAAGACGCCCGCCTTGGAGCGAAAATCCACGTCTATTCTCTCCACATCGAGGTCTGCGCCCGAGTAGCCCAGCGCGCACAGCACCCTGCCCCAGTTGGCGTCCGCGCCGAAGAGTGCGGCCTTCAAAAGGTCAGAGCACACCACGGCCTTTGCGGCGAGCCGCGCGTCCCGTCTCGTTTTTGCGCCCTTCACGGTGCACTCGATGAGTTTGGTCGCCCCCTCGCCGTCGGCTGCGAGCATACGACAGAGCGCCACCGTCACCTTGTGCAGCGCCCGCTTAAAGGCGGTGTAGTCCGCCCCCGCCGCGGTAATTTCGTCGTTGCCCGCAAGTCCGCTCGCCATGATGCACAGGGTATCGTTGGTGGAGGTGTCGCGGTCGACGGAGAGCATATTGAAGGAGGTCTTTACGTCCTCAAAAAGCGCCCTTTGCAGCATCTCGTGGGAAATGGCGGCGTCCGTCGTCACAAAGCAGAGCATGGTCGCCATATTGGGGCAGATCATGCCCACGCCCTTGGCGATCGCGCCGATGCGGCAGGTCTTGCCGCCCACTTCGAAGGAATAGGAGACCTCCTTTTTGTAGGTGTCCGTCGTCATAATGGCCTCCGCCGCGGCGGAAGAACCCGCGCCAAGCCCCTCTACGAGCGCTTCCATGCCCGCCTCGATGGGTTCGAGCGAAAGTTTCTGCCCGATGACGCCCGTCGAAGCGACCAAGACGTCGCCCGCGGGGATGCCCGCGAACCTTTCGACGAGGGCGCACATCCCCTCCGCGATCTCCACGCCGTCCGCGTTGCAGGTGTTGGCGTTGCCGCTGTTTACGATGACGGCGCGCGCATACCCGTCCGCAAGGTGTCTTTGCGTCACCAGAATGGGCGCGCCCTTCACAAGATTGGTCGTATACACCCCCGCCGCCGTGCAGCGCACGTCGCTCACGATAAGGGCGAGGTCCTTTTTCTGTTTGTTCTTACGGATGCCGCAGTGAACGCCGTTCGCGCGGAATCCCATGGGCGCGCACACGCCGCCCGCGATTTTCTTTATCATACCGTATTCCTTATTTTAGCATAGACCCAATGTTTCGTCAAGTCCCAGCGCAAGATTCATGTTCTGCACTGCCGCGCCCGAAGCCCCCTTGCCGAGGTTGTCGAGCCGCGCCGAAAGTTGTATCTGTTCGTCATTGCCGCCGACGAAGATCTCCAGCATATTCGTGCCCACAAGTTTTGCCGCGGAAAGGTAGCCATCCTCGGAATTTTGCGTCACGGAGATAAACCTATGTCTGACATAGTACTCTGCAAAATAGCCAAAAACCTCATCTCGCCCCATGTTTTTCGCCATCAGCCGCCGAAAGATCGGCACGGAGACGGTCATTCCCGCGTAGAAGTCGCACACATACGGGTTAAACACAGGCGCATGGGCAAGCCCTGCTACCTTGGTCATTTCGGGCAGGTGCTTGTGGGAAAGGGTGAGCGCGTAGAGGCGCGGCGCCTTCAAAAGTCCGCTCCTTCCCTCCCCTTCGTACTCCGCGATCCCCTTTTTGCCCGCGCCCGAGTAGCCGCTCACAGCGTGGCAGACGAAGGGATAATCGGGGGCAACGATGCCGCCCGCGACAAGCGGATAGACAATGGATAAAAACCCGCTCGCGTAGCACCCGGGGTTGGCAATGCGTTTGCTTTCCGTGATTTTTTCGCGGAAGGCGGGCGCAAGTTCGGGAAAGCCGTACGCCCACCCCTCCTCGGTGCGGTGCGCCGTCGAGGCGTCGATGACGACGGTCGCGGGATTTTCCACAAGCCCCACCGCCTCGCGCGCCGCGTCGTCGGGCAGGCACAAAAAGACGACGTCCGCCGCGTTCATCATTTGCCTGCGCGCCGCCGCGTCCTTCCGCTTCTCCTCGGGCAGGGTCAAAAGCTCCACGTCCCCGCGCGAAGAGAGCCGCTCGTAAATTTGCAGACCGGTCGTCCCTGCCTTGCCGTCGATGAAAACGCGGATCATTTCCTTTGCGCGTCCAAGAGCGCCTTCACCTTGATGGGCAGACCGAAGAGGTTGATAAAGCCCTCACTGTCCTTCTGCGAGTACGCGCCGCCGTCGTCCGAGAAGGTGGCGATGGCCTCGCTGTACAGCGAGTACGGCGAAGTGATGCCCGCGCTCGTAATGTTCCCCTTGTAGATGCGCAGTTTCACGTCCCCCGTCACCGTCTCCTGCGTCTTTGTGACGAAGGCGGAGAGCGCCTCGCGAAGGGGCGTGAACCACTGCCCGTCGTACACCATCTCGCCGAACTTCACGGCGACGAGTTGCTTGTAGTGCATCGTCGCCTTATCGAGGGTGATGGTCTCCAATAGCCTGTGGGCTTCATACAGAATCGTGCCGCCGGGGGTCTCGTACACCCCGCGGGACTTCATGCCGACAAGGCGGTTTTCCACAAGGTCGGCAAGCCCCACGCCGTTTTTGCCGCCGATCTCGTTGAGTTTTTCGATGAGTTCGACTGCGCCCACCGCCTTGCCGTCGAGCATCGTGGGCACGCCCTTTTCAAAGTGGAGGGTCACATAGGTAGGCTTATCGGGCGCTTGCAGGGGAGATACGCCCATTTCGAGGAAGCCCTCCTTTTCGTACTGCGGCTCGTTTGCGGGCTCTTCGAGGTCAAGCCCCTCGTGCGAGAGGTGCCACAGGTTTTTATCCTTGGAATAATTTGTCTCGCGGTTGATCTTGAGGGGGATGTTGTGCGCCTCGGCGTACTCGATCTCCTCCTCGCGGCTCTTGATGTTCCAAATGCGCCACGGGGCGATGATCTTCATCTCGGGCGCGAACGCCTTGATGGAGAGTTCGAAGCGGACTTGGTCGTTCCCCTTGCCCGTGCAGCCGTGGCAGATGGCGTCGGCGTGCTCCTTCTTCGCGATCTCCACGATGGCCTTCGCGATGACGGGGCGCGCAAACGAAGTGCCCAAAAGGTACTTGTCCTCGTACACCGCGCCCGCCTGCATGGTCGGGAAGATGTAATCCTCCACAAATTCCTTCTTCAAATCGAGCACATACAGTTTGGAAGCGCCCGTCTTTTTGGCCTTCTCTTCGAGGCCGTCGAGTTCCGTTCCCTGCCCCACGTCGCCCGAGACGGCGATGACTTCGCACCCGTCGTAGTTCTCCTTGAGCCACGGGATGATGATGGAAGTATCGAGGCCGCCCGAGTAGGCAAGCACCACTTTTTTGATTTTCTTTTCCATTTCTATACTCCTAATTGTGTTGATCTATTCTTCGTCCCCGTCCTCGTCGAGGTCGGGGTAGAACATTCTGATTTCGTCGGCGGTGAACTGCTCTCCGCCGTGCGGCGAGAACAAGACCCGCCTGTAAAAGGTGAAGCTGTCGCGCGAATCCTGCGTTTCAAACGTCGCGACAAAGCGGTTCTTGCGCACCTTTACGCCCACGCAGCCGCGCTTTACGTCGTAGGTGAAGATCCTGCGCTTGGTCTTGACGTGCACCACCTTGTCCGTCACTTCCATGCCGAGCACCGTACCCATCGAGGTGCGCAGGGCGTACACGGCGTAGACTGCAATGTAGCCGACGCCGACCGCGCACGCCGCGATGATGCAGCCGAGATACCCCATGAAGGCAAACACGAGGAGGATCATCTCGGCGGCGATCGCCACGACGCTGAACGCGAGAAAGATGCGCTTTACGATCTTTACAAATCTTACGATGTCCGCTTTTTCTCTCATGCCTTCGCCTCCGCAAACCAGACGCGGAACTGCGCGATGAGGTCGTCGCCCGCACGCGCCTCGCAGATGCTCTCGCCCGCTCTGTCCTCGCGCAAGAGCGCGAGTTCCGTCCCCTCCTTCGCCTGCTTGACGTACGCGATCTGGAACGCCGTGATGCGCCGCGCCCTCAATTCCTCCATCGAAAAGAGGTCGAGAAAGAAGTCGGCATACTTCGCGTTGTTGGCGTGAAGATAGTGGTCGCAGTCGGAGACGCGCACCGTCCGCAAAATTTTCGTTCCGTTTTCCACGCGCGGAATTTTCCACGCGGGCGGCGCCGTCGTCTTTTCGTCGCGGTACGGGCAATTTTCGTGCGCCGCGCCGAGTTTTTCGGGCGTCAGAAGCGAAAAAGTTTTGAGGTCGACAAGGCACCACCGCGCCGCAAAATTCGCGAGCACTTCGCCACTACCCGCAAGCGCGCGGCTGTCCCTTTCAAAAATCACGTGGCGGGGCGGGAGCGGCCAAGTCTCCACCCAAATTTTTTCGCCCAATTTTATGGGGCGGGAAAATTCGCAGTAGGTGTTGACGACCACGAACCCGCATCCGATTTTTTTGAGCGCTTCGTAGCCGAAGCCGAGCTCATCCGCGCTTGCGCCCGCCGATTCCTGCACGAGGGATAAAAGGGCGAAGAGCGACAGCTCGTCCTTAAAATCGAAGTCGGAATACCGCAACGTGTATTGCATTTTGTTGCAATATTTTTCCATACAGAAAAATTATATCACGGCGCAATGGAAAAGTCAAACGAAATATAAAACGGGAGCGCCCTTTTTCGCGCCCCCGCGGCAAAATCAGCGGATATCCGCCGCCAAAAAATTGAGCGCCCCCGCGACGATCGCATAGGAAAGTTTTTTGCGGTAATCGCCTTGAAGGAGCAGCGCTTCATCCTCCGCGTTGGATAAAAACCCGCACTCCACGATGACGGAGGGATAGTCGCTGCAATTCAGAATGTAGTAGTCCCCTTTGAGCGCCTGAGATTTTTTCACGCACTCGGACATTCCGTTGAGGGCGTCCTGGATCCGCACGGCGAGCGATTTGGAGAGCGGCGAACTTTCGCGGAAAAAAACCTGCGCGCCGCGGCGCGAGGAGAGCGAAAAGAAATTCTGGTGCACCGAGACGACGAGCGCGGGCGAATTTTCGCGGATGATGCGGGCGCGCTCCTGCATATCGCGCTTTTTGTAGCCCGCCGTCGCCGCGCCGTAGAGCCCGGCTTCCGTAGGGCGCGTTTGAACGACCGAAAACCCCGCCTCCTCGAACGCCGCCTGCAATGCGCGCGACATCTCCAAATTGACGTCGCTCTCCTTCGTGCCTGTCGCGATCCCCACGACGCCGCCATCGACGCCGCCGTGCCCCGCATCGATGACGACGGTCATTTTTCGCGACGACGACGCCGTACCTACGAGCGCAAAAAGGCACGCGCCGAACGCCACCGCGACGGCAAGAAGCACCGCAAAAATGCCGAGCGCGACGCGGTGTTTATACAAAAAATTCATACATTATTGTATGAAATCTTGTCCGAATTTAGAAGACGCGCCCATTTCACAAAAAAATTTTCCTCATGAAAGCCATTGGGCTGCGGCGCGGCGCCGCGCCGCCCTTGCGCCGCGCCGCCTTGCCGCACCCCAATGGCTTTTTTCGTTCCGCGCGAGCATTCCGGGTGCGCTTCACGCTCTTTCCATAATGAATGTACCACAAATTTTTATGCATTTGCGGGATGTATGCCATATTTTTTGAAAAAATTTTTGGGCGACTCCCCCTACCCCTACCCTCCCCCCCTCAACGTGAGGGGGGGAGGGAATAGGGAGGCAAAAATTTTTGGGGGGGGAAAGATACACTCGTGCGCGCCCCGCGGCATAGCCGCGGGGCGCGCACTCGGTATGAGGAGAGGATACTATATGCGTGGCGCGGGGGCGGAATGAGGAAAGAAAAAGCCCCCGAGCGTATGAGGAATAAGGTGGAGATGTCTCGACTACGCTTCGCTCCGCTCGACATGACATTTTTATAGGCGACTATGCTACTTCGTGCGCCACTACGCGTCGGGCGACATAACATTTTTATGGGCGACTACGCTACTTCGCGCTACGCGCTCGTGCCGCGCTTAGTAGACGAATGGTGCGCGCGGGGCGGTATGAGGGTCGGACTTCGTTGGTCGGGATTCTTCACCCCTACGGGGGTTCAGAATAACGCGTAAAACAAGGTCGGGGCAAAATGACGCGGGGGATACCCCTCCCCTGTGTCCCCCCATTGCGGAGAAAGGCTCCACATATCATATGATCGCCTTTCCCGAAAGCCACAAGGAAGGCTCCCAAGGAGGGAACAAAGATACACTCGTGCGCGCCCCGCGGCATAGCCGCGGGGCGCGCACTCGGTATGAGGAATAAGGTAGAGATGTCTCGACTACGCTTCGCTCCGCTCGGCATGACAATTTTATAGGCGACTACGCTTTTATAGGCGACTACGCTACTTCGTGCGCCACTACGCGTCGGGCGACATGACAATTTTATAGGCGACTACGCTACTTCGTGCGTCGCGCTCGTGCCGCACTTAGTAGACGAATGGTGCGCACTCGGTATGAGGAATAAGGTGGAGATGTCTCGACTACGCTTCGCTCCGCTCGACATGACATTTTTATAGGCAACTACGCCACTTCGTGCGTCGCTGCGCGGCGGGCGACATGACATTTTTATGGGCGACTACGCTACTTCGCGCTACGCGCTCGTGCCGCGCTTGGTAGACGAATGGTGCGCGCGGGGCGGTATGAGGAATAAGGTGGAGATGTCTCGACTACGCTTCGCTCCGCTCGACATGACATTTTTATGGGCGACTACGCCACTTCGTGCGTCGCTGCGCGGCGGGCGACATGACAATTTACAGTATGGGCGGGCAGGGTCAGGATTGGGATTGGATGTATTCGTCGATGGAGTGGGCGGCGCGCTTGCCTGCGCCCATCGCCAAAATTACCGTGGCAGAGCCTGTGACGGCGTCGCCGCCCGCAAAGACGCCTGCAAGCGAGGTCGCGCTCCTTTCATCTGCCACGATCTCGCCGCGGGGCTTGGTTTCAAGCCCTGCCGTCGATCTGCGCAAAAGAGGGTTGGGCGATGTGCCGAGCGCCATGATGACGCAGTCGAGCGCGATCTCAAATTCGCTCCCCTCCTTGACGACGGGTCTGCGACGACCCGAGGCATCGGGCGCGCCGAGTTCCATCTCCACGCACTTGATACCCGTGACATTCGCCTCGGCGTCCGTCAAAATTTCCACGGGGTTGGTGAGGAAGCGGAATTCTATTCCCTCCTCCTTGGCGTGCTCGACCTCCTCGCGCCGCGCGGGAAGTTCTGCCTCCGAGCGGCGGTAGACGATGCTGACCTCCGCGCCCAGCCGCTTTGCGCAGCGCGCCGCATCCATGGCGACGTTGCCGCCGCCCACGACCGCCACCTTTTTTGCGCGGAAGATGGGCGTTTCCGCCCCCTCCTCGTACGCCTTCATGAGGTTGACGCGCGTCAGATACTCGTTCGCCGAGAATACGCCCTTGGCGCTCTCGCCCTTGATCCCCATGAACATGGGCAGCCCCGCGCCCGTGCCGAGGAACACGGCTTCGTAGCCGTACTCCCCCATGAGTTCTTCGACCGTGATGAGCTTCCCGACGACGCTATCGAGTTCGAACTTGACGCCGCGGGCTTTGAGCGCCTCGACCTCCTCTTCCACGATGCGCTTGGGCAGGCGGAATTCGGGAATTCCGTACACCAGAACGCCACCCGCGAGGTGCAGTGCCTCGAACACCGTGACATCGTACCCCCTGCCCGCGAGTTCGCCCGCGCAAGCCAGCCCCGCAGGCCCAGAACCGACGACGGCGACCCTGTGCCCGTTCTTAGGCGTTGCCGTAGCCTGCGGCGCGCCGTGCGTGAGGTGATAGTCGGCGACGAAGCGCTCCAACCTGCCGATGGCGACGCTCTCCCCCTTGATCCCGCGAGTGCACAGGCTTTCGCACTGCTTTTCCTGCGGGCACACCCTGCCGCACACGGCGGGAAGGGACGAGGCTTCGGAAATTTTTTGATATGCCTCCTCGTACTTCCCCTCGGCGGCGAGGGCGATGAATTCGGGAATGGGCACGCCCACGGGGCAGCCGTTGACGCAGGGGCGGTTTTTGCAGTGCAAGCACCGCTGCGCCTCGGCGAGGGCGTCCTCCACGGTGTAGCCGAGGGCGACCTCGGAAAAGTTCTTGTTTCTTACGTCCGCCGCCTGCGAGGGCATGGGACACTTCTTCATTGCGGGATTGTACTTCATTTCGTCTCCTTTTTGAAGAGATTGCAGTGCTTTTCGCGCGATATCGCCTCAAATTCAAGATAGGTGCGGTTGCGGCGCATCGCCTCGTCGAAGTCGATGAGGTGGGCGTCGAAGTCAGGCCCGTCGACGCAGGCGAACTTCATTTCGCCCCCCACCGTGACGCGGCAGCAGCCGCACATCCCCGTGCCGTCGATCATGATGGGATTCATGCTGGCGACCGTCTTTATCTTGTACGGCTTGGTTGCGGCGGCGACGAACTTCATCATGACAAGAGGCCCGATGGTAATGACCTCGTCGAACGTCTCCCCCGCCGCGAGAAGGCGGTTGAGGGGCGCGCAGACGTTGCCCTTTTCGCCATACGAGCCGTCGTCCGTCATGAGATAAAAATCGTTGCTGTACGCGCGGAACTCCTCTTCCAAAATGACGAGGTCGCGACTGCGAAAACCTACAATAGATGTAACTTTTGCACCCAATTTGTGCAGTCTGCGCGCGACGGGCAGGGCGATGGCGCACCCCACGCCGCCGCCCACGACGGCGACCTTTTTCAGCCCCTCCACCGCGGTGGGCGTGCCGAGCGGCCCTGTGAAGTCGGCGATGTACCCGCCCGCCTCCTTGGCGTTCAGCGACATCGTAGCCCCGCCGACGACCTGAAAGATGATATCCACGCCGCCCGTTTTTTCATCGCACCCCGCGACGGTGAGAGGGATGCGCTCGCCGCGATCATCGGCACGCACGATGACGAACTGCCCAGCAAGCGCCTTTTTGGCGACAAGCGGCGCTTCCACACGCAGGCGCGTGACGGTGGGATTTAACATTTCCTTTTGCAAAATGCGATACATAGTTGTTTCCTCTTATCATGATTATACAAATTTATGCACGGCTTGTCAATCATTCTGTCCGCGTAGAACACGCGGGATTTTCCTTCGCGTTTCCCTTTTCCCGTGCGCCACTCTTTTTTCGTGCGTTTCGCTTTTTCCGTGCGTTTCGCTTTTTCCGTGCGCCGCTTTGCGCAGGCGGAGAGATGTCTCCACGCTATGGGGAAAACGGTGAGATTTCTCCACGCGCTCGCTTCGCTCGCTTGGTCGAAATGACAGGAAAGGAAAGGCTTGGTCGAAATGACAAGAAAAGGAACGCTTGGAAGAAATGACAAGAAAAGGAACGCTTGGAAGAAATGACAAGAAAAGGAACGCTTGGAAGAAAGGACTGTGAAGGAGATTTCTCCACGCGCTCGCTTCGCTCGCTTGATCGAAATGACAAGAAAAGGAAAAAGCGCGGCGAGGCGCAGGACAATGAGGGAGATTTCTCCACGCGCTCGCTTCGCTCGCTTGGTCGAAATGACAATAAAGGGAAGGCTTGGGAGAAATGACAAGAAAGGAACGCTTGGGTGAAAGGACAGGAATGGAGGGAGATTTCTCCACGCGCTCGCTTCGCTCGCTTGGTCGAAATGACAGGAAAAGGAAAGGTTTGGTCGAAATGACAAGAAAAGGAAAGGCTTGGGAGAAAGGACGGGAATGGAAAGGTGCGGCGGGGAGATAGGTTCGGCGAGGCGTGGGACAATGAGGAAGATTTCTCCACGCGCTATGGGGGAAAGCGGTGAGATTTCTCCACGCGCTCGCTTCGCTCGCTTGGTCGAAATGACAGGAAAAGGAAAGGCTTGGGAGAAAGGACGGGAAAGGAAAGGCTTGAGAGAAAGGACTGTGAAGGAGATTTCTCCACGCGCTCGCTTCGCTCGCTTGGTCGAAATGACAAGAAGGAGAAAGGTGGCTACGGCGAAGGGACTGTGATGAGAAAACACGCAATATGCGAGAAAAAGACAAAAACGGGCGGGAGACGCTTTTTTTCTGCGATTTGCTTGACAGCCCGAAAAAAAGTCACTATAATCGATGATAGAAATTGGTAACAAATTCAACAGACGGAGCGAACCATGGCAAAAGTCAAAATCGTCACCGATTCCAACAGCGGCATCACCCAGGCCGAGGCGGAAAAGCTCGGAATTTCCGTCATCCCGATGCCCTTTTTGATCGACGGCGAGGAGTTTTTTGAGGATATCAACCTCACGCAGGAACAATTTTATGCACATTTGCAGAACGAGGCGAACGTCTCTACCTCGCAACCCGCCGTCGGCAGCGTGACCGACGTGTGGGACGCCCTCCTGAAAGAGGAGGGAAGCGAGATCGTGCACATCCCCATGTCCAGCGGGCTTTCCGAGAGTTGCCACACCGCCGAGGGCCTCGCCAAGGACTACGGCGGCAGAGTGCAGGTGGTGAACAACCAGCGCATTTCCGTCACCCAAAAACAGAGCGTTTACGACGCCGTGCAACTCGCCGCGCAGGGCAGAACGGCCGCCGAGATCAAGGATTACCTGCTGAAAACCAAGTTCGACAGCAGCATCTATATCTCCCTCGATACCCTGAAATACCTGAAAAAGGGCGGAAGGCTGACCCCAGCCGCGGCGCTCATCGGCACAATTTTGAAGATAAAGCCCGTGTTGCAGATTCAGGGCGAAAAGTTGGACGCCTTCCAGAAAGTGCACACCCTCCGCAAGGCGAAGGACGTGATGATCGCCGCCATGAAACGCGATTTTGAGACGAGATTTAAGGAACTTTGGGCGCGCGGGGAGATGCAACTTTCCGTGGCGCATACCCAAAACGACGCGGAGGCCGCCATCTTTGTGGAGGAGATAAAAGCCGCCTTCCCCGATGTGCCCATTGCGTTTGTAGACCCCCTCTCGCTCTCCGTCTCCTGCCACATCGGCCCCGGGGCGCTGGCCATTGCCTCGGCGAGAATTATCAAATAACTGCATATAAGTTGAAAAATTTGAGGATCGAGAAGCCGCCCGCGCAAAATGCGCGGGCGGCGATCATTTGTGGGGAAGATATGCTACTTCGCGCCGCCGCGCTCCTATGGAGCGCGGCGGCGCAGGAGGAAAAATGTACACCCCTTCCGTCTGCCTGCGGCAGACACCCACCCCTCCAAGGGGTGGGCAAGGGTTGCCCCACCCCCTGCCCCCTCCCGTGGAGGGGGCTTTCGGACTGCGTTTGGGGGAAGATACACTCACGCGCCGCCGCGCTCCTATGGAGCGCGGCGGCGCGTTCGGTATGAGGAATGGATACTGTGCGCGGCGGGGCGGGAGGTATGAGGGACGGGGAAAGAGCAACCCCCACCACCGCCTACGGCGGAGCCGCCCCCTTAAAAAGGGGGCAGCTATGGACGGGCGGCGCGTTTTTCCCTTCCTATTCTTCCAAGAGTTTGAGGAGGCGGGGGATGTCGGCGGCGGTGAGAAGGTCGACGATTTTGTCGCCCGCAAAGCCCGTCTCCGTGACGATGATAGCCGAAAGTTTCCTGTTCTCCTCGAAGGCTTCGAGCGCCGACTGCACCGTGTCGTTCTGCGACAGAATTTTATAGAACCGCTGCATATCTTCCTCGGCGACGACCTCGCCGCACGGCCTTTTGAGGACTTCCTCCACCCCCTCGCCGCGCTCCAACGCTCTGCCGAGCGCGCGCACCACGCGGCGATCGCCCAAAACCCCCACCATGCGGCCGTTGCGATAGACGGGAAGGTTGGAATAGCCCGTCCGCGCGCCCATGCGGATGGCCTCGGAGAGCGGCTCTTCCGCCCCCACCCCCGCGACGCTCTTCGGCTTTAAGACGGAAAGGCGGGGCGGCGATGAGAGCAGGTCTGCGATGTGCGCGATGAGGCGGGTGGCTTCGTCGCACGGCTCGGCGATGACGTACTCCTTCTTGCTCTCATGCACGATGGCGTTGCGAAGGCGCGCAAACGATAAAAGTTCCTCCGCATACCGCTTGACCGTTGGGTCGAATTCGGCGCAGCGGCGGACGAGGTCGGTGAAGTTGAGATTGCCCTTCCCGCGGTAGAGCGCGCGCAGGCGGGCATCGATCTTGTTGTAGGACGAGATGAACTCGATGGCGTTGCTCATGCCATCAGTATAGCACGCGGGCGGGCGGAAATCAAGACTAAAATCCGCTTTTTCTGCGGCGGGAGAAGCCGCGGCGGCGGATCTCCACGAGGTGATATTCCTGCTCGCGCTTCAAATCGTACACGCAGGGGCTGAGCGGCGAGGAAAAACACAACTTGCCCGAGATATCCGCCGCCTCCGCAAAGCCGAACGCGCACACGCACACGGGAATGCCGTAAAAGAACGCCTCGGCGCGCATGAGGGTCTGTTCGAGGCTCTCGCACGTCTCCTCGAAGAGGCAAAGCGCGACCTCCGCACCGCACACGGAGAGCGTTTCCGCGACCTGCGGGAAATATAAGTCCTCCGCCACGATGACGCCGAGTTTGCCCGCGGACGTTTCGTAAATTTTGACGCCCGCGCCGCCGCGGTATTCGCACCCGTCGAGGCGGTTGACCATATCCGAAACGCCCAAGATGCGCCCTTTTTCCGCCACCACCGCCGACTTGCGGCGGATGCCGCGGGCATCGGTATAGCAGCCGCACACGACGACGTTTTGCCCCTCCTTGGAGAGAAGCGCGACGTCCTCGAAGAGGCTGGTCTCCCCCTTGAGCTCACGCTCGTAACTCACCTTTCCGAGCGCCTGAAAGGTGCAGAGCACGACATCCGCGCGCGGCGGCGCGTACTTTTCGGCGTAGTCGGCGAGCGTGCCCCCCGTGACAAAACAAATGCGCATACAAATTATTGTATGCGCGCGGGTCGGGGTTTGACAGCGGCAAGATAGGGCGAATTTCTGTGCGCCGAGCCTTGACATTTTCCGCCGCGGGGAGTATAATCGGAAAGCACAATTTAGCGGGAAGGTTACGGATGATGGAATGGTATTGGATCGTGGCGATCGCAGTGGGAGCGGCAGCGCTTGTTGCCGTGGCCGCGGTTTGCTTCGCCCATCTGAAACGGAAAAATTCCAAACGCGCCCGCGCACGCACCGAACATGACGGTGTGGAAATTCAGAAGATCGACGCCGAGGAAATCGACGACGCCGACCTCTGCGAAATAAAAGATCCCGCCCTCACCGAGCGCGTGAAGGCCATGATGCCCGACGTCATCCGCACCGAGATCGCCGCGGGGCTTGCCGTGACGGCGAGCAGCAAGGCGGTGTATAAATTTATCCTGCCCGCGAGCACCAAACTTGCGGCGGGAATTTCGGGCGGGTCGCTTTCGACCGCTTCGATGGCGGCGGCGCAGGTGGGAACGCTGGTGGCGAGTTCCTTTTCCGCCGTCATGAGCGCGGCCTCCATGGTTGTCGGACAGTATTATCTGACGCTCGTCAACATTCAATTGAAAAAGATAACCGAGCGGCTTTCGCAGATCGGGGAATTCCAAAACAACGAATTCAAGAGCAAGGTGTTCGCCCTGCACGCGCAGGTGACGCGCGCGGCCGCCTTCCGCGGCGAGGTGATGGAAAATGCCGCGATGCGCGGGGCAGAGATAGCAAAACTCGATAGATTGGAGCATGAGTGCATCCAACTGCTCGGGCAGACGTCCCTCATGATCGCGGGGTACACGGCGCGCGGCGACCTCGACTACCCCAAATACATTCGCGCGACGGCGGAGATCGATCAGTGGTTCTCCTGCCAAAAAATTCTCCTTTCGACACTCGAGGAGATCGCCGACTTGCGGTTTGCCCTCTACCTTGGTGCGGCGACGCGCAAACAGTGCGACGCCCTTCTCCCCGTCTACGAGCAGCAGGCCGAGGAGACGCAGCGGATGCTGTTGAAGTGGCACTCGGACACGGCGAAGCGGCTGGGCGTGCGGCTGGGGGAATGTAAACGCAGGCGGAGAGGCTTTGACAGGGCGCTGCATTGGCTGCCCGCGCTCTTCAAAAAGGATCTGCGCTACCGCGATATGCCCGCCGCCACCGTTGCCCTCATTCAGCATCAGACCTCCGACGACGATGCGCGACCCTCGGTGCGGGACGACCTGTTCCACGCCGATGTGGAGATCGTTGCAAAGGACGGAAAATTGTACTATCTCCCCCACACGCTGCCCTTGCACCGGCACGGCGGGGAGATAAAAGAGGAAGAGGCGGAAGAGAAGGAATAAGAAACCCCTCCCCCTGCGTCCCCCTCCCAGGGGGCAAGTATGGTGAGATTTCTCCACGCGCTACGCTTGGTCGAAATGACATTTTTGTGAGCGACTGCGCTACTACGTGCGCCGCTACGCGGCGGCGCAGGGCGGAAGGACGAGAAAAATGGAAATCGAGGCATCATGATATTTTGTGCCCCACCTCCCCCCGAGAATGGGGCGAGTATGGTGAGATTTCTCCACGCGCTACGCTTGGTCGAAATGACATTTTTGTGAGCGGCTGCGCTACTACGTGCGCCGCTACGCGTCGGGCGGAGCGGAAGGACGAGAAAGTCGAAATGACATTTTTGTGAGCGGCTACGCTACTACGTGCGCCGCTACGCGTCGGACGGAGCGGAAGGACGAGAAAAATGGAAAGCATGAAAAAATCCCGCAAAGGCGGGATTTTTTCATGCGCGGGGATGTCCAAAGTCCGTGTGCTACTTTTCGTCCGTGTGCCGTTCTTCTTCCGTATGCTGTTTTTTGTAGATGGGAAGGAGCATACGGGTGTTGCGCTTGTAGAGAGCGAAGCCTGCCTTGCGGGATTGGTGCCCGTCGGCGAGCGGGATGCTCGCAAATAAAAACAGGCAGGTGTTGGCGAGCGCGCCCGCAAGCAGCCACCAATTCTGCGGCATCAGGCAGACTGCTGCCGCCCCTATCCCCCACCACATGAGAATTTCGCCCAAATAGTTGGGGTGGCGGGAGTACTTCCACAGCCCGTCGCGGATGAAGCCGCCCGTTCCCCGTTTGCGGAAGCGGTGCATCTCGAAGTCCGCCGTGCCCTGCAACAGGACGGCGAGGATCGACACGCAGAAAAAGACGGCGCTCCCCGCGTTGAAGGCGGGCTCTTCGAGATAGGTGTAGACGGCGGGCAGGACGCACGCGTACACCACGAGGGTGGGCACGAGGTGGATCCCCGTCAAATTGACGAAAAAGTAGCCCTTGCCCGTCTTTTGGGCGAGCATCGTATACCGCCAATCCTGATGTTCAAGCCCGTGGAAGGTATACGCCCAATTGACGGTGAGGCGCGTACCCCAGATCAAAATGGCGACGAGGGGCAGAATATTGACGACGGTGGGCGGATAGAGGCAGGCGCACACGATGACGATGACGATGGGCTGGACGCTCCAATAGGGATCGTACACCGAGGCGTTTTTGAAAATCAAACTGAACGAGAATACGATGAGGGTCGCGGCGACATCGGCAATGAGGAGCGCCGCCCACACGGGAAGCGGCAAGAACCAATAGATCGTGAAACCCGCCCCGCCCGCAAAGAGGTAAACGGCGGCAAGCACCGCAAAACTTGCGGCGCGCGATTTTTTCATAATTCCCTCCCTTGCAACGAGGAAAGGAGCGGCGGAAATGCTCCCGCCGCCCCTCTTTTTTGCGTTACTCCTTGTTCTCGCTGTCCTTTTGAGCCTTCAAAAGGTCGCGGATCTCGGCGAGCAGTTCTTCCGTTGTGGGTGCGGGAGGAGCTGCGGGCTCGGGCTCGGGAGCGGGCTCGGCTGCGGCCTCTTCGGCGGCCTTCTTCGCCTTGATCTTCTCGGCGTGCGCGCGGACATGATTGATGGTGTACACGATGGTGAACAGCATGAGCGCGGTGAGAAGGAAGGTGACGATCGCGGAAATGACGATGCCGAAATCGAGGATGACGGCGGGAGCGAGCTCCGCGCCCGTCGCGGGATCGAGTTTCGCCGCACGGAGAATGACTTGCAGCGCGCCGAAACCATCTTCGCCTGCGCCGATCATCTGCAAAAGCGGCGTCAAAATGCCGTTCACGAGCGCCGTGATGATCGCCGTGAACGCGCCGCCTACGATGATGCCGACGGCCATGTCGAGCACGTTCCCGCGGGTGATGAACTCCTTAAATTCCTTGAAGAAGCCCTTTTTTTCCTTTGCCATTTGTATTTACCTCCTATAAATTTTTATCTGTTTTTTGTACTTCGCAAAATCCCCCGCCCGCGGCGCGCGCGGAAGGCGGAATTGCCAATTCCCCTCCGCCTTGCCCGGGCAGTTCATGCGCGCATCGCTGCCCAGCCCCATGATGTCCTGCACCGGTATGACGGCGAGGCGTGCCTTGGAGGCGAGCGCGAGGCGGATGAGCGCAGCGGGTAGATTTTTGCCCTTTGCATCCAACTTCAACGAGATCTTGTTCTCTTCGAGCGCCTGCGCGACGCGCGAGGTGAAGAGCAGAAAATCCTCCGCCGAGAGCGATTCCGCATAGCCGCGCACCGTATCGTTGTCGTGCGTGCCCGTGTAGACGACGCTGTTTTCTTGGATATTCTGCGGCAAAAAGGGATTGGCGGGGTTGCCGTCGAAGGCGAAGAGCAGCACCTTCATGCCGGGGAAGCCCGTGCGGCGAAGGAGAGACTTGACCCCCTCATCGGTGACGCCGAGATCCTCCGCGATGATGCGCGCCCTTTCCGCGCCGAGACCCGCGAACAGGGCGTCCTTGCACCCCTCCTGCCACGAACCGCCCGTCGCATCCTCGGCGGAGGCGTCGATCTCATAGTAGCGGTCGACGCCGCGGAAATGGTCGATGCGGACATAGTCATAGGTGGAGAGCGCCGATTTGAGGCGGCTTGTCCACCAAGCGAAGCCCTCCTTTTCGTGCGCCTTCCAATCGTAGACGGGATTTCCCCACAACTGCCCCTTTTCCGAGAAGTAATCGGGGGGAACGCCCGCCACTTTTGAGAGCTTTAAGTCCTTCTCCAACTTGAAGAGCGCGGGGTTTGCCCATACATCGGCGCTGTCGTAGGCGACGTAGAGCGGGATATCGCCGATGAGCTTCAACCCCAGCGCGAGGCACTCGCTGTGGAAGGCCTCCCACTGCGCGCGGAATACATACTGCAAGAACTGCCAAAAGAGGTATTCCTCGTGATATTCGGTGCGGAGACGTTCGAGAGCCTCAGGCTCGTGCCGCTTCAACGGCTCGTCCCAATCGCAAAAACTGCCGCCGTAGACCGTCTTTGCCGTCATAAACAGGGCGTAATCTTCAAATTCCCCCGCCTTGACGAAGGCGCGGAACGCCTCGTTATCGAAGGCGTAGCGGGAAAAGGCGAGGCGGAGCGTTTGGTAGCGCTCCTCGTAGAGCGCGCCGTAGTCGACGCGGGTCGCGCCCTTGTAGCGGGCGCGGAGGGCTTTAAGTTCCTTTTGCTTCAAAAGCCCCGCCCTGCCGAGTTCATCGAGGTCGATGAAGTAGGGATTGCCCGAATGGCAGGCGACCGACTGGTAGGGTGAATCGCCGTAGCCCGTCTGCACGAGGGGCAATACCTGCCAAGCCGAAACGCCGCTCGCGCGGATGAGCTGCGCAAAGCGGGAGGCATCGCGCAGACTGCCGACGCCGTATCTGCCCGGGAGCGAGGAAATATGACAAAGTATGCCTGCGGCTCTCTCTTTTTCCATATCCCTCACCGTCTATTTGCCGAGAAGCGCCTGTATTCTTGCGCACGCTTCGCGGGTATCCTCCTCCGTGCCGAACGCCGTGAGGCGGAAGAAGCCCTCGCCGTTCTTCCCGAAGCCGCTCCCCGGCGTGCCTACGACGTTGGCGTTTTCGAGAAGGTAGTCGAAAAATTCCCAGCTCGTCATGTTTCCCGGGCACTTCATCCACACGTAGGGCGAGTGCTTGCCGCCCGTGTAGAAGATGCCGAGGCGATCGAGACAGTCCGTGATGATCTTTGCGTTGTTGCGATAATAGCCGATATTGGCGGAAATTTGTTTTTCCCCTTCCTCGGTAAAGACGGCCGCCGCCCCCATCTGCGTGATGTAACTTGTGCCGTTGAACTTGGTGGATTGTCGCCGCGCCCACAGCCTGTTGAGGGAAGCGCCGCCGCGGATGAGTTCCTTGGGCACGACGGTGTAGCCGCACCGCACCCCCGTGAAGCCCGCCGTCTTGGAATAGGAGCACAGTTCGATGGCGCACTCCTTTGCCCCCTCCACCTGGTAGATGCTGCGGGCGAGGGCGGGATCATTGACGAAATATTCGTAGGCGGCGTCGTATAAGATGACTGCGCCCTGCCTGTTGGCATAGTCCACCCACGCCTTCAACTGCGCCTTGGTGTATGCCGCGCCCGTGGGGTTGTTGGGCGAACAGATGTAGATGATATCCGCCTTGACGGTATCGTCGGGCATGGGCAGAAAGGCGTTTTTTTCGCTCGCTTCGGCAAAGACGATGTTGCGCCCCGCCATGACGTTGACATCGAAGTAGGCGGGATAGACGGGGTCGGGAATGAGCACGGTGTTTTCCGCCGAGAAGATATCGAGGATGTTCCCGCAGTCGGATTTTGCGCCGTCCGAGATAAAAATATCCCCCTTTTCGAGCGCGACGCCCTTGCGGGCATAACTTGAAAGGATACTGTCGAGCAGGGCGTCGTAGCCGTAGCAGGTGGCGTCCGGCCCGTAGCCCTTGAAGGTCTCCTTCTTCGCCATATCGTCCACCGCCCTGTGCATCGCCGCGATGACGGCGGGCGCGAGGGGCAGGGTGACATCGCCGATGGAGAGGCGGATGACCTTTTTTTCGGGGTGGGCGGCGCGGTATTCCGCCGTCTTTTTGCCCACCGTGGCGAAGAGGTAACTTTCTTTGAGTTTTAAGAAATTTTCGTTGATTCTCACTTGGTCTTCTCCATATGCCCCACGGCGTGGCGCACGAACTCACGGAAGAGCGGATGCGCGCTGTTGGGGCGGGACTTGAATTCGGGATGGAACTGCACGGCGATGAAAAAGTCGTTCTTTTCGTACTCGATCGCCTCGACAAGAGACCCGTCGGGCGAGACGCCCGCGATCTTCATGCCATTTTCTACAAATGCCGCGCGGTATTCGTTGTTGAACTCGAAGCGGTGGCGATGGCGTTCGGAGATCTCATCCGCGCCGTAGACCGCCTTCATCCTTTCGCCCGTCACCTTGCAGGGGTACGCGCCGAGGCGCATCGTGCCCCCCATCTTGACGCCGTACTGGTCGGGCATGAGGTCGATGACGGAGTGCCCGCCCTCGGGGAAAAATTCCGAGGAGTTGGCGTCCTTGACCCCAAGTGCGTTGCGGGCGAACTCGATGGCCGCGATGTGCATCCCGAGGCATAGCCCGAGGTACGGGATGTTCTTCTCGCGCGCGTACTTGCACGCCGCGATCATCCCCTCTATCCCCCGCTCGCCGAAGCCGCCCGGCACCAAAATGCCGTCCGCATCTTTGAGCGCGGAGGCGACGTTCTTTTCGGTGATCTTTTCGCTATCCACCCACAGAATTTCCACCTTGGCGTCCGCCTCGTACCCGCCGTGGGCGAGCGCTTCGGCGACGGAGAGGTAGGCGTCGTGCAGTTGCACATACTTGCCGACGAGGGCGATTTTTACCGACTTGCTGCGCGCGTGGATGCGGCGGAGCATCTCCTCCCACTCCGAGAGGTCGATGGTCTGCTGCTCCAAATGCAAAATTTTGCACACGGTGGAGGAGAGGTTGCTCCGCTCCAACATCATGGGCGCTTCGTAGAGGACGGGCACGGTGAGGTTTTCGACGCAACATTCCGGCTCTACATTGCAAAACATTGCGATTTTTTCGCGGATGCTCGCGGGCATCGGCTCATCGACACGGGCGATGATGATATCGGGGAAGATGCCCATCCCCTGCAACTCCTTGACCGAGTGCTGGGTGGGTTTGCTCTTGAATTCCTCCGAACCCGAGATGAAGGGCACGAGGGTGACGTGGATGTAACAGCAGTTTTCCCGCCCCACCTCGCGCGCGACCTGGCGGATGGCCTCCAAAAAGGGCTGGCTTTCGATGTCGCCCGTCGTGCCGCCGATCTCCGTGATGACGACATCCGCGCCCGTCGCCTTGCCCACCTGATAGATGAAACTCTTTATCTCGTTGGTGATGTGCGGAATGACCTGCACCGTCTGCCCGAGGTATTCCCCCGCCCTCTCCTTGTTGAGAACGTTCCAATACACCTTGCCCGTGGTAAGGTTGGAGAATTTGTTGAGGTCCTCATCGATAAAGCGCTCGTAGTGGCCGAGGTCGAGGTCGGTCTCCGCGCCGTCCTCCGTGACGAACACCTCGCCGTGCTGGTAGGGGCTCATCGTGCCGGGGTCGATGTTGATGTAGGGGTCTAATTTCTGCGACGCCACCTTGTAGCCCCGCATTTTGAGAAGCCGCCCGAGGCTCGCCGCCGTAATGCCCTTGCCAAGCCCCGAGACGACGCCGCCCGTCACGAAAATGTACTTTGTCATAGACGCCTCTTTTTCAGATATCCACTTCGCCCGTGAAGGCAAATTCCGCAGGGCCTGTCATATAGACGGTCTCCCCCGTGTAGCGCACCGTGAGCGTGCCGCCGCGCAGGTGCACGGCGATTTCCGCGTTTTCCTCACAATAACCGTTCAAAACGGCCGCAACGGCAGCCGCGCAAGCGCCCGTGCCGCAGGCGAACGTTTCGCCGCTCCCCCGCTCCCAGACGCGCATTTTGAGTTCGTTTTTCTTCAAGACCTGCACGAATTCCGCATTGACGCGGTCGGGAAAGAGCGGGTCGGTCTCAAACGCCGCCCCGATTTTTTCCAGCGCAATTTCGTAGGGGTCGCCGCCGAACACCACGCAGTGCGGATTGCCCATGGAAAGGCAGGTGATTTTATGCTCCGCGCCGCCCACCGTGACAGACACATCCACGACGCGGCTTCCCGCAAGGGCGACGGGGATCTTTTCGGGCGAAAATTCGGGCTTGCCCATATCCACCGTGACGGAGACGACGGTATCGCCCTCCACCCCCATTTGCAGCGTCTTGACGCCCGAGAGCGTCTCCACCGTGAGAACGGGCTTGCGAATTCCCTTTATCTCGTACAAAAATTTGCCGACGCAGCGGATCCCGTTGCCGCACATCTTGCCCTCGCTGCCGTCCGCGTTGAACATACGCATCTTGCCGTCGGCAATTTCGCTCTTGCACACGAGAATGACGCCGTCACCGCCCACCGAAAAATGGCGGTCGGAGAGCCGCACCGCGAGCGCGGCGGGGTCTTTCGGCTCTTTTTCAAAGCAATCGAAGTAGACGTAGTCGTTGCCGATGCCGTGCATTTTGTAGAAAGTCGTCTTGCTCATTTCATCTTCACATATTCGTCGCGCTCCGCACCGACGGAGACGTAGACGATGTTACATTCACAGAGTTTTTCGAGGAGGGCGATGTACTCCCGCGCCGCCTTGGGAAGATCGGAGGGCTTGCGGCAATGCGAGATATCCGTGTTCCAGCCCTTGACCTTCTCGAACACGGGCTTGCACCTGTCGAGCGCGTCGGGATAGGGAAATTCGCGCGTTAGCTTGCCGTCCAACTCATAGGCGGTGCAAATTTCTATCTCCTCGTAGTCCGAGAGCACGTCGAGTTTGGTGAGGGCTATCTCATCCGCCCCCTGACAGCGCACACCGTAGCGGGAAGCGACCGCGTCGAACGGCCCGACCCTCCTCGGTCTTCCCGTCGCCGCGCCGTATTCGCTGCCCTCCTCGCGCAGGCGCACCGCCTTCTCGCCGAAGTATTCCGCAACGAAGGGGCCTTCCCCCACGCAGCTCGAATACGCCTTCATGATGCCGATGGACTTGTGGAGTTTGAGGTTGGGCACGCCCGCGCCGATGGGCGCGTACGCCGCGATGGTGGAGGAACTCGAAGTGAACGGAATGATGCCGTAGTCGACGTCGCGCAGCGCGCCGAGCTGGGCTTCGAACAGAATTTTTTTGCCCGCGGCCTCGGCGTCGTTCAAAAGTTTGCCCGTATCGCAGATGTAATCCCGCAACGGTTCGCCGTAAGTTTTGAGGTATTCGATGACCTCCTCCGCCGTGACGGGCGCATTGCGGTAGCCCCCTGCGACGGTGAGGTTTTTCCACTCCACGATGTCCTTCACCCTCTCGTACAGCTGCTCGGGGTGGAGAAGTTCGCCCATGCGGACGCTCTTTTTCATGTAGCGGTCGGCGTAGGCGGGCGCGATGCCGCGGCGGGTAGAGCCGAACTTTTTTCCCGCGAGCCGATCCTCTTCGAGGCAGTCGAGGAGGACATGATAGGGCATGGTGACGGTGGCGCGGTCGGAGATCTTCAAATTATCGGGCGTAATTTTGACGCCCTGCGCGCGGAGGCGGTCAGCCTCCTCCGTGAGGTGCTTGATATCGATGACCATACCAAGCCCCAGCACGTTGACCACATTCTCGCGCAAAATGCCCGAGGGAAGCAGGTTCAAAATAAACTTGCCGCGCTCGTTGATGACGGTGTGCCCCGCGTTGTTGCCACCCTGATAGCGGCAGACGATATCGTAGCCGCCGGACAGAAGGTCCACCATTCTGCCCTTGCCTTCATCCCCCCAATTGATCCCGCAAATAGACGTCAGCATACGTCTCTCCTTTCCGAGGGCTTCTTATCGGAAAAATGCCCCCGCAAATTACGTTTTATTATACTATATTCGCGCGCGCGTTGTCAAGCGGTTATGTGTGATTTTCTGCCCGCGCCCCGCCCGCCTCCTTGCCGCCCCTTTGTCCCCCCTTCGCCGCGCGAGAATTGCCGAAAAATGTACCGTAATAAATTTTTTTGCGATTTATTTACAAAAAATTTAATTTTTGTGCTTAAAATTTTCAAAAAGTAGTTGACATTTTCTCCGCCAAGTCGTAAAATAAGTGAAATAATATGAGGTAATTCCATGTATTGCAGAGATTGCGGAGAAAAATTGGCGCTGCGCTTCCTCGAAAACGAGGGGCTGGTGCCCTATTGCCCCAAGTGCGAAAAATTCAAGTTCCCCTTCTTCCCCGTGGCCGTCTCCATGGCCGTTACAAACCGCGCGGAGGAGAAAATTTTGCTCGCCAAACACACGGGCGACGATGACTTCAAACTGTTTGCGGGCTATATTAAGAAGGGCGAGAGTGCGGAAAAGACCATTCCGCGCGAACTCAAAGAGGAAACGGGGCTGCCCGCCGTCAAGTGGCGGTACATCGGCTCGCGCTTCCACGACGCCAAGAATATCCTCATGCTCGCCTTCCTTGTGACGACGGAGGAGAGCGCAATTACCCCCGGCGAGGAGATCGCCGAGGCGCGCTGGTGCACCCCCGCCGAGGCGCGCGAGATCATCCGCAAGAACTCGACGGCGGAGTACTTTTTGAACCTCGCCATCGCCGAGATGGGCAGGAAAAAATAAATTATATACGGCAAAAGCCCCGCTCGTTCGCGGGGCTTTTTGTTTGCGCGCTCTGTGCGCATTTTTTGCAATATATTGGAGTTTTTTGCGCTTTTACGCGCGGGTCTGACCGTTGCCGCGCACCGTGAATTTGTAGGTGGTGAGTTCTCTTAACCCCATCGGCCCGCGGGCGTGCAACTTTTGGGTGGAGATGCCCATCTCCGCGCCGAAGCCGAACTCGAACCCGTCGGAAAAGCGGGTGGAGGCATTCACGTAGACGCAGGCGGAATCGATCTCGCGCAAGAATTTTTCCGCCGCCGCCCCATCCGAAGTGATGATCGCCTCGCTGTGGCGGGTGGAGTGCTCGTTGATGAACGCGATGGCTTTTTCCACCCCATCTATCACTTTTACCGAGATTTTGAGGGCGAGAAACTCGGTATAGAAGTCCTGCTCGGTAGCGGGCAGAACGAACGGACAGAGGCGTTGCGCCGCCTCGTCCCCCACGATCTCCACGCCGCGCTCCTTCAAGGGCGCGAGAAGTTCGGCAAGGTGGCTTTGGGCAAATTCCCTGTCCACCACCAGACTTTCGCAGGCGTTGCACACGCTGGTGCGCTGAGTCTTGGCGTTGACGAGGATGTTTTTCGCCATTTCGAGGTCGGCGGTCTTTTCCACATACACGTGGCAGTTGCCCGTGCCCGTCTCGATGACGGGAACGGTGGCATTTTCCAGCGCGCTTTGGATGAGCGACGCGCCGCCGCGGGGAATGAGCACGTCGAGATACTTCTTCTGCCGCATGAAGGTGGCCGCGCCCTCGCGGGTGCAGTCCTCCAGAAGTTGGACAAATTCGCCGTTGTAGCCCGCCCTCTTCCACGCGCGCTTGAAACTTTTTACGATGGCGGCGTTGGAAAAATAGGCGTCCTTGCTCCCCCGCAACACGACGGCGTTCCCGCTCTTCAAGCACAGCCCGATGGCGTCCGCCGTGACGTTGGGGCGCGCCTCGTAGATGACGCCGATGACGCCGAAGGGCACGCGCACACGCTCGATCTCTATCCCGCTCGCGGCGGTGTGGCGCTCGATGACCTCCCCCACGGGGCAGGGAAAATTGCGCAGCGTCTTTAAGCCCTCCGCCATGGCGGAAATGCGCACAGGCGTGAGGCGAAGCCTATCTTCAAACTGCGCCCCGCGCGTGCAAGCGGCAAGATCCTTTGCGTTCTCGCGCAAGATCTCCTCGCTGTCCGCAAGGAGGGCGTCGGCGGCGAGGGAGAGCATTTCGTTCTTCTCCGCCTCCGTGGAATAGGCAACGGCCGCCGCGTTCTCCTTTGCGAGGCAGCAACGCTCCTCTACCGTCATTCTTCCTCGTCCTCTTCGGGCAGGTCGACGTTGTGGTAGACGTCCTGCACGTCGTCGTTCTCTTCCAGCTTATCCAGCATCTTGCGGAAGGTCTCCAACTTATCGGGCGGGAGGGTGATTTTGTTCTGCGGGATCATGGCGATCTCCGCCTGCAAGAATTCCAGCCCCTTCCCTTCGAGGTACTTGCGCGCCTCGGAGAAGGCCGCGGGCGTCGTGTAAATTTCGTAGGCGTCCTCCTGGGTGACGACGTCGTCCGCGCCAGCGTCGATGGCAAGTTCTGTGACCTCGTCCTCGGAAAGGGCGGGCGTGCGCTCCACGACGATGTAGCCCTTGGTCTCAAACATATACGAAACAGAGCCGGTCGTGCCGAGCGACCCGCCGTGCTTTGACATGATGGCGCGGACATCCCCCGCCGTGCGGTTGTTGTTATCGGTGAGCGTGGTGATGATGACCGCCGCCCCGCCTACGCCGTAGCCCTCGTAGGTGAGTTCCTTGTATTCCTTGTCGCCGAGTTCGCCCGCCGCCTTCTTGATGGAGCGTTCGATGTTGTCGTTGGGCATATTGGCGGCCTTTGCCTTGGCGATGACGTCGGCAAGTTTACTGTTGGTGGAGGGGTTGGGGTTGCCCTTTGCCGCAACGGCAAGTTCGCGGCCGATTTTGGTAAAGAGTTTGCCGCGGGCGGCGTCCGCCTTGCCCTTCTTCGCCTGTATGTTGTGCCATTTGCTGTGACCTGACATAAGATTACCTCCGATAAATGATGTTTGATCGTGTTTTTTCGTTAAGATCCGCTCGGTCGCTTCGCTCCCTCGGGAGAGGGAAAGAACCTCGGGTGAGGGAGAGATTTATTTTGCCCTGCAAAAGAAATCGCGCGAAAGAATATACATTAAGATCCCCGCGGAGACGGCGGCGTTCAAACTTTCCGTGCAACGTTCCATCGGAATTGCGACGGTAAAGTCTGCCCGCGCGCGCACCGCGCCCGACAGCCCGTTGCCCTCGTTGCCGATGGCGAGGCAGAATTTTTCGGGCGGGGCGAAGGAGAACACGTCCTCCCCGCCCATGTCTGCCGCGATGAGGGAAACCCCCTCGAGCGCCTGCAAAATTTCCTCCCGCGTGCCGCGCATGAGTTTGGCATAAAAGACGCCGCTCATGGAGGCGCGCACGCTCTTGGGCGAGTACGGGTCGGCGCAGTCGGCGAGGTAGATCTCCCGATAGCCCGCCGCGACCGCCGTGCGGATGATAGCGCCCACGTTGGCGGGGTCGGAAACGCCGTCCAAAAAGAGGCAGCGCCTTTGGGGCGGAGCGACCGCATTTTGCGGGATCTTCACCTCGGCGACGACGCCCTGCGGCGTCTTTTCATCCGAGACGGCGGAAAACGCCTCTTCGCCCAGCGTGACGGTGGGAAAGCCGAACGTCTCGCCCGCGTAATCGGCGCGGACAATAAGGCGGGTTATCTCCATGCCGCACGCGGCGCACTCCGCGACCATCTTTCCGCCCTCGACGAGGAACGTCCCGCGCTCGCGTCTCCCCTTTTTCTCTTTGAGGGATGCGAGTTCCTTTACGGTGGGATTTTGCCTGGATACGATGACCATACTGTAAAAAAAGCCTTTCGGGGAAAGGCTTTTCGTTTCTTACAGAGCGGCTTTCGCCTTGCCGCAGATCTCTGCGAACGCGGCCGCGTCGGTGACGGCGAGGTCGGCGAGCGACTTGCGGTTCAATTCGATCCCCGCGACCTTCAGCCCGTGCATCAGTTTGGAATAGGACAGCCCGTTGATGCGCGCGCCCGCGTTGATACGGGCGATCCAAAGGCTGCGCATATCGCGCTTGCGGCGCTTTCTGCCCACATACGCGTATTGCAGCGACTTCATCACCGCCTGACGGGCGATGCGGTAGTTCTTACTCTTGCAGCCGTAGTAGCCCTTGGCAAGACGGAAGATCTTTCTGCGTTTCTTTACGGCATTTACGCCTCTTTTAATTCTCATAGTCCGTGCCCTCCGTTAGTCCTTATAGGGGATCATCTGCTTGACTGTGTTCTCCTGCGTGGAAGAAACAAGCGTCGTTTGGCGCAGATTTCTCTTTCTCTTTCTGTTTTTGGTTTCCGCTTTGTGGTTCTTGCCGCCGTGGGCGCGGTTCACTTTGCCGCTGCCCGTGAGCCAAAAGCGCTTTTTGGAACTTGAGTGCGATTTCTGTTTCGGCATACCTTTTATCCTCCAATAATATATTCTCAAATTTCTTTTCACGGAAAAGAAATTTCGTGAGTTGCTGCGGTCGTAGAAGGCTTAACGGGCGAAGTGGATCCGCCCTTGCCTTCTTCGGCGTCATTTACAGCACAACAACACAGTCCGTTTCCTTTCCCGTTGATTTTTTACTTCTTTTGAGGGGCGAGGATGAGAATGAGGTTTCTCCCCTCCATGTTCAGGGGTTTTTCCACGACGGCGAGCTCTTTGAGGCCTTCGTAGAAGTTCATGATGACGTCCTTTGCAAGGTTGGCGTGCGCCATCTGACGGCCGCGGAGGCGGATGGTCACCTTCACCTTGTTGCCCTGCTCCAAGAACTTGGTCGCCTGCTTGGCCTTGACGGCGAGGTCGCCCACATCGATGGTCATGGAGAGTTGCACCTCTTTGAGTTCGACGATCTTCTGATTGCGCCTGTTCTCCTTCTCCTTTTTGGCCATTTCGAACTTGTACTTGCCGTAGTCCATGATCTTGCACACGGGCGGCACGGCGTTGGGCGAGATCTTGACGAGGTCGAGGTCTGCCTCTTCGGCGAGGCGCAGCGCCTCGCGCGAGGACATCACGCCGAGCATTTCCCCTGTTTCGGAGATGAGCCGCACCTCGCGGTCGCGAATCTCCCCGTTCAACTGGTTTTGATTTTTAACTGCCATATTCCTCACAAAAAATAAACGGGTTTCGCAGTGGAGACCCGTTGGAATGATCAACACACGGAAAATTCCGTGACATTTCCGAAATCATTGACCCGTGCAGCCTTTGCCGCCGCGGAGAGAAGGGTTCGCCTCTGCTTTACTGCTATTAGGATAGCATACCGTAATAAACTTGTCAACTTATTTTAGACAACTTTTTCAAAGTTTGCGGCGGATTTTTGCATTTGCGGTACTCTTTTTATCCCCGTCCGCCCCCTTGGGACACTCGTGTTTTTATCCCCTCTCTCCTCTCGCTCCTCCCCCTCATTCCGCCCCGCGCGCACTATTGTCTACTAAGCGCGGCACGAGCGCGTAGCACGAAGTAACGTAGTCGCCCATAAAAATGTCATGTCGCCCGACGTGTAAGCGGCGCACGAAGTGGCATAGTCGCCCATAAAAATGTCATTTCGCCCGACGCGAAGCGGCGCACGAAGTACCAAGCGTAGCGCGTGGAGAAATCTCAAATAAGGTAGACAAAAACTCGCGCCGCGGCGTTCGCAGTGTAAAAATTTGGGAAGCCTCTCCCCCTGCCCCTCCCCGTGTGCGGGGAGGGGCAGGGGGAGAGGCACTACGCGCCGCCGAACTACTGTACGGCGGCGCTCTGCGCGAAGCAAAACCACGCTTTTGCGGCCGCGCACCCCATTTGCCACACTACCGTAGGCTTAATGTCGGGGCAAGCGACCGCGACAACCAACTCGATATCCCAAATATGTTACATTCCTACTTCGCGGCTGTGCCGCTCGTGCCGCGCTTAGTAGACAATAGTGCGCGCGGGGCGTTCAATTTATTTTTGAGCATACGCCCCCAAGGGCGTAGACGAGAAAAGAAATTGAACGAAACTTCTTAAAACACAATTTTCTCGTCGTTTTCTTTCTTCACCAACGCGAAAAAGTCCTCTTTTTTCATCGCGCCGATGTCGCCCTCGCCGCGGCGGCGCACGGAGACCGTGTCGTTTTCCACTTCCTTGTCGCCGATGACGAGTTTGTAGGGCACTTTTTCGTTCTCGGCGTCCAAAATTTTCCTGCCGAGCTTCTCCTTGCGTAAATCGGCCTCGGCGCGGATGCCCGCGGCCTCCATCTCTTTTGCAAGCCTCTCGGCGTACTCGGCTGCTCTATCCGTGATGGGCAGCACCTTTACCTGCACGGGCGAGAGCCACACGGGGAACTTGCCCGCAAAGTGCTCGATGAGGATACCGATGAACCGCTCGATCGAGCCGAACACGACGCGGTGGATCATGATGGGGCGGTGTTTCTGCCCGTCCTCGCCGATGTATTCGAGTTCAAAGCGCTGCGGCATCTGGAAATCCAACTGAATTGTGCCGCACTGCCACGTTCTGCCGATGGCGTCCACAAGGTGGAAGTCGATCTTCGGGCCGTAGAACGCGCCGTCGCCCTCATTTACCTCATAGGGCAGGTTGAGGTCGGCAAGCGCGGCCTTTAATGCGTTCGTCGCCGCCTCCCAATCCTCGTCCGAGCCCATGCTGTCCGCGGGGCGGGTGGAGAGTTCCACATGGTACTTGAAGCCGAAGAGCGAATACACCTCGTCGATGATGCGCACGACGCCCTTAATTTCCTCGGTAATTTGCTCGGGGAGCATAAAGATGTGCGCATCGTCCTGCGTGAAGCACCGAACACGCATGAGGCCGTGCAGTTGTCCGCTCTTTTCGTGGCGGTGCACAAGCCCCAATTCACCCATGCGGATGGGCAGGTCTTTATAACTGTGCGGGGTGAGTTTATACACAAGCATCCCGCCCGGGCAGTTCATGGGCTTGACGGCGCAGTCCTCGCCGTCGATCTTGGTCGTATACATATTGTCCTTGTAGTGCTCCCAGTGCCCCGAATTTTCCCAAAGGGTGCGGGTCATGATCATGGGCGTCTGCACCTCCACATATCCCTCGCGTCTGTGGATCTGCCGCCAATAGTCGATGAGGATGTTTTTCAGCACCATGCCGTTGGGCAAAAAGAACGGAAAGCCCTTGCCCTCGTTCATGAGCGCGAAGAGTTTGAGTTCCTTCCCGAGTTTGATGTGGTCGCGCTTTTTGGCCTCTTCCAGCATCTTGAAGTACTCTTCCATCTCCTCTTTTTTGGCAAAGGCCGTGCCGTAGATGCGGGTGAGCATCTTTTTCTTCTCGTCGCCCCGCCAATACGCGCCCGCGATGGAGGTGAGTTTGAAGGCCTTGATCTTGCCCGTGGAGGGAAGGTGCGGGCCGCGGCAGAGGTCGGTGAACGCCCCCTGCTTGTAGAAGGAGAGTTCGGCCGCCTCGGGCAGATCGTTGATGATCTCCACCTTATAATTTTCGTGGAACTTGCTCATGAGTGCCAGGGCCTCGTCGCGCGGCAGGGTGAACCGCTCGATGGGGAGATTACTCTTGATGATGCGCTGCATCTCCGCCTCGATCTTGGGGAAGTCCTCCATCGTGATGGGCGTCTTGAAGTCCACGTCATAGTAAAATCCGTTGTCGATGACAGGCCCAATCGCAAGTTTGCAGGTGGGGTAAATGGTTTTCAGCGCCTGCGCAAGAACGTGCGCGCAGGTGTGCCTGTAAATTTCCAGTCCCTCCTTGTCCTTCACGGTGAGAATTTCAAGGCTGTCGCCCTCTTCGAGCGGGTGCGCAAGGTCGACGGGAACGCCGTTCACCACCGCCCCGACGGCGGCGCGCGCAAGCCCTTCGGAGATCTTCTGCGCCGCGGCAAACGCCGTAGCGCCCGCCTCGATTTCCAACAAATCTCCGTTTTTGAGTGTAATTTTCATAGGTTTTACCTCCGATTTTCCTGTATTATGTCTGACATAGTACTATGTAAAACCGCCAAAAACAAAAATAACGCCCCCAAATTGCCCCTCTTGGGAAAATTTAAGGACGCAAAATGCTTTGCGCGGTTCCACCTTAATTGCCCTGCGTTTGCAGGGCCGCTCGCCTATGCCGTTGTATAAAATAAAGCGGTTTCGCTCCCCGCTCCCCCATGCAGTCCTTTCAGCCGACGGGTCTGCTCTCTGAAAAGGAAAAGCGGCGCTACTTGTCTTTAAGTGCCTCTATTATAAGCGCCGCGAATTTGTTTGTCAAGAAAATATGGCGCGCTCGGCGTAAAATTTTTGCAGAAAATCGCCCACCGAGTCCTCCACCTCGCCGAGGCAGTAAACATACCCCGCGTCGGAGAGCATGATCTCCGTTTCGGTGTCCTCCTCGCCCATGAGGCGGCTGCGGCGGAGGGGCTTGAAGTTCTCGCCGAACACCGCCCTGCCCTTCACATAAATTTTGTTGCGGCTCTCGCCCACGAGGAAGTCGCAAAACTTTTTGAGGTCGGCGGAGGAGAAGCCCTCGGGCACATACTCCACAATGCGCTGCCACTTCTCTTTGAGGGGCGGCAGGCGGAACGCCCACACCCCGTCGAGGCAAATCTCGCCCGTCCCGTCAATCTTACGGCGGATGTACGCAGCGTCGCCCTCGTAGTCGGCGGCAATGAGCGCGGCGCACAGCAACTTTTTTTCGCGGCGGGAAAGGGCGACCGCGAGCCTGCCCTTGATGTATTCGTATTTATAGCCCACGCCCAAAACTTCGGCCGCCTTTTCGCGCACGAGTTCGCGCACCCGCGCCCCGTCCGCCGCCAAGTGGATGCGCATGGCCGCCCTCTCCTCGCCGAAAAAGAGTTCCGCTCCCCCGCCCGCGCCTGCAAGCCGCCCCGCGAGCGCGTTGTAGAGGTAGCTGATATAGCCGCTTTTTGCGATCTCATCGGATATCGTAATTTCTTCCACGCCTATATTGTATGCCGAAAACGGCGATTTATTTACGGAAAGAGCGGCATGAGGCAGTCGGCGGACAATTTTCGGCGATTTTGTCGAAAGTCCATGCCCGCGCTTGACAATTCCGTTTTTACCCTTTATAATGGTGAGAAGAAATCAAGAGGTCTTTTATGGATGTAAAAGCAACGGAACGCAAATGGCAACTCCGCTGGGAAAAGGCAAAACTCAATCATTTCGATGAAAAATCGGAAAAACCCAAGTTTTATGTGCTCGAAATGTTCTCCTATCCCTCGGGCGCGAAACTTCACATCGGGCATTGGTACAACTACGGCCCTGCCGATAGTTACGCCCGTTTCAAGCGGATGAAGGGCTACAACGTGTTCCAGCCCATGGGCTTTGACGCCTTCGGGCTTCCCGCCGAAAATTACGCCATCAAAACGGGCGTTCACCCCAAGGATTCCACCGAGCAGAACATCGAGACGATGGAAAAGCAGCTCCGCGCGATGGGCGCAATGTTCGATTGGTCGGCGGAGGTCAAGACGTGCGAGGAAAACTACTACAAGTGGACTCAGTGGATGTTCCTCCAACTCTATAAAAACGGGCTTGCCTACCGCAAAGAAGCGCCCGTCAATTGGTGTCCCTCCTGTCAGACGGTGCTCGCCAACGAGCAGGTCACGGAGGGCGTATGCGAGCGCTGCGGCTCTGTGGTCATCCGTAAAAACCTCACGCAGTGGTTCTTCAAGATCACCGAGTATGCCGAGGAACTCTTATCGGGGCTTGATACCCTCGATTGGCCGGAAAAGACCAAGAATATGCAGCGCAATTGGATCGGCAAATCGACGGGCTGCGAGATAGAATTTTCCGCCGAATCGGGCGATATCCTCCGCGTTTACACCACCCGCTGCGATACGGTGTTCGGCGTCACCTATGTGGTGCTCGCGCCCGAGCATCCCCTCGCCCGCAAACTCACCACGCCCGAGCACCTCGAGGAGGTGGAGGCCTACATCGCAAACGCTGCCAAGGCGACGGAGATCGACCGCCTCGCCGCAAACCGCGAAAAGACGGGCGTTTTCACCGGTTCTTATGCCATCAACCCCGTCAACGGGCGCAAAATTCCCATTTGGCTCGCCGACTACGTCCTCGCCACCTACGGCACGGGCGCGGTCATGGCAGTGCCCGCCCACGACGAGCGCGACTTCGCCTTCGCCACAAAATACGGCCTCCCCATCGAAAAGGTCATCGAGTGCCCCTCGGGCGAAACCGTCCTGCCCTACTGCGAGGACGGCATCATGGTGGGTTCTGTGCAGTTCGACGGGCTCATCGGGCAGGAGGCGCGCGACGCCGTCACCGCCCACATCTTCAAACTCGGCAAGGGCGGCAAAAAGGTAAATTACCGCCTCCGCGATTGGCTCGTCTCCCGCCAGCGGTATTGGGGCGCGCCCATTCCCGTCGTGCACTGTGAAAAGTGTGGCGCCGTGCCCGTTCCCGAAAAGGAACTGCCCGTAAAACTGCCCTACGATGTGGAATTCCGCCCCGACGGCAAGTCGCCGCTCGCCAAGCACGAAAAATTCATGAACACCACCTGCCCCAACTGCGGCGGCAAGGCGCTGCGCGACCCCGATACCCTCGATACCTTCGTGTGCTCGAGCTGGTACTATCTCCGCTACGCCGATCCCCGCAACGAAAAAGCGCCCTTCTCCCGCGAGGCGGTGGATGCGCTCCTGCCCGTCGATACCTATGTGGGCGGCGCGGAGCACGCCTGTATGCACCTTCTGTACGCCCGTTTCTTCACCAAGGCGCTCCGCGATATGGGCTATCTCGACTTCGATGAACCCTTCAAGCGGCTCGTGCATCAGGGCGTCATCCTGGGGCCGGACGGCAACCGCATGAGCAAATCTCACGGAAACATCGTCTCCCCCGATGAGTATGTGGAGCAGTACGGCTCGGACGCCTTCCGCCTCTATCTCATGTTCGGCTTCTCGTATACCGAGGGCGGGCCTTGGAACGACGACGGCATCAAGGCGGTCTCCAAGTTCCTGGAGCGCGTCGAAAAACTCGTCTTGAAGATCGACGGCTACAAGAAGCCCAAGGAGCAGGAAAATTACGGCGCGGAGGAAAAGAACCTCGACTATGCCCGCAACTTCGCCATTCAGCGCGTTTCGCGGGATATGGAGGCGTTCTCCTTCAACACCGCCATCGCGCGCATCATGGAACTCACCAACGCCCTCGCAAAGTACGAGGCGCTGCCCGAAAAGAACATCGCCCTCATGAAGGCGGCGGCGAAAGACCTCGTGCTCCTTCTCGCCCCCTGCGCCCCCCATTTTGCGGAGGAGCTGTGGGAAAAGATCGGCGACGGCGGGTTTGTGGTGGAGCAGGACTACCCCGTGGAAGATCCCGAAAAGCTCGTGCTCGACGAGGCGGAATACGCCGTGCAGGTGAACAGCAAGATCGTCTGCAAGGCGATGATCGCGAACGGGCTATCCAAGGAGGAGGTGGAAGCACTCGCGCGCGCCCTTCCCGAAGTGCAGGCCCGCCTCGAAGGGAAAGAGGTGAAAAAGTGCGTGGTCGTTCCCGGCCGCCTCGTCAACTTCATCGCGCCATAACCGAAAAACAGCAAAGCGCTGTTCGTTTTACGAAAACGAACAGCGCTTTTTTATTTCCCACTTCTTCCCTCATACCGCCCCGCGCGCACTATTTTCAACTAAGCGCGGCACAAGGAGCGTAGCGACGAAGTACCGTGCGCCGCGCCCCTTTGGGGGCGCGGCGCACGTGAGCGTATCTTGATTGTGTATATCTCATTTCCCCTCATACCGCCCTCTCCTCATACCGAGCACCGTAAGGTGCGAGTGTATCTTAATACGGTTTTTTGCAACATATTGGAGTTTAACCGTAAATTTCTCTGCAAATGTGCTCGGCGTAGGCGCGGGCAACGTTGACGCCCGTCACCCGTTCGATGCCCCCGAAAAAGGCGTTGGAGTTGACCTCGCAAACAGAATACCCCTCCCGCCCGAACAGCAGATCCACGCCACAGTAATCAAGCCCGAGCGCCGCGGAGATCTCCTCCGAGAGGCGGGCGGCCTCCCCGTCCAGAACCGCCCTCTCGCCCACGCCGCCGCGCTCCAGATTGGAGCGAAAATCGGCAACGTTTTGCCGTTTCATGGCGGCGATCGCCCTTCCGCCCACCGTCACGACGCGCAGGTCGCGCCCCGCACTCTCCGCAACAAACCGCTGAAAGCAGTGCGGCTTCAACTTCAAATTTTCGGCAAGCGCTCTCAACTCCCCGTGCGTCTTTGCAAGGTATACGCCGCCGCCCAGCGAGCCGTAATTTTCCTTGACGACGAGGGGCAGCCCCAGCCTCTTTTCCACCGCCCACAAAAAATTCTCGGGCACGGGTTCGGAGGGCGTGTAGCAGAGCGGCGCGGGCAACGTCTCGGGCATGGGAAATTTGCCGAAGAGAGCAAGGTAGGTGCGCGTCTTGTCGTCGCACACTTCGATGGCGTCGGCGCGGTTGAAGAGGCGCACCCCACGCGCCTCCATGAGGTGCGAAACCGTCCTGTCCTTGTCGAGAAACACGCAAAAATCGTACCCCATTCCCCAATTTACGAGGAGTTCGGGCGCGCCGTTGCGCAAAACTTCGGCGTGCACGCCGAGGCGCGCAAACTCCTCTTTGAGGCGCCGCGGCTGGTTGAGCGCGCGCTCGTTTTTGGTATAGGCGTTGATGAGAATGAGCGCTCTTTTCATAATAAAATGCGGGGCGCACGCGCCCCGCTCTCCCTTTTTATTGTGCCACGCGGAGCACCGATTCCACGTGCGCCAGCCCCGAGGCGTTGATGCGCGCCACCGCGTTTTTGGCGGCGAACTCGTGCGTCTCGTGGGTTACGAGGATGAGGGTCGCTGTCTTTTCGTCGCCGCTCTTTTGCAGAAGTTCCTCAATGGAGATGTTGTACTTTGCAAAGAGCGCCGCGATCTTGGCAAGCGCGCCCGCGCGGTCGGTGACGGTCAGGCGGAAGTAGTACGCGCTCTTGAAGTCGGCAACGTAGTTGGTCTCCTTGTCCCCCGTCGCGGTATTTTTGAAGGTGGAATACTTGTTTTCCGAATGTGTCGCGGCATAGATGATGTCGCTCACAATGGCGCTTCCCGTGGGCATCTCGCCCGCGCCCCTGCCGTAGAGCATCACGTCGCCCACGCTGTCGCCCGAGATGTACACGGCGTTAAAACTGCCATCCACCGCTGCGAGGGGGTGTCCCTCCTTCACAAAGGCGGGGTGCACGCGCACCTCGATGCCCGAATGGGTCTGTTTGCCGATGGCAAGCAGTTTCAGGCAGTACCCCAACGCCTTCCCGTTCTGAATGTCCTCTTTCGTGACGTCCGCAATGCCCTCGCGGAACACCTTTGCGAAGGGCACTTTGGTGTGGAAGGCGAGCGAGGCGAGAATGGAAAGTTTATACGCCGCATCGAACCCCTCCACGTCCGCCGAGGGGTCGGCCTCGGCATAGCCAAGCGCTTGCGCCTCCTTCAAGGCGTCCTCGTAGGAGCAGCCGCACTTCGCCATGCGGGTCAGAATATAGTTGGTCGTCCCGTTGATGATGCCCATCATGGAATAGATCTCGTTGGACTGCACGCCGTCTAAAAGCGTTCTTATGACGGGCACGCCGCCCACGCAGCTCGCCTCAAAGTACAGCCCCGCGTTGTGCCGTTTGGCGGCGCGTTCGAGTTCATGGGAATATTTGCAGAAGAGTTCCTTGTTGGAGGTCACCACCGTCTTGCCCGCGTTGAGGGCGTCCAGCACAAATTCGCGCGCCGCGCCCACGCCGCCGATGGTCTCCACCACGATGTCCACGTCGGAATTGCACACGACTTCGGCGATGTTGCCCGCAATTTTTTCTTCGGGCACGCCGAGGGCGATCGCCCTCTCGCGGTTGAGTTCCAAAACGCTCTCAACGGAGATCTCCACCTCCTGCGTGCGGCGGAAGAACTCCTCGTGCTCCGTGAGTATTTTGTACGTCCCGCCGCCCACAACGCCAAGTCCGAGGATGGCAACGCCTACTTTTTTCATCTCTCTTCCTCCGTTTTGTTGAAGTGATATAAATATTTCAGACCTTCAAGCGTCAGCGTCTTATCGATGACGTCGATGCACGCGGTCTCCTTCGCCATGATCTCGGAAAACCCGCCCGTCGCCACGGTGAGCACGTTCTCCGTCTTGAGTTCCTTTTTGATTTTTTTGACGATATACTCCACCAGCCCCGCAAAGCCGAACACGATCCCCGCCTGCATATTGGTGACGGTGCTCGTCGCGATGACGCTCTTGGGCGCTTCAATTTCGACGCGCGGCAACTTCGCCGTGCCCGAAACGAGGCTGTCCAAAGAGCCGCGTATCCCCGGCGCGATGACCCCGCCGATGAACTCGCCGTCCTTCAGGATGTTGAAGGTCGTCGCCGTGCCGAAGTCCACGATGATGATGGGTCTCTCCGTCCCGTATTTTTGCAGGGCGGCAACGTTGTTCACGATGCGGTCTGCGCCCACCTCTTTGGCGTTGTCTGCGCGCATCCTCAGCCCCGTTTTCAGCCCGGGCGCGATCTCATACGGCTTGACGCCGAAGTACACCCGCAGCATATGCTCCACGGTGTAGTCGAGCGACGGCACGACAGAGGAGAAGATCCCCCCCTCTATCTCCTTGGGGGCGATGCCGGCGACGGAGAGCATCCCCGCGAGTTGCGCGCCGTACTCATCCGACGTCTTTTTGAGGTCGGTCGCCACGCGGAAGGAAATTTTGAGTTCGTCCCCGTCATAGACGGCATATTTTATGTTGGTGTTGCCAACGTCGATGCAGATGATCACGAGATTTTCTCCGTTTGCGGCAATTGTTGCGGGGTGGACTGCTCTTCCGCGCCCTCCGCGGCGGCTTCCGCGCCCTCCGCGGCCTTTTGTTTTTTGAGATGAAAATTCTTCTCGGCGACGATCACAATGCGGTGAATGGCGGGCGCGAGCACCAAGTTGATGGAGAACTCGATGATGAAGTTCCACCCCGCGCAGCCGATGAAGAGGAAGTAGACAATTTCGCTCATCGTGCCGTTTTCGGTGAAGCCCGCGATCGTGCCGTTTATCATGAGGCAGCCTATGATGAACAGCCCGGTGTTCATGATGGGCGCGGAGACGGCGGCGACAATGGCAGCCGCAAGAGTGTTCCACCGCGCGATGAGTTTGTAGAGGAGCGCCGGCACAATGCCCGCCGCAACGCCCTTCACGAGGCAGATCATCACGGTCATAAACGGGCTGTCGGCGAGGAGCGCCGCGGTGAACGGTTCTGCGCCCGCCACGCCGTACATGAGCACGATGAAGCCAAACGCAAACCCCAAAATGCCGCCCGCCGCCCAGCCGAGCAAGATACCGCCGAGAACGATGGGCACGAGCACGAAACTCAAAGACAGCCCGCCGATCTGGATGAAGCCGCCGCACGTCTGAAAGACGACGACGAGGGCTAAAAGCACGGCGAAAAACGCCACGTTGTGTGCGGAGAAAATCTCCTTTGCCTTTTTCATATTCAGTTACCTCCATCGGATCTCCCCTTCTCGGGAGTATCCGCAGAAAAAGATTTCGGAAGCCCTTTTTTCGGAATACAACCGATGCCGTATTGTTTCCGCCGAGGCACTCCAAAACTCATTATAACAAATCGCGCGCACAAAGGCAACCAAATGAACGGGTTTTCCGCGGAACATTTTTTCCCATAGCGGCATACCATTTAATAAAGCGTCGCGGAACGGGAAAATTACATAGTCCGCGGCGAACAAGGAGGAAAAACCATGTGTTTGAATAGCAACAGTTGCCTTTGGACGCTCATCATCCTTCTCATTTTGGGAACGGTCGGGAGCAACGTGCTTTCGTCGAAGGCCTTTACGGGCTGCGGCTGGCCTTTCTTGGTGGCGCTTGCCTACTGCATGGGCAAGAACGGCACATTGGGCGCGCTCGCGAACAAACTCGGCTGCGGCTGCGGCTGCAACGGCTGAGGCGATCCCCTCGCGCCCGCCCGCTGCCGCGGGAAAAGCGGCCTGACGGGGCGCACGCGAAAAACTCGGCCACGGCTGAGGCATAGTTTTGAATCCGGTTCCGTAACGCAAAACGCGCGGTTCTCCGCGCGTTTTGTCTTTTCCCCCGCCATAGCTGCCCCCGTTGAAGGGGGCGGCTCCGCCGTAGGCGGTGGTGGGGGTTGTCCTTTCCCCGCCCCTCCTCCGCTTCATTCCGCCCCGTCCAAAATTCTCCATTCCTCATACCGAGCCTGCCGCCCGCGGCATAGCCGCGGACGGCAGGCGAGTGTATCTTGCCCCCTCTCCTCCGCGTCATTCTGCCCGTGCCCTTGCTCCCTTCTCTTGCCCTCCCCTTGCGTCAAGGGGAGGGGGAGGGGTGGGGATCCGCCCCAAGCAATCGAAATGCCACCCCGCTAAAATTGCCTCCCTCCGCGTCATCCTTCTCGCCGCCCAACGAAGTCCAACCCTCATACCGAGCGCAGCGAGCGTATCTTGCTTCCCCCTTGAGGGGGAAGTGGCGCGCACTCCTGCGCGCCGAAAGGGGTGTCGCCCCTCTTCGCCCCACCTTATTTTATCCCCCTCCCCGCGCCCAAAGGCGCGGGGAGGGGGACACAGGGGGAGGGGCACATTTTCCCCCGCGGGCACACCTGCGGGTACATTCCCCCTGCGTGCAACTCCTCCCCACACGGAAAAACCGCCGCATCAGCGACGGCTTTTCCATACACCTCATAGCCTATTCAGCATCTTGCAAGCACGGCGGCGATCGTCTTTGCGTCGCAGATCTCCCCCCGTGCGATCATCTCCTTCACGCGCGCGACAGGCACAAACTCCACGCGCAAAAATTCCCCCTCGTCGAGGTGCTGCCTCCCCTTTTTTAGCCCCTTCGCCTCGAAAATGTAGATCTTCTCGTTCGTATATCCCGGGCTGGGGTACAGCGTCAGAACGGGCGCGAGTTCCTCGGCGACAAGCCCCGTCTCCTCGGAAAGTTCCCTCTCCGCGGCGACCTCTGGCGCTTCCCCGGGGTTGAGTTTCCCCGCGGGGATCTCCCAAAGTTCCTCGCCGTAGGCATAGCGGAATTGCCGCACGAGGGCGATCTTCCCGTCTGAAACGCACAGCACGGCAGCCCCGCCCGAGTGCTCCACGATCTCCCGCTTGCACGGCTTCCCGTCTGGCAAAACGGCGTCGTCGCACCGCAAATTCAAAATTTTTCCGCGGTAGACGTACCTCTTCTCCGCTGTTTTTTCAAATAAATTCATATGGTTTCGAGTTTTGCGGCGAGCGCAAAGATTTCCGCCCCGCCCCCGTCGTTGATGTATTTGAGGAAGTATTTATACCCCGCGAGCAGGGCAAACAGGCCGCTCACATCCCGCCGTCCCGCCGAGGCGATGAGGGCGGGGAAGAGTTTTTCGGCGTCTGCCTTCTCCTCGGCGCGCAGAGGAAGCCGCAGGATGCGCGCCCGCTCCACGGTGAGCCGCTCTGCTATTTCGCCCAAAACGGCGTCCCGCTTTTCGGCGGCGCGGGCGTACTGCCCCCGCTTGCCGCAGTCGGGATAGCAATCCCGCACGATGTCGCGGAAGGGCTTTATCATGCGGTCGGCGAACAGCGAATAACTCGCCGTGTAACTGCCGTCCACATAGAAGTAGCGCAAAAGGAAGTCGTTGAGGTGCAACTTCCCCGTGTCGAATTCCACGAAGAGGCAAAAGACAAAGGCGAGCACCTCGTTTCTCGCGGCGGGAAGATAGGCCGCTCCTCTGCCCGCTCCCGTGCGCGCGGGTCGCAGAAAGGCGCGCTTTGCGGCGGGGAAATCGTACCCCGCAGTCACCGCCCCGAAGAGGTTGGTGAGTTCCCTGCTCTCGGCAACGGCGCGGAGGGCGTCGGATATCTCGGCGTCGGCGTCGTGGAACGTGCCCCCCACAAGGTCGTCGCAGACCTGCAAAAACCGCTGGATCTGAATGTATTTTTCTTCCATAACTTCCCGTATCCTTTGCTTTTTCCAACATTATAGCACAAACGCAAAAAATATTAAAGAAATTTTCGGAAATATCTTGATTTTAACAAAAAATTTATGTATAATGAACATACCGTTTGATACAGGAGGAAATCATCTATGAAGTCCGTGCAAATCTCTCTCGAATACGCCCAAAGGGTCAAGGAGTTTGTCGCCGTCACGCAGGCGTATCCCTATGAGATCGTCTTGAAGAGCGGCAAGTACGTTGTGGATGCAAAATCCATTCTCGGCATTTTCAGTCTCGACCTTTCCCAGCCCCTCACGGTGGAGATCTATAACGACGACTGCGCCGACCTTATCGCAAAGCTTGACGGGTTCAAAGCGTAAGCGCTCCAAGACGCAAACTTCAAAAGAGCCGCTTGTCACAAGAGCGGCTATTTTGTGTATTTAACTTTTTGATGCAAAGGAAACACCGAAGATGCAGATAAAGGGCGAAACCTCGGTCAACAAGCTAAAACTTCTCTTCGTATTCGATAAGATGGAAACTCCCCTCGCGGAGCGGACGCTTGTCGATATGTGCACGTCGTCCAACAATTGGCTCAATTATATGGACTGCGTGGTGCTTCTGCACAAGTTGCTTTCCGACGGGTTTCTCTGCGAAGTTCCGGGCGGAGACGAGGCGCTCTACACCATCACGCCCGAGGGGCGGGAGACGCTCGCCAATTTCTACATCAACATCCCGCGGAGCGAGCGCGAGGAGATCTCGCGGTTCATCAAGAACAACAGCGCGCGTTTCCGCACCAAGCAGGACTGCAAGTCGGACTACTACAAGAACAACGACGGAACGTACACCGTATATTTGAAGATCCTGACGCCCGTCCAGCCCATGCTCGAATTAAAGTTCGTCGTGCCCGATAAAAAGACGGCGAACAACATCTACAAGAAGTGGGATGACAAGGCGGCGGAACTGTATTCCGTCGTATACGAAACGCTCGTCGATTAACGGAGGTAAAAACACATGGTAACATATTCCACGCGTGGGACGTGCTCCAAGCAGATCATCTTCGATCTCGATGCGGAGAACAGAATTCACAACGTCAAATTCATCGGGGGATGCAGCGGCAATTTGCAGGGCATCTCGCGCCTTGTCGAGGGCAAGACGCCCGATGAGGTAGTGCCCCTTCTGAAGGGCATCCGCTGCCGCCAGAACACATCGTGTCCTGACCAGCTCGCCTTGGCGCTCACCCCCTACCTCTCGGAGAACCTCAAACAAAGTTAGTCCGTTCCCGATCAAACAGGGTTAGTCCATTCCCAATCAAACAGGGTTCGTCTATTCCCAATCAAACAGGGTTCGTCTATTCCCAATCAAAAATTTATTTTTGGCGCGGCCTCCCGCGCCATTTTTTGTTCTCCTCATACCGAGGCCGCCACCCCTATCTCCCCTCCTCATACCGACGCCCCGCAGGGGCGGAGTGTATCTTGCCCACCCCTCTGAGGGGTGGGTGTCTGCCGCAGGCAGACGGAAGGGGTGTCATACCGTCCTTCAAGGCCTCCCCTTTCTCAAAGGGGAGGCTCCGCCGCAGGCGTGGTGGGGATTGCCCTTCCCTCCATCTCCCTCTCCTCATATCGAGGCCGCCGCCCCCATCTCCCCTCATACCGACGCCCCGCAGGGGCGGAGTGTATCTTGCCCACCCCTCTGAGGGGTGGGTGTCTGCCGCAGGCAGACGGAAGGGGTGTCATACCACCCCGCGTCATTCCGCCCTTCAAGGCCTACCCTTTCTCAAAGGGGAGGCTCCGCCGTAGGCGGTGGTGGGGATTGCCCTTCCCTCCATCTACCCTCCTCATACCGAAGCGTAGCCGCCCCCATCTCCCCCCTCCTCATACCGACGCCCCGCAGGGGCGGAGTGTATCTTGCCCACCCCTCTGAGGGGTGGGTGTCTGCCGCAGGCAGACGGAAGGGGTGTCATACCACCCCACGTCATTCCCTCCCCCCTCTCTCCCTCATACCGAGCCGCTAATGGCGGCGAGTGTATCTTCCCTTATCTTCCACCCCCTTCCCCCTCTCTGCATTTTACTCCTCATACCGAGGCCGCCGCCCCATCCCCCTCCTCATACCGACGCCCCGCAGGGGCGGAGCGTATCTTCCCTCATCCTCCCCCCCTTATCCTTCCGTCCTTCAAGGCCTACCCTTTCTCAAAGGGGAGGCTCCGCCGTAGGCGGTGGTGGGGATTGCCCTTCCCTCCATCTCCCTCTCCTCATATCGAGGCCGCCGCCCCCATCTCCCCTCATACCGACGCCCCGCAGGGGCGGAGTGTATCTTGCCCACCCCTCTGAGGGGTGGGTGTCTGCCGCAGGCAGACGGAAGGGGTGTCATACCGCCCTTCAAGGCCTCCCCTTTCTCAAAGGGGAGGCTCCGCCGCAGGCGGTGGTGGGGATTGCCCTTCCCTCCATCTTCCTCTACTCATACCGAGCCTGCCCCCCTCTCTCCCCTCATACCGAGCCGCCAATGGCGGCGAGTGTATCTTATCCCCCTCTCCTACGCGTCTTGCCCTATCTTATATAAAATCCCCCTCCCCGCGGCAGAGCCGCGGGGAGGGGGACACAGGAGGAGGGGTTACTTTTGCCTCACTCTCCACACCCCCTTCTCCTCGTTCTGCACGGCAGGTGAAAAAATTTTTTTACTTTTTTCAAAAAAAGTATGGCATACATCCCTTTTTCGCCCGAAAATTTGTGCTACGCTATCTATGTAGAGAGGAGCGTGAAACGCTCCGAAGGCGCGCGGAAATAAAAAAAGCCCTCCCGCAGCAAAAACGGAGAGCGCCGCGGCGGCGCGCTCCGTTTTTGCTGCGGGAGGGCTTTCATGGATAAATTTTCAATATATTTGAACGCCCGCAGTCTGATTTTTCCATTCCCGCGCTTCTTATTTTCAGTTTTTGAAGTGCCTCTCGCTACTCACGAGCGCCGCGATGCGGTACTTGTCGAGCGCCTCAACGGTCTCCCTGTCCGGCTCTTCGGAGCAAACCACGGCGGTGATCCCCGCCCCGTGGCACTCCTCCACAAAGGCGGCGTCGGGGATGGCGGCCTCGGAGGCGAGCACCGCGCCCTTGGTCTTTTCCCCCGCGATGGCGCGCGCCGCGGCAAAGGCGAGCCTGCGCCCCACCTGTCCCGTGCCGACGCCGTAAGTCGCCCCGTCCGCGCCGATGACGACGGCGCTCGAGAGGGCGTGCTTCACCACTTTGAAGTTGAAGATGAGCGCGCGCACTTCGGCGTCCGTGGGGCGGCGCTTCGTCACACATTCCAGCGCGCCGCAGAGCGCGGTGTCGTAGGTCTGCACCAGCAGTCCGCCGTAAATTTTGGTCAATTCGAATGTGGAAAACTGCACCTTGCTGCGGATGCCGGGCATCTCGAGGAGCACGAGTTCGTTGCAAAAATGCAGTTCCGCCATCGCCTCGGGCGTGAACCCGACGGCGAGCGCGACCTCCGCCCCGTATTTTTTGAGTTCGGCGGCGACGCGCGCGTCCACTACGCCGTTGAAAGCGACGATCGCGCCCTTCAAACCGAGCGGGTCGTTCTCCGCAACGCGCAAAAGCGCCGAGTACAGATCCTCGCCCGAGGCGGCGGAGGAGACGGTGCGGTGCTTGCACGAGACGACGGCCGGCTCTTCGAACTCCTTGATGAGTTCGAGGGCGGCGTTCGCGTCCCCGATGCTGTTGTAGGTAGGCGCAGGACCTGCAAGTTGCTTCGCCCGCGCGAGCGACCCCTCCTTCAACAGCGGTTCGCGGTACACGGCCGCGCGCTGGTGGGGATTTTCGCCGTAGCGCATCTCCTGCGATTTTTCGTAGGTGACGGTCAGCACCTCGGGGTACGAGCTCTTGATCTGCCGCGAGAGGTACTGCGAAACAAGGGCGTTGTAACTCGCCGCGTACCCGAACGCCTTATACATGAAGTACTTGCGCTCGTCCTCGGCGATCGCGCCCGCGGCGAGGTCGCAGAGCAATCTTTCGTAGTCGTCGGGGTCGCACACGGCGACGGTATCCATAAAATTTTTGGCGACGGCGGTGAGCAGCGCCGCGCCGCCCGCATCGATGTGAGGGGCGGCCTCCTCGAAGGACAGCCCCGCCTCCATGTCCTCCTTGAAGGGGTAGAGATTGACGATGACGAGGCTTGCGGGCGCTTTTTCGCCCGTTGCGGCCTCGGAAAACGCCGTAAAGCGGCGCGCCTCCTTCACGGGAACGCCCGCCGCGGAGAGCACGCCGTAAGCACGCCCCACCGCGATGAGCTCGTACCCGTACTCCACAAGATAGCGGCAGAACTCCGTAAGCCCCGCCGTATCGTACACACTGATGTAAGCGCGCTTCTCCATGATTTCCTCCCCTGTTTTGCCGATATTTTTCCCCGAACGCACATACTGCGTGCGTGATCATTTTATATGTTCTCTATTCGGTCTATATCCTTGCCGTCAATTTTTACGCCTACCGCCTTGTCAAGGCACAGTACGACGACTTTGAGGACGGAAAAAAGACGGCGTTCGGCGACGGAAAACTGTACCTTGCCGCCCTCTTCGGCGGCGCGACGGCCGTCTATATTTCCCTCTTTCTCCTCAAATTCCGCCTCGGCAACTTCGCTTTGATGATCTTGATGCCCCTCTTTGCCGTGCTCAATTTTTATTGTTTCTTTTTGGGATTCCGCGGAATTTACTTCCTCATTTGACTTTTGAAAAAATTACAGCGCGGCGTTGCCTTCCAGCCACTTTGCGACGCCGTCCTCCTCGCAGTAGCCGATGACGCCCGTCGATTTTTCTTTGAGCCAACCGTCGGCGTTCATCACGGCGTACTTTTCATCGCAGACGTCGAACATATCCGAATCGTTGGAGGTATCGCCGAAGCACACCACCCGATCGCACCCGAAGTACGACTTCAAAAAGGTGACGGCGTTGGCCTTGGTCGCCGCGCGGGGGGAAATTTCCAGCCAAAAATCGTTTTGGTACGTCTCCTGATGGAAGATGCAGATGATGCGGGGATCGTATTTCAAGACGTTCCACGCGCACTCCAGCTGCTCGCGCGGCCCGATGCACTTGAAATAAAAAACATAGCCCGCGAGGAGATCCTCCTCGTTTTCGACGGCGGCAAAGCGCTTGTCGCCCGCGCGGCGGAAGAGATACCGCCTGAGCCCGAACGAGGGATCGCCTTGCAGATAGGCGACGCGCTCCCTGTCCTTTGTGAGCGCACCGAATACGAGCGGGTGGATGCCGTACCCTTTGAGCACGGAATAGACGTACCCCTTCCATTCCTCCTCGAAAACGGTGTAGCGGAGGGTCTCGCGCGTATCGAAACGGTAGATGAGACCGCCGTTATAGAGAATGGCGGGCATATTGAGCGCAAGCCCCTCCGTCGCGCGAAACGCGCTCTCCGCCGAGCGCGCCGTGGCATAGGTAAAGAGCAGCCCCGCTTCTATGAGGCGGTTGATCCGCTCTAAACTGTATGCGGATATTTTTTCCTGCCCCGTGAGCAACGTTCCGTCCAAATCGGTCACAAATAAAGTTTTCATCGCGACGCCTCCCACTTTCCCACTCTTATTATACCACATTATATCACATTCCGACGCAAAATTACACAAAAGTTCGGCGGATTTTTCAGGCAAATCAAAAATGTTTGCGATTGACAGAAAACGTGCGGAATTTATCCGCACGCCGCCTGCAAAGAGACGGAACTGCGCCCCTTGCGGCGCACCGCGACCACCCTGATTCGAACCGAGTTGGGTTGGTCTTTTTCTATACTTAAAAGCGAGGACAAACGCCCTCGCTTTCTTTGTAATCTCCGTAAATTGAAATTTACCGTTACTCTCTGCGTTCTTTCTTCGGATACAAGTTTTCGGGCGTTTTGCAGAAAAGCCGAACGACGCTTCCGCAATCGCGGCATACCGTTGCGAAAAGAACGGCTATGCGCGTTGTGCTGTCGGTGGCAACACAGACTCTGCCGGTCATCGTGGACACATTGCTTTCGATCCATTCTTCTCCGCCGCAAAACGGGCATTTCTCGATTTTTACTTCTTTCATAAACATCCTCCGGATTACTGTTTTTCGTACAATCATCATATCATAAACGCACTGAGAAATCAATCGATCAAAAATCAATTTGGTATTTGGGGCGTGGACTTGACGAAAACAAGCGCGCCGATATGTGTCGGGAGACATGATAATTTAGGGAGAAAACGGGAAAGATACACTCGCCAACCGCCCGTCTGCAAAGCAGACGGGCGGTTGGCTCGGTATGAGGGAATTGCTCCACGCCTCGGTATGGGGGCGGACTTCGTTTTGGGGGATTCTTACTGCGCCTACGGCTACTGCGCGGCTGTGCCGCTACTTCGCCTACGGCTCGTGCCACGCTTAGTCGGCAATAGTGCGCGTGGGGTGTGCCGCCCTTAGTAGACAAACAGGTATTCCGAAAAAGATTTGCGTAGCAAAGATTTTTTGGAAAGAAGAGGCTGGGCGGAGCGCGGTTGCCCTTTGCACCGCTACACGAGATTTCAAAGGGTTACTCCCCCCTGCCCTCCCCCCTCAAAGAGGGTGGAGGTAACATAGAGGGGCAAAGGGCTTTCAGCGAAGTTTGCGCAAAAAGAGGGCTCCCAAAAAAGATTGCGTAGCAAGATTTTTTGGGAAAGAGGAGGCGCAACGAAGCGCGTTTGCCCTTTGCGGAACGCAAAGGGCTTAAAGCGGAGTTTGCGCCGACGAGCGGGCGAGGCAGAATGACGCGGAGGATGATCGGGGCAGAATGACGCGGAGGAGAACGCGTGAAAAGGCGCGGGAGAGCGATTTTACAAAAAAGTTTTGTAAACTCCCCAAAAACGATTGACATCGGCAAAGAACTTTGTTAGAATAAACAAGCATTGCGTATGCGGGTGTAGTTCAATGGTAGAACCCCAGCCTTCCAAGCTGGCTGCGTGGGTCCGATTCCCATCACCCGCTCCATTATTGCACATCGGAGATAGCAACTTCGAGACAAGTCAAGGTGTTATGCGCCTGTAGCTCAGGTGGATAGAGCAACGGCCTTCTAAGCCGTGTGTCAGGAGTTCGAATCTCTTCAGGCG
>CANQMX010000002.1 GCA_947625095.1 uncultured Clostridia bacterium | reverse complement strand
AACTATATCACATGGAGCGCCTTGTTCGCTATCTTTTTTCTATTCCCTTTGTCTCACATCTATTGTAATCCTACAGCTCGACCTTACGCGGATTTCGTAAAACCCTTGCAAAATTCCGCCGTTTGCGCTATAATGCGGGTATGGAAACGAGGATCGTCGCGTTCGATATCGGCGATAGGCGGGTGGGCGTTGCCTACTCCGACCCCTTCGGCAGTTATGCCGTGCCGGGAGAGACCTACTTCCGCACGGGGAACTTTTCGGAGGACGTGAAAAAGGTCGCCGCCATCGCGCGGGAGCGGGGCGCGCAAGTCATTGTGTGCGGGCTGCCCCTCAACGCCGACGGCACGGAGAGCGTGCAGACGGAAAAGACCCGCCGCTTCATCGCAGCCCTTGAAAGGGAGGCGGGCGTGCCCGTCGTGTGCGAGGACGAGCGCTACACCACCTTGGAGGCGCGGCGCGACCTTGCGGCCTCGGGGGTGAGCGCCAAAAAGGACAAGCGCAAAAAGGCGGTGGATTCCCTCGCGGCGACGTACATTCTCGAAGGATACCTTGCAAAAAACAGTAGGAGGCAGGATATGAAAGGGGAAATGAAGGAAGAGAGCAACAACTACGAAGAGGACAACATCATCGAACTCATCGACGACGACGGAAACACCTTCCGCTTTGAGCATTTGATGACGTTTGAGTACAACAAGGAGTGGTATGTCGCCCTCACGCAGGTGAAGGAAGCCGAAGAGGCCGAGACCGAGGACGACGAAGAGGGCGAGGAGGTCGCCATCTACCACATCGTGGGCGAGGGCGAGGACGAGCACCTTGAGACCATCGACGACGATGAACTGCTGGACGAAGTGTTCGCCGAGTTCACCGCGCAGTACGAGGACTTTGAGGACGCGGACGAGGCGGCGAGCCTCGAACCCGACGAAGAGGACTAAACGGCGCATTTTTCCGCGAAAAATGCGGGCGGGCGCGGTTTTTCGCGCAAAAACGTTTGCCTTTTTTGCGCGGATATGGTAGGATAGGGCTGTAAACGCGTTGATGCGGAGCAGTAACCCTCATTTTTCGGCACAGAGAGCCGCCGGTCGGTGGAAGGCGGCGTGAAGAGGGGGGCGAACTCGCCGCGGAGCGGCTCTTTTGAAGGCTTCGGCTGCGTAGGAAGGGACGGCGCCCCCGTTATTGGCTTTGAGGAGGCGGGAATTTTCCCGCAAAAAGAGTGGTACCGCGCGTATTTCCGCGTCTCTTTATGAGGCGCGGTGATTTTTATTTTGGAGGATGGTATGGAAAAATATCGCAAGCAGTTTATTTTGCCCCCCGAGCCGTGCATGGATTGGGCGCAGAAGTGCGCCGTGGAGCGCGCGCCCGTCTGGTGCAGCGTGGATCTGCGCGACGGCAACCAAGCCCTCGTCGAACCCATGGACCTTGCGACGAAATTGGAATTTTTCGACTTGCTCGTAAAACTCGGCTTCAAGGAGATCGAGGTGGGCTTCCCCGCCGCGAGCGAGACGGAGTACGCCTTTCTGCGCTCCCTCATCGAGGAGGCGCGCATCCCCGCGGACGTCACCGTGCAGGTTCTGACGCAGGCGCGCGAGCACATCATCCGCCGCACCTTCGAGGCGGTGAATGGGGCAAAAAACGTCGTCGTGCACGTCTACAATTCCACCTCCGTCGCCCAGCGCGAGCAGGTTTTCAGAAAGTCGCGCGCGGACATCAAGAAGATCGCCACGGACGGCGCGCTCCTTCTCAAACAACTCACCGACGAGGCGGGCGAGAGGTATCGTTTTGAGTACTCGCCCGAAAGTTTCACGGGCACAGAGCCCGAGTACGCCCTCGAAGTCGTCAACGCCGTTCTCGATATCTGGAAGCCGACGGCGGACAGAAAGGCCATCATCAACCTGCCCGCCACGGTGGAAAACGCCATGCCGCACGTCTACGCGCAGCAGGTGGAGTATTTGCACAAACATATGCTCTACCGCGAAAACGTGGCGCTCTCCCTGCACCCGCACAACGATAGGGGAACGGGCGTCGCCTCGGCGGAGTTCGGGCTTTTGGCGGGCGCAGACCGCGTGGAGGGGACGCTCTTCGGCAACGGCGAGCGCACGGGCAACTGCGACATCGTCACCGTCGCCATGAACCTCTTTTCGCAGGGCGTCGAGACGGGGCTGGATTTTTCAAATATGCCCGCCGTCGTCTCGGCGTACGAGCGGTTTACGGGGCTGAAAGTTTCCCCCCGCCAGCCGTATGCGGGCGAGTTGGTATTTGCGGCGTTTTCGGGTTCGCATCAGGACGCCATCGCCAAGGGGATGCGCTTCCGCGAGGAGACAGGCCGCACCGTGTGGGATGTGCCCTACCTCCCCATCGACCCCAAGGACGTGGGCAGAGAGTACGATTCGGACGTCATCCGCATCAATTCGCAGTCGGGCAAGGGCGGCGTGGGGTACGTTCTGGAACGGGCGTACGGGCTGCGCCTTCCCGCGGGCTTGAAAGAGGCGACGGGCTACGCCGTGAAGCACGTCTCCGACGTCTCGCACAAGGAGTTGAAGCCCGAGGAAATTTATGCGGTGTTCCGCGAGAAGTTCCTCGAACCCGCCGAAAAGTTCCGCCTCGGCGAGGTGCATTACAGGCAGGAAAACGGCATTACCGCCATTGTGGAGGTCATCGAGGGCGGGGAGAGCGCGGTCGTCACCGCGACGGGCAACGGGCGTTTGGACGCCGTTTCCAACGCCTTGAAGGCGTATTTCGGCGTGCAGTACACCATTCAGACGTACGAACAGCACGCCCTCTCCAAAGGCTCGGGGGCGGCGGCCATCTCCTACGTCGGCATCGAGACGGGGGGCAAACTCTATTGGGGCGCGGGCGAACACACCGATATCACCGTCGCCTCCATCCGCGCGCTCACCGCGGCGCTCAATAATTATTTCAAAAAGTAAACTAAAAATATTGAATTTTGCGCCGCGGCACGGAGAAAGCGGCTAAAATAAGAGGAAATTTCGGGAGGCAGAAATATGGAACAAAATTCCCGCTGGGAACTCAATAAAAATTTGGCGCAGATGCTGAAAGGGGGCGTCATCATGGACGTCACAACTCCTGCGCAGGCGAAGATCGCGGAGGAGGCGGGCGCGTGCGCCGTGATGGCCTTGGAGCGCATCCCCGCGGATATCCGCGCGGCGGGAGGCGTTGCGCGTATGTCCGACCCCAAGATGATCAAGGAGATCCAAAACGCGGTCTCCATTCCCGTCATGGCCAAGTGCAGGATAGGGCACATTGCCGAGGCGCAGATCTTGCAGGCGATCGGCATCGACTACATCGATGAGAGCGAGGTGCTCTCCCCCGCCGACGATAAGTACCACGTCGATAAGACCAAGTTCGACGTGCCCTTTGTATGCGGCGCGCGGGATTTGGGCGAGGCGCTCCGCCGCATTGCGGAGGGGGCTTCCATGATCCGCACGAAGGGCGAGCCGGGTACGGGCGACGTCGTGCAGGCCGTTCGCCATATGCGCATGATGAACGCGGAGATCCGTGCGATCGTCTCCATGCGGGAGGACGAACTCTATGAGGAAGCGAAAAAGTTGAGCGTTCCCTATGAACTTGTCGTCTTTGTGCACGAAAACGGGAAACTGCCCGTCGTCAACTTTGCGGCGGGGGGCGTTGCCACCCCCGCGGACGCCGCGCTCATGATGCAACTCGGCGCGGAGGGCGTGTTCGTCGGGAGCGGCATCTTCAAATCGGGCAACCCCGCAAAGCGCGCCCGCGCCATCGTGCAGGCGGTCACAAATTACAACGATCCCGCCGTGCTCGCCGCGCTCTCCGAGGATCTGGGCGAGGCGATGGTGGGCATCAACGAACAGGAGATCGCCCTCCTCATGGCGGAACGCGGCAAATGAAGATAGGCGTTTTCGCCCTGCAAGGGGCGTTTATCGAGCACGAGCGGGCATTTTCTGCGCTCGGCGCGGAGTGCGGCGAGATCCGCTGCCGCGCCGATTTTACGGGCGCGTTTGACGGCGTCGTCCTGCCCGGGGGAGAGTCCACCGTGCAGGGGAAACTTTTGCGGGAGGAGGGGCTTTTCGCGCCGCTCAGAGAGGCGATCGAGGGCGGCCTTCCCGTGTTCGGCACTTGCGCGGGGCTTATTTTGCTCGCCAAACGGCTCACGAACGATGCAAACGTCTGGCTCGCCACAATGGATGTTACCGTGCGCCGCAACGCCTATGGGCGGCAACTCGGCTCTTTCCGCGCCGAGACGGAGGTGAAGGGCATCGGCAAATTCCCCGCCGTCTTTATCCGCGCGCCCTATATCGAGGAGGCGGGGGCGGCGGAGACGCTCGCGACGGTGGACGGAAAGGTCGTCGCCGCACGGCAAGGACATATGCTCGCAACCGCATTTCACCCCGAACTTACGGACGACTTGCGCGTTCACGCATATTTTTTGAAGATGATAGAGGGAAAAGCATAAAAATTTTAACTCTGCGCCCCGCCCGATTGACTTTTCGGGCGGGGCGTGGTATAGTTTGCGTATGAATTCGGTCAATTACGACAGGGTGATGCAGGAGATATTGGCGGGGGCTGCGGGGAAGAAGTTGCTTCTCCACAGTTGCTGCGCGCCGTGCTCCTCGTACTGCCTCGAAGAGGTCGCGCCCAAAATCAAGACCACCGTCTTTTACTACAACCCCAACCTCGACAGCGAGGAGGAGTACCTCCGCCGCAAGGGGGAGCAGATACGCTTTTTGCAAGAGACGGGGCTTGCCGATCTTCTCGACTGCGACTATTGCCCCGAGGAATTTTTCGAGGCAGCCCGCGGCTACGAGGGCGAAAAGGAGGGCGGCGCGCGGTGCACGCGGTGCTTTGAACTCCGCCTTTCCCGCACGGCGAAAGAGGCCAAGGCGCGCGGGTACGACTACTTTGCAACAACCCTGACCCTCTCCCCGTTGAAGGACGCAAGGCGCATCAATGAGATAGGGTTTCGCCTTCAGGAGGAGGTGGGTATTGCCTATCTTCCCACCGATTTCAAAAAGCGGGGCGGGTATCTGCGCTCGGTGCAACTCTCCAAAGAGCACGACCTGTACCGCCAAAACTACTGCGGCTGTATCTATTCCAAAAACGCTTCCCGTTAGTGGGAAGCGTTTGCGTTTTATTCCATACGTTCGCCCGTTAAAAGGTGTCGCCCGAAGGCCTCCCGTTCGAGGGGCGTTCCCGCTTCGAGCGCCGATAAAAAGTCTGTCATACGGGCGGCCGCGTTCTCCGCGGCGAGGGCAAACAGCCCCTGCGCCGTGTGCGCCTTCCCGCCCGAGAGTTCGTAAAATCTTTCGCCGCCGAGTTCGGAGGGGTCGCACTCGTCGCGCACATACAGTTTGGAGACGACGGGTTTCAGGTAGCGGAAGTGCCGCCTGTGAAAGTGCTTCAAGTACCAGCGGTAAAAGTGCAGGCCGCGCTTGAACGCGCCCTTTGTCACAGGCCTGCGCCCGAGTTTTTCCGCCGCCTCGCGGATATAGGCAAAGAGCACGCCCTCGCGCGCGATTTTGTTGCAGTCAAAGGGAAAGCGGTAGCCGTACGCGCTCTCGTTGCGCATGGATTTGAGAAAGACGACGTCCCAATCGTTCTCCATCTGCTGGTGGAAGCGCTTGGTCGCGCCCGTCTCCCGCAAATAGGCGTACACAAAGGGGTGAAAGGCGACGTCGGCCTCCAAATGGGTGCAAAAGCCCAAAGCGTAGGCACGGCACTTTGCAAGTTCCTCGCCCTCGCGCGTTTTCAGCCCCTCCAAGAGGGCGCAAAACCACGCGTAGAGCTGCTTGCGGTGCAGCGTCTTGCCCAAATTGTATTCCTTTTTGCCCGTCGGCTTGTAGAAGAAAAAGAGGTCAGGCCCCTGCGCGCCGAGGTAGTAGTAGTCGGGCGCGAGGTCGATCTCCCTCTGCAATTCCTGCGGCAATTTCTCCTTTGCTTTTTCCGCGATGAGTTCGTGCGTGATACTCGATGGCATATTGTTTCTCCCGTTAAAGTATGCGAAATTTTATTTGGAATAGTCGCGCGCGCCGAAAATCGCCGTGCCGAGGCGGATCATGTTGGAGCCGCGCTCCATACACAGCCGCCAGTCGCCGCTCATGCCCATCGAAAGATGGGCGATCTTTTCGTCCCCGTCCCGCGCTTTTTCAAAGAGGGCGCGCATTTTATCGCACAGCGCGCCAAGAAGGGCGGTATCGTCCGAGAGGGGGAGCATCGCCATAAATCCGCGCACTGTAAGCCCCTCCATGGCGGCGATTTTTTTGTACACCGCGTAGCCCTCTTCCAAGGGATAGCCGCCCTTCGATTCCTCGCAGCCGATGTTGATCTGAATGAGGATATCCTGCGAAATGCCCGCGTTTGCGCAGCGCCGCGCGAGTTCCGCGGCGAGTTCGTCGCGGTCGACGGAGTGGATGAGGTAGGTCTTTCCCACGAGGTATTTAATCTTATTGGTCTGCAAGTGCCCGATAAAGTGCCTGTTTGCACCCACCACAAGGTCGTACTTCTCGCGGAATTCCTGCACCTTGTTCTCGCCGATGTCCGAAATGCCCGCTGAAATTGCCGCGTTGATCTCCTCGGGCGTGCGCGTCTTGGTGGCGGCGACGAGGGTGACTTTCTCCCCGTAAGAATTGCCCGCGGCAAGTTCTTTGAGGAGGTTTTTTACATTTTCCGCGATCATATGCGCTCCGCAACGAGGCGCGCCATTTCGCGGCAGCCCACCTTTTTCGTGCCGTCCGTAAAGATATCCGCCGTGCGGTAGCCCTCGCCGAGCGTCTTTTCCACGGCGCGCTCCACGGCGGCGCACTCCTCGGCGAGGCCGAACGAGTCGCGCAGCATCATGGCGGCGGAGAGAATGGTGGCAATGGGGTTGGCAATATCTTTGCCCGCGATGTCGGGTGCAGAGCCGTGGATGGGTTCGTAAAGCCCGCGCGTGCCGTCGCCCAAAGAGGAGGAGGCGAGCATCCCGATAGAGCCTGTCACCTGCGCCGCCTCGTCGGCCAAGATGTCGCCGAACATATTAGAGGTGAGCACCACGTCGAACTGCGCGGGGTTTTTCACGATCTGCATCGCGGCGTTGTCCACGAGCATATCCTCGATGGTGACGTCGGGATAGTATTTTTCGGCGTAGGCGTGCGCCGTCTTTCTCCACAGGCGGGAAGTCGCCAAAACGTTGGCTTTATCCACGGAGATCACCTTTTTGGAACGCTTCCGCGCAAGTTCGCAGGCGATGCGGGTGATGCGCTCGATTTCGAGTACGGAGTACTTTTCGGTGTCCCATGCGGTCTCGCCCATCTGTGCGTCGGCGCAAGCGCCGCGCTCGCCAAAGTAGATGCCGCCCGTTAGTTCCCGCACGATGATAATTTCGATGCCGTTTTCCACGAGCGGTTTTTTGAGGGGGGAGGCCTCCGCCAGCGCCTTCCACAGTTTTGCGGGGCGGATGTTGGAGTACAGCCCCATCGCCTTGCGGATGCCGAGCAGCCCCGCCTCGGGGCGTTTTTCGGGCGGAAGTTTGTTCCAAGCGCAGTCGGCAGCGCCGCCCACCGCGCCGAGGAGCACGCTGTCCGATTTCAGACACCGCTCCACCGTGTGCGCGGGCAGGGGTTCGCCATATTCGTCGTAGGCGCACCCGCCGATGGGGAGGTGTTCAAAGGAAAATTCGTGGCCGTATTTTTTCGCCACGGCTTCGAGGACGAAAATCGCGCCGCCCGTGATCTCCGGCCCGATGCCGTCGCCCGCCAAAACTGCGATGTGTCGTATCATTTTCTCTCCTTATTTGAGCGATTTTAATAGCCCGCCCGCGTCGATGATGCGCTGAATGAAGGGCGGGAAGGGCTGGGCGGAGTACGTTTTGCCCGTCGTCTCGTCGAAGATCACGCCCTTTGCAAGATCGCAGGAGACGGCGTCCCCCGCCGAGATCTCCCTTGCCGCCTCGGGACATTCCAGAATGGGCAGCCCGATGTTGATGGCGTTGCGGTAGAAGATGCGCGCAAAGGTGTTTGCGATGACAAGCGAGACGCCGCTCGCCTTGATTGCGATGGGGGCGTGCTCGCGCGAAGAGCCGCAGCCGAAGTTGTCGCCCGCGACGATGATGTCGCCCGCCTTCACCTTATGGATAAAGTCGGGGTCGATGTCCTCCATGCAGTGCGCGGCAAGTTCCTTTTCCGCGCTCGTGTTGAGGTAACGCGCGGGAATGATGACGTCGGTATCCACGTCGTTGCCGAATTTATGAACAGTTCCCTTTACGGTCATGAAAGTGCCTCCTCCGCGGTCGCAAGTCTGCCCAAAACCGCGCTTGCCGCCGCCGTGTAGGGCGAGGCGAGATAAATTTCGCTCGTCACGTGTCCCATGCGCCCCACAAAGTTGCGGTTGGTGGTGGAAACGCACCGCTCTCCCGCCGCCAAAATGCCCATATGCCCGCCGAGGCAAGGGCCGCAGGTAGGGGTGGAGACGATCGCGCCCGCCCGAATAAAGGTCTCCAATAGACCTTCCTTCATCGCCTGCAAATACACTTCCTGCGTGGCGGGAATGACGATGCACCGCACGCCCTTATGTACCTTTCTGCCCCGCAAGATTTCCGCCGCCTGCCTGAGGTCGGAGATGCGCCCGTTGGTGCACGAACCGATGACGACCTGCTGGATGGGGATATTTTCCCACGCCGTCTTGGTATTTTCGGGCAGATGGGGGAAGGAGACGGTGGGCTTCAAGGCGGAAAGATCGATCTCTATCGTGCTCTCGTAGTCGGCGTCCGCGTCGGCCTCGTAAATTTTCGGCTCGCGCACAAACCGCCCCTTCATGTAGGCGAGGGCTGTCTCGTCCACGGGAAAAATGCCGTTCTTCGCGCCCGCCTCAATGGCCATGTTGCACACGGTGAACCGATCGTCCATCGTGAGGGCGGCGACGCCTTCGCCCGTAAATTCCATGCTCTTGTAGAGCGCGCCGTCCACGCCGATCATGCCGATGATGTGCAGGATGAGGTCCTTCCCCGTCACATACTTGGGGAATTTGCCCGTGAGCACGATTTTAATGGCGGCGGGCACTTTGAACCAGCACTTTTGCGTGAGCATGGCGGCGGCGAGGTCGGTAGAGCCAACGCCCGTGGAGAACGCCCCCAGCGCGCCGTAGGTGCAGGTATGGCTGTCCGCGCCGATGACGCAGTCGCCCGCGCCCACCAGCCCCTTTTCGGGCAGCAGGGCGTGCTCTATGCCCATCTCGCCCACGTCGTAGAAGTGGACGATGCCCTCCTTTTGGGCAAATTCGCGCGTGCGCTTGACTTGCTCCGCCGCTTTAATGTCCTTATTGGGGGTGAAGTGGTCCATCACGAGGGCGATTTTATCGCGGCACTTCACGCACCCGCCCGTCTTTTCCACCTCGCCCACGGCGACGGGGGCGGTGATGTCGTTGGCGAGCGCGAGGTCCAACTCGGCCTCGATGAGTTGCCCCGCCTCCACGGTGGGAAGTCCCGCGTGGGCGGCGAGAATTTTTTGCGTCATGGTCATTCCCATGGTAATTCTCCTTTCAGTTTTTGAACACCGCGCCGTCGGAGGCCGAAGTCACCTGCGCGCGGTAGCGCTTTAAGTACCCCGTCACGGGTTTTTGTTTGGGGACGAAGGCAGCAAGCCGCGCCGCGATCTCCTCCTCGGGCACGCGCAAGTTCACCGTGCCCGCCTCGAGGTCGATATCGATGACGTCGCCCTCCTTGACGATGCCGATGACGCCGCCCGCCGCCGCTTCGGGGCAGACGTGCCCGATGGCCGCGCCCCGCGTTGCGCCCGAAAACCTGCCGTCGGTGATGAGGGCTACGGAGCCGCCCAGCCCCGCGCCCACAAGCGAGGCGGTGGGGGAGAGCATCTCGCGCATTCCCGGGCCGCCTTTTGGCCCTTCATAGCGGATGACGACGACGTCGCCGGGGCGAATTTGATTGCCCGAGATGGCCTGCATGGCCTCCTCCTCGCTGTCGAACACCCTTGCAGGACCGCTGTGGCGGTACATCTCGGGCGCGACCGCGCTCTTCTTGACGACTGCGCCCCCTTCTGCAAGGTTTCCGTGCAGCACGGCAAGCCCGCCGTAGGGCGAATAGGGGTCGGTAACGGGGCGGATGAGCGCGGGGTCGGTGACAAGCGCGCCCGCGGTGCGCTCCTCTTGCGTCACGCCAGAAACGGTGAGGGCGTCGCCCTCGAACAGTCCCGCGTCGAGAAGGGTCTTGATGACGGCGGAGACGCCGCCCGCTTCGTCGAGTTCCTCAATGTACCGCTCGCCCGCGGGGGCAAGGCGGCACAAATTGGGCGTCACGCGGGAAATTTCGTTCATCGTATCGATGGAAAATTCCGATTTTGAAAGCCCCAACTCGCTCGCGAGCGCCAGAAGGTGCAATACGGAGTTGGAACTCGCGCCGATCGCCATATCCACGCGCACGGCGTTTTTGAGCGCCTTGGGCGTCAGAATGTCGCGCGGACGGATATTTTTTTCCAGAAGTTTCATCACCGCTTCGCCCGTGCGCTTTGCAAGGGCAAGGCGGGCGGAGTAGACGGCGGGCAGCGTGCCGTTTTGGGGAAGCGCCATGCCCAGCGCCTCCAACAGGCAGTTCATGGAGTTGGCGGTGAACATTCCCGAGCACGACCCGCACGAGGGGCACGCCGCACATTCGTAGCGCAAAAGTTCGGCTTCGTCTATCTTTCCCGAGGTGTACGCGCCAACAGCCTCGAACATGGAGGAGAGGGAAAGTTTGCCCTTGTCCTTGTGCCCCGCGAGCATCGGCCCGCCCGAAACGAACGCCGCGGGCACATTCACGCGCACAGCGCCGAGGAGCATTCCGGGGATGATTTTATCGCAGTTGCCGATGAGGACGATGGCGTCAAAGGCGTGCGCCTTTGCAAGAATCTCCACGCTGTCGGCGATGATCTCGCGGGAGGGGAGGGAGTACTTCATGCCCTCGTGTCCCATGGCGATGCCGTCGCACACGCCGATGCAGGGCACGGTGACGGGCTTTCCGCCCGCCGCAAGCACGCCCTCGGAGACGGCGCGCGCGATCTCTTCAAGGTGCATATGCCCCGGAATGATGTCGCTCTGCGCCGAGATGACGCCCACAATGGGCTTTTTGATTTCCTGCTCCGTCCAGCCGAGCGCATAGAGGAGGGAGCGTTGCGCCGCCATATTCGCGCCGTTTGAAAAGATGCTCATTATACTTTTTCCTTATAATCTGTTTCGTCGCCGATGCACGCGTTGCCGCGGGAGATGGCGGTAACGCCGGTGCGGGCAAGTTCCATCACGCCGTAGGGCAGGAGCATGGTCACAAACCCGTCGAGTTTGGAGGGCTTTCCCGTCAGTTCCAAAATGGTCGCCTCGGGGGAAGCGTCCACCACGTTCGCGCGGAAGATCTGGCTGATTTCGAAAATTTGGGTGCGCGTCTCGGCGTTGGTTCTCACCTTCACGAGCATGAGTTCGCGCAGCACCGCCTCATCCTCCACATATTTTATCTTTTTTACGTCGATGAGTTTATCCATCTGCTTCATCATCTGGGCGAGGATATATTCGTCGCCTTTGAGGACGATGGTCATGCGGGAAAACTCGTCGTTTTCCGTCGCGCAGACGGAGAGCGATTCGATGTTGTAGCCGCGCCGCGCAAACAGGGCGGCAACGCGCGTCAGAACGCCGCTCTTGTTGGCGACGAGGGCGCTTATCGTGTACTTGGTGGGGTTTTCCATATTATTTCTCCTCCCATTTTGTGATGATGGTATCGTACGTCGCCCCGGGTTTTATCATGGGCAACACGTTTTCGTCCTCCGAGATGCGGCAGTCCACAAGGACGGGCGCGGGGATGGAGAACGCCTTTTTCAAAACGGGCACGATGTCCTTCTCTTTTCGGATGCACAGCCCCGTCGCCCCGAAACTCTCCGCAAACTTCACATAATCCGTCTTTTTCTCCACCACAGTCTGCGAAAAACGGTTATCGTAAAAGAGTTTCTGCCATTGCCGCACCATGCCGAGCGCGCGGTTGTTCATGAGCAAAATCGTAATGGGAAGCCCCCGCGATACGGCGGTGGAGAGTTCATTGAGGTTCATGTTGAAAGAGCCGTCGCCCGTCACAAGCAGAATGTGCTTTCCAGTGGCGCACGCCGCGCCGATGGCTGCGCCCATGCCGAAGCCCATCGTGCCGAGACCGCCGCTCGTGAGCAACATCCGCGGCCTCTCAAAGGGGTAGATCTGCGCCGTCCACATCTGGTGCTGCCCCACGTCGGTCGCCACCACTGTGCCTTCTGGGGCGAGGCGGGCGGCCTCCGCAATTACCTTGTGCCCGAGTTCATATCTCTTGCGCCGATGGTTCTCCTGCGCGCGCATCCGCGTCATTGCCGCGGCAAAGGGGCGCGCCTCCACGGGCGAGAGCATGGGGAGGAGGGTGGTCAACGCCTCCTTCACGTCGCCGAGCACCGAGTGCTGCACAAACACGTTCTTGTCGATTTCCGCGTCGTCGATGTCGATCTGCACGACGGTCTTTTTGGCGGCGAAGGAATCGCGGTCGAGGGCGACGCGGTCGGAAAAGCGCGTGCCCACGGCGAGGATGCAGTCGCTCCGCAGAACGGCCTTTGCGGCGGTCTCCGAGCCGTGCATCCCCATCATGCCCATGAAGAGGGGATGGGAGGCGGGAAACGCGCCCAGCCCCATGAGGGTGCACGCAACGGGCGCGCAAAGGGTTTGGGCAAGGCGCAAAAGTTCCTCCTCCGCGCCCGAGGCAATGGCGCCGCCGCCCACCATGATGAGGGGGCGTTTGGCGTGATCCAGCGCCTCCGCCGCGCCCGTAAGCGCCTCGCGCGGCACGGGTTTATGCGCAGGGAGGATGGGGGTCTGCGGCGTATAGTCGCACTCCGCCACCTGCACGTTTTTCAAAATATCCACAAGCACGGGGCCTTTTCTGCCCGTGTTTGCGATCTGGAAGGCGGCGCGCACGGTGGGTGCGAGTTCCTCCGCCGTCTTTACGATAAAGTTGTGCTTGGTGATGGGCATCGTGATGCCCGTGATGTCGATCTCCTGGAAGGAATCGCGCCCCAAAAACTTCGCGCCCACGTTGCCCGTGATGGCGACGACGGGCACGGAGTCCATAAACGCCGTCGCAATGCCCGTCACAAGGTTGGTCGCCCCCGGACCGCTCGTCGCAATCACGACGCCCGTCCTTCCCGAAGCGCGCGCGTAGCCGTCGGCAGCGTGCGCCGCGCCCTGTTCGTGCGCCGTCACAATGTGGTCGATGCTCCCGTCGCGGTAGAGGGCGTCGTAAATATCGAGCACCGCACCGCCGGGGTAGCCGAACACGGTCGTAACGCCCTGCTCTTTCAGACATTCTATGAGGATCTCCGCTCCGCTTTTTTTCATGCGCGCGCCTCCTTATTCTATCGTGGTCTTATAATTGTATAAGATTTGCCCGCTTTTGTCAAGCCGTTGGGCGTATTTTCGCATAAATATGCAAAAAAGGGGAAACGCAGCGCGTTCCCCCGTGGCTTAAAAGCGTTTCAGCCTGCGCCGCACTGCAGAAATGCCCTGTCTTGCCGCGCGGTAGGAGGAACCGCCCACCGAGCCGCGCCCCTCGGCAGAGGCGCGCGTCGTCACGGCGGATAGGATGTCCTCGTCGAACGCCGTATGCAGGGCGCGGAACTCTTCCAGGGTCAAATTCGGCAGCGTTTTGCCGTTTTCAAGGCAATAGCGCACAAGTTTTCCCGTCACCGCGTGGGCGTCGCGGAAGGGCACGCCGCGCTTTGCAAGGTAGTCGGCAACGTCGGTCGCCGTGGAAAATCCCCCGCCCGCCGCGTCGTACATCGCCTGCACATTGAGGGTGATCTTCTTCATGAGCGCCGCATAGATGGAGAGGCAGGAAAACAGCGTCTCCTCCGCGTCGAAAAATGCCTCCTTGTCCTCCTGCATATCCTTGTTGTAGGCAAGGGGAAGCCCCTTTATCATCGCAAGCACGCCCATGAGGTGGCCGTATACCCGCCCCGTCTTGCCGCGCACGAGTTCGGGCAGGTCGGGGTTTTTCTTCTGCGGCATGATGGAAGAACCCGTCGAATATTCGTCGGGAATGTTCCAATAGCCGAATTCCTCGGAGGTGTACAAGATGGTGTCCTCGCACAGCCTTGAGAGGTGCGCAAGAGCAAGCGAGGCACAGAAGAGGTACTCCGCCACAAAGTCCCTGTCGGATACGGCGTCGAGGGAATTTTCGGAAATCTCGTCAAAACCGAGCAACTGCCGTGTGATCTCGCGGTCGATGGGGTAGGAAGTTCCCGCAAGCGCGGCGCTGCCGAGGGGCATCACGTTGAGCCGTTTTCTGCACGCAGAAAACCTGTCCATATCCCGCAAAAACATCTCCGAGTAGGCGTTAAAGTACTGCGCACAGTTGATGGGCTGCGCCTTGCGGAGGTGGGTGAACCCGGGCATCAAATAGTGCACGCCCTCCTTCGCGCGGGCAACGAGAACTTCCACAAGCGCCTTCAAAAGGGAGATCGCCCTGTCGCAACTTGCGCGCGCATACAGGCGCATATCGGTGGCGACTTGGTCGTTGCGGGAGCGCGCCGTGTGCAACTTTTTGCCCGCGTCGCCCACGCGCTTCACAAGTTCCCCCTCCACAAAGGAGTGAATGTCCTCCGCGCCCTCCACCAGGAGCGCGCCGCTTGCAATATCCGCCTTTATCGCTTCCAGCCCGCCGAGAATTTTATCCGCGTCCTCCGCGGGCACAATGCCGCACGTTTTCAGCATGGTCGCGTGGGCTATGGAGGCCTCAATATCCACCTGCCACAATTTTTTATCAAAGGAGAGCGACTCGTTGAACGCGTCCGCGTCCTCCGAAATGGGCTTTTCAAACCTGCCTTGCCAAAGTTTCATACGCGCCTCGTTCGTTTTTCTCTTATCGTACACTTTTTTGCGGAAAAAAGCAAGCGTTTCGCGGCGGCGTGCGGCGTTTGAAATGCGCGGGCGGCGCTTTTTACCCGCCTCTCGTCCCGCCCATTCCTCATCCTCCCGCCTCCCTGCCCGCCGCGTCCATTCCTCATCCTCCCGCCGCCTGCCCGCCGCGCTCATTCCTCATCCTCCCGCCACCTGCTCGTCCCGCTCATTCCTCATCCTCCCGCCACCCTGCCTGCCGCGCGGCAGGGAGGCGAGAGTATCTTCCCCCGTTCCCCGTAATTCTGCGCCGCCGTGAGGGCGTTTTCCCCGCCGAATTTCTTGACAAGCGGCGCGGATTTTTGTACAATGAACGTATGATTATCTTGGGGCTTGACCCGGGCTACGGCACGATGGGGTACGGGGTCATCGAAAAGGATGCGCGGGGCAACTGCCGCGCCGTCGATTACGGGGCAGTCAAGACGCCCGCAAGCGAAAGTTTCCCCGTACGGCTGTGCATTTTGGAGGAAGGCGTCAACGCGCTCTTCGATAAATTTCACCCCGAAGAGGCGGCGATGGAGGAACTTTTCTTCTCCAAGAACGTGACGACGGGTATCGCCGTCGCCCATGCGCGTGGAGTCATGCTCCTCACCTGCAACAAGCGTTGCGGAAAAATTTTCGAGTACACGCCCAACCAGATCAAGCAGGCGCTCACGGGGTACGGCGGCGCGGACAAACAGCAGATGCAGCGCGTCGTCGCCTCGCACCTTCGCCTCCGCGAGATCCCCCGCCCGGACGATGCGGCGGATGCCCTCGCGGTCGCCCTCTGCCACGCGTTCGCCAGCAGATTTTCGGGTATGTTCGGCGTCAGATAAGAGGAAAAACTATGATAGGCTACTTAAAAGGAAAGGTAAAATATCTCGCCCCCGAATACGTCTTATTGGAAGTAAACGGCGTAGGGTACGAAGTCATCTGCTCGGGTGCGGCGTTTTCGCGGCTCTCGGGCGTCAAGGCGGGCGAAGAGGGGGAAGTGTACACCTATATGCAGGTCAAGGAGGATGGCGTCTCGCTCTTCGGCTTTGCCGATACAACGGAAAAGGAACTCTTCTTAAAGCTCACCTCGGTGCAGGGGGTGGGGGCGAAGAGCGCCATCGCCATTCTCTCCTCCATGCGCCCGTCGGAGGTCTCCGAGGCCATCGCCCTCGCCGACAGCAAGCGGCTTTCCGCCGTGAAAGGGGTGGGCAAAAAGACGGCGGAGCGCATCATTTTGGAACTTCACGGCAAAATTTCGGCGGACGAACTTTTGGGCGCGGCAGCGTCTCCCGCCAAGGCGGCCACGCCCCCTCCCTCGGCTGAGGAGGACGACGCCGTCTCCGCGCTCATGGGGCTGGGCTTTACCAAGCAGGAAAGTTCGCGCGCCGTCGAGCGGGCAAAGAGTGCGGGCGCAACTTCCGCCGAGGAGATCATCGCGCTTGCGCTCCGCGGAATGTGAGCGAAAAATCGCAATATATGAGGAAAAACGCATATGTTTGATGACGAAGAATTCGGCGAAGGCGAACTCCTCTCCTCCTCGAGGACGGAGTACGACGTCGAGGAAAACATCCTCCGCCCCAAGACGATGGATGAGTACGTCGGGCAGGATAAGATCAAAGAGAACCTCTCCGTCTACATGAACGCCGCCAAGGCGCGCGGGGAGGCGCTCGACCATGTCCTTCTGTACGGGCCTCCGGGGCTGGGCAAGACGACGCTCGCCCACATCATCGCAAACACCATGGGCACGCAGATAAAACTCACGTCGGGTCCTGCCATCGAGCGGCAGGGCGACCTTGCCGCCATCCTCTCCAACCTCAACGACGGCGAAGTTCTGTTCATCGATGAAATCCACCGCCTCAATCATGTGGTGGAGGAGACGCTGTACTCCGCCATGGAGGACTACGCCCTCGATATCATCGTGGGCAAGGGGCCGATGGCGCGCAACATCCGCCTTCCCCTCAAAAAATTCACCCTCATCGGGGCGACCACCCGCGCGGGGATGCTCTCTTCGCCTCTTCGCGACAGGTTCGGCATCATGTGCCGCCTCGATATGTACACCCCCGTGGAACTGCAACAGATCGTCGCCCGTTCGGCGCGCACCCTCGGCATCGCCGTGGAGGAGGAGGGCAGTTATGAGATCGCCCGCCGTTCCCGCGGCACGCCGCGCATCGCCAACAGGTTGTTGAAGCGCGTGCGCGACTTCTCCGCCGTGCGCGGCAGCAAAAAAATTTCCCGCGCCGATGCCGACGCCGCCTTAAAGCGCATGGAGATCGACGAATTGGGGCTGGACGAGACGGATAGAAACCTCCTCCGCGCCCTCATCGAAAAATTCAACGGCGGGCCTGCGGGCTTGGAGACGCTCGCCGCCACCATCAATGAAGACGTCAACACCATTCTCGATGTCTACGAGCCGTACCTCATCCAGCTCGGCTTCCTCGCGCGCACGCCGCGCGGCAGGATCTGCCTCAAAGGCGCGTACGAGCACATGGGCATGAAGATCCCCGAATCCGCCAAAAAGCAGCTCTCCGTGTTCGATACGAACGACTGACGGGGGTCGCATGGCCGCGTTTGTCGTTGAAAACGGAACGCTCCTGCGCTACGGCGGGCGGGGCGGAAAGGTCGTCGTTCCCTGCGGTGTGAAGCACATCGGGATGTCCGCCTTCGCCAATTCCGCCGTCACCGAGGTCGTCATTCCGCGCGGCGTAGAGACGGTCGACTTCGGCGCGTTCATGGGCTGCGAACATTTGAAGCGCGTGCGGATCGGCTACGGAATGACCTCCGTCGGCGCGTATGCGTTCAGCGAAAGCGGGCTTGAAAGCGTCATTTTGCCCGCGAGCGTGAAGGAGATCGGCTACTGCGCGTTTGAGGGGTGCGAATCGCTCAAAAGCGCAAAGGCGGCGGGCACGGATGCGATCGGCGCGACGGTGTTCCGCCGTTGTCCTGCGCTCCGAACGCTCACCGTCTCCCCCCGTTGCGTCCTCGAGGAGGAAGCGCTCCCCGAGGCGTGCAACGTCGTGCGGAGATGACGGGGCGGCACAACAAAACATGAGCAAAATACCATGAAAACCTCCGATTTTAACTATGACCTTCCCGAGGAACTCATCGCGCAGACGCCCGCCGAGCCGCGGGACAGCGCGCGCCTCCTCGTCTACCACAGGGCGACGCAGCAGATCGAGCACAAAATTTTCCGCGACGTCGCGCAGTATTTCAAGGCGGGCGATGTGCTCGTTCTCAACCGCACGCGGGTGCTTCCCGCGCGCCTCTTCGGGCAGACGGAGGGGGGCGGCAAGGTCGAACTTCTCCTCTTAAAGCGGCGGGAACTCGGCGAATGGGAGTGCCTCGTCAAGCCGGGCAAAAAGTGCAAAGTGGGCGTAAAACTCACAATAAACAGCGAAATGTCCGCCGAGATCCTCTCCGTCACCGCTACGGGCGAGCGCGTCGTCAAGTTTTACTACGAGGGCGCATTCGAAGATGTCCTCTCCCGCGCGGGCGTCATGCCCCTGCCGCCCTACATCCACGAAAAACTCAAAGACCCCGAGCGGTATCAGACGGTGTATTCAAAGGAGAACGGCTCGGCGGCCGCCCCCACGGCGGGGCTGCACTTCACCCCCGAGCTTCTCAACACATTGCGCGAAAGGGGGGTGGAGATCGTCGAAGTTCTCCTGCACGTCGGGCTGGGCACCTTCCGCCCCGTCAAGGTGGAGGATGTCGAAAAGCACGTCATGCACAGCGAATATTACGAGGTGTCGGAGGAGGCGGCAACTGCCATCAACCGCGCCAAAAGGGAGGGGCGGCGGGTCATCTGCGTGGGCACGACGAGCGTGCGCACGTTGGAGACGGTGGCAAACCCCGACGGCACGGTGAACGCGGGCAGGGGAGATACGAGCATCTTTCTGTACCCGCCGTACAAAATGAAGTGTTGCGACGGTCTCATCACCAACTTTCACCTGCCCGAAAGCACCCTTCTTATGCTCGTCTCCTGCCTCTGCTCCCGCGAGGAAATTCTCGAGATATACAGGGTCGCCGTGGAAAATAAGTACAGATTTTTCAGTTTCGGCGATGCGATGCTCATTGTATAGAGGATTTCAGCGGTAAACAAATAACCACAAGATATGGTATTTTAACGCCTGTCTTGTGGTCTTTTTTTACTATATGTTGTGTTTGGCGAGCGCTCCTATTTATACAGGAATTTGTGTTCTATGCCGTTTTTGAAGAAGATTGAGGTAATTCTGCCGTCCAAAATGACAATTTTTTTTATGACCGAATTGACGAACTCTTTAATCACTTTCGGGTCTATTTTTCTGATTAGAGTATCGAAGTTCACATACCGTTTTGTAACCAGTTGTTGGCTCATAATGAAGTACGACGCCTTCGCCATAAAGTCCGCATCGGATATAGAGAGAGAGGTGGACACATCTTTTTCGAGTTCTTCGAGGCGTTCATCTATTTGTTTCAAGTCATCCATTAGGGTCTTGCGCTCTATGAAGTATTCTGTCTCCGGCATATCGTTTTCGCCGTAAAGATACAGCGACTTCAAGCGAGACAGCGCACGTTCTTTTTTGCGCTTTTCTGACAGTAGAATATCACGCTCGTCTACTTCCGGCTCGGAAATGCTTATGCCCTTTGGCCTGTATATATCGGTGTGATATTTTCCGGAACGCAGCATATCGTACATCTCTTGCAGCCCTGTGCGCTCAATTCCGGAAACGGTTTCAAAGACGTCGCCACGAAGAAGTTTTTTCTCGAATGTCTCAATGCTCGTACTCACGCCGAAATTGTTTTGCGCTTTTATGATGTTTGCAATATAGTTCAGTATGAAAGGGCCTATTGTTATGTCGGATATATACTTGTTGGGACAATCGTCAAACCTGCGGTGCCGAGAGCATAAATAGATAGAAGGTCGGTATCCGCCATCACGTTGTCGGTCGAGCGTTGCCGTAAATTGGCTTCCGCATTTACCGCAGAATATCAAGCCTGCAAAGATATGAGTATTCACTCTCGTATAGGTTCTCGGACCGTCTTTATTGCTTCGTCTTTGAGATGCAAGGATTTCATTTACCGCAATCCAGCGCTCCTTGTCTATAATCGGTTCGTGGTGGTTCTCGACTATTATCCATTCGGTTTCGGGCCGCTTGTTTTCGGGTTTGCGGTAGTTCACTTTGCCCAACCAATACTTGTTGTAAACATAGTTGCCTATATAGAATTGATTGGATAGCATAGTTCTTGTTGTTGTAGGGTTCCACGGTATTCCGCTTCTTGTTGATAGTCCGGTTTCATTCAGAAACTTGGATGTTTGCAGCAGGGAGCGGGTTTCCTCGTATTTATCATATATCCTTTTGACTATTGCAGCCTCTTGTTCGTTTACAGAGAACGTCTTGGTAGTTTTGTCGTAGTTGTATCCGAATGGGACCCGACCACCGTTCCACTTGCCGTCGTTTGCACGAGATACCATAATTGCAGTAACTCGTTCTGATGTTACCTTTCGTTCAAGTTCGGCAAAAACGAGTATAATTTTCAGCATTGCCTCGCCCATAGCCGTAGAAGTGTCAAACTGCTCATTTTTGCTTACGAAAACAACGCCAAGTCTTTTCAGTTCTTCGTACATCTGCGAGAAGTCTATAAGGTTGCGGGATATTCTGTCTATTTTCCACACAACGAGATGAGAGAACTCTCCGGTGCGGAGCCTTGACATCATTTGCTGATAGCGTGGTCTGTCGGTGTTCTTGGCAGAATAGCCCGCATCCTCGAATACTTCGTAGTCGGGTATGTTAAGAGCATACTTGGAGTAGTTTATCAAGTCCTCTTTTTGAACAGGAAGGCTGTCCTTATCTATTTGCATTGTGGTGGACACACGCACATAGAGGGCGGCCTTCTGTTTTTCTATGTCGTTATTTTTTCGCATACTCTGTCAACCGATTCTTTTAAGGTATTGTATGTTGCGACTACTGGCTGAAGCCTCGTAGTTAATGCTATAAACGATACCTGCTTTGCGTTTCCAAGTTCTCTCTCTATGTCGATAGTGGGGACGACGTAAAATGTCCAGTCTTTTAATTGCAGAGGGTTGTGGCTTTCCAAGTCCTCGCAATGGTATAGGCAGAAGACGTAAAGTTCTGCGTGCCTCTTTTTTTCGGAGTTATGCGTGTGAGTACCAATATCAAATTTAAGACGCTTTGTTAGGTGCAAGTGTTCTTTTTCTTGGAGGTAAGCGGAAGACTTAACTTCTATTGAGTGTCCGTTGTAACTTATGTCGTATGCGTCCCAAAGTCCACGATATTCGGGGTTCATACCGAGCGACCGTGCAACGATGTATTCTGCGAGAGCGCCACGCAGCGGGCCGTGTAGCAGGTTAGATGCGTACCACTTCCAAAAGTCCTGCAATTCGTAATCAAGTGGGGTAGTCCCATCGAGAAATTTATCTCTTCCGTCCATTATCGTTTGTCCCCCCTCAAAAGTATTGCCCTTTCGTCCGGAGAGAGATAGCGGTTCAACAGGGCATAGAAAACCTGCTTGTCTTCCGCAGATACCTTTGACCATACCGAAATGATTACCTTTTCCTCTTCGGAAATAGATTCCTTGCTTTGGGGAAGGTTCGTTATTCCTATAAGGTAGTCGGCAGAAACGTTCAAAGCAACCGCAATGTCGTGCAAAATTTCAAGTATTGCGGGCGAGGCCTTTCCGTTCATATAGCGTGAAATGGTAGCCTCTGTGGTGTTTGATTTATCCGCAAGCCATTTTTGAGATACTCCACGATACTCGATTGCCTCGGATAGTCTTTTAGAAAAGTTCATCTTTAATACCTCCACGTTATATATTGTAGCATTTTTTGTAAGTAAGATATAGCAAAATTACAGTCCTCAAAACTTTTTTTATAAAATTTATAATTTAACGCCATAAAACGCTTTACAATTACAGTTCTGTAAGATATAATAAGAGTACAAATTCAAATTAGCATTGCAGGAGGCAATATGAACAGGTACTTATTAAAGGCAGCAAGAGTCAAAAATGGGATGACCCAATCTGACGTTGCGTCCCTTATAGAAAAGACCACAGACTGCTATGCAAAGAAAGAGCGTGGCGAAGTCTACTTTACTGCGGCGGAGATGTGCAGAATATCGACGGCATTCAAACTCACGTTTGAAGAGTTCAACGATATTTTTTTTGACTCCAAATTACAGTTCTGTAATAATTAAGCCGTAATCTTACTTTACGTTAATATTATAGCAAATTCGGGAGGGTTTCACAATGGGAAACGACTGTGGGAAAACCAACGAAAATATCTACTTTAAGTGCAGAAAAGAGGCCGCTTTATACGACAAGAGGCTATTCAGTCGTGAAAGCGCAGCCGACCTGCTCGGAATGAGCGTGTCATCCTTGTCGGATTATGAGTTGGGAATCACAAAAGTTGTGCCGGTAGATAAGGTGGTTCTTATGGCAGACCTTTATAACGCCCCACAGTTAAAGACAATGTATTGCAAGCACGATTGTCCCATAGGCGAGTGCTTGACGGTGGCAACCGAAATCAAAAGCATCGAGTGCATTGTGCTTAACCTATTGAACACTCTCGAAGAGGGGAAGATGACGGACGTAAAGCGGCAACTGATAAAGATTGCTGCATCCGGAGGAATTTCGGAGGAAGATACTCACTCGATAGACGACATACTGTCTTACCTCGATAGGCTTGTTGTGTCGGTAAGCGAATTGAAACTGCTCTGCACGAAGACAAAAAAAGTTATGGATGACCTATGAGAAAGGACGAGATTATGGAAACGCTGAAAAGCGTGTTCGGCATTACCACCGAGGCCGAACTTATCGAGGCGATTAAGAGGGCGGAGCCTCTCAATATCGGGATAATGACATCAAGAATGGAGGTAGCAAATGGCAGAGATACCGCAGTTTCCGGAACTAACGTTTGACGAGACGCACCACATCTACAAACTGAACGGATTTGCAATTCCGAGCGTGTCAGAGATTATGCGTCCGCTGTCAAATAGTTATTACGGCGGGGTTGACGAAGACGTGTTAAAGAGAGCCGCAAGCCGTGGAACGTCGGTCCATTCGGCAGTAGAAAATTATCTGCTGTTCGGGATAGAGGACATTTCCTCTGAATTTATGGGCTACTTTAACGGGTTCAAAAAGTGGATTGATACACATAAACCCATTCCCATAAAACCGGAGTGCAGGTTATATCACAAGACCCTGCGATATGGCGGCACCGCAGACCTTCCTTGCATCATCGACAACAAACTTGTTTTGGTGGACTTCAAAACAACGTCATCGGTAGCAAAGATTCTTACGAGAGTACAACTGGAAGCGTACAAGCAGGGCTTTTTGAGCCACGGAATCAAGTTCGAGCGGAAACTCATCGTTCAATCAAGGCAAGATGGTACATACCACGAGGACGAACACCCAATAGACGACATTGAAAGTTGGAGGGTATTCAAAGAACTTTTGGACGTGTACTTCTTCATAAAGAAAAATAAATAGGAGGTAACTATGGACCAAAAAGAAGAGGTCGTTGCTGTCATCCAATCCGACAGCAGCACAGCAACGGTGCAGGAAACCGAAATGGGAAAAGAGGTCACTGCGGTTGAGATGGAGGCGGGCGCAATAGTAATCAACACAGACGAGGATTACGAAAGCGCAGCCGCATTTGGCAGAACCATCAAGCAAAAGACGGCGCAGGTGCAAGAGTTCTTTGCGCCTATGAAAAAGGCCGCCCACGATGCCCACGCCAATATCTGTGCGAGAGAGAAAGCAATCCTTGCGCCCCTCGTTGAGGCAGAGCGTATCTTGAAAAAAACTATGGGAAACTACCTTATGGAAGTAGAGAGACGCAGAAAAGAGGAGGAGGAAAGGCAACGTCTTGCAGCGCAAGCGGAAGCAGATAAGAAGTTGCAAGAGGCTATGGCGCTTGAAAGCGCAGGAAAGACGGATGAGGCCGAGGCGGCACTCGAAGAGGCAGACTTCGTTGACAGCATCGGGAGAAACATCACGGTAAGCGCAGAAAAGCCGAAGGCGGCGGGGACATCCTCGACGGTCGATTGGGAAATTGTCTCCGTAGACGACAGCAAGGTCCCGATAGACGTAGCGGGCATCTGCATTAGGCCCGTTGACACAAAGGCTGTTCTCAAACTCATTCGTGCGTCAAAGGGACAAATCAAGATTCCCGGAGTTGCATATAAGACAGTTGCAAAACTGTCATTCAAAAAGTAAAGGAGGTTTCAATAATGGAACAGAGTAAATCTTTAAGCAAAATCGAACAGAGCGCCCTCCAAGTCAGCTACGAGGTTCTCGGAACAAAGGTCGAACTCGACATCAACTTTGTTAAGAACTACCTCGTGAGAGGGCGTGCAGAGTTGGTAACAGACCAAGAACTGGTTATGTTCATCAACACCTGCAAAATGCAGCGGCTCAATCCGCTTGCTACGGGCGAGGTTTACCTCATCAAGTACAGCAAGGACGAACCGGCTCAACTGGTTGTAGGCAAAGACGCATACACCAAGAGGGCGTTCCTTAACCCTTCGTTCCTCGCAAAGAAAGACGGAATCGTTGTTATTCGTGGCAACGACATCGTTAAGAAAGAGGGATGCTGCATCTATCCCACAGAGAAACTCATAGGCGGATGGTGCAGAGTATTCTACGAGCGCAGAGGAAAGGAAAGGGAGGCGTACAGGGAGGTTTCCCTTGATGAGTACGACAAGAAGATGGCGAACTGGAAGAGCAAGCCCGCAACGATGATAAACAAGGTCGCAATCTCGCAGTGCATAAGAGATGCGTTCCCGGCAGAATTTGAGGGCCTCTATTCAGAAGAGGAACTCGTTGCTTCGGGAGTCATCGAAGAAGACAGCGGGAATTTGAGGGTAGATGAGGATGGGGTTATCATCACGGACGAAGACATCACCCACATCGACGACGGCAACCGCATTATCACGCAGGACGAGCGCAAGGCGCTCTTCGCAAAAGCCCAAGAACTCTACGGCAAAGAGGGCGGGAACAACAAGGTAAAGGAACTGCTTGAAAAGGAGAACGTCGAATCTACGACAGCCCTTACGAAAGCACAGTACGATAGAATGCTCGCAGCACTTGTGCCTGCCGATACGGACGAAGATACGGATGAAATAGTCTCGGATGACAGCACTGATGCCGATGAGTAATTCGGGAGGTCAGAACAATGGGAAGATTACCCAAAAAGGGCGTTGATTACTTCCCTCACGACGTATTCGCATCTTTAACCCCTACGCTGTTTACTATCCAGCAGGAGTTTGGTAACGATGGGTATGCCTTTTGGTTTAAGCTGCTTGAATTTATCGGTATGCAGAAAGGGTTATACGCCGACTTTTCAAACGAGAAAGATTGGCGTTACTTCCTTTCGATAGCAAGAGTTGACAGGGAGGTAGGCGAGAAGGTTATGACTTCCCTTGCGGAACTTGATGCGATAGACAGAGAATTGTGGCAAAAACACAGGGTCGCTTGGTCGGATAACTTTGCGGAAAGGCTCGCCTCTCTTTATTGCAGGAGAGGTACGCCGCTTCCCACAAAGCCGGAGTTTGAAGAAACCGTGCAGGATGGCGAAACTCAACAGCCAAAGCCAGCCGATGCGAAGAAGACTCGGAAGAAAAAGCCAACCGAGAAAGAAGAGGACGATAAAGTAAAATACGCCGATTACGTCAGTATGACGGAAACTGAATACAAGTCTCTTGTTGAACGAATCGGTGAACCGGCCGCAAAGAAGTGCGTAGAGGTCCTTGACAACTACAAAGGCAGCACGGGAAAAACGTACAAAAACGACTATCGGGCAATCTTGAACTGGGTAGTAGACAAGGTGCAGAAAGAACATCCGCAACTGTTCAAAAAAGACTTTGCGCCGGAGGGAGACGGGGGGAATCCGTTTGACGATGTGTAGGAGGTGACTACTGTTGGGGAACAGTTTTGATAGCCAACATTGGTTGGATTTTATGACGGAAGTCTGCAATAGGAGTATTGCCGAAAACCCGGAAAAAGAGGGCGACTATACCGAGAACGGTTTTCTCCACTGTGGCGTTTGCCGAGAGCCGAAGAGAGAGTTTTTCGATTTTGAGGGACACAAAATTCTCACGTCGAGAGACTGCAAGTGCATTAGAGACAAAAAGGCGGAGGAGCAGAGAAAAGAGGAATATAGAATCAAGATGGAGAGGATAGAGAAGTTGCGCTCTCGCTCCCTAATGGATGATGTGTTCTACAAAGCCGTGTTCAAGAACTTCGACGTTAGACCGGACAACAAGAAGAATTACAATGCCTGTATTAAGTATTGCAAGTGCTTTCAAGAAATGTACGACAACAACCAAGGGCTGTTGTTTTACGGGCCGGTCGGCACGGGAAAATCGTTCGCAGCGGCGTGCATAGCAAACTACCTTATGTCCTGCCTGCGGCCGGTGATGATGACATCGTTCGTAAAACTGCTCCAACAGGTTTCCACCTTTAAGGACGATGAGGAAGACCTACTCGAACGGCTTATGGAGCCGGACCTGCTCATCCTTGATGATTTGGGCGCCGAAAGAAATACAGACTTCGCTCTTGAAAAGGTGTACAACATCGTCGATAGCAGGTACAGGGCGCAAAAGCCGATAATTCTCACCACGAACCTTTCGTTGCAAGAGATGAAACAAACCACCGACATTCGGTATGCACGAATCTACGACAGAGTGTTTGAGATGTGCTATCCGATGATGTTCGACGGGGTGTCAAGAAGGCGAGTAGAGGCAAAGACACGTTTCGATAAAATGAAACAATTTTTTGAAGGAGATTAAGATGGACAAAGAAAACACCATTCAACAGCCAATAGAGTTGAAGATTTTCAAGCAGGAAGACCGGAAACTCGTTGCAAGCATCCTCTTTGACAACGGCTACACCGTTAGACAGGGGAAACGGCAAAGGAAGGAGAACAGTAAAAGCGTTGACTACCTCATTGTTGTTACGGACGATACGGGGGTTACATCGGGCAAATGATTGCGAAGTTCACAATTCCAGGTCCGCCAAAAGGAAAACAGCGTCCGAGAGTCACGCAATATGGGGGCTATGCGCACGCCTATACTCCGCAAGACACGGTGGTTTACGAGAACTACGTTAAATTGACCTACCAGCAGGCTTGCAGAGGAATAGTGTTCGATGGGGCGGTCCGTGCGGTGATTACAGCGTATTTTCCCATTCCGGAGTCGGTCAGTAAAAAAAAGAGGCAGCAGATGCTCAACGGCGAGATAAAGTACACGAAGAAACCGGACAACGACAACATTGCTAAAATTGTCCTCGACTCCCTCAACCAGATTGCCTATAAGGACGATTCGCAGATATGCGAACTTGTAATAGGCAAAATGTACGGCGAGATGCCGAGGGTAGAAGTAACACTAACAGATATATAAAACAGCGGCGCCTTAAAATGGGCCGCAAAGGAGTAAAAAATATGAAAGTTACCACTTTTATTATCTTGTGTATTATGGCGCTCCTATCGGGAATTACGGCTCTTAACAGCAAATATGGAGTAATGCAGAGGGTCAAGAAGGAAGAGGGTAAAGAAAAGAACATCCTCGAAAACCTTTTTTCTCCCGAAAATCTCAACGCCGTAAGTTTCAACAAGATGCAAACGCTTGGAATCATCGTCAGCGTAATCGTTTTCACGGTCAGCGTCGCGGGGATGATAATCCTATCGCTCATTTAACAGGAGGCCACTATGAGCATAACGTCTGAAACAAGAAGAGAGGGCCTTGAAGAGGTCCTACCAAAAAGAGAAGTCCGGGCTTCCATTATCTTATCTGTTCTCGGAGACAGGCAGATGACGGTTAGCGAAATCGTAAAAGAGTTGCTCGATACGGGAGTCATTCGATATTACGACAGGAACTTCGTTGCACCAAGACTTACCGAACTCAAAGAGGAAGGGCTTGTCAAGGTTGTTGGAAAACGCCCGTGCATTATGTCGGGGAAGAACATCGCCGTTTGGGCGGCGGTCAAGGAGGCACAGTGAATATAACAGGAATAACGGGGAACCTAACGGCAGACCCGGAAGTACAGCGTACAAATCAAGACGTCGCATTTTGCAGGTTTGCGGTTGCAGTACGACGCCCACACTCAACAGACAAGACGGATTTCATAAAGTGTATGGCGTGGAGACAATCGGCAGAACTGCTCGGAAAGCATTTCCACAAGGGCGACGGAATCGGGGTGGACGGTCATCTCGAAACTAATACCTACGAAGACAGGGACGGCAATAAGCGTAGCGAGACGGTTTTGGTCGCAGAGAACATTTCGTTCACGAGTGGGAAAAAGTCTGCCGATGATTTTAGGGAAAGCAAGCACGTCAACGGCGGAGGCGATATTGAGCCGGCCGAAGATGAAGACCTGCCGTTCTAAAAGGAGGAATATGGATAAACTCAACAAATGCCCGTTCTGCGGCGGAAGCGCAGGAATCACGGGGCGTAAAAAAATCAAAATCGTATGTAAAAAGTGCGGAGCAACTTCACCTACATTTGACTTCAAGTCGGATGCGGTAGAGTATTGGAACAATCGAGCGGCAGGTTGCTGCTCTGAACAAAAAATCAGTCAAGGAGATTAAGAAATGAAGGACGATAAAACAGAGAAAAGAGTTCTCGGAACGGTAACAGTCAACGAAGACCCCAACGAAGGCCCGCTCGATGGAGCGGGTGCGGAGGTATTGGTCGCTCGCACAACTTTCTGCGAAGACTCGGAGGGGAAACCCATTATGAGGCAAAAGACGATGGACGGCAGGATTAAGGCGAGTTACGAACTCGGAGTAGTTTCAATATCGGTTCCGGAGGAGGGCATTATGCTCACCGCAAGAATTGACGAAATGATGCAGGTAATGTTTGCATCGGCAGGAGCATATAAAAAACTCCACCCGGAGGATGGCAAACCTGCCTAATAAAAAAAGAGCCACTCTCCCGAAAGATAAGCGACTCAATGTACTGACAAATATATTGTATCACAAATCTTGACGGAAGTCAACAAAAAAAGGAGAGTCTAATATGAGTAAATCCCCCAAAAACCCAAACGATGCGACGAGGAAAGAGGATGATTTTTCGTCTATCCCCAAGTCTGTTCTCAACCTTGTCGCAAAATTCGCCACCGAAAAGGCCATTGAAATCTTCGAGCAAAAACTGGAAGAGCAGCGCAAGAAGACCAAAGACTACCGACTGAAAAACACCCGACTTCTTATCAAGAAGTACAGGTGGTTGAGTAGTTTTGCGGGAAATGCAGTAAGCGAACTCACGCAGTTGCTTACGGAAGAGGACATAGCGCTCCTCGAATCTATGGGATTAGAATCCGCAGAGTCACGCCGGGTGGAAAGCATCAAAGACCGTGTTATCTTCACGAATACAGTGATGGGACACATAGACACAATGCTTGATTGCTACAAGCGAAAATGTATGGCGTCCGGCAAGGAAGACATCCAGCGCCGCTGGCGTGTTCTTTATGCTATGTATATAGACGAGACGCCCACCACCGCAGAGGACATTGCAGACAGAGAGCATATCTCTGACAGAATGATTTACAGAGACCTTAACGCAGCCATATTGGACCTCTCCGGCCTGTTCTTTGGGCTTGACTTATCCGACATCCTTCTCATACAGTAGCCGTGTCAAAAAAATGTCATTGACATTTCAGTTACAATATGGTAAGATGTTATGCGTTGAATTATTCGTTCTGTAAGCACGGTGGCGCAACCCATCGTGCTTTTTTATCTCAAAAAGGAGGAAGACGGGATGAACGTTATAGAAGTAAAGGTTGACGACTTAAAGCCGTATGAAAACAATCCTCGAAACAATGCAGATTCCGTTCAATATGTTGCAAACAGCATAAAGGAGTTCGGGTTTAAGGTTCCTATCATCGTTGACCGCAACAATGTCATCGTGGCCGGGCATACACGTCTGCTTGCCGCAAAGTCGCTTGGGATGGAAACAGTTCCCTGCATAGTGGCCGACGACCTCACCGACGAACAGGTGCGGGCCTTCCGCATCGCAGATAACAAGGTTGGCGAGTTCTCCACTTGGGAGCAGGCTATGCTTGACCTCGAACTCATAGAGATTGGCGGCGCCATTGATATGTCCAAGTTCGGTTTTCCACTGCTCGAAGTGGAAGACGAGGAAAAGAAGAAAAGCGCAAGCACGCTTGAAAGTATGGAAATCAAGGCCTTTGAACATTGGGACTATATCGTTTTCGTTTTCGACAACCAGATGGATTGGCTCAATGTGGTAAACCAGTTTGATTTGCACAAAGTCAATGCGGGCTATGGGACCACGAAGAAGACGGGAGTCGGGAGGGTAATCAATGGAAAGAAGTTACTTGAAGCAATACGACATCAAGATTCTGATATTGAGCAGAGGAAGGAGTGACTCTGTATCCACCGTCAGCCTGCTTCCGGATTGGGTCGAGATGCTCGTTCCGGTATCGGAGAAAGAGTTGTACGAGAAAAAGTACAAGAACCCCATTCTCACTATTCCGGACGAGGTTATAGGACTTGGGCCTGTTCGCAACTGGGTACTTGATAACTTCAAAGAGAACATCGTCATTATGATTGACGACGACATAAAAATTATGTACGCAATTACCGAACTGCACGCTCGGCAGATTTCGGACCCAGATGAGTTCGTCCAAATACTCATCAATGCGGCGGTTATGTGCGAAGACGCCGGGCTTCACTGCTTCGGCTTTTCGCAGACAGACATTCGTAAGTACAACGGCACAGAGCCGTTCAAACTGGTCGGGTGGGTAGGCTGCATCATAGGGGTGGTAGGACGGAAGTTTAGGTTCAGAGACGACAAGTTCAAGGTGGACATTGACTTCTGTATGAAGTGTATGCTGGTTGACAGGGTTATATGGATAGACAACCGTTATTACTGCATCCAACAGAGAGACAACAACAAAGGGGGCAACTCTGCGTTCAGAACTGCGGAAGAGTATCAGAAGAGCCTCGATTCCCTCATCGACAAATGGAAGGGATGGCTGACTGTTTCGGAGAACCGCTCGCAGGTTTCAATAAAAACTCACATAAAACGAAAACAGGAGATTAAGTTATGAAAAACATTCTTATCATTGGCTATGGCGTTGTTGGCCATAACCTTGCGAGAGACCTCGCAAAACTCAACCCGGACATCATCGACAAGTACAAAGAGGGTGTTACCACAAAACAGGCGGGCAAGCATTACGACATTGCCTTCATCTGCGTAGACACGCCTTACGTTTACGGGAAATCAACCTGCGACACCACGGAAGTGGTAAACGCTTTACACGAGAACGAGGCAGACATCTACGTCTTCAAGTCCACGATTCTTCCCGGAACGGTTGATAGACTGTGCAAGGAAACCGGCAAGAGAATTATTTTCTCTCCGGAATACTACGGCGGAACACAACACTGCAACAATTTCGATTTCAACTTCACGATTTTGGGCGGTGAAAGGGAAGCCTGCAAAGAGGTCGTACAGGTTCTTCAAGGCGTCTACGACGCAAGGCACATATTCCACCTCACGGATGCGAAAACGGCGGAACTCACGAAGTATATGGAGAACTCCTACCTCGCAACAATGGTTTCCTTCTGCCAACAGTTCTTCAACGTAGCAGAGGAAATCGGCGTGGATTACGAGGAACTGCGTGAGTGCTTCCTTCTTGACCCTCGTGTCAACAGGTCCCACACCTTCGTTTACAGAGACCATCCGTTCTGGTCGTCTCACTGCCTCGACAAGGATGTCCCCGCAATAGCGGACGCCTACGATTGCAAACTGCTCAAATCCGTCATCGAGTTCAACGAGGAACAGAAGAAAAGGTACAAGTAAACGGTTTAGTGTAAAAATCAAAATTTACAAAATATTTCACTAAAAACGCAACAAAACGATTTACATTACTACCAATAACTGATATACTATAAGTAAGATATATTTTATATATATTCTACTCTTTAAGTGTGGAGGTAGTAATGATACCTATGGGCAATAGTAGAGATTTAACTACACAAAGAGGATATGACTTTTACGAAGTTGCAAGCGCACTTCAAAAAAGCATAAGGCGAGCCGACGTAAAACTGGCTGGCTATATGGCATTAGAGTTATTCCCAAGATATGCCGAATATTGCTGGAAACGGCTTCTTACCATTTCGGCAGAGGACTGCTACGGCTTGGTTACGCAAGAAATCAAAGCCCTGTATGACTCGTTCTGGGTAATAAACAAAGGCAAGCGCGGAGACGAACTTAAAGGTCGCATCTTTATCTCGAAAGCAGTAATAATTCTTTGCACCTGCGGACACAGCAGAGATGCAGATTTGTTGTCGAATTTCATATACGACAAGAAGGCTCTCCTGTCAGACGAGAAAATCGAACAACTCTTCGAGGAGGTACGACGTGAGCATTTGGAAATTCCGGATTACGTTTACGACGTTCACACTCGCAGAGGCAAGATGATGGGAAAGACCAAGCAAGACTTTTTCAGAGAAGAAGAAGCGGCTCTTGCCAATAAGCAGATGTCTCTGTTCGACCTTTATGACCTCCTCTAAATCATAAGGGTAACGCACCGGCGCCCCACATCGCAGAGGGTACTTTGATTCTCCTTTCCAATCCAAAAATCGAAGCGTGGTAAGTTTGCAACAACCCTATTCGATGCGATGAAATTGAGCCGGTTCTTTACCATAGCGAGGCTGTTTTTACGGTCTCGCACCAGAAAATAGGCGGCTGCCAGAAATGGTGGCCGCTTTTCATAAGGTGGTGGCTTAATAATGGCTAACGAGCAGAATTTGAAACCCTTTTCGAGCGACCAAAGCCGTGAAGAAGCCGCGAAGAATGGCAAAAAAGGAGGTGTGGCGTCCGGAGAGGCAAAGAGAAAAAAGAAGGCACTCAAAAAGACAATCGAGATGGTAATGAGCCTTCCGGTTGACGAGGGAACAAGGCAAGCACTTGAAAAGCTGGGAATTGCCGAAGACGAGCAAAATGTCCAGACCGCAGTAATTGTGGGTCAAGCGTTAAAGGCAATGCGTGGAGACACGAAGGCGGCGGATTTCATCGCCAAATATTTGGGCTGTGACCCTCACGTCGAGTTAGAGAAAGAAAGGGTAAAACTCGAAAAGAAGAGAGTGGAACTTCAAGAGCAAATGCTGAACTTGCCTACTACGGACGGAGATGGCGACGAGGATGACGTCCACATCTATTTGCCGGACAATGGGAGGGATGACGATGGCTAACAGGATTGAACTTCGTCCACAGAAAGGACCGCAGGAAATGTTTTTATCGACGCCTGCGGATATTTGCATTTACGGAGGTGCGGCGGGCGGCGGAAAGACCTACGGATTATTGCTTGACCCGCTTCGCCATAAGGGAGTCAAGAAGTATTCCGCTGTGTTCTTCCGAAAGAACAGCATACAGATATACGCAGAGGGCGGTCTGCTTGATGAAAGCAGGAATATGTATTCCGGAATAAAGGGAGCGAGGCTTAAAACCTCACCGAGACCGAAATGGACGTTTGGACCAGACAGCGGCTCGATAGGCTTTGCGCACATAGAGAGGGACGACGATTTGTCGAAATGGCAAGGCTCGCAGATAACGGCAATAATGTTTGACGAGTTGACCCACTTCACGGAGAGGCAGTTCTTTTATATGCTCTCTCGTAACAGAACAGTATGCGGCATCAAGCCGTATGTACGGGCTACCTGCAACCCAGATGCGGACAGTTGGGTAGCCGAGTTCATCAAATGGTGGATAGACCAAGACTCGGGCTATCCCATACAGTCGAGGAGTGGAGTAATCCGCTGGATGCTGCGCAGGGATAACGCAATTCACTGGGCGGACAGCAAAGAGGAACTCTGGGAACAGTTCTCCCTCAAAACGGAAGAGGAACAGGCAGAGCCAAAGTCGGTTACATTCATAGCAAGTACGATTTATGACAACAAGATACTGCTTGACAAGAACCCACAATACCTCGCCAACCTCAAAGCAATGCCCACCGTTGAAAGGGAGCGGCTGTTGAATGGCAACTGGAAGATAAAACCTGCTGCTGGACTCTTTTTCAAGAGAACGCAGATTGGCAGCATCCTAACCACCGTTCCTGCCGACGTAGAGCGTTGGGTAAGGGCTTGGGACCTTGCGGCCACGTCGGAGGATGAAGGCGGAGAACCTGCGTACACAGCCGGTGTGCTTATGGGCAAGCGCAAAAATGGGCGGTATGTTATCGCAAACGTTATCAACGTGCGCCTCACAGCCGCCGATGTGCGAGCGACTATCAAACACACGGCATCGGCAGATATTGCCCTTTACAAGCGTGTTAGGGTGCGTTTACCGCAGGACCCCGGACAGGCGGGCAAAGAACAGGCGCAATCGTACATAAAGATGCTTTCCGGCTACGACGTAATAGCAAAGCCGGAAAGCGGAAGCAAGGAGTCACGAGCGGAACCGGTTGCGGCACAATGGCAAGCGGGCAACTTTGATGTTGTCGCGGGAGACTGGAATGAAATGTACTTCTCGGAATTGGAAAGTTTCCCTATAAGCAAGTTCAAAGATATGGTGGACGCTACAAGTTCGGCGTTTTCCGAACTTGAAAACATATTCGATATAAAGAACCTTATATCGTAATTGACAAAACAAGGAGGTAAAAGCAGATGATAAGTGACGAGTCAAAAAGCAAATTGCAGCAGATAGAAGAGAACAACCGTCAACTTGTCGCCCACAGCGGCACAATGGAAAGAAAGCCTTTCAGAATAGACGGCTACGTCAATTTGCTCAATCGGTACGGCACGTCGCAGGACAACTCGGAGGCTTACCATTATGCGTTGGAAAATCAAACGCCGGACACGGTTCTCACCGAACACTACGAAACGAACGGCCTTTTCGCAAAGATTATAGACATTCCGGCGCAGGAAGCCGTAAAGAAAGGGTTTAAGCTGAACATCGGGGACAAAGACGTAGAGGAGTACATCCAAAAGAGCATACGAAGATTGCGCTGGTCCACCGTTGCAGAAGATAGCATCAAGTGGTCTCGTCTTTACGGCGGCGCCGTCGGAGTTATGCTCATTGATGACGGCGCAGTAAGTCTCGACCAGCCCGTCAACTGGAAGAAGGCGAGAGGAATAGACGAAATCGTTGTTTACGAAAGACCTGTGGTAACGCCGGATTACACCTCGCTTTATAGCGACTACGGCGTGTACGGGATGAAGAAGCACTCCAAATTCCGTATGCCGGAATACTACAACATTTTCAGCATCTACGGCTCGTTCAGAGTACACGAAAGCAGGTGTCTGCTTTTCCGCAACGGAAAGATGCCCGAACTTGCAAGCACGTCCGATTACAGGTTTTGGGGTATGCCGGAGTACAACCGCATAAAGAGGGCTATGCGAGAAACGATTACCGCTCACGGAGACTCGGTAAAACTTCTCGAAAGAAGCGTACAGGCTATTTACAAGATGAAGAACCTCTCGCAGATACTCGGCACCGATGAGGGCGAGGAGATGGCTCTGAAACGTCTTCAAGTCATTGATATGGCGCGAGGCATCCTCAACTCCATAGCCATTGACAGCGAGGGTGAAGAATATGACTTCAAGTCGTTCTCGCTCACGGGCGTCAAAGAGGTTATAGATGCCGCCTGCAATATGCTCTCGGCTCTTACGGAAATCCCGCAGACAAAGTTATTTGGGCGGTCTCCTGCTGGTATGAACTCAACGGGAGAGAGCGACCTCGAAAACTACTACAACTTTATCGACAAGATACGAGATTTACAGATGAAAGACAATCTCTGCCTTCTCGTAGATGCCGTCATCCAAATCGGCATCAACAGAAAAGAGTTGACTGGCAAGCCGGAGTATGAACTCGAATTTGAGTCGTTGTGGAACGAGAAAGAAAGCGATAGGGCGACCACAGACCAAACGATTGCAAGCACGAAACAGGTTCGGGCGCAGACCGCACAACTCTATGTCGATATGGGCGTTCTTGACCCTTCGGAAGTCCGCAAGCAACTGCACAAAGACGGAGATTGGGGAATCGAGGACGACGAACTTCCGGAGCCGACGGATAATCCATTCGCAGGGCTGCTTGCAAATCTCAAAGATGACCCTACGGGCGGCGACCAGCACAAAGACATCCACGCAGATAGCGCAGACGATATGTCTTTGGCGACGGGAGTCGGCGTAATCGTCTTCAAAGACGGTAAAGTTCTCATTGGCAACAGAGAGGACACCAACCTCATAGGTGGACCCGGCGGACACATTGAGGAATGGGAGGATGCGCCGGCCGCCGCAAGGCGTGAAACGGAAGAGGAGTTCGGGATTGTGCTTAAAAACCTCGTACCCATAGGCTTGCTCGATAATCTGGGAGAAGAGTTCGGGAAGTCGTTTATTTTCCTGTCTACGGATTTTGAGGGAGAACCTTTAACCGACACCCAAGAGATGCACAATAACCGTTTCACGGACCTATACGGGCTTAAAAACGAGGAACTTTATATTCCGTTCAAAGAGGGCGTCAAGAAACTTTTGCGAGATATGGACGTAAGCGAAATTTTTGCGGACACGGACGATAATTCGGACGAATAGTCATTTGCCGCCGCAAAGTGCAGGTAAACCGTTATTTCCGAATCAGAAATACCGCTCACCGTGCAATATTGTACGCAAAAACGCTTAAAGTAAAGTAAAGGAAAGTACAGTATAGTAAAAGAGAGTAAAGTAAATATATGCCTGCGCAATTTGGCGGCGGGCATTTTATTTTGCTGTTCCAATATCGAAAGGAGGTAATATGCAAAGCAAAGAGATGATTAAAGTCTTCATTGACTACAAAGACGGCAAGACTGTTTGTATATGCGCCCGCTCGAAAAAAAGATGTAACAAACGCTGTCATAAAGATGTAGTCGAAAGAGACAAATATCGTGGCTGGCAGCAGACCTTCTACGTCGATAAGTTTGGTAAATCTAAACTGCGAGAGGATGATTGATTATGAACGATGCGTCAGAAAGAGCGGCACTGCGAGAAATGGTGCGAAAAAGGTTCAAGGGTCATAGCACTCTCAAAAGCAAGGTGAAGGCACGTTACAAAGAAAATCTCGAACGAGAGTATAAGCGCATTATAGACGCCTATTACGAGATTTTAATTCCTATCATTCAAACATACATCGGAGAACTCTTTGACGTTCCTACGAATCACAAAGGCTCCAAATCAATGTTTAGGCTGGACGACAGGAAAGACGATTTTTTGAACTACATCAAAAACGCCTTCCGCAAGATAGGAGATGAGTTTCACGCAAAAGAGCAAGTCTTCGGGCTTCAAAAGAGAATCAGCAAGATGGGCGAACTCACGAAGAAACTCTCCATTGGCGAGTGGAAGAGGGAAGTTAAGAAAACGCTCGGCATCGACCTGCTCGACGACTACTACTCCGGAGAGTTTTACAGAGAGCAATTACAGCAATGGACGGACACGAACGTAGGACTTATCCAATCGCTTCCGGAAGACACCCTTTCGGAAATGCAGCAGGTGGTAGAACAGAGTTATTTAAGCGGCAAGTCCAATAGAGACATAGTAAGGGATATGCAGGAGCGTTTCAATGTGTCTCGCAGCAAGGCGAGATTTTACGCAGTAGACCAGATGGCGAAACTAAACGCCGCAATCACAAAGCAACAGCAAACGGAGTGCGGCGTAAAGGAATACGAGTGGAGTACATCGGGAGACCAAAGAGTGAGAGATTCTCACAGAAAACTTAACGGCACGATACACAGGTGGGACGACCCACCGGTAGTGGACGAAAGCACGGGCAGAAGAGCGCATCCCGGAGAAGATTATCGGTGCAGGTGCGTGGCTCTGCCCGTTTTCGACCTCGAAAGCCTCGATTTGCCGGTAAGTATGAAGTTCAAATAAAAGGAGGTATAGCAAGTGAACGAGTTAGTCATTCAGTTATGCAACAGGATACAAGCAGAGGCTCAATCAGTCAAAGACTCTATGACGAGCAACGGAGCAATCATTAAGTCGGGCCACGAAAAGTCGGTTGAGACAGTTGCCTTGCTCGAAAATATGGCTATGGACAATGTTGAGCATTTACAAAAGTTGGTCTTGTCGCTGGTCGGATGCTTCTTCCAAAGCAAAGACAACAAGGAGGTAAACGATGAGTGAGCAAGTTCCAAAGTTAAACCGTGTATTGCGCTTCGATAACATCAAAGTTGACGAAACGTACTACACCGAAGAAGGTTTCTTAATAGACCACCCGGTAGTCACGACGGTTGGGATATTCGAGTATATGAACCCAGATGGTTCGGTAAGGCGTGAGTTGAGGTTGCCAGAGGAAGTCTTCGCCGCCGAGAGTTTGGAGTCCTATGAGGGCAAGCCAATTATTGTAACGCACAACGCAGGAGTTGTGACAAAAGACAATGTGGAAGATGAAATCATAGGTACGATACTCTCGAAAGCCTACAAAGACGGAAACAACGTCAGAGTCAAAATCGTTATTCACGACACAGACAAGATGAAAAACTGTGGTTTGCGAGAACTATCGCTCGGCTACGATTTGACCCTTGACGAGACGCCCGGAACGTGGGATGGACAGCCTTATGATGCAATCCAACGAAACATCCGAATCAACCATTTGGCGTTAGTATCAGCGGCGAGAGCCGGAGAAAATGCTCGTCTTAATATAGACGGAAAAGAAATTTTAACAGGAGGACCAAAAATGGAAGACATCAAAACTGACAGCGGTTTGTCGCCCGAAGAACTCGAAAAAGCCATTGCAGAATACATCGAAAGAAAGAACGCAGCGGCTTCGGGAAACACGGACGATGGATGCGCAACAGAACCCGCTGCCGTCGTAGATGGCGGCGAAGAGCCTGCGGCAGTTGTTCAGCAGCCCAATGAAGACGAAGATGTTGTTCAGAGCGTTAAAGACCGTCGTGACCGTCGTGACGCCGAACAAGCACCGGAATCTATGGAAGCCGCAACCGAAATCATCCGCCAACAGGATGAGGACCTCGGCGCACTGCTGGACGTAATCGACAAGTTGAAAGCCAAGAATGACTTTACCGACGCAAACGGACCCGTGGTAGACGGAACAACCGCTTGTCTGGACGGAGAAGGTTGCGAGGGCGGTACGGTAAAGGAAGACAGTTCCGAGGATAAGTCGGGCAGCCTCAACCTCGACTCGAAAGAGATTGACCGCATCGTCGCAAGTAAACTTGACGTGATAAGGCTTGCAGACAAACTCAACCTCGACGGTTTGGAGGAAATGTCTGTAAGAGATGGCAGAAAGACCATCATCGGGTCGGTTTACCCCAATATCAGATTGGACGGAAAATCCGACGCATACATCGACGCTCTCTACGACCTCGTAAAGCAGGGCGTCAAATCGAAACTCTCCGGCACCAACAGCCAGAGAAAGCAGATGTTCAACAAGGATACGGCGGACCTCAACAAGCCCGTTGCTTCCGCCGCTGAACAGGCAAGAGCAAAAATGATTGAAAAACAGAAAAACGGAGGTATTAAGAAATGAGCGCTCAAACCAGTTACAATTTTAACACCCCTCACGGTGTAGCAGGTGGCTTCTATGACCTCACCAACCACGTCGTAGACACTCGCAACAACGAGGAAGAGAGCGGCAAGGTTTTGTTCGGTCTCGGCGTAGTTGACGGGTCCAATCCCGGAGTCAACGTCAAACTCCCCACCGAGGGAAGCAAGAAGGAGAACTTCGAGGGTGTCGTTGTCAACAGCCATTCCGAAGAGATGGATATGGACGGCAACGTCGCAATCAGACACGGCAAGTCCGTAGGCGTGTGCAAGAACGGTCGGATTTACGTCCGCATCGTTGACAGCATCACCCCCAAATACGGCGAGGCGCTTTACCTTACCGTTAGCGGCGAGAAGGCAGGATACTTCACCAACGCAGATGGAGAAGGCAGCACCGTTAAAGTCAACGGCTACTTCCTCGGAGAGAAAGGAACCGGAGATGTTGCGCCTGTTTATATCTACGTCGATAAAGTAAACGACGCGGCAGGCAGCGCTTCTCCGGCAGAGAAGGAAACCCTTACCTTGTCCATAGCAGAAGGTAAAGTAAAACTCACCGGCAACAAAGGAACGTCAACTGAGGCGGACCTCCCTGTTTCTGCGACGGGAGTGGATGGTATGTTGTCCTCTACTGACCGTGCAAAAATCACTGAACTTTCGGATTAAAGAAGGAGGAAATCAAATATGGATAAGAACACTTACAGCAAACAGGACTACGATGCTCTTATGATGTCCACGATTCCCCAGTCCCTTGTAGAAAACAAGGCAATGAGGTTCGACGATGCCAACGACGCATCCGTATTTTTTGCAAGGGAACTCGACTACATCAAGGCGCAGTCATATGACGTCGAGTATCCCGAATTTACCGCCCTTGGGTTGTTCCCGATTTCCAGCGAGGTAAACCCAGGCGCAGAAACCGTAACGTATTACAGTTACGACAAGGTGGGCCTTGCGAAGATTATCAACAACTACGCCACCGACCTTCCTCGTGCCGATGCAAAGGGCAAGCCGACCACGGCTTATATCAAGTCCGTAGGCGCAAGTTACGGTTATTCCGTGCAGGAGATGAGAGCGAGCCGTATGGCCGGCAAGTCTCTTGATGTGAGAAAGGCGGAGGCCGCAAGACGCTCCGTCGATTATCTGCTCAACAAGATTGCTTGGGCGGGCGACAAAGACAACGGGCTTATCGGTCTTCTCTCGGAGAACAACGATATTCCGCTTTACACCGTAGCAACGGTTGACGGAAGCAAGACCGCTTGGAAAGACAAGACGGCGGAGCAGATTCTTGCCGACATCAACGGTATGCAGATGCAGGTTGCGAGAACCACCAAGAACGTGGAGCGTCCCGATACGCTCGTGCTTCCTTCGGATGTGTTTATCGACATCAGCACTCGTCAGATTCCCAACACCGGCTATACGGTTTTGAAGTTCTTGAAGGAGAACGCTCCCTATATCAAGAACATCGTTGCGGCATCCGAATTGCAGGCCGATGCAACCGACGTCAATCCCTATGCGGCACAAGGCAAGAACGTTGCGTTCCTCTTCACGAACGACGCCAAGAAGTTCACAATCGAGCATCCGCTTCCGTTCTATCAGTATCCCTTGCAGGCAAAGGGCCTCGAAATCGAGATTCCTTGCGAGGCGAGAACGGCAGGCGCCGTCATCTACTATCCGCTTTCCGCACTCATTGCGGTAGGCGTGTAAAAGGAGGGTTTCAAAATGACTATCAAGAATACGTCGAACAAGATTATCGGCTTCGGGACCGTTTCGGTTTTGCCCGGCGCAACCTGCGAATTGGGTAAAGAGTTTGATTCCAGCCCCATTCTCGTAACCTATAAGGGGATGGGCTTTATCGAAGTAATCGAAAAGAAGCCCGCAAGCACGAGCAAGCAGGGCAAGTCCAAGAAACCGGATGGCGACGAAAAGACTACGGAAAACAACCCCGACGCAAACGAAACGACCTCCGAATAAGGGGGCCGCTATGAAGAATGCGCTTGAAATTTTCCGAATGGTTGCTACGGAGTTCGCAGCCGTTGCCGACGAAGAAGTTTTCAAGTGGATGGGCTTGGCAATGCCGTTTATAAGCAAGAAGAGGTTCGGTAAATCCTACGACCACGCCATAGCATATCTTACAGCACACAAGATGAAGATGTCTGGGCTGGGCGACAATTCAATGGGCAAAGTCGATGACGCACTCCGAGTGAACAACTACCACGAAGGGGATGCGTCAATCGGCTTTTCTGTTTCGCAGGCTAACAATATGTCTGTTGATGCAGAGTACGCATTGACCACATACGGACTTCAATACTTGCAGATTAGGCGGACACGCATCATTCCTATCATTTCGGCAGGAGAATACTGATATGGCAAGACCCACGGTTGATAGGCTCACGCCGGAAGGCAAAAGGTTTTTTGCGGAGATAGAGAAACTCAAAACTCTACACGTTAAGATTGGGTTCCAGCAGGGCGAGAACTCGGAGGAAGATGGAGCGGACATCTGCGATATAGCACTGTTTAACGAACTCGGAACATCCATAACTCCCTCTCGCCCCTTTATGCGAGACGCAGTTGATAAACACAAAGATGAGATAAACAGGTTTCTCGACCAGCAGTTTACCTTGTTGGCAAGCGGCAGAACCGACGCCGAAAATATGATGCGGTCAATCGGGGTGTACGTCAAAGGACTCGTGCAGAAAGAAATTGTGGAAGGCGATTTTGTGCCGAATGCGCCCTCAACCATAAAGCGCAAAGGGTCTGACAAGCCGTTGATTGATACAGGCACAATGCGGCAGTCGGTCAACTTCGTTATTACAAGAAAAGGAGAATAGCGTAATGAACATATTCAAACTGGATTACACGTTGCGTACATTCTCCCGGCAAAGTACGGTAAATGGGTACGCAGTCATTGCATCCTACACGGATAGACAAGTTAAGCTCGACGTTCAACCGGTGGTAAACACGGACCTCCGTGAACTTCCGGAAGGCGGCCGTGCGGGAAAGACTATAAAATCATACGGGGATTTCCCAGTACAAACAGCGGACGTTAAGCAGGGCTATCGTGCCGACCTACTGTTTTATGATGGGGAATGGTACGAGTGTGTATCCTCGTCGTACTATGAACATACTCCGTTGCGGCACTGGAAGTCGCTGTACGTTAGAGTGTCGGAAGCGGGGTACGAGGAAGCGGAACCGGAGGAGGTGGAAGAAGATGACTATTGATGAACTCAAAGAAGTCTTAACCGCCATATTCACGGAATACTTCCCAAACACACCAATAGTGTGGGCAGAGCAGAAAAAACTGGTAAAGCCCTCACGAGACTTTATAACCCTTAAATTACGGAATTTTGAACGGCCTAAACACCAAATCACAAATACCGAAAACGGAGTTCCTATTGGCTATTACGCAGTCAAAACGCAACTTACGGTGCAACTATTTACTCACGGTGCAACAAAGACTGTAACGTCGGGAGATGGTACCAAATGTAAGGTAAGCGTCAACACTGCTCTCAATGACCTTATGGACTTTGACAACTTTTTGCGGTCCGAGTATGGAGACGAACTTCAAGACAAGTATGACGTCTTCTTGGATGCGGAGGGTATGGCGCAAGACGTTTCGGAGGTTGTGGATACGAACTACGAGTATAGGGCCTATCAAGAGTACACCGTTACCTTTACCGCTACGACGGAAGGTGCGGCTGGTATTTCGAGGGAGAACTGGAAACCGACGGCCAGCGGCGGTGGCACAAAAGAGTTGGCAGACAAGGCTATTGATGATATAGACGGCTCAACGATAGTCATTGAAGAAACAGATTAGGAGGACAATATAAAATGTCGAGAATTATTGACAAACTTGTAAACGTCAGCATCTCGATTGCCCAATCTGCGGCAAATGCCGACAGTTTCAACAAACTGTTGCTTGTCGTAAGCAAGGAAAAGGGTGCTGACGAGGCTGCTGCGTATGCAGAATACGCATCCACCGAAGAGTTGAAGAGCGCGGGATATGAGGAAGATGGCGATGTTTGCAAGGCGGCCCTTGTTGCCTTTGGAAACGGTGCGTCGTCGATTGCAATCGCTGTTCAACAGGAAGAAGAGGAAATCACGGACATCCTCGATAACGCTTTTGCGTCGGGCAGTTGGTACGGGTTCGCACTGATTGGCTACGAAGAAGCGGACTATGTAAAGGCGGCCACTTGGGCGGAGGGAAACGAAAAACTCTTTGGTTTTACCACAGACAAGACCAAGAGTCCCATAGAGGGTACGTTTTTCAACACCCACGGATGGTACGCAAAAGACATAAGCGGCAACGATGCGTTTATGCACATAGCCGTTATGGCAAAGTGTTTCACCTACGAGGCGGGAGAGGAAACTTGGGCGTATAAGGCATTGAGCATTGTAAGCCCCTCTACGCTCACGTCAGCAGAGAGAGACACGATTGAGGAGGCAGGACTCAACTATTTTGTTGAGTGCGCAGGGACCAACATTACCTATCCCGGCAAAACCCTTGCGGGAGAGTGGATTGATGTTATCCGTGGCAAAGCGTGGCTCCAAAGCGATATGCAGAATAGGGTTTATAACCTCTTCGTTAAAAACCCCAAAGTTCCCTACACCTCGAAGGGAATTGCGCTCATCGAGAACCAGATGATAGCGTCCCTCAAACAGGCTCAAACCAATGGGCTTGTGGCAGAGGCGGAAAGCGATGCGGAGGGAAACCTCATCGAGGGTTACACCGTAACGGTTCCCACCATTGCAAGCACCACAGATGCAGAGAGGGCGTCCAGAAATCTCAACGGATGCAAGTTCACGGCAAGGCTCGCAGGCGCAATCCACCTCGTAGAAATCAAGGGTACGCTCGTATCTTAAAGGAGGTAAAGAAATATGGTAAAAACCTATAACCCCAGAGAAATTATCGTTACGCTTGGGACCCACGTCGTAACCGGTTTTGCAGACGATAGTTTTGTAACCATCGAAGAGAAGGGAGACGGCGTGTCTTCCAAGACCGGATGTGATGGAGAGGTCGTTCGCTCGGTAGACCCCTGCGAGCAGTATTCCATCAAGTTGTCGCTTCTGCAATATTCCGCAACGTCTGTTTTCCTGCAAACCCAATACAGGAAAGACAAAAAGACCGGAGACGGCTCGTTCCCCATACTCGTAAAGGATTTGAAGGGCGGTATGCTCTTTTCTGCCGATGAGTGTTGGGTCACGAAACAGCCCTCTCGTGTGTATGGCAAGTCCGATAACAACAGAGAGTGGTCGCTTGAAACGGGAGCAGGGACACTCACGGAAGAGTAAAAAAACAAGGAGAATCGAATAATGAAAAGAACAGAATTTAGAGAAGTAACCGTAGCAAACAGAAAATTCTATATCTATCCGTTCGGCGCCTTGAAAGCGGCGAACCTGTCGGGCGAACTCGTGAAATTGCTCGCTCCGGCGCTGGGAAGTCTGGGAGCGGTCATTGACACCAAAGACGGCGAAAAAAGCATATTCGATTATGACATCAGAGAGATAGCCCCTGCGATTGCGGGGGCTTTTGGCTCTTTGTCGGGAGATGCTGTGGAGTTGCTCTTGAAGAAACTCCTCATCATCAATGAGAATGTTGCTTACGAAACGGACGACGGGAAGGCAGTTCGCCTCACCGAAGGCAACCTCGATGAATTGTTCTGCGGGGAGGTACAGGGTCTGTATGTACTCGCCTTTGAGGTTGTGAGGACCAATTACGCCGGTTTTTTCGGGAAACTCGGAAGCCTATTTGGCAATGCTTCCGATGCCTCGACGACGAAGACAACCGAATAGAAAAATACGGAAAGTTGGACCTCGAACAGTTCAGCGCTCTCGAAATTCGTATGTACACTCTCATTAAGGCTCGTCTTGCGACTATGTGGGAGTTGAAAAACTGCTACACGCTTGACGAGGCGCTTAAACTCTATGCGCTTTACCAAATGGATAACGATATAGAGAGTTGCAAGAATGAAGAACTCAAAGAAAGGAGGGACAACAGATGACGATTAGAGAGATTGTTATATCTGCCGGCTATGTAGTAGATTCGCAGTCGGCAAAAACAGTCGAAAAGTCAATCACGAGCATAAAGAATTTTGCAACGAAGGCTTTGGGTGCAATCGGAATCGGTTTTTCTTTCGTGAAGCTCAACGCTCTTGTAGAAGAGTATGCTCTCATACAGCAAAAAATTAAAAACGCAACCGCAGGGTTGAAAGACCAAGCGGATGCGCAAGACGAAGTGCAGAAAGCCGCAGATTCCGCACGGGCAAGTTACGCCGATATGACGAATACGGTTACGGGCTTGCTCAACTCTCACAATAGGCTGTTCAAGTCGGTGAAAGATACTACGGAATTTGCGGAACTTATGCACAAAGCATTCCGAGCGGCAGGGCTTTCCTCGTCGGATACGGCATCATTGGCGTCCTCTCTCACGAGCGCATTTTCAACAGGCAAGGTGTCCGCAAGTCAGTTCTCCTCGCTTATGCAGAAGACTCCGCAGATAGTAACGTACCTCGCTCAAACGCTCGGCATCACAGAACAGCAGGTAAAGGCTCTCGGCTCCGCAGGCAAGATAACATCTACGCAGTTATATCAATCGTTAAGGCAAAATGCGGATGCTATAAACAACTCATTCGGGACAGTGCAAATGACTGTTACAGACGCTCTCACGAGCATAAAAAGCCAATTCTCGGCTTGGCTGTATCAGTTGAACGACACATACAAAATCACCGATAAAGTTGCAAGGCTGATGCTAAATGTTTTTACGAGGGTTAAGTCGTTCTTGGAGAGATGTATCGCAAACGTTGAGTCCCTCGGAAAGAAACTCGGCGGCGTGGAAAACCTGCTCAAACTCATAGTTGTGGGAATTGCCTCAATCTCTGCCGCAATATCAAGCGTGAAGTTATTTGCGAAGATGGCGCAGGGGACCACGGTAATACAAAAACTTGCAGAGGCGCTCGGAACGGCAGGCGGTGCGGCCGCAGGCGCAGGAGGAATATTCAAGTCGTTTGGGTCGGCGCTCGGCACGGTGGCAAAAGCCGCAGGAAGTGCGCTACCTTGGATACTGCTAATCATAGCCGTTATTGCGGCTCTGCTGATTGCGGTAGAAGACTTGGTAAACTTCTTCAACGGAAAAGACAGCGTGGTCGGCGGACTGTTTGAAAAAATGGGATTGTCGGCAACCGATATGAAGGAGAAGATAAGCAATGTGGTCAACTCCATAAAGTCGGTGCTGGGCGACCTAATCAAAGTAGTCGTACAAATACTTGGGCTGGCGGCGCAGATTATCGGAGGTGGGTTGGCGGCGGCCATAAACTTGATAGTATCGCTTCTCGAAAAAATAATGCCGATGCTTGAAAGAATAATGTCCACGATAATGCCCATTATTCAAAAACTGATAGTAAGCCTATCCACCGTAATCAACAAGGTACTCGGCTCCGTTATGGAAGTAGTGGCTACGGTCATAGACCTTTTAACTACGCTCCTCGACCTTATAATGCCTATAATCGACCTGTTGATGACGCTCCTTGACCTCGTGCTTACACCGATAATGGACATACTCGATATTGTTCTCGGTATAATCGGTGATATAGTTGCGGTTTTGGTCAAGTTGCTAAATTCAATCCTTCGACCGGTAGTCAATATCTTAAAGGGCGTCGTAAGCGCATTGAAACCGGTATTTGACCTGTTAACCAAATTGCTCAATAGCGTGTTGGGTCCCATTATGGACGTGATTATGGCTATTTTGGAACCGCTGTGGGCCATCATAGATGTGCTTATAGTCCTTCTTGATAGCATCCTCGAACCCATCAACGAAATCTTGAACATCTTGGCAGAGGTACTCACGGGAGTTCTCGGAGAGGCAATCTCGTTCGTGGTTAAACTGTTGCAGCCGTTGCTGGACCTCTTCGGTGCATTGCTCAAAATAGTATCGAAAGTAATCAGTTATATTACGAGCGCAGTAAGCACGTTTACCTCGAAGGTTGGCAGCGCAATAACGTCCCTCATCAAAGGGCCTCTCGAAGGAATAATCACCGTGTTGAAAAACATCGTTGGGTTCATTTCGGGAGTCTTTTCGGGAGATTGGTCAAAGGCTTGGAAGTCGCTCGGCAACATACCTATTGCAATAATCAACGGTATAATAAGTGGATTTGAGTCGCTGCTTAACTTCTTCGTCAACGCTATCAATGCTATAACGGGGGCATTGTCCTCGCTGTGGACGTGGATTGGCATACCTGCTATACCGGAGATACCAAAAGTATCGTTTGGCAGAATCGCTTACTTGGCAAAGGGTGGATACGTCGATAAAGACAGTCCTACACCGGTAGTCATAGGCGATAACAAACAAGAGGGCGAGATTGTTTCGCCCATAAGTAAAATGAAGGAGACGATGCTCGACGCATTGGCTACCTTTATGAACAGTAGAAACAGCACGGCAAGGGCCGCTGGCGTATTGACGCAGGAAACCACAAACAGGAGCATAGTACAGAATATCAACATCAACAATGATTTCAAGTGCGGCTCCACAGACGTTGGCAGGACCGCAAGAGACGCTATGCGGCAATCAACAAGAGACACCACGGCGGAACTTGCTCACGCCTTGGCTTATGCGAGGTAAAGATTATGATAAAAGCATCAGCACCTTCGAGTCTTGGCGGAATTGAGTTCGATTGCACTGTAAGCAGGACAAAGAACTTGGAAGCGGAAGTTCCGCAATATCCGGTAGAAAGTGGCTACGATGTAAGCGACGGAATTTTTTACAGTCCCATTGCTCTTGAAGTTGTAGCCACAATATCGGAAACGCCGGTGACTTGGAAGAATAAACATTTCGGGCAAAACAGAATCAAGAGAGTTTGCGAAGAACTCGAAGAGATGTTCTTTTCAAGGAAGTTGGTTACATTCGTTACGCCGGATAAGGTGTATAAGAATATGGCAATCACAGCATTGAGCATCCCAAGAGAGGAATACGCAAATTCCGTAGATGTAACGTTTTCCCTTTTGCAAGTAACGGTGACGTCCGCATCCACCGTAAAGGTATCAAGCGGATACGACCAAAGCGGAGACAGCAATGCGGATGCGGGAACCACCGAAACAAAAAACGAAGAGTCGTCTGCAAAGTCCGGTAGCATCCTTTCCAAGCTGTTCGGCTGGCTTTTTGGAGGATGATATTATGTTGTATTTTACGCCACCAGACAGTAACGATAGCCTCACAAGGCTCGTTCTAAACAATAAAGAGTACGTTTTCCACTTCGGATTCAACTACCACTTTGACTGCTGGACGATGGGAATTTACGAAAACTACACAGTCCCCATCGTGGCTTGCATAAAAGTAGTGCCGGAATTTCCGATGACCTGCTACTTCAAGATGGCAGAACTTCCGGAGGGGCATATCTTTGTTGAGACCACGCTTGACAGAATAGGAAGGAGAGACTTTGCGGACGGCAAGGCTCGTTTTGTTTTTGTAAGCAACGACGAGTTCGACGAATATGTGGAGGCGCAAAGTCAATGAACGATTATTTTGACAGGCAATACAGATTAAAGGCAAGTGCGCCCGGATATTCGGGCTTCGAGGTTGGGCAGCCGGACGAGGAAACGAGTCGGGCGTTGCACATCAAGTTTTCAATAGAAAAGACGGATGGCTCGACCTTAAATACCACCAAGATGCAGTTGTGGAATTTGAACAAAACCCAAATAGCCACCCTCGCCAAAGAGGGCTGCACGGTGGAACTTTACGCAGGATATGGGGAGTCAAGGCCCTGTGTTTTCAAAGGGACAGTCTCGCTCGTCACGGAAGAACTCGACGGCTCGGACAGACTCATAGAGTTCGAGGTGGTGGATGGGTTTGCGGAGGTAAACGATACCTATGTTTCCTTATCATATCGTGGAAACATCGAGGTTAAGAGAATTATCGAAGACATTACGAACCAACTCGGTATGCCGGTAGTGTTTTCAGAAAAGGCTCGGCAGAGATTGCTGTATGTGTATTATACCAACGGATACGCCTATGTTGGTAAGGCGACGAAGGCGTTGACACAGTTATGTACAAAGGCGTCTTTGAGATATACCATTCAAAACGGCATAGTTCAAATTACAAAGGTTTCGGAGCCTGTCTCGAACATAGTACACAAATTAAGCAAGGAAACGGGGCTTATAGGGATACCGAAGAAATTGTACAATTCCTCTGTAAGTTCCATTAACAGTGATACTTCCGAGTCGGGAACAGAAGCAACCTTGTACGGCTACGAGGTTGTTTTCTTTTTGAACGGAGCAATCGGAATCAACGATACTGTTTACCTCGAATCGAGTATAGTTACGGGTAACTTTCGGGTCAGTACCTTGAAGATAGAGGGAGACAACCTAACGTCCGATTGGCAATGTACAGCCGAACTCGTAGAAATAGGAGGCTAAAATGTATCAAGATGTAGTAGAGCAAATACAATCACTCGCAAACGAAGTTGCAAACGAAATGCACACGGCAATCCCGGCTACGGTCCTTTCGTTCGATAAACAATCCGGACGAGCGACGGTGCGGCCGAAGGGGAAAATAAAGGCTCCGAATGACCAGTACCTCGATTACCCACAACTCAACGATGTGCCTATCGTGTTTCCGTTCTGCTCTGCACTCGGTGCGGGGATGGCTTTCCCCATAGAGTCGGGAGACAGTTGTCTGGTTATCTTTTCGGAGCAGGCGCTGGATGTTTGGCTTGGGAAGGGCGATACTACGTCTGAATTGAAATATAGCCTAACAAACGCCATAGCAATTCCCGGTCTTATGAAGTTTGCTCCGGATATGCTTTCAGAGGCAATAAACAACAAGGCGGTTGTCCTTGCTTGCGGAGAAAGCAGGGTGCAAATAGCAAGTGGCGGCATCACCCTTAAAGGCAATGTCGTTATTGACGGGAATCTTGATATAAGCGGAACGATTAACAAATAAGGAGGCGCCGATGAAAGATTTGCTGCTTGATGCAAACGGAGACCTTCTTTTTACCAACGGGGATGTTTCGTTCACGGACAGTGTAGTGCAGGCAATCAAAATACGATTAAAGTGGTTCGCAGGAGAATGGCGGATTAACACGGAATACGGTATGCCGTACTACGAGGATGTCTTCATCAAGAACCCGAACAGGGTCCTTTTGGAGGAGCGTATTCGTGAGGAGATTTTATCGGTAGAAGAGGTGAATGAAGTAAAGTCGGTCAGTATCTCAATAGATACAAAGACACGAGCGGCCACGATTACCTTTACAGTGGTCGTAAACGGAATACAAACAGGCGGGGAGGTGGAAGTAGATGTCTGATTTTGGTGTTACGGAAAAAGGTTTCTTGCGCAAAAGGTACGATACAATCTATTCGGAAGTGCAAGAAGATTTGAAAGACAAGATTGGCATTGATGTTGCGATGAACCCCAAGTCGTTCATCAACGTTCTTCTCTCGTCATTCTGCGATAAATTGTCGCAATTATGGGAAGTTGCGGAAGGGGTTTACCTAAACCATTATCCGTCAACGGCAGAAGGAATCAACCTCGATTACGCCTGTCAATTCGGCGGAGTAACGAGGGAGGATAACAGCAGGACGAAGTACACCGTGTTATGCACAGGAGAAGACGGTTCCGATATTCCAACAGGAACAAGAATTTCGTCTACTACAAATCCGAAAAACTTTTTTACGGTGTATAACGATTTCAAAATTACAAGAGACAGTTTCAACAAAGTTAAGATAGACCTCGTTGCGGTGTCAGACAACGCCACCTATGCGGTTTATCTCGATGAAGTCGGGTACTCTATCGTAAGCGGCAACAGCGCCACCAAGAGCGAGATACTTAACGCCCTCGTAAAAGTTATCACGAACAACGATTTCGAGGTTGCTACCGACGGTAACAGCCTCACAATCGAAAGTAAGAACGAAAGGATAAATCATTCGCTCGCTCTCTCGGATAATTTGACCACTGTCACCGTTTCGTCGCTTATAGTGTTCCAAAGCGAAGAATACGGAGAAATCGTATTGCCGGCAGGGTCCATAACCGAAATAGTTACCACTGTATCAGGCTTTGCGTCTTGTACAAACCTTGACTCTCCGGCCTACGGCAGGTTGAGGGAAACGGACGTTGAATATCGTCAGTCCTATTTGAGCAAGCGCAACTCACGGTCAGCATCAATGCTTGAAAGCATTGAGAGCGCAATCATTGATAACGTAAACGGCATTTTGAGTTGTACCGTTTATGAGAACGACAGCAATACAACGGATAGCGAGGGGAGGCCGCCTCACAGCATAGAGGTTGTGGTTGACGGCGGAGAGCCTTCCGACATAGCGCAACAGATTTTCCGGACGAAAGCCGCAGGAATACAAACCTACGGCAAGGTGGAAGTTGATGTTCCCGGACTTTATAACGATACAATCAAGGTGCGGTTCAACCGTCCCACTCCGGTTTATGTCTGGCTCAAAGTCAAATACACCGTCAACCCTATGGAGGCAATGCCGCAGGATGCCGAAGAACTCATTAAGCAGGCTATCATAAACTGCACAGACTCGCTCAAAGCGGGCGATACGGTAGTGTTGCAGAAGTTTATCAAAGATATAAACGAAACGGTTTCCGGAATTGCTTATATCGAGATAAAGGCGTATAAGTCGAGCGAGCAAGAAAGCGAACCGAGCGAAGGGGACTACACCCTCAATTATGTCACGGTAACGTCAAGAGAAAAGGCGAACTTTGCCGAGGAACGAATCGAGGTGGTTAAGGATGAATGAGATAAATAGCATTATATCCGACCTCTTGGAACAGTTCAAAGGCAAGACAAATATTGAGGCGTTGTGCGAAGTGTTCGATAAACAGATAAAAGAACTTACGGACACGTTCGATAGGATACAGTACGAAACGTCGCTTGATACGGCGGTAGGCAAACAGTTGGACAGAATCGGAGAGATAGTCGGCTTAACAAGGGCGGAGGCGGCTCTTCTGTGCGGCGATAAAATCAGTTTTGTTATGGACGACGAAACCTACCGAAAGTATCTCAAATACGAAGCGTACAGAGGGTCAAACAGTTGCACCTACTATGACTTGATAAATGCGTTAAAGATGGTGTGGGGAGACACGGGCGAAATACGATACAGCGAAGATGCGGAGTTTCCTGCTACTATCATTCTTGACCTCTCGACCGGAAATGACGAAACGCTGCATTTGGGCGATATTCCGCCTATCAAGCCGGCAGGAGTAAGCATCGAGTACAAAACGGGGCTGGCAAGAAAGATAAGAATAACGCACAATATCAACTATTACATTAGCGGCATTGAGTGCGGAACACATTACTGCGGAACTTATCCGCCTAAAAGATAGGAGGTGCGGTTATGGCATTATATAACAAAGACTTTATAGACCAGCGCAGAGAGGAGTTTATGGCCTATGTAGCCAAAATCGAGTACGAAGTCGCTGGGCAAGAAGAATGGTATGAGGCAGCCGAACAGAGCAGGGCGATAGACGGTAACGTTATAACCTATACGCTGTTGCTTGCGAATGTTCAGCAGTCATCCCATAGGATTACGGGCCTGCGGTTCCTCGACAAAGACCAAAACGTCATCGCACAACGCTCATTGTCTATTGAGGTAAATTCGGCACAGACCGTCTTGCTTGTAATCAATATCGACTACGAGGAGGTATAGCGTATGGCATACGAAAAGCAAAAGTGGATAGACCACATTGAGGAAGGCGGGCAAGTAAAACAGCAAGGCACCGCTATGGATGCCCTGCACTTCAATCATATGGAAGACGGAATAGGTACAGCGAATGAACACGCAGACCTAAAAGACAATCCGCATAACGTCACGCCCTCGCAGCTTGGTTTTGGGATAGTCTTTTTCCTCGATGAAGAAGGCTATATCTGCGTGAAAAACAGTGAAGACGGGTAGATAGGAGGTAATTACAATGGCTGAAAATAACGGTGTAAAAGCAATTATTGGCGACCTGCTTGAATGCTACTTTGTTCTTAATTGCGTAGACCGAGCGGCGCTTAAAGAAGTGTGCTTTGTTTGCAAGGGACAAGGGATATGTGTCCACTTGCCTTATTCGGAGATGCAGGGCGGTTATTGTTTGCGCCTTGGTAGTGATGTAACGGCGACGTTGCTACCAAGAATCAATTACTATGACCTAACGGCAACTTTGATAGATGGAAACGAAGTAACCCTCATCCGCAACGGTACATTCACTGTGCGAAAAAAAGATAATAAAATGTGCGGAGGGCAATAGCGATGAACAGACAAGACAGAGACAGGTGTCCTCCCGTTGAGATAAGGAAGATTGTTTCGGTACTGCCCACAGACTATGTGAACATTACCAACAAGCCAACTATCAACGGAGTGACCCTCGAAGGCGAAATGACAGGAAAGTCGTTGAGCCTTCTTTCCTCGGACGAGGCCGAACACGAAACCGTTTCTCTAATCGAGAGTCAGAAGAAAGACAGGTATTTCGTTGCAATCGGTCAAGGCAAGTCCTACAAAGTTCCGGTAGACGACGTGGTTGAGCAGTCGAAACTCGCAGAAGTTACAGACCAACTCGACAAAGACGCCCCTGTTGGGACATTCCAATTCGTAAAAATAAAATAATTCAAGGAGATTGAAAGAAAAATGGCTACTACGACACAGCAAACCCAAATCGTTCAGAAGGTTGGAGAAGACGAGTTTTTGCTCTTGCATCCGGAAACGGATTCGGAAGTTGTTCTTGTTGAATCTGAAAAGATTCAAGCGAAAACCGTCAAGGGCGCACTCGAAGAAATCGAGCAGAGAATCGACAATGCCATTGCCGGAAGCGTCACTTCGGTAAACGGAAAAAGCGGGGAGGTCACTATCGGCAAGGCGGACGTTGGTCTTGGAAAGGTTGACAATACGTCCGACGACGAGAAGCCCATATCTGCCGCAACACAGGCAGAACTGGACAAAAAGGCAACAACAGACTACGTTAATACGCAACTTGCAAAGAAGGCGAACACGGGCGACATTCCGGATGTAAGCGGCTTTATCACAAAGGCGGTCAACGACCTTGTTAACTACTACACGAAAGGAGAGGTGGACCAGAAAATAAGCGCCATTCCCAAGTTCAAGGTAAGCGTCGTTTCTGTCTTGCCCGAATCGGGTGATGATGCAACGATATACCTCGTTAAAGACACAGGAGAAGAGTCGCAAAACCTGTACGTTGAATACATCTGGGTTAGCGATGCGTGGGAGAAGTTGGGCGCACAGAAACTCGACCTGTCCGGCTATGTCACCACAGAAGCCCTCAACGCAGCGATAGAGGACTTCCAGACGGCTAACGACGTAAACGGACTTATTACCGCTGCGCTCACCCCCTATATCAAGAGTACGGAAGTTTCAAGTCTCGGCAAGAGCGGCTCTTTGGCTGACGCAACAGACGACGAAACTCACAGGCTTGTTACCGACACCGAAAAGGATGGCTGGAACGAGGCGAAGGAAAAGGCAACCACAAACGAAGGTGCAATTTCCGACATTGTTGACGGCACCACAAAAGTCGGCAAGGCAACGCAGGCAGACAGCGCAACCTCTGCGACGAACGCAGATGCTGCAAAAAAACTTGCGGTGTCAAAGAATTTCTCGATTAGCGGAGATGTCACCGCCGCCGCAAAACCGTTTGACGGAAGCCAAGCAGTAGAGTTGGCCGCAGTGCTGTCCAAAACGGGCGTTACGGCAGGGTCCTACTCTGCGGTAACAGTCGATGAAAAAGGCAGAGTCACAGCAGGTGCGAACGTGGTGGAAGTCGGGGAACCCGAACAAGAAACCCCCAGCGAAAAGTTGGCAATCGGCGGCATCTTCTTTAAGAGGATTTAAGGAGGTGCGTGATGGCAGATATAGTAACGCCTTATGTAAAAGATAAGGACGGCAAACTGCTGCCGGTCGGAGTTATATATGACAAAGATGGGAACGACATAACAGCCCATTATCAAAAGGACACTGGCCTTTGCTTATCGAAAGATAGCGAAGGCTATGTTATTGTCGTCGAAAACAAATAAAGGAGGTTACAGTTTTGGCTACATCATATAGACCGGTTACGGACGGCGCAGGGCAAGAAGTTGTAAACCAATTAAAAGCCTTGCTTTCTATGATTCAAAGCGGCAAGTCAAGTTCGGTCAGTTCGGAAGATTACACCGATAAGTCGCTCCTCACGGAAAGTACGGGCAGGAGCATTGCTTCGCAGCTTGCCTCATTGATAACTGCTTTTGCTACCTACGCCGCTCCGTCAGCCAAGAAATTAAATCATACACTTACGATTGGAACCGAAAAGTTCGACGGAAGTGCGGATAAGACCATTTCGGAGGCCACGACTTCCGCCGCAGGGCTGTTGAGTGCAACAGATAAAGCAAAACTCAACGGCATTGAGTCCGGCGCACAGAAGAACACCGTTACGGGAGTCAAGGGTCATTCAGAAACGAAGTACAGAACGGGGCAGGTTGACATCACCGCCGAGAACGTCGGTGCGGAGCCGGCGTTTTCCAAGAACACTGCGTTCAACAAAAATTTCGGCACGGCAGCGGGGACGGTATGTCAAGGCAATGACGGCAGACTTTCCGATGCAAGAACCCCCAAGGCACATACGCACGAAAAGGCGGATGTTGGTTTGGGGAATGTGGATAACGTCAGACAATATTCTGCAAGTAACCCTCCGCCTTACCCTGTCACCTCTGTAAACAGCAAGACAGGAGCGGTGTCTATTGCAAAGGGTGATGTTGGTCTCGGAAACGTTGACAACGTAAAGCAGTATTCCGCCAGCAATCCGCCTCCGTATCCAGTAACGAAAGTTAACGGAAAAACGGGAGCGGTAGAGATTGCGCTTGTGGACCTCGTTGGGAAATCTCCGATAGGCGACGACTACACGCCTATCTACTGGAATGGCTCGAAGTTCGTTGCGCAGGAACCCACTCTTGAAAATGCGAGTTGGGATGTCATAGCGGCGTTGGCTGAATCCGGACGAGCAAAGTCGCTCTTTAAGGTTGGAGCAGAAAAGAAAGTCCAACTCAAATCGGGAGGCACGGCAACCTTCGTTATTCTCGGATTTGAACACGACGACCTGTCCGACGGTACAGGAAAGGCTTGCATAACTTTCGGTATGAAGAATTTGCTTGCCGACTACTACTCAATGAACGGCAGTTCTACCAATGAAGGCGGTTGGGACCAGTCGGAGATGAGAAACAGCACGATGCAGTCGCTCCTCGAAGACCTTCCGGACGACCTTGTAAAGGTCATAAAGACCGTCAAAAAGAGAACGAGCGCAGGCAATACGAGTACAGACATCGTTACGTCCGATGACTCCTTGTGGCTGCTTTCGCTTGCTGAAATATGCTCCGAGAGGGCTATAAGAAATTCCGCTTGGTCCTCGATTTCGGACTACGCAGACACCTATATGGGAGAGGGCGAGCAGTACGATTACTACAAGAGTGCAGCGGGAGACATTGACCCCAACGACGCAAACGACGGACTCGTTAAAAGTCTTGATGACGGGGGTGGCTCCACTGACATCTGGTGGCTCCGTTCTCCGAACGTTGGCAATTCCAGCTACTTCCTCTGCGTCTACTACGATGGCTACGTCCGCGGCGACTACGCTGACGGCTCGAGCGGCGTGTGCCTCGGCTTTTGCGTATAATCAATAATCTGAAACTCTGCGCCCCTGTGTGGGCGCAGAGAATACCTCAAAAAGGAGAAATTTTATGACAGTAGGTTTTAAGAACAAACAAACAGTAAGGCAGGCGGACGAAATTGTTGCAACGGCGCTTACGGGTGTTGTTTATACCGAAAATGGACGTCTTCACGTCATATCCAATAGAAGGCATCTCGTGTTCAAGCCGGACGCATCCAAGTCCGGTTGGTATTCGAGAAACTTGAAGACCAGCGACGACTTCTTCCTCGGCAAGTACGTCAGCCCCACGGTTGACTTCGAGTCGCTCAAAATCAAAGACCAAGAGTATTGGGACGAGATTGTTTTACCGGAGCCGGATGAGGCTCGAAACGTGGAGGGCAAACGGTAATGGGCGTCTTGGAAAAGAACCGAGAAGAAAGCACCGTGCAGTTCCTTGAAACCGCTATGGAACTCGAAGAATATGCGATAAGATACGCAATCAAGTTCCCGAAACGGTACTTTTTCGTTATAACGAAGGACCTGTTGGACCTGTCAAAGCAGGTTTACAACAACGCAAAGTCAGCAAATTCTGTCTATGCTACCAACCCCACAGAATCTCAAATCAGAGTAAACTATGTCATCCACGCTATTTGCAGCCTGCAAGCGCTCTCGTCGCAGTTGGACGTTGCGCAAAAGGTTGTAACGCATTATAGCGCAAAAGACAAGGACGGGAAAGAGAAATCTATCCCGGCAAAGGTTTGGGAGAACTGGGCAAGACTCATCTCGAAAGAGTTGACGCTCTTGTCTGGGTTGAAGAAGAAGTTACAAAGCAAGTACAAGGACAACGTAGATTAACGCTGTCCGAAGGAATGAATTTATCATAGGTTATATGCCGTAAACATTGTGTTGGTGGCTCCACTGACAACTGGTGGCTCCGTTCTCCTAACGTTGACAATTCCAACAACTTCCTCTACGTCAACAACGATGGCAACGTCAACAACGACAACGCTGACAACTCGAACGGCGTGTGCCTCGGATTTTGCAATCTTTATAGGCTCGACATAGTAACGTCATAATGCGTGAATCAATGCCTTTTGCAAAAGGGGTGTATGACCTTCCCGCAAGGGTAAATTTATTCTCCGATATTCACTACTGGACGCTTCTTGCATTGTGGAAGAACGACGAAAACTTCCATTTAATAGTAGGTAATTAAGTAGCCTATTTCGTCAAATCACGGCTATACGGAGTAATACATTTTTATGAATAGTAAAGAAAGACACGAAAATCGTTATCAAAGACGAAAAGCCAAGCGTGAAGCAAAGAAAGTAGCGCTTGAACAGCAGTATGGAGACTTCGATAAGGTTTTTACCTTTGAGCATCTCCACAGGGCGTACAGGTGTTGCAAGAAGGGTGTGAATTGGAAGTCAAGCACCCAGCGATACACCGCAAACGCCTCATTGAACGTCGTCAACACGCTCGACCAGTTGCGCAGCGGAAAGTTTAAGAGTAAAGGCTTCTTCGAGTTCGACATTATGGAGCGAGGGAAGCCAAGGCATATAAAGTCTGTCCATATAAGCGAAAGAGTTGTACAGAGATGTATATGCGACTACTCACTCGTTCCGCTGTTCAGCCGGTCATTCGTTTACGACAATGGGGCCTGTGTCAAGAACAAGGGAATAGACTTCGCCATCAACCGGTTAAAGCGGCAGTTGCACGAACACTACCGCCAATACGGCACAAAGGGCTACGTTCTCGTGTTCGATTTCTCGAAGTATTTTGATAACATCAACCACGATATTCTGAAAAGGCTCGTCGATGAAACTTATTCCGATAAGCGTCTGTCCGGTCTTATCAACCAACTTATAGACGACTTCGGAGGAGACAAGGGTCTCGGTCTGGGAAGTCAGATTTCTCAAATATCGGCCCTGCGGTATCCGAGTTCGATAGACCACCATTTTAAGGAGGTCAGAAGGGTTCGGAAGTCCGGCAGGTATATGGATGATGGGTATATGATGCACATAAGCAAGGAGTATCTCCAAGAATGTTTGAAGGACCTCTCCGAGTTGTGTGCGAAAATAGGGATAAAACTCAACGAGAAGAAGACGCAAATCGTAAAACTCACTCGTGGAATCACATTCTTGAAGCACAGGTTTTTTCTTACGGAGACAGGAAAAGTCGTCGTTAAACCTGCTCGCAAAGGAATTACGAGGATGCGACAAAAGTTGAAGAAATTCAAGCAATGGTTAGATGCGGGAAGGATGGAGTTCTCAAAAATCAAAGACTCTTTCGTTTCTTGGTGCGGTCATCTTTTACATTGTAACGCTTACCGCACACTCCGGAGTATGAAACAGTTATTCCGGACTCTATTCTATTGTAATAAGGAGGTGGGCTATGCCCAATCTTGAAGTGCAAAAAATCACGGTAGATAATATCTGTGATGTTTGTGAAAGTAGTTCAAAGCCTTGTAAGCAACCCTGCGACGTGTGGTACGATTGTCTCGAAGGCAAAGAGATAGACATTGAAAAGTTGCTCTGCCCAGACTGCGGCGGTCTTGGCGAGCCAGCAAAATAGGAGGTGCAATGCTATGGAAGAGAACGACATCGCACTGAAACTAAACGACCACGAACACGAAATCGGGTCGCTGAAACATCGTGTAAAAGACATCGAGGCAAAGCAATCGGAAATAGGCAGCCTTGCAAATTCTGTCAACGAACTTGCTATCAATATGAAGTATATGCTCGAAGAACAGAAGGAACAGGGCAACAGATTGAAAAAACTCGAAACCGAGCCTGCCGATAATGCGAAATACTACAAGCGGACAATTATCAGTTGTATTATTTCGGCAGTGTTGGGCGGGCTTTTTAGCGCCTTAATGGCAATTATAATAGGAGGTATTTGATATGACGCTCGAAATCATTTTAACAATCGTTTTTGCCGTACTCACTATCGCCGGGACACTCGGCTCGTGGTACTTTTATGTGAAGAACAAGATAAATGCCGCCATAGCCGGAGAAATCGACAGCGCAGAGAACAACGACGTCGATGGAAAGCAAAAGATGGCGATAGTAGTAGAGCAGTTACAGACAATTATCCCAGCCGTTTTGAAGCCGTTTTTCACAAAGCAGTTGCTTGAAAGCCTTGTGCAGGCGGCGTTCGACAAGATTGAGGATTATGCGAAGAAACAGGCGGGGAAGAATACGACAAAGGGGGAAACGAGTGATGAAAACGCTTAAAGCAATTCTGTTTTGGTTGCTCTCGTGGACGTGGGGTCTTCCTATGACTCTCGTTGGAGCGGTTTGCGCACTCGCCCTCCTCGTTACCGGACACAAGCCTCATCGTTTCCACTATTTTGTCTACTTTGAGGTCGGGAAAGACTGGGGCGGGTTTGAAGCGGGATGCTTCTTTTTCTGCAACAACAGCGCCTCGTTGTCTATTAAGCGTCACGAATGCGGCCACGGAATCCAGAACATTATTTTTGGTCCGTTGATGCCCTTTGTGGTAAGCATCCCTTCCGCAATAAGATACTGGTACAGAGAAATTGTTGTTAGGACCGGACGCAAAAGATACTCTGACCTTAAACCATACGATTCCGTTTGGTTCGAGGGATGGGCAACAAGTCTCGGCAACAAATATTACCTATGACGCAAGATTATTCCCCCTGTTAACAGCAGGGGGAATATTTTTTACTCTTTTAGAAAATAAAAGTTTCCAAATGTTTGACAAACGTTTTCTATTTTGATATAATAAGCATATACTAATACAGGAAAGGAGGTAGTTAATATGGCTACAAAGAAAACGTATATCAGCATTGACGAAGACACCAAGAGACAGGCGGAAGAGTTGTTCGACAATATCGGCCTTTCGTTGTCCGCTGCGGTAAGCATCTTCTTCAAGCGTGCGTTGCTCGAACGTGGGATTCCCTTTGAGGTCAGCGAGAAGCTGCCGAACGAGGAAACCATTTCCGCAATGGACGAGGTTAAGCAAATGGAAGCGCACCCCGAAAACTACACGGGGTACAGAGACATCAATTCGTTAAGGCAGGCGCTTGGAGTATGAGATACGAAGTTCGCTTTACCACAAAGTTCAAGAAGGACCTCAAACTCGTGCGGCGACAAGGGAAAGACCTCGATAAACTTTTCGGCATCGTTGAGAAACTGTCAAACGACGAAGAACTCGATGCGAGATACAGAGACCACGAGTTGTCCGGGAACTATGACGGATTCCGAGAGTGCCACATCGAACCGGATTGGTTGCTCATCTACAAGAAGAATGGAGAACAGATAATTCTCTACCTGTCAAGAACGGGTTCGCATTCAGACCTGTTTTGACCGCAAGAATAGCCCACTTTATGGAAAGCCCATAACGTGGGCTTTTTTCTTTTGCCCAAAAGCAGAAAATAAGGCTCCTACAACCCACCTAACGAGACTTTTCGTCTTTTACCTATAAATACTCATACTTTACTATTGACGCTTATCGGCTTAAATAAGGCGTTTCTATTGGGTCGGATAGAATGGTGGGAGCGCACGAGTATTTTTCTTTGCTTTTCTTTACTTTGCTATACTTTTCTTTACTCTACTTTACTTTGATAGTTTCCGAACCGATATTTTGTCATCAACGGTATTTATGTTGTGATAAATACCGCTCAACAGTCATTTCCGAACCAGAAATACATAAAATCGTTACAAAAACAAAAAAAATAAAAAATTTCATAAAAAGGCTTAAAAACGCTTTACAACTTACAGTTCTGTACGATATAATAGGAGTACAAAATAAATCTTACCATTCAGTAAGAGATTTGGAGGTTCACAATGAAGGCATTACCCATTAAAGTGTATGTAGCAAAGGGCAACGGAGATTGCGATTGCACCAACGGAGGAATAAGCAGCAGATACGAGCAACTCCTCTTGGTGTGCGAAGATGGCCACATAAAAATCGACGAAAGCAATCCGCCGGAAAACTTGGTCAAGGTTTGCGACAGGAACGGTTATAAGTTCTTGGAGCCGATAGCAAGGCCGGAACATCTGGGATGGATGTTTGGTGGAAACATTGCCTATTCGAGCGATGGAAGATTCAGCGAACTTGCAGGACATCCGCTTCCCATTCACGACAGACAGGAAACGCAAGAACTCTACGACTTGCTTACGAGAGATTAAGGAGGTAAGAAGATATGACACGATACCAGATTATTTATCAAGACGGCTCGTACTCGGTATATGGAACCTCAAAGTTCCATTCGATTGCGGCATTTTGCGAGAAGTTTTTCGGCGGGGTTTGCCAATTCCCCAACGAGGTCGAGCAGATTCGCAGATTGAGGGCGGACAACAAGCCCTCTGCGGATATAATCGACTTCGATGTTTTGGCGGGAGAGAAGAAGGCAGTTACCTATACATACGGAATGAGGTTGAGGGGGTTTTCTCCCGGATGTCAGCCAATGGAAGGATTGATAAGAAGAGAGGATAGCCTCACGAGCAACTTCCACGACATCCTTGTCTATTCAAGGTTGCTTACCGAGAAGGAGGTTAGAGATTACGAGTTAACCCTTATAGGGTGGTCGGAGGAGCAATGATGGATAAGGAAATAAGATATAGAGTTTCGAGAGACTTGCAGGGTGGAGAGTTCGGGATGTACCGAGACTACACCGTTGAGCAGTGGAGAGAACAGGCAATGGAGTGGGCGGATATGGACGACAACGATGGACTGGCCGAGACGCTCGCAGAACTTCCGGCGGATGAGGTTATCGGCTTCATATCGGAGATGTGGGGCTTGGAGTTCCGCAAAGTAAGAAAAGACAAGAAAAGATTGGAGGGATACAGCAATGTCAAATGAGATAAAGAGGATAGTGGATGCCGCAAATAGATACATAGATGAGGGATATTCGGTAGATTTGTATAACTGGATAGACGGTATTGCCCTTAAAGTTTTTAGGGGCAGTCAATGGACCGGCGGAGTGTGGGACAGAGTTATGTCCATCTGCGAAGGAAAGGACGTAAGAGTCCCCAGCAGGAAGTATAACTGTTCGAGAAAGTACGTTTATGACGGAGAGCGCATAACCCTTACGCCCTGCACGGTAGAGACCTGTATGCAGCAGGTTAACGAGTTTGGCAAGATTGTTGACTACAAGAAAGTCTGCGAGTTGCAAGATTGAGGAGGGACTATGGATACAGTTTTCTACCAAGTCAAGAACGGGATAATCAAGATGAGATACGAGGGCAAGCACTTGGAGTGGTTCGGATATGAAATGCGGTTTATGTTTCACACGCTGAAATCTGCGTTCAAGGCATTTAAGGAAAAAATCGGCATTAAGAGAGCGCACCTCGAAAAGGTGGACTGGCTGATAATGTGGATATATTAAACGGAGGTATATAAGATGGCGTCAATTTATGGGTTTGAAATCAGAAACATCAAGACTTTTAAGGGCCGGGAGTGGGATGGCTGTCAAGGCAGCATCTACTATAAAGGCAAGAAAGTCGGGTGGTATAACAACGACGGAAATGGCGGCTGCGCAGACATTGACTTTTACTTTGCAGGCGAAGGCAGAGCGGAAGTCGAAGAAGCGCTGAAAGCAGCAGTAAAGGAATACTTTACACGTTATCCGCTCGGAGAGGATTATTCGCAAATAATTCCGGACGACGAATTGTTTTTTGCCGAACTCATTGACCTGCAAGACCTCGAAAAGAGGTTCAAACGTTACTCGAAAGAGGGTCCGACATACTTGGTTTCTTATACAGAAGTCAAGTCCGGGTTCGGGAAAGTTGCCGTTTCTCACGGAGAAGACATCTTTGAGATTATGCGCAAAGCCCTCAAAGACGGAGTTGTCAACGAAGTGAGGGAATATAGAAGTCTGTCTGACTTTTGTATAGAGTGAGGTGTGTATGAAATATGTATTTGAGGTAAAGCGTAAGCGGTATTCAGTAACGCAGGGAGTTGCAGAAGTTTACTTGAACGGAGAAAAGATGATTGATTTTGCCGACCAAATTGAAAGGGTTGGCGATAGAGCAAACGGGTTCGGGGAGAACATCGACGGCTGGCAAAGCACTACTCCGGACGAGGAGTTTATTAAGGCTCTTCTGTTTCATCCGTTTGATGCCTCATATCATTACAGCGAGAAAGTAAGAGAGGTCCTCGACAGAGGAGCGAGGGGGTGCGTATGACGGTGTGGCTCTACTTTTGGAAAGAAAGCAAGGGAATGAAGAAGAAACGGTTTCGGTCAGTAGAAAAGGCAAGCAAATATGCGCTTGGACTCCGCCAGAAGAAAGGAGTTACAGTTCTCACATACTCGTGTATCCACGTTGAACCGGAGGTCGGTGCGGGGCCTATCAAATATTATAACATCTACGGGGAGGAAGTAAGATGAACGAATACATAGCGTTGAAAGAAAAGCACCAGAAAGAAGTCAACGAATTTCCGTTCGGATTTGCATTTTCGCAAGACCAGTTTGAAAAAATGATGGAAAAGTTCGGGCTGACAGTGAACGACACGGACAAGATATTCTCCATAGGTGGAGGCGGTTACATCAAAAGGACAGACGCCGATGCCTTCCACGAGATGATGGAAAGACAAGAAGAGGAGCGCAAGGCGGCCGTGCTGGCGGATAAGACGGGCAGCAAGTACATCTACCAAATGTGGAGTTACGAGTTAGCCAATCACGAGTTCGGGTACACGGAAGAACTTGAAGATACGCTTGATGCGTGCGGATATACGCTCGAAGAGGTCCTTGAAAACAAGGCTTTGAGAGCCGGACTCAACAAGGCTTTGAAGAAGTACGGCTCGTATTACTGCGTGTGAGAGAGGCGGGTATATGAAAAAGATATATGACGTAAATTTCAGACCGGTTGCAGATGCTGTTTTCTCCATTTCGGCAAGCAGCAAAAAAGAGGCGATGGAGATTGCAGAAAAAGAAATTGAGCAAATGCCTCGTAGCGAACTTATAGACAGGCTACTGTGCGCAGTGGACTACGAGGGACTCAAAATCACGTCGGTTTCCTATGCGGGAGAGGACGATTACGAAGATTAAATAGGAGGATTAAATATATGAATGAAACAAAGATGAACGAAAGAGCCAGAAAGATGGCGGAAGACGAATTGTGCAGGACCAACTGCTTATGCCCAAAGTTAAAAAGCCTTGGGTGCGAGAGCAGTTGTCCGGTATTTGCGGCTCTGCACAACTACCACGTTTCGCAAGACGTGGACTCGCTCAACAATATGAGTTGGGCGGAAATTGCAAGAATTGCCGAGTCCGGGTGTGCGCAAAAACACTTCTGGGTCGGGCAAGAAAAAGACGTCGAATTGCTCACCGGAGAGGTGGTGAAACTCGTAATCCTTGGGTTCAACCACGATAGGATTGCGAGAACGTCAAATCGTGCCGGTATCACGTTCGGGTTCAAGGGGATTATCGACGGTTGGTACGAGATGAACGAGGTATGGTCCAACGAGGGCGGATGGAAAGACTCGAAGATGCGCACGGTCTATATGGAGAGGCTGTACAGATTGCTACCAGATGCGGCAAAGGCCGTCATCAAGCAGGTCGAAAAAACCACAACGATTGGCGGCGGCTCACGAGAAGTCGGAACCACAGTGGACAAGCTGTTCCTTTTCTCCGAATCGGAGGTGTGCGGGCTGGATGGTGACGACGTAGCGGATGAGGGAGCGCAGTACGCATATTTTGAAGACGACGAGAATAATCGCATCAAGCGCAGGTCTGGTGGCTCCACTGGCTACTGGTGGCTCCGTTCTCCTCGCGTTGACGATTCCTACTACTTCCTCTACGTCTACGGCGGTGGCTACGTCGACGGCGACGGCGCTGACAACTCGAACGGCGTGTGCCTCGGCTTTTGCGTATAATCTCTACTCCAAGAATCGCCCGCCCTGTGTGGCGGGCGTATTCATTCGAGCGAGGGCATAAGGCGCACACAAACGATACACGCAATAATGAAAAAAATAAAATTCCAAAAAAATTTCACGAAAAGGCATAAAAACGCTTTACAATTACAGTTCTGTAAGATATAATAAAAGCATAAAATAAAACTTGCAGATTTGCAAGATAGAGGAGGCTGGTATGAACGTTTGCACGCCCAACAGAAACTACGACGGGTTTTTAAGAGTAATGTTTGCCCTTCGTCACAGTCAACTGATGGGAAAGACCGGAAACGAACGCAGAGAAATTCTCGACAGGTGGTCTGCAACGGGCCGGATTCAAGAATTGCGTGAAAAGTTGCGCAGACTTTCCGAAAATAAGCCCAAAGACACGATTATCTATGACTCGGATGGCGAGGGTTGCGTTGTTATCTATGCTGACCCATTAGAGTTCGACGGCACCAAACAAGAGGTTTTAGATTATCTCTACGACGAGTGCGCTACTCGAATCTATTCAGAGTACGATTGCACGGGTAAGAGATTTACACGCTGGTTTAAGGTCGGACATCTTGGCGGCAATCTATGGAAAGTTGCAGAGGCGTTCGGGCTGGACGTTTAATGGAGGGAAGGTTATGAAGTTACTTACAAAGTCAATCGAAAAGAAGTTTGAGAGACATCCACTGTATTCCCAAGACGGCAAGGGGGTCAAGGCGACAGTCCTCGTCAAGTATTTTAACCCTACGGGTGCAGGGACGTGGCTCATTACAGAGGCAGAGAAACAAGAGAACGGAGACTGGATGCTGTTTGGATATTGCCACATTTACGAGTGGGAATGGGGATACATAATGCTTTCGGATTTGCAGAATCATCGTGGGCGCTACGGTCTCGGAATTGAGAGAGACATCTATATTGGAGATAGCGCAACGGTCGAGGATTTGATGGGGGCTGAATAATGAAACGCAGTGAAGAGTTAAAGATTATGCTCAAAAATCTCAAAGAGGAAAACAATGAGATGCTCCAAAAGATGGTCCGCTCCAAATGTTCGGAGGACGGCTCCAACTACGATAAACTGCTCAACGAGTATTGGCGTGTTTATGGTAGTGCTGCGAGTGATAAGATGGACCGCTTAAAGTGCCAGATTTGGACGGAAGAGCGCAGAGAGGTAGAAGTTGGGGATGGAGTTACGCTGTGTCTTTACAGCGACGCTCACGCCTATACAGTAATTGCGAAGACGGCGAAGACGATAACCATTCAAAGAGATAAGGCCACGCTGTCTCCGGATTTCAAGCCGGAGTTTATCCCCGGAGGCTTTGCGGCCCACTGCACAAATCAAGACGAACAAAAGTGGTCTTACGAACGAGACCCGAACGGTGAGGTTTTGAAGTGCAGGTGGAGCGAAAAGAAAGGGATGTTCGTTTACAAGGGCTGTCAAATCAGAAACGGGCGCCACGAATACTACGACTACAATTTTTGAGGACGGGAAGATGGATTATCAAAGAAAGACGGATGACGTATATGTTTTGCAAGGTCGTTACAGCGACGAGAGCGGGTGGGATGACATCCTCTCCGAGGATACCCACAAGGCCGCAAAGGCACAGTTAAAGGCCTATGCGGAGAACGAACATATTCCATTAAGGATAGTCAAAAAAAGAGTTAAAAAGGAGGTTTTACTATGAAGGCGTTGCTTATAGCAAATGTTGTTGGGCTTTCGATAGCAGTTGTTGCAATCGTTTCGCTCGTAATCTTGTTGTTCAAGGCAGAAAAGAAACTTGCCAAGCACAACGAGTCGTGGATGTTCAAGAAAAAATAAGGAGAGGACTATGGACAGAAATTTGTTGTATGAAGACATCAAGGTGCTTTTGGTTAATGGAAACCTCATTGTCGGCACCGAGTTTTCAGAGGACGTCGATTACATCTTCGCCGTCAGAAAGGAGTGGCTCATTGACTACTTGACCGAGAATAGCAATCACCCTTATAGGCTCGTAAAGGATGACGAACTTACGCATTGGCTGGAAAATGAGTACACGAGCGAAGACTCCTGTGAGATATATCAAGCAGCCTTGTTTGAGGGCGAGGTTATATTTGAGGGAGTAAAAAATTGCGGCGGTACCTCGAAGGTAGAGCGCAATATCTACATAGTAAAAGAAGAGAGCAGGTGCGACGGGGAAGTCGAAGAAATTGTCTATCTGCGCACAACCGACAAAGATGAGGCGCTCGCCAGATACGAGCAAGAAAAAGACAGTTTACTCAAAGATGATAATTTCTTTTTGAAAGACATCACCGGAGAGGAGAGAACGAGACTTACAGACGGGCTTCCGCAGGTAGAGTTCCGAGACGATGGCGGAGATTACTACTGCCTGTTTGTACACAGAGCGGAATTTACAGATTACGCAAATAGGAGGTAAATGGGATATGCCTAATTGGTGTTCGAGTTCGGTGACTTTTTATTCCCCAAACAAGGAGGTCATCGAGGAAATGCACAGAAAGTTCGTCAACATCTATGATGGACCGGCGTCCGTACCGAACGGCTTCGGCAACGGATGGATGGGTGATTTCGTGGCGGCTTTTTTCCCTGAATATCGCCCGGAAGATATAGAGTGCAGGGGTAGTGTTGAAGAGGCGGAAGGGGTCAAGGAAAAGCAAGGCTTTTGGTATTTCTCAATACTGACGCTTACGGCTTGGAGTCCAAAGGTTAGACTTTGGTACGAAATTGCAAAAAGTTTTTATCCCGGAGTAAAGGTAGCGTATATTTCAGAAGAAAGCGGGTGTGCGGTATATTGCAAATGGGATGAGGAAGATTGCTTTTATCAAGACGATTTCTGCGTGGATATATGCTATCCGGACAAAGACGGAACGGAGGTTACGGTTGAAGAGAAATACTCGTTCCATTCGGAGAAGGAGATATTCGCTTGGCTGGATGAAAATATGCCGTTCAAGTATCATAAGACCACAAATCTTTACAAGTTGTCAGAAGAGGTCGAGAACAGAATTATAGCATACGCACAGCGTAAAGGTTTTGACGGTTGCTATTGGTGCGACATCAACAGATTTGATGAGGTCCACCCGACAGCGTTTGATTTTTTCGGTTAAAGGAGGATAAGTAAAATGCCGAACTATGTATATAACAGAGTAACAGTAATAGCAAAAGACGAAGCGATGATGACCGGCAACGAGTTGATACTCGCCCATTGCTTCAAGAATGGAAAAGAAATTTCGTTTGACTTCAACAGCATCCTTCCGATGCCCAAAGAACTGGACATCATCGCTGGGTCCATTACGGAAGATTGCGTTAAACTTTTCCTCAACAGCATCAAAAACGACGAAAGCCTTATGGATAAGTATATGCCCGCATACTTCAAGAGCCAAACGAAACATTTGCGCCTCTCGTCGAAGTCGGTGTTTATTCCGGACGATGATGCGGCGGCAAAGATTGAATACATCGTTAAGAACCACAGCAAAGACGGCTCGGAACCCAAGTTCGCAACAGCGGAAGATGTACTTAACTACGGCAGACGAGCGCTGGACAATGTGTTGGAATTTGGGGCAATCGACTGGTACGATTGGAGCGTGGAACACTGGGGTACAAAGTGGAATGCTTGCGACACCCTTATAGAGGGAGACGTTTTGTTCTTCTCCACTGCTTGGAGCGACGTCCGGACCCTTATGCGAAAGTGGTCGGCGCAGCATCCTCAATATAGATTCCAGTACGAATATGCCGAAGAGCAGACCGGACACTACACGGGCTGGGCGGAGTACGATTCGGGAGAGGAAGTTGCGGCAGAAACATACGCCGACTATTCAAAAGAGGCATACGAACTTGCGTTTGAACTCGTCGGCGGAGAAGATGAATATGTGTGGGACGACAAGTTGAAGACCTACACGCCAAAGGCATAAAATTACGCCCCTACAAGCACCATAACGGGCGCAAAGTGGGTTGACAACAAACAATACACAAAAATAAATGTGGCCTTACAGGGCCAAAAAAGGAGACATAAATGAAAACACTTGCAGAACTCAAAAGAGAGGCGAGTACGGGTGAATACGAGGGCTTAATGATTAAGCGGTTCGGTGAAAGCGTCATACCGGCTCGGTTGCAGGGTTGGAGAAAGATTGTTGGGTGCAACACCGTCTCTATCTTTTTCCAGAACGTCGGAGGAGATGTAAGCGAGTTGCCGCTCCCCAAGGCGAGTCTTGTAGATTATGACGGAGAAACGCTGACCGTTTACAGTGCCGGATACAGAGACCTAACTCCGGAAGAACGTGCAGTTAAAGAGCAGTGGTCTGCTCACGCCAGCACGGAGGACTACATTAGGAGAAGTGACTACGACGCCTTAACAGATGGGAGTTCGACGTATTGGGAGGAAGTGCGCTTTTTCAAAGATGCCGGGTATGAATACTTGATGGGCGCAAAGAAGGAGCGTGGAATGATATTCGACACTTGTAGGCAACAGGTAAGAGATGAAAGAATCAAGGGAGACATAACGCTCCAATACAAAATCAGAAAGGCGGCGTAAATATGGGTTCCAAGACGAATATGTATGCCGTTTTGATAGGGAACGACTACACACCGAAAACGCCATTCAATGAGGCTGTATTCAATGTTCAAAATGCGGAGGCTGCGAGGAAAAGAGGAAATCTGTACATCCGGCAGTGGAACCTCACCGATGAGAGGATACTTCGCATAAGGCCTATGTCAGAAGAGGAGTATCAAGAACGTTGCAACAACAAAGAGTCTTATATGGCTGGCGGATATAAAAAATATTTGGAGACAAATCAATGAACGGAGAAATTGACAGAGGAGAAATTTATTACATCGTAAGCGGCTATCAAGAAGAGGGTAGCGAGCAGCGAGCGGGGCGTCCGGCAATAATCGTCTCAAACAATTCTTGCAATCGCCACAGTTCGGTTGTAGAGATAGTTTACCTTACTACAAGGCCCAAAACGGACTTGCCTACGCACATAGACATCCGTAGTTCTGAAAGGCCATCCATCGCTTTGTGCGAGCAAGTATGTTCCGTATCGGTGGACAGGATAGGAGAGTACGTTGCGACCTGTACCAAATATGAAATGGATATGATAAACGCCGCCCTTATGATAAGCCTCGGAATAGAACCGGATGCGTCTGGGAAAAAGAACTCCGCCGACGAGGTTGTTAAAAAAGATGCGGGCGTCGCCAAGGATGTAACCGACGAATTAACAAAAACGAGAGTGGAGAGGGACACATACAAAGCGTTGTACGACGGTCTACTCGATAAGGTAATAGGAGGCAAAGTGGCAATATGATTAACAAGAGAGTTCGGGAATTGATGATGCTGTTTCCCGGCAGTTTTATCAACGGCGAAGAAGAACTTATCCTCGATAAAAAGTCGAACCTCTATTTCAGCCTCAAAAGAGTTGAAACGGAGCAAGACTTATACAGAAAAGTTCTCTCGTGGTGTTCAAGAGACGCCTGTAAGACGGAACCGTTTAGGAGCAAGGCTAACAATTTGGAGTACCAGAACCGAGTCAGAAACAGTCTAAACGAGTTCCTCAACGTAAGTTATGACTGCGACGAGTGGATGCTCATATATACCTATCTCGGAAACGGGGTTAACGACGCTTTGTGTGACAAGTTCATCCAGAGCGGGTTTGATATGCGGGTCATTAAAGACCACGACGAAGAAGAAAGAGGGAGGAGGGGGTTTCTATGAAAAAAGAAACAATCATAGAGTCTGTTGTAAAGGCATCCGTTGAGACGGAATGGCAGGAGTACAAAGAGCGGATTTTGAGCGGGTCAAAAGAGGATATTTTCAAAAACGCATATAGGATTATGGTAACGGAGACGTTCTATGACCTATTCACTTGCGGAGAATACGACTGGATAAGTAGCAAGTCCCTCATAAAAATTCACGATAAGGCAGCGGGACACATCCTCGCATCTTTGGTGGATGAATACTTCGATTCCGAATGGTGCGATATTGCAAACGACCAAGATATAAAAGACCTTGTAAATAATTACGCAAAGGACGAATAAAGTGTTTCGTGAAATTACGAAAATGCTTGACAAATTAAACGAAAAGGAGTACCATAATATGCAGAGACAGGTTTTAGGAAGTAGTTTTATGACAGTAGTTGAGATGCTCAATCAAGCAATGCTTGCAAAGGGTATGAAGAAAAAGGACGTAGCCGCACAGATGGGGTGGAGTTCCCAGAACTTTTCCAATAGGATGAAAAACGGCACGATAGATGCGGAAGAATGGGTCAAGATTAGCAACATTCTCGGATATGAAATCCAGATGGTAGACCTATCCAGCAATCTCGTCCTCAAACAAAGGCAGAAAAGCACGGGTCCGAGGGTTGTGCAACTGGTGGACGGAATACAGTTCGACACTGATAAATCAACCTCGTTGTGTCATACGCCAAAAATTTATGGAGGTTGGTTCGAGTTGTTCAAGGACATCTGCACTGGGGAGTTTTTTACAGTGGCCTACTTCGAGACTGGCAACAGCGCCTGTTTGGCAAGGATAACTCCGGAAAACGCAAAGCAGTTCTATCTTAACTGCGGAGGCGAGGAAGATTCGGACTACTTCAATATATAAGAAAACGCAAATTGAGGACGCAGGGTGCGTCCTTTTTTTTGTACCATTTTGACCTCAAAAATATAAACGCAATAGTTACATTTCCCAAAAAAATAAAAAATTTCACGAAAAGGCATAAAAAATGCTTTACAATTACAGTTGTGTAAGATATAATAAAAGCATAAAATAAAACTTGCAGATTTGCAAGAACGGAGGTTTACCAGATATGATGAAATGCGAGTTCGAGGAAATGATAGGAAAGGAAGTAAGCGTTGAAACCTTTGAAGTTTACCAAGCGATGTACGGTGCCCTTCCCGAAAACGTTACCAAGCAGCAGTTCGTTAAAATGCTCGACATCAAAGCCATCCCGGAAAGCGAGGACGCTATCAGAAGAAGAGCGGAGAATCAGACCATTATAGATGAAATACAGAAAGAAATCGACGCCAAGAAAGACGATTTGAAATACTGGAAAGAAAAATTAAGCCTTTACATATTCATCGAGGACAAAGATATGGTCAAAGTAGCAAAGCGCAATATCGAAAGGGTCAAGAGCCAGATAAGAGAACTGAAATATGTGATTGCGGCGTGAGGTGCAGAGATATGGAAAATATGAAGATAGCAGCAATAGTGAGCGGTAGAGTTATTGTGTCAACTCCCACCATAAGGTGCGCAGAGACAGGAGGTATTCCCGACAGAGCGTTTATGGCGCTCGAAGAGGTTGATTGCAGCGAAGCGTTTTCTCGCTTTCTCCAAGAGTTCAATAACGAATATTGCACAGGAGCTAATCCTCTTTATCGGGGAGTTCCAAATTGCAGGGATACGGGCCTTTCAAGAGATTTAATAGCGGATAACAAAGACGACCACCTGTACGTCAAAAACATATCGGGGAGGGATTGCCTCATCAAAGCAAAGAGCGAAACAGGAGACGTTGAAACAATTAGACTGTGCGACAACGGAGTATGCGTTCTTCACCGTGGATACATAGACGAGGGCAAAAGTATAGGTGCGGAGATTATTGATTCCAGTTCGGCACCGGTCGAGTTCAGCGGAGTCTGGCGGATGACGGAAGACGGCATTGTTATTGTGGTAGACGGAGAATATGAGGAAATAAGTTTTTCGAGTATTGACAAGGACGCAAAGTCCCGCATTTGTGAGGCCGTGTTCCTCGGGAGAACACAGGGATATATAGACGGAATAATCGAGGAGGTATAAAAATGAGAAACGGCGCAGCAGAACAAGCAAGGGCAAAGTTGATACTGTTTTACGGCATCAAGGAGCCTACCGAGAGGCAAGCGGCGCTTTTTGCCTTATACGGAGAGGACGCTCCTTTTTTGAGTAAAGGGCAAACGCAGATTGCCAACCATTATTATGACGGAGGTATCTGTATGAAAGATTTAATGCAAATATTGATAAATTTAAGAGGCGCAAAGCAGTTGCTCACACTGTTGTGCAACGAGACAAAGGAAATCAAAGTTCCGGCACTTAACGGAAATGCGCAAGAATCGCTTTACTTGATAGAGGATGCGCTCGAAAAAAGTATAAGAGATTTAGAAGCGCTCATCAACAAATAGGACTACATATTGTGCGGTCTGCGTTTGCTTAACTTTGGAGGAATGGATATGAAGTATATTTGTGACGATTGTGGTTCGGTTTTGGACGAAGACGACCTCCGAACGGAACGGTCCTATGTAAGTGATTATATGGGAGGGTGTTACGAGGATTATAGCGTGTGCCACTGTGGCGGTTCGGTATCGGAGGCATCAGCGTGCGATATTTGCGGAGAGTATTTCCACGATGATGATTTGTACAGTGGAGTCTGCGAAGACTGTCTCAAAGACGAGATGACGGTAGATAATGCGATTAAGGCGGGAGCGGATGCAAAGTTAGAGGTTGAGATTAACGGGTTCCTTGCCTCTTGCTTCACTCCGGAGCAAATTGAGGAACTGCTCATCAAGGCCCTCGAAGAAAAAATAGACAGTTCAGACGAGGCGGCAAACGCAGCAATCGACAAAGCGGAAGAATGGCTTTCGGAAGACAAGTCTTGGTTTGCAGACTGGCTTAAAAGCAGAGCAGACGAGGGTAACGTCTAAAAAAAAGTATGGAGGTAACTATTTATGACAAGAGGAAAGATTGTGCTTATCGCACAGGAAAAGGTACTCACATCCGTTGAGTTCAACGGGGATATGTATTGGCCCAACGACGGATGGGGAGGGTACGGCGAAGAGGTTGTCAATGGCCTAATCGACATTCACACAGAACAGGGGTACATAGCGTTCGTAGAGAAGTTTAATCGAGAGCATCACGACTACAAAGATGTTGAGAGCATTGTCTATGATTACGATGGAATCGACGAGGAAGACCTGTTTAATATGATGAACGGATATTTCGACAAGTGGTTTTCCGACTATCTTTACATCAAGAACATCCGCAGCGAAACCGTAAGGTTTATTGATACCACTGGGACCCCGATAGACGTCGAGAGCGGCGGCGTGTTGATGCTGTATTACGGCGAGTATAATGACGAATGTGCGAGCCACAGCATCGTGTGTGTGGCGCACGTTGACCAAAGGTTTATAGCCATCTGCGAGGACCTTGGGTGGAACGTCAGCGTTGACGACGAGTACGTCGAATTGGAGAAGTATTCTCCTGCCGGAGAGGACTTCTGCTTCGACGTTAGCATCCAGCAGTTCGTAGCCGATGTAAGGGAATACGCAGAAAGTTTCTCTCCGGATGAACACGCCTACGAATGGTACGGGCAACACAGAGGAGAGCCGGGTAGCCTGCGAGACCTTCTCGACGACGCAGAGGCAATCGCAGATATGCTGGATGAACTTGCAGATGCTCTTGAAGGGAGGAAGTAATATGAGAGAAAAGTACAGGTTGACCGTATATGTTACGGATTCAACGGACAAGGAGTTTCAGTATGGAAAAATCGCAGAAGACATCCAAAGTGCAAAAGATGAACTTTGGTCCGCCCTTCGGGAGAATTGCATCCGACAGAATTGTGCCATTGGTGAGGTGTACGTTTACCTTGAAATAACGCTCGGCGGAGAATACTTCGACGGCGATGAGCGGTTTGTCAACTTCGACGGCGCAAAAATTGTTTCAATAGATTGAGGTGCGGCGAGATGAAGTGTTTGATAGGTAACAGTTGCGACAGAAAAAACAGGTGCTGTCATTACTGTAAATTGAAGAAAAAATGCTGGCAGACAGCCTTTCAGAAAACGTACACTCCAAACGGCAAGCGGCAAAGTGGGCTGGTATGCACCTTATGAAAGACGGAACGGTTTTGTGCGATAGTTGCTTTAAGCAAAGAAAAGACAGGAGAAAAGCAAAGAAATGAAAGCAGTTTTAATGAGCATACAGGCAAAACACAACCGCAATATCGAGAGCGGTGATAAGACGAGCGAATTGAGAACGGCTCCGCCGACGCTCAAACCGCCCTTTAAGGTGTACACCTATGAGAGCGGAGTTGATGGTCGTCGAAAAGTTGTCAATGAGTGGGTTTGCCGCAAAGTAACAGAATGGCGCATTTGTATGGGAGTTCCTGCCCACTTGCCTATCAGAGCCTGTCTATCAGTCGGGGAGATTAAGGCATACAGTGGGAAAAACTTCAAGAACATAAGCGAAATGGAAATTTCCGACCTCAAAATCTACGATAGACCGAAAGAACTTTGCGAGTTCAGCAAACCGGAATGTGAGAAGAGCGGGGACACCTGCTCTCACTGCTGTTATTCGATAAATGTTGGATATTACGAATATCCAGAGTGGGGGTGCGATAGAACCATTTCGCGCCCGCCACAGAATTGGATGTATGTGGAGGGCGGCAAAGAATGAAAAGGAAACTTACATATACAAAGCGCGAACTTCAAAAAGAAGCGAAGAGATTCTCCGTTTACGCAGGGAGACAAGAACTTATGTCAGATGCAACACGAAGACGATTCGACGAGTTTGTTAAAAAGGTTCAAGTTTACGAGAGTGAGAAAGGAGTAAGGTTATGAAGAAAACAAAAATCGACTGGTGCGACAGCACGATTAACTGCGTGTATGGATGCCCAAACAACTGTAAATATTGCTACGGCAATGTTCTCAACAAAAGGTTCCACTTTTGCAAGAACTGGTCCATCCCGGAATGGAAACCAGAGCATCTCAAAGATTTTACCGTAAAAAAGCCGAGGAGCATTTTCGTTGACAGTATGAGCGATATAGGCACTTGGAAATACGAGTGGTTTGAGGCGGTTATGAACGCAATTTGGGATAATGCTCAACATAAGTACATTGCACTTACCAAAAAGCCGAGCGGTTTTATCGAAATGAACGCCAAATACGGCATCAACAGTAAACGGTTCTTGATGAATCTGTTTGCGGGAGTAACGGTTGTCAACAAGGCAAGTCTGTTTAATTATGGAGAAGAGTTGCAATACTTTGACTTTTTGAGCGTAGAACCCTTACTTGGGCCGATAGGCAATATGGACTGGCTGCTCAATCAAAAAACGAGCGCAGTTAAACTGCTTATCATTGGTGCGGAGACGGGAAATCGTAAAGGGAAGGTCATCCCGGAAAAAGGATGGGTTTTGGACTTGGTTGAACAATGCAACGAGGCAGGAACAAAAGTCTTTATGAAAGAGAGCCTGCGTTCAATTATGGGAAACGACTTTCGTCAAGACGAACTTTTGTGGAGGGTGTGAAATGGAAAAGATAGAAACATCGTTCGGGACCCTTTATATTGAAGGGGTAGACGGCAGAGAAGAGGATGACAGAATAAAGTTGTTTGATAGCGAGAAGAGGTATCTCGACTATTTCGCAACAGACTCTATTCCGGCAGACGAAACTGTGGAGCAATTCATTGCGGGAGTTGTCAGCGGAATTAAAAGGCAGAAGACGGTTGCAGATTTTCTCGATTACATTGGGCTTGAATCCTACTCCATAAGCGGTGATTGGAAAGATTTGCTCAACTATGTCTATGGGAAGGACTTTGAGATTGAGGATGGCAAGTGCATATCACTTGAAGACGGCTCCGAAATCACAGAAGAAATCGTAATGGGCAACGAGTGGGTTAACAAGATAGGAGAATCGTATGTGTTCATTGCCGAATAGAGAAAAGGAAACCATACTTGTTACGGGTGGTGCCGGATATATCGGAAGTCATACTTGCGTAGAACTTCTCAACGCTGGGTACAATGTGGTAGTTATTGATAACTTTTGCAATTCGTCCCCGGCGTCGATTTATAGAGTAAACAGCATCACGGGGAAAGAGGCGGTTCTGTATAGCGGAGACGTTAGAGATGAGCGACTTGTGGAATACGTCATCACCAGCCACAAAGTTTCTGCGGTTATTCATTTTGCCGGGTTAAAGGCGGTCGGAGAGAGTTGCGCAAATCCGCTCCTTTATTATAATAATAATGTATATGGTATGCTCGCTCTCTTAAACGTTATGAGAAGATGTGGGTGCTGCAAGATTATATTCTCCTCATCCGCAACCGTGTACGGCAACCCAAAAACGCTTCCTGTTAACGAAGATGCGCCAGTCGGGAACGTTGCGAACCCATACGGGGCGACGAAGTTTTTCCAAGAGTCAATTCTCTCCGACCTACAAAGAGCCAGCGGAGAATGGACTGTAATCCTGTTAAGATATTTCAACCCGATAGGAGCGCATCCAAGCGGGCTTATCGGGGAAGACCCAAGAGGCATTCCAAATAACCTTTTGCCGTATGTGGCAAAAGTGGCAATCGGAGAACTTAAAGAGGTGCAGGTTTACGGGGATGACTACGACACTCCGGATGGGACAGGCGTCAGAGACTACATACACGTTGTGGACCTCGCCAGAGGGCATCTCGCTGCACTTGACAGGATTAAGACTCCCGGACGATTTGTTTATAATCTTGGGACCGGAAAAGGTTATAGTGTGCTACAAGTCATTGAGTCGTTTGAGCGAGCGTGCGGAAGAAAAATTCCGTATAGAATTGTTGGCCGCAGGCCCGGAGATATTGACGCCACTTACGCAGACCCAAGCAAGGCGGAGCGTGAACTTGGATGGAGGGCAACGCTGACACTCGACGATATGTGTAACTCGCTTTGGAAATGGCAGCAAGAAAACCCGAACGGCTATAATAATAGGTATTGATATATATTCATATAAAAGGAGTTAACAATGGAGTATTCAGAAAACGACAAAAACCTACTTTTGAAAATGGTGGTTGAAAAGACAGACGGATTCCCCGGACACTTATCCCTCGTTGAGCGGCTGCAAAGATTGCTGGACCTTCCCTGCGAGATATGCAACGATGGCGAAGTAGTAGAGCGGCAGTCAAACAAAATAGAGCGGCTCGAATCTATGCTACGAAATGCTATCAAATTCATAGAGAACGATTGCTGTACATCTATCATTGGAACCGATGCGGAGGATGAGATAGGAATTACGCAGGAAGAGTACGATGATTTAATGGAATAGTTACGGGCGTCCAAATTTGCCCCACAAGGCGCAGGGCGCACGAGACAACCAAACTATCATCAGTCCGTAAAACTCGCTTCCTTATGGCAACAGGGCTACCAAAAGGCTTGCAAAACGGTAAGAATTATGGTATAATTATCAAGCAGTGCTGGGCAAGCGAGTTCGCATCAAAACCAATGAGAAACGGGCTTGTATATCTGTAATCCTGTTTCCCGTAAGCATAGGGGACGCGTGCCTGTTCCTATAACGCACGCTACCCCCCGCTTGTTTTGATCCTTGCCCTTCCCCTGCGTCAGGGGGAGGGGTACATCGTCGCTACGCTCCTCGTGTCGCCCTTGGACAACATAATATGTGCGGGCGATATGGGGAGGGGGTTCGCCCTCAAAATCCAAAAACTCACTATGAACAACGAATTTTTTTCCTTCGAACTTCAAAAGACCGACCCGCATACGGGCGCGCGCGCAGGCGCCCTGCATACGCCGCACGGCGACATTCTGACTCCCGTCTATATGCCCGTCGGCACGCAGGCCACGGTCAAGGGCATTTTGCCCGACCGCCTCAAAGAGATTGGCTCGCAGATCATCCTCTCCAACACCTACCACCTCGCCATGCGGCCGGGGGATGAACTCATCGCCCGCGCAGGGGGCTTGCACAAATTCATGAATTGGGATAGGCCAATTCTCACGGATAGCGGTGGGTTTCAGGTCTTTTCGCTCTCCTCGCTCAACAACATCACCGATGAGGGCGTCAAATTCTCCTCCCATGTGGATGGAAGCCGCCATATGTTCACCCCCGAGCGCGCCATGGAGATCCAGCACAATTTGGGTTCGGATATCATCATGGCGTTCGACCAGTGCTCGGAGTACGGCTACACGCACGAGCAGGCGGCGCTCGCCATGGAGCGCACGTCAAAGTGGTTGGAGCGCTGCTACAACGCGCACAACGACCCCGCGCAGGCGCTCTTCCCCATCGTGCAGGGCAACTTTTACAAGGACTTGCGGGAGGAGAGCCTCAACCGCTGCCTTCCCTTCGTGAAGCACGGTATCGCCATCGGCGGGCTGTCGGTGGGCGAACCCAAATCGCTCATGTACGCCCTGCTCGACCTCATGCAGCCCAAACTTCCCACCGATGTTCCCCGTTACCTCATGGGGGTGGGTTCGCCCGACTGTCTGGTGGAAGGGGTCGTCCGCGGCGTCGATATGTTCGACTGCGTCCTCGCCACCCGCGTCGCCCGCAACGGAACGGCGCTCACCTCGCGCGGCAAAGTCGTTGTCCGCAACGGAAAGTATAAGGAAGATTTCACCCCGCTCGACCCCGACTGCGACTGCTACTGCTGCACGCATTACACCAAGGCGTACCTTCGCCATCTCGTCAACGTGGGGGAGATGACGGGCGCAATGCTGCTCACCCTGCACAACATCGCCTACCTGCACAAACTCATGCGGGGGCTTCGGGAGAGCATCCTCGGCGGATATGTTTTGGATTACGCGCGCGAAGTTCTGACCCTTCAAGGGGAGGCGCCCTCGCCGCGTATTCTGAAAAAAAGGACGAAAAAACTATAACACGGCAAAAATCGCCCTAAAATAGCTTGCCAAAACGCGAAAAAAACGCTATCATTATGGCATAAAGCATAAGGAGAGTTCTCAATGCAAAGTTGGTTGATTTGGATTTTTCTCGGTATCATCATCGTACTGTTCGTCGTCTACTTCGTCTTTTCGGGGCGGAAGAACAAGCAACGCAGGCAGGAATATGCGGAGCAGATCGAGGCCATCAAGCCGGGCAACAAGGTAAAGACGACGGGCGGCATCTGCGGCATCGTCAAGGAAGTGTGCGACGATGGAACGATCGTCATGGAGACCGGTTCGGAGCAGACGGGCAAATCCTTTGTGAAGATCGATAAGGAGTGCATCTACCAGACGGATGCCAAAGGGCCGATGCAGATCGCCCGCGAGGAGGCGGAAGCCCGCCGCCGTGCGGAAAAAGAGGCGAAGAAAGCGGCAAAATCGGGCGAAAAGACGGAAGAAAAGCCCGCCGAAGAGGCCGCAACGCCCGCCGAAGAGCCTGCGGAAGCGCCCGCCGCGCCCGAGGAAGCGCCCGAAGAAAAGCAGGATTAAGGCATATATTGCCTGTCCTCCGCATACCCATAGGTTGGGTTGCGGAGGTTTTTTTATGGACAAAATCTTTTGGAAGCGCGCCGCTTGGGAGGTATTCAAGGCGGTATTCGCGGTCACCGTATACAGTTTGCTCGCGCTCGCCCTTGCCGCGGTGTTCATTCGCGCCTACGCGCCGCCGCAGGGGGTCGTCACGGCTGTGAATTGGGTCGTCAAGTGCTCGGGCGTCTTTTTGTTCTCCATGATCTTCATCCGCCGCGAAAAATCCCTCTTCAAGGGCGTTGCTGCGGGAATTTTATCCGCGCTCGTGACGCTTGCGGTGTTCGCCGCCATCGGCGGAGGGGCTTCCGTCAGCGTTCTCTTCCTGCTCGAGATCCTCGTCTGCGCGGCTTTGGGTGCGCTCGGCGCGCTTTTGGGAGCTAAATTGCGCAAAACTTAAAAAAACGCTTGCCTTTTCGCGCGGCGCATAGTATAATAGAGAAAAACTTTTGGAGAGGACATTATGATTAAGACGATCGCAAAGCCCGCCGAAAAGAAAGTCACGGGTTGCGGCGAGTGCAGGAGCACCTGCCAATCCGCCTGCAAAACGAGCTGCACCGTTGGAAACCAATCCTGCGAGCGCATCACGCGCGAACAGAAGATCGAAAAGAAGTAATCGGTCGCAAAACATGGGCGAGCGGCGGAGTTCCGCCGCTCTTTTGCCGTTATTTTGAGTATGATCCACACCTTTTGCTATCACGAAAAACACTACGTCTACGATTCGGGCAGCGGAAGCCTGCACGAGTGCGATGAAAAAACTGCGCGCTACCTCTCGGGCGAGCCTGTCTCCATGACAAAAGAGGAACTCGCCGAGATCGACGCGCTGAAACGGGCGGGGCTTCTCGGCGCACCCGAAACCAAGGCGCGCCCCATCAAGTCGCACGCGGCAAAGGCATTGTGCCTCCACATCTGCCACGATTGCAACCTTCGCTGCAAGTACTGCTTTGCCGATGAGGGCGCCTATCACGCCGCGCGCGAGATGATGCCCTTTTCCGTCGCCAAGGCGGCCGTCGACTTCCTCATCCGCGAGAGCGGCGACCGCAAGGTGCTCGAAATGGACTTTTTCGGCGGCGAGCCGCTCATGAACTTCGGCGTGCTCAAAGAGACGGTGCTCTACGCCAAGGAAGAAGCCCAAAAGCGCGGCAAAAAATTTCTCTTCACGACGACGACCAACGGCCTCCTTTTGGACGGCGAGCGGGCGGAATTTCTGAACGAGGAGATGGAAAACGTCGTCCTCTCTTTGGACGGCCGCCCCGAGGTGCACGACGCCGTCCGCAAGACGGCGAATGGAAAGGGGAGTTTCGCCCTCGTCATCGATAAGATCAAAAACTTCGTCAAGATGCGCGGGGACAAGCACTACTATGTCCGCGGCACGTTCACGGCCAAGAACCTCGATTTTTCCAACGACGTTTTGTTCCTCGCCGATGAGGGCTTTGATTCCCTCTCCATGGAACCCGTCGTCACCGATATCCCCGACCTCGCCATCAGAGAGGAGCACCTCCCGCAAATATGCGCGGAGTACGAAAAACTCTGCGACGAGTACATAAAGCGCGAGGCGGAGGGGCGCTATTTCAACTTTTTCCACTTCAACGTCGACCTCGAAGGCGGGCCGTGTCTTGAAAAGCGCGTCTCGGCGTGCGGCGCGGGCAACGAGTACTTTTCGGTGCTCCCGAGCGGCGATCTCTACCCCTGCCACCAGTTCGCGGGGGAGAAGGAGTGGCGCATGGGCAGCGTGTTTACGGGCGTGGAGCGGGCGGACTTGCGCGAAAAATTCGCCACCAACTGCCTCTTTACGCGCAAGAAGTGCGAGGACTGTTTTGCAAAGTTCATCTGCTCGGGCGGGTGCAATGCGAACAACTATCACTTCTGCGGGGATATCAACGAGCCGTATCCCATCACCTGCGCCATGATGAAAAAGCGCATCGAATGTGGGATGCACGCCTTGGCGGAGCGAAGATCGCGCGAAAAATAAGCGAAAAAATGCGAAAAAAAGGGCGTTTCGGCTTGACTGCCGCGCGCCTTTCTTATATAATGTAGAAAGTGGGTTTTTCCAAAGGGAAATATTCCGTGCGGGTCTTGCCCGCGTTTCAAGATAGGAGGAGACAATGGGAAAGGTAAAATCGGCGATCTGTCTCGTGCTTGCAACGCTCATCATCGCCGCTTTGAGCTTCATTTGTTTCGTGGCGCTCCCTGCGGGGGGCGGCAGCATCACGCAGTTCGACCCCGTCGTGACGTGGATCGATAAGGATGCGAACCTCGGCGTGGAGTACGGCGCGAACGAGTCGTACCGCGGCGGCGGATACACCGCCACGTTCTACCCCGAAGGGGTCATTTCGGCGGCGGAATTTACGGATAACCTCGCCGGGATGCCGGAGGGCGCCGAAAAGGACGAGTACGCCGAAAAGTACAAAAAGGTCGGCAACCTCTACTACGACGCAAAGGAAAATCTCGATGCGAACGGCAAAGTGACGGAAGAGTTCATCGCCAAGTTCAACTACGCGAAGGACAGGCTCGTCGAGCGCTACGAGCGCATGAACATCGAAAATATCCGCATCGACGTCGTCGATAACTACGCGCTCCGCGTCTTTGTGCCGCAGTCGGCGTCCACGGCGACCGCCTACACCTCTACGTTCTCGCTCTTCTCGTATATGGGCGACCTCGAAGTGCGGTACGGTTCGGATGAAGCCTCGGCGACCACGGCGCTTCCCGCCGCGGGCAAGAGCATAGGGGACTATGTAAAGGGCGCTGCCACGGCTACGGATGGCGACGGCACGCATTATGTCGTCATCAGTTTCACTTCGGAGGGCAAGGATCGTCTCGCCTCCCGCACGGCCGATGTTGCCGACAGCGGTTCGGGCACCCTCTTTTTCAAGGTGGGGGAAAACACCGTCATCTCGCTCTCCATCACCTCCGCCATCGAGGACGACCGCCTCTACATCAGCAATCCTTCCAGCCCGTTCACGGCGGAAGCGGCGCAGGCGCTCGCCATTCTCATCGATAGCACGGCGAACGCGCAAGTTCCCGCCTCCGAAGTATTCGGCGGCGATACGTTCACGCTCAATGTCGATTCCATCGCCACCATGCGCGCCCTCTACGGCGACAGCGCGCTCGTCTATATGTACATCGCGTTCGGCGTTCTCTTTGTGGCGATGATGGTGTTCTTCTTCGTGCGGTACGGCCTTCTCGGCTTTGTCCACCTGTACACCTATCTACTGTTCCTGCTCGTCACTCTTCTGTGTATGTGGAGTCTCTCGTTCATCACCATCTCCACGGGCACGTTTGCGGCGGTGCTCCTCGCCTCGGTGCTCCTCTCCGCCTCGCAGGCCATCGTCTACGAGAACGCGCGGAAGGAATACGCCGCGGGGAAAACGGTCGCCGCCGCCGTCAAGAACGCCTACAAAAAGTGCTTCTGGCACATCTTCGATCTGCACATCGTGGTGGCGGGCGTCTCCTTCATCACCTACGCCATCGCGCTCACCCAACTTTCGGGCTTTGCCTTCATGCTCGGGCTGTGCACGCTCTTCTCGGGTATCTGCGCGCTCGCCGTGGGCAGGTTCATGTGGGCGATCATGATGCGCTTCACCAACAAGCAGGGTAAATTCTGCAACTTCAAGAGAGTGGAGGTCGAAGACGATGAAGACTAAACGTATCTATAAACTTCTGCCCGTCTGGCTGGCGATCTCCGCCGCCGTCATCATTGCGGGCATCATTCTTACCTGCCTTCTCGGCTTCAACACCTCGCCCGACCGCAAGAAGGGCTACACCGTCGAAGTGAGCTACGATGTCTCGGTGGAGATCGACCCCGCAAAGGTGGAAAAACTCGAGGGCATCTGCGATGCCGCGCTCAAAGATGTCGGCGTCACCGACCGTCAGGACGGCTACGATTCCACCCTCGATATGACGCTCATCTCCTACATCTTGCCTGCCGATTGCTCGGTGGAAAAACTCGAAGCCGCGCAGCAGGCCATCACGACCGAGGCACAGACCGCCTTCCCTGATGGGAATGTGCGCGTCGCCTATCACAAAATCGATAACGTCTCGGATATCTACTACGAACCCACATGGCGGGGCGCGGTCGCCTTGACGGTAGGGGTCGTCGTGGGTCTCATCTACATCGGTTTCCGCTTCGGCGTGGGGTGCGCGCTCACAGGGCTGTGCCTCGCCGCGCACGATGCGGTGTTCACGGTCGCGCTCTTTGCGATCGCCCGCATCCCCACATACGCCTATGCGCCCCTGCTCTTTGCCACGATCGCGGCGGTATTCTCCCTCGTGTTCTGGCTGTTGCAGTGCATGAAACTGCGCGATGCGAAAAAAGACCCCGCTCTGCGCTCTTTGGAGGCCGCGGATGCCGTCGCCTACGCATGGGAGGGGAGTTGGAAGAAGATCGCTATCCTCGCCGCCGTGAGCGTTGCGGTCTTTGCCGTTGCGGGCGGCGTAGCGGCAGCGGGCGTTCGGCTGTTCCTGCTTCCCGCCATGCTTCCCGTCGCCGTCGCGTCGTATTCCTCGCTCCTGTTGGCGCCCGCCCTGCACATTCCCGTCAAGACGGCATTCGATAAGTTCTCGGCAAAGCACAAGCCCCGCTACTTCGGCAAGAAGAAGGCGGAAAAGCCCGAAGAACCGGAAAACTGATCGCAAAAATAATACGGACGGCGGGTTTTTCCCGCCGTTTTATATAGGAAAAGGTGCATGAAAAAACTCGTCCGCGAATATGATTTTTCGCCCGAACAACTGCAAACGGTGCGCGCCCTCGCCGCGGAGTTATCTCTCACGGAGACGACGGCGAGCCTTCTTTTCGCGCGCGGGCAGGATACGGCGGAAAAGATGCGGGCATTTCTGCACCCCTCGCGGGAGCGCTTCCTCTCTCCCTTCCTCATGAAGGGCATGAAGGAGGCGGTCGAACTCATTACGCGCGCGCGGGACGAGGGCTGGCGGGTCGCGGTGTACGGCGACTACGATGCGGATGGCATCGGCGCCTGCGCCATTCTGTCCCGCGCCTTAAAGCGCTTCGGCGTCGAGCCGTACCTCTTCGTGCCCGAGCGCAGCGACGGCTATGGGATGTCCGTCGCCGCCCTCGATAAAATTTTCGATGAATTTCTGCCCGACCTCGTCGTCACGGTGGACTGCGGCATCTCCAACGCGGCGGAGGTGGAGTACATCAAGGAGCAGGGCGCATACGTCATCGTCACCGACCACCACGAACTGCCCGAAAATCTCCCCGATTGCGTCACCGTCAACCCCAAGTTCAGGGATGACTACCCCTACGATAATCTCTGCGGCGCGGGCGTCGCCTTCAAACTCGCTTGCGCGCTCATCGGCGAGGCGGCATATGATTTATTGGACTTCGCCGCGCTCTCCACGGTGGCGGACAGCGTGCCCCTCTTGGGCGAAAACCGCGATATCGTCGCCGAGGGCTTAAAGCGCATCGAAAGCGCCCCCCGCCCCGCGTTTTCCGCGCTGATGGGGGAGAGGGAGGTCTCCGCGCAGACCCTCGCCTTTTCCATCGCGCCGCGCATCAACGCGGCGGGCAGGATGGGGGATGCGCACGCCGCCCTTCAAATGTTCACGACCGAAAACGAGGAGGAGATCTACGCCCTCGCCGAAAAACTCAACCTCTACAACTCCGAGCGCCAGCGCTGTTGCGATGAATTGCAGGCGCAGGCGCACGCGCTCATCCGCGAGGAGGGGGCGTTCGATAGCGTCGTTGTGCTGGCGGCGGAGCGCTGGAACGCGGGCTTTGTGGGCATCGTGGCGGCGCGCATCGCGGAGGAGTACGCCCGTCCCGCCCTTCTCTTCGTGCGCCACGGCGAAATGTTAAAGGGCAGCGCGCGCTCCATCGAGAGCGTCAACATCTTCGAAGCGCTCAAAGGCTGCGCCGAAGAGATCGAAGAATTCGGCGGCCACGCGCAGGCTGCGGGCGTCAATGTCCGCGCGGAGAAGTTCGAAGATTTCAAAAGATCGCTCAACTCCTATATCCAAAGCCACTACGCGCGCGAAGATTTCACGCCCTCTCTTCCCGTCTGCGAACTTGCGGACGACCCCGAGCGCGTCGCGCGGGAGATCGCCATGCTCGAACCCTTCGGGGTGGGCAACCGCCGTCCGCTCTTCGCGGTGGAGGCGGGTGCGCTCGAAGCTTCGCTCCTCCGTCCGCTCTCGCCGCACGTCTCGTTCGCGGCGGCGGGAATTCCCTTCATGTATTTCAACGGCGCAAACGACCTCAAACTCCTCAAAAGCGACGTCAAAAAGCAGCTCGTGTTCGAATTGAACCTCTCCCGTTACAAGGGTCGGGAGACGCTCAAGGGGTATGTCCGCGCCGCCGTTGCGGAAGGGGAAGCGGGCGGCGAAGCGGAGGCGTTTGAAAATATGCTCCTCGCGGCGGGCAACCGCCCCCTGCGTGCGGAAAAACTTTCCGCCGAGGAGGTCAATAACTTGATCGCAGAGCGCACCGCCGCGTGCGCCTACGGCCTCTGCGCCGTCTTTCACGACCGCGCGACCCTCAACCATTACCCCGCCGCAAAGGGGCTTCCCGTCGATGTATTCCGCCCCTCGTCGCAGGGCGCGGCCAACATTCTTCTCTACGCGCCCGAGGCGGGCTGCGACCTCGCCTCCTTCCGCGAAGTCGTCTACCTCGATTCTCCCCCCGCGGAGGAAGCGGTGGTTGGCGCTGCGCGCGTCGTCGCCTGCAAAGATCTCTGCGGCTACCGCGCACTTCTGGGGCTGGATGCCTCCCGCGCCGCGCTGTTGGAGGCGTTCGCCGCTATCCGCAATGCCCGCCTCGAGGGGGATACCTACTCCGAACTCGCCCGTTCCGCCACCGCGCAGGGGCTGGGTCTCGGGGAGGAGCAGACGCTGTTTGCGCTCGCCGTATTCGAGGAGCTGGGGCTTCTCTCGCGGGAGAACGGCAGGCTTCGCGTCTTCCGCGGCGTCAAGACGGAACTCGGCCGCTCTTCCATCTATAATGCCGTCGTACGGCTGCAAGAGGAGGCATAAATGGACGCCATTCTCATGAAGATCTATGAACATTACACGGGGGACGACCGCAATATGCTCCTCCATGCATATGATTTTGCCGAGAATGCGCACAAAAACCAAAAGCGTGCCTCGGGCGAGCCGTACTTCATCCATCCCTGCGCCGTCGCCGAAATTTTGGTGGAGTTGGGGCTGGATGCCGAAACCATCGCGGGCGCGCTCCTGCACGACGTCATCGAAGATACCCCCGCCACCGAGGAGGATATCCGCCGCGAATTCGGCGAGGAAGTTCTGTCCCTCGTCTCGGGCGTCACCAATCTCGATCGGTTCGTGTTCAAGTCGCACGAGGAAGAGGAGGCGGAAAACTTCCGCAAGATCTTCATCGCCATGGCGAAGGATATCCGCGTCATCATCATAAAACTTGCCGACCGTCTGCACAATATGCGTTCGCTCAACTATCTCTCGGCGGAGCGGCAGCAGCGCATGGCGCGCGAGACCTTGGATATCTACGCGCCCATCGCGGGGCGTCTCGGCATCAGCCAGATCAAGTGCGAACTCGAAGATCTGTGCCTCAAATATCTCGACCCCGCGGCGTTTGAATTTCTCGTCGAAAACATCCACCAAAAACTCGATGAGCGGATGCGCTTCGTCGATTTTGTCGTCTCGCAGATCAACGATATCCTCACGGAGAGCAACATCTCGGGCGAGGTATTCGGGCGGCCAAAGCACTTCTATTCCATCTATAAAAAGATGAAGGATAAGGGGAGGACGCTCGATCAGATCTACGATCTCACGGCCGTTCGCGTCATCGTGGGCACGGTGGATGAGTGCTACGAAGTGCTGGGCAAGATCCACAAGGAGTGGAAGCCCGTCCCGGGGCGCATCAAGGACTATATCGCCACCCCCAAGCCCAATATGTACCAGTCGCTGCACACTACCGTCGTCACCAACTTCGGCCAGCCGTTCGAAATTCAGATAAGAACGGAGGAGATGCACCGCACGGCGGAATACGGTATCGCGGCGCATTGGAAGTACAAGGAGCACCGCGATGAGGATACGTCGCTCGACGCCCGCATCGCATGGATCCGCGAGATGATGGAATTGCAGGGCGGCATCCGCGATTCTAAGGAATTCATGGATTCCGTCAAGCAGGAACTGTACAGCACCGAACTTCTGGTGTTCACGCCGCACAGCAAGGTCATTTCGCTTCCCGTCGGCGCAACGCCCGTCGACTTCGCCTACGCCATCCACTCGGAGGTGGGCAACAAGTGCACGGGCGCAAAGGTAAACGGCAAGATAGTTCCCCTCAATTCCACGCTGGAACTCGGCGACGTCGTCGAGATCATCACCTCGCCGTCGAGCAAAGGCCCTTCGCGCGATTGGCTCAAATTCGTCAAATCCCCCTCGGCGCGCGCCAAGATAAAGGCGTTCTACAAAAAGGCGATGAAGGAGGAAAATATCCGCCTCGGCAAGAGCCTTTTGGAGGAGGCCGCCAAGAAGAAGGGATACACCCTTTCCGAACTTCTCACGCCCGAAAGTTTTGCAAAGGTATCGGAAAAGCTCTCCTTCGATACGCAGGACGAGATGTTCTCTGCCATCGGCTACGGCGCGATCTCCGTCAATCAGGTCTTTTTCAAACTTGTCGACTTTTTCAAGCGGGAATCCCCCGCCGTCGTCACCTTGCAGCCGTTCAAGGAAAAGAACGCGCGGGGCGCCGTCACCGTCAAGGGGATGAGCGGCCTTCTCGTCTCGTTTGCGGGGTGCTGTTCGCCCGTGCCGGGCGATGATATCGTGGGCTACGTCACGCGGGGGCGCGGCATCGTCGTGCACCGCAAGGACTGCCCCAATTTGAAGAACGCGGAAGAGGCGCGCCTGCAACCCGCCGAATGGATCGAGCGGGAGGGCGAGGCGCAGTTCAAGGCGGCCATCGTCGTGTATGCCGAAGAGCAGGGCGCGGCGCTTTCCGCCATCTCGCAGTCGGTCAGCGAAATGAAGTTGAACCTCGTCTCCATCAACGGCAGGTACGAAAAGGCGGGCGATGCCGTCGTGGAAGTCACAGTTTCGCTTCGCAGCCGCCAGCAGATCGAAGGCCTCATCGGCAAGATCTCCGCCCAGCCCCGCATCCTCGCCGTCCGCCGTTTAAGCAACTGACCCCAAGGCCTCCTCTTTCTCAAAGGGGAGGCTCCGCCGTAGGCGGTGGTGGGGAGGCCTCCTTATACCGACCGTAGGGAGTGTATCTTGCCCCCGCTATAAATTGTCATCCCGAGCGCAGTCGAGGGATCTTTACCTTATTTTCCCTCGCTTAGCAACCGCGTCATTCTGAGCGTAGTCGTCTCGCGCGCACCATTCGCTTACTAAGCGCGGCACGAGCGCGTAGCGCGAAGTAAGAATCCCGAACAACGAAGTTCATCTTGCCCACTCCTCAAGGGGTGGGCGTCACCGCAGGTGACGGAAGGGGTGGGTTTTCCCTCATACCGACCGCAGGGAGTGTATCTTTCCCCCGCTATAAATTGTCATCCCGAGCGCAGTCGAGGGATCTCTACCTTATTTTCCCTCGCTTAGCAATCGCGTCATTCTGAGCGTAGTCGTCCCGCCCGCCCTCATACCGGCCGCAGGGAGTGTATCTTGCCCTCCCCTCAAGGGGCGGGTGTCCTCGCAGGTGACGGAAGGGGTGGATTCTCCCTCATACCGACCGTAGGGAGTGTATCTTTCCCCCGCCCCTCATACCGACCGTAGGGAGTGTATCTTTTCCGAACGAAGTCTGCGCGCCCGCCCGCATCTTATTATCCCCCTCCCCCGCACTTTGTGCGGGGGAGGGGGACGCAGGGGGAGGGGGTACGCCCTAATTTCATCGTATGACCATCTATAAAATTCTCCCCATCGGCTTTGCCGCAAACGCATACCTCGTCACCGCGGACAACAAAACGGCGGTCGCCATCGACCCCGCACAGCCCCGCGTCCTCGGGGAGGCGCAAAGGCGCGGGCTTATTGTGACCCACGTCCTTCTCACGCACGGCCATTTCGATCACATCGGCGGGTGCGCCGCCCTTCAGGCGGCGGGCGCAAAGGTGGGGTGTCTCCAAGAGGAGCGCGAAACGGCGCTCTTTCACAATTTGGGGGAGGAATTTTCCTCGCCCGTCCCGCCCTTCCGCATCGACTTCACCTTCAAAAACGGCAAAACGCTGTCGATTTCGGGCATAAATTTTCATGCCATTGCCACGCCGGGGCACACCGCGGGCAGTTGCACCTTCCGCGTCGGAGACGCCCTCTTCACGGGCGATACGCTCTTTGCGGGCGACCGCGGCAGGACAGATCTTCCCACGGGCAATGAAGGGCAAATGCGCGAAAGTCTCAAAACGCTATTCGGTTTGCAGGGGGACTTCGCCGTCTACCCGGGGCACGGCGAGGGGACAACGCTGCAAAAGGAGAGGGAAAATGCTGACTTCTTCATGTAAATGGTTAGAACCGGAACTCATGGATGTCGTGCGCCTCTTCGAGGGCGCGGAAAATTTGGAGATCTCCCACGATGCCGATGTCGTCGGCGCGTGCTACGAAAATAAATTTCTCGTCGGCGTCTGGCAGTACGGCTACCGCGATTTCGATATCGCACTCAGCCCCCTCGAACAGAAGAGCCTTATTAAGCGCTACGCAAAACTTTCGCTCTACAAATTGCTCTCGGAAATTTTCCGTAAAACGCTGCCGTGGGGGTCGCTCACGGGCATCCGCCCCACCCGCCTCGCCTACAAGGAACTCGAAAAGCGGGGGGAATTTCAGTCCACGTTCCGCAATTTGGGCGTTTCGGAGGAGAACATCGCCCTCGTAGAACGCGTTTTGGCGGGGCAGAAGGGGGTCTACACGCGCGCCGAGGGCAACTGCGACCTATTTGTCTCGTTGCCGTTTTGCCCCACCAAGTGCGCGTATTGCTCCTTTATCACCGCGCCCATTTCGGCGACCCGCAAATTCATGCCAGCCTACCTTTCCGCGCTCGAAAGGGAACTCTCCGCGGCCGCCCCGCGCATCAAAAATCTGCGCTCCGTCTACATCGGCGGCGGCACGCCGTTTGCCTTGGAGGCCGAAGAACTCGCGCGCGTCCTCCGCGCCGTCGCGCCCCTCCGCACCAACGCCTGCGAGTACACGGTGGAGGCGGGCAGACCGGATACCTTTACCGAAGAAAAATTGGAGATCTGCAAAAAATTCGGCGTCACGCGCATCTGCATCAACGCGCAGAGTTTTTCGGATAAAACGCTGGAAAAAATCGGCCGCAAGCACACCGCCGAAGATCTCTACCGCGCCTTTGAAATGGCAAAGCCGTTTGCCTTCGATGTCAACTGCGACCTCATCGCGGGGCTGACCGACGAGAGCCTTCCGGAATTTGAAAAAAGCGTCGACGCGGCAATTTCGCTCGCGCCCGCAAACATCACCGTGCACACGCTCTGCCTCAAAAAGGGCGCGCGCCTCAAAGAGGAGACGGCGCGGCTTCAAGACGGGCTTTTATCGGAAATGATTTCCTACTCGCGCGAAAAATTGACCGCCGCGGGCTACGAGCCGTATTATTTGTACCGCCAAAAATACATGGCGGGCGCGCACGAAAACGTCGGCTGGACAAAAAAGGGCAAGGCCTGCGTTTACAATGTGGACGTCATGGAGGAAATTTCGGATAATCTTGCGGTCGGCGCAAACGCCATTTCCAAAAAATTATTCGCCGCCGAGGCGCGCATCGAGCGCTACGGCAGCCCCAAAGACATCCCGACCTATCTTCAAAAAATCGAAAAAATAATCGAAGAAAAAGACAAACTTTTCGCTCAATAAAATAAAATATTTTCCTTTTAAGCCCCCTGCTGCGCCGCGCGCTGCCGCCGCCGCCCTTGCGGCTGCTGCCGCGCGCGCTGCAGCAGGGGGCTTTTTTTCAACCGCCGCACTCATTTTTGCTCACTTTTTCTCTTCACAATGTAATCGTACCACAAAATTTTTTCCTTTTCGGGGATGTATGCCATATTTTTTGAAAAAAATCAAAAAAAATTTTTACCCCTCATTGCGGAGAAAGGCTCCACAAATCATAGGTCGCCTTTCCCGAAAGCCACAAGGAAGGCCCCCTGCGTCCCCCTCCCCGCGCGCTTTGCGCGCGGGGAGGGGAATTTTATATAGGATAGACCGGGGACAGGGGCGGGAGGGAATTTTATAAAGGATAGAGCGGGGACAGGAGGGAGAGGGGATTTTATATGGGATTGAGCGGGGGGGAATATGGGGGCGACCCCCACCACTGCCTACGGCGAAGCCGCGCCCATCGGGCGCGGCACGGGTTCGGCATGAGGAGTGTTGGATAATGCGCGGGGCAGGGAGGGGAATATGGATAGGGGATGGGGAATTTGGACGCGCCGCCGCGGCTCAAAGAGCCGCGGCGGCGCGTTGCGTATGGGCTCGCTATGAGGGGAGCGGGGAAAGAGAAGCGGGGTGAGGCGAAGGAGCAATGAAGGGGGAACAATAAAAAATCTCCGCGGTTACGGAGATTTTTTTATGCGTTTTTTAAGCCCAAAATGTAGTCGGCGGAGAGGTCGAGTTCCTTGCACAGCCGCGCAAAGGTATCGAGTTTGGGCAGTTTTTTTGTCGTCATGTACTGCGTGACCATTTCGGGAGATATTCCCACGCGCCGCGCAATTTCTACCGTCGTCAGCCCGCTCGCCTTGATCTCCTCCCGCAAACGCTCCTTTATCATCTCTACCATAGCGTTTCTCCTTGCCCACAAAATTATAACTATTAGTTAGCAATTGCTTGACAACTAACCAATAGTTAGTTATAATGAAGAGGAAAGTGGAGGGAAGTCACAATGCAACGGGTAATTACAGTGAGGGCTTCGCAAAGCGATTTGAATGTCGCTTTGGGGAAAATTGTTTCTTCCGGGTGGAAAGTGTTGAGCACGACGAGAGGTTCCGAATGGGGAAGAGTAGGGTTTTCCTATAAATGGACGGTCATTTTAGAGAGACCCGACACGGTTTCCGACGGCGGTAAGTACAGTACGCAACAAATGGAAAACTGTTTGTCGGAGGCATTGAGTTCGGCTACAAAAAAAAGTTATATAAAAGCGTTTGCCCTTTTCGGTGGGCTACTTGTTGGACTTACACTGTTTTTTGTGATAATGTTTGCGGTCATCTAAATAAAAAAATTATTATGTTCGCCGCCGCGCTTCATATGCCACGGCGGCGCGTTGCGTAGGGGGAAGGGCGGAATTCGTACTTCGGGGAAGATTCACTCGCCCCTGCGCCGACCGCGCAAAACGCGGCCGGCGCAGGGGCGAGTGAATGAGGAGCGGGGGCGCGCGGGACGGAATAAGAAGAAGCGGACTTCGTTTTCGGGATCCTTCGGTCGAGTTGCTCCCGTCAGAATGACGCGTTAAACTGCGCGGGACGGTATAAGGGCAAACCCCCTCCCCCACCCCTCCCCCTTGCGCAAGGGGAGGGCAAGTAAGAATAAGTGCGGCGGCGCGCTGTATGGGGGGAGCAAGAAGGGGCGCGAAAATATTTTTGCGCGAAAATCGAGGAGGGGCGCAAAAATCTTTGACAAACTATCCCGAATATGCTATCCTTGTTCTCGACGCACGCGAGGAATTGCGCCCTCCACGCATCTCTTGGCGCTGCGCGACTACTTCCATAGGAGGATAAACGCAAATGGATAAGCAGGAAATCATCAAAAAGTTCGCTTCTCATGAGGGTGACACCGGCTCGCCCGAAGTGCAGATCGCGCTCCTCACCGAACGCATCAACCACCTCAATGAGCACCTCAAAGTGCACAAGCAGGATAACCACTCGAGACGCGGTCTTTTGAAGATGGTCGGCAAACGCCGCGGCCTTTTGGACTACCTGAAAGCCAAGGACATCGAACGCTACCGCGCCGTCATTGCAGCGCTGGATCTGCGCAAATAACTCGAAGAGGACGGCCTCTTGCCGCCCTTTTTTTGCGCGGGAAAGGGGAAGCGCGCCTTTCACCCCTGCGAGTACAGGGGGGGGGAAGAAGGACAACCCCCACCTGACGCGGCAAACAATTACGTCATGGTGAGCGGAGCGTAGCGTAGTCGAACCATCGCCTTTTTATAATGTGGTCATCCCTCGACTACGCTCGGGATGACGTTACGCTCGGGATGACGTTACGCTCGGGATGACGTAATGATACGGTGCGCCACTTCCCCCAAGAGGGGGAAGCAAGAATAAGGTGGACAAAAATCGGAAATATCGCTTGTCGCCACGGGGCGGCAGGCAAAAGAATAGGAGCAGAAAGGAGATTTTTTTATGACACCCAATTACAAAGAATTCAAATTTACGGTCGGCGGCAGGGAAGTTACCGTCGAGACGGGCAAGTACGCCGAACAGACGAACGGCTCGTGCGTCGTCCGCTGCGGCGAGACTGCCGTCATGGTCAACGTCTGTATGTCGACGACCCCCCGCGACGGGATCGATTTCTTCCCCCTCCAAGTGGACTACGAGGAAAAAATGTTCGCCGTCGGCAAGATCCCCGGCGGCTTCAAGCGCAGAGAGGGCAGAGCCTCCGACAAGGCCATTCTGACGGCGCGGCTCATCGACAGACCCCTGCGCCCGCTCTTCCCCAAGGGACTCTTCAATGACGTCGTCGTCGTGGCGACCGCGCTCTCCGTCGAACCCGACGTTGCGCCCGAGCCCCTCGCCATGATCGGCTCTTCCATCGCGCTCTCCATCTCCGATATTCCGTGGGCGGGGCCTACGGGGTCGGTCGTGGTCGGTTTGGTGGACGGGCAGTACGTCATCAACCCCGACGCAGCCCAGCGCGAAAAGAGCACCATTCACCTCAACCTTGCGGGCAGCAAGGACGCCATCCTCATGATCGAGGCGGGCGCGCAGGAGGTGACGAACGACGAGATGGTGGGCGCCATCATGTTCGGACAGGCCGAGATCTCCAAGATCTGCAAGTACATCGAAGAGGTCATCGTGCCCGCCGTCGGCAAGCCCAAACTCCCCATTGAACTCTACCACATTCCCGAGGAGATCGACAAGGCCGTCCGCGAATTTGCGGGCGAGAAACTCGACTGGGCGCTCGATACTTTCGACAGGCAGGAGAGGCAGGCGCGGCAGGATCAGGTGGACGCGGAGACCTTGGAGCACTTCAAGGACATCTACTCCGAGAACACGCGCGAGATCAAGGACAGCCTCTACTACCTCACCAAGGAGAAGGTGCGCGCCAAGATCTTTGACAAGGGCATCCGCCCCGACGGAAGGGGGTTGAAGGACATCCGCCCCATCTGGTGCGAACGCCATGTTTTGCCCCGCGCGCACGGCTCGGCCGTCTTTACCCGCGGCCAGACGCAGACGCTGACGACCTGCACCCTCGATATGCTCGCCGCGGCGCAGAAACTCGAAGGCCTCGACGACGAGACGGAAAAGCGGTATATGCACCAATACAACTTCCCCGGCTACTGCACGGGCGAGGCGAAGGCCCTCCGCTCCCCCGGCCGCCGCGAGATCGGCCACGGCGCGCTTGCCGAACGCGCGCTTGAACCCGTCATTCCCTCCAAGGAGGAGTTCCCCTACGCCATCCGCGTGGTAAACGACATTCTCTCCTCCAACGGCTCTTCCTCCATGGCCTCCGTGTGCGGCTCTACGATGGCGCTCATGGACGCCGGCGTGCCCATCAAAGCCCCCGTTGCGGGCGTTGCGATGGGACTCATCAAGAACCAGGAGACGGGCGAATTCCGCGTCATGACGGATATCCAGGGGCTTGAGGACTTCCTCGGCGATATGGATTTCAAGGTGGCGGGCACGACCAAGGGCATCACCGCCATTCAGATGGACATCAAGATAAAGGGCATCTCCGAGGAGATCATGCACACCGCCATCGAGCAGGCCAACGAGGGGAGACAGTTCATCCTCTCCAAGATGCTCGAATGTGTGCCCGAGGTCGCGCCCGAACTTAGCAAGTATGCGCCCCGCATCCTCTTCTTCACCATTGACCCCGAGAAGATCGGCGACGTCGTCGGCAAGCAGGGGAAGGTCATCAACTCCATCATCGCGGAGACGGGGACGAAGATCGACATCGAGGACGACGGCACGGTGTGCGTCGCCTCCTACGGAGACGCGCAGGCCGCCGAGAAGGCCAAGGCCATCATCGAGAGCATCGTACACGACCCCGAAGTGGGCGATATGTTCATCGGGCGGGTCGTCCGCGTGCTCTCCACCATGGGCGCGTTCGTGGAATTTGCCCCCGGCAAGGACGGCATGATCCACATCTCCAAACTCTCCGACAGGCGCGTGGAGAAGGTGGAGGACGTCCTCAACATCGGCGACGTCGTCAAGGTGAAGATCATCAAGATCGGCGAGAAGGGGATCGACTTCAAACTTCTCGAAAAACTTTCGTAAATCGCCGATAATTTGCAAAAATGACGAGAGACCTCCCGCGGGGGGTCTCTTTTTGCGTGGGGAAGATACACTACTTCGCGCTATGCGCTCGTGCCGCGCTTAGTAGACAATAGTGCGCGCGGGGCGGTTGCCGCCCGCAGCGCCCCTTGCGGGGCGCTGCGGACGGCGCGGCAACCTCGGTATGAGGGAGGAACGGGGCGCGAAATAAGGGAAGATACACTACTTCGGCGCGTTTGGTATGAGGGAGGACGGTATGTTTAAGGCGTACCCCATGGAGGACGTTTGGCATTTGAAAAAAGACCCTATGCGGGGTCTTTTTTTCGTAGAGGCGGAGTTAATAGTCGGAAATGCCGAGCAAATAGTTTGCGGAAAGATCGAGCAGTTTACAGAGCTGCGCGAGTTGTGAGTAACTGCACTCGTAAATGCCCCTTTCAAAGCGTTGGTACACGGGCTGCGCCACGCCGAGCGCCGCCGCGACTTCCCGCTGCGTAAGATGCAACTCTTGCCGCCGCTCCCGTAATTTTTCTCCGACACTTTCCTTTAATTCCATATCGAAATTTCCGTAAAATCCTTGACAATAGTATACAGAATGCGTATAATGAAAAGAAATATGATACAGTAACTGTATCAAACGGGAGGAAACAAATGAAAAAGACAATTGCACTGTGTTTGGCGGGAGCGATGGGGCTTTCGGTTTGCGGCCTTGCGGCTTGCGACAAATTCGGGGCGGCGAAGACAGACCCGGTCGACCCCGAAACGATCGTTTCGGATAAGATCGAGACGGACGAACAGTGGGATAAGGCGATGCGGGATACGTTCACCTATCTCTTCGACTTCGAGGGCGAGGACGATGCGACAAAATTGTATCAAGGGTTTCCGTGTTGGCATCCCTCTGCGGGCACGGGTTTGGACGCGTTCGACCATGATTTGAAACTTGCCCAAGACAAGAATTTCGAAGTAAATGTTTTTATGGATGTTACAGCAACGGGAGAACGCAGCGGATATGAAAGGTGGAACTGTTCTACCGCATACGATATGGGGAAATATCATTCCGTCTATGAATATGCCGGAGAAGTTACCGATGCCGACAACGGCGGCTCTCCCGAAAAAGCGATGCTAAAGTTCGAAGAATACATGAAGTACAACGAAAGCGGGAAATTATTGAGCGTCTGTAAAATTACAGAACATGAAGGAGAAGGAGTTGACTTGGAGGGAGACCCTCTGAATGTTTGGTCTAATGAATTACATACGAGTTCCATAGGAGACCTTACCACGATCGAATTCTTTTTTAATTTTTCGCACCTTGGAGTTCTGAAAGATCTGGGGGATACCTATTTCGAAGAGCACTCGTCCATTCTCGAGTTTGCGAAATACGACGAGGAGAAGAAGGGCTATGTCATCACAGACAAGGATCTATTGGCGCACTATGCCGACAAGGAGCAATTGACGCACGATGGTGCATTTGGCACTGAGGGCGAAACAACCTATACGTTCAAATTCAAGGACGGAAAGCTCGTCTCTGCATGGATTGAAGAGGATTATGGGGAAATGGTATTAAAACAAGGACTCACGATTACTTACGGTGGGCAAAAAGTGACGTTCCCCGATGAGCTGCCGTGGTAAAAGCCCCCGCGGAATTGCGGTTGGCATGGAAAATTGTGCGAACGATGTGCTTCGCCCAAAAAATAGTGAAAAGAGGCTCTCCGCGGGAGGCCTCTTTTTGTAAAGATACACTCGGTTGCCGCGCCGCCCGCAGCGCCCCGCAGGGGCGCTGCGGGCGGCGCGGCAACCTCGGTATGAGGGGGGAACGGGGCGAGGGCGGCGCGTTCGGTATGAGGAGGGGAGAGGGGCGGGATCAGGCGTCGCCGAAGCCGAGGGAGATGAGGATCGCGCGGTTGACACGCGACATCGTCGACGCGGGAAGTTCCCCGATGCGCGACATCAGCCTCCGCTTATCAATGGTGCGGATCTGCTCCAATAAAATGACGCTGTCCTTCGCCAGCCCGAACGCCGAGGGGAGTTCGATGTGCGTCGGCAGCCTCGCCTTGTGGATCTTGCTCGTGACGGCGGCCGCGATCACCGTGGGCGAATACTTGTTGCCCGTATCGTTCTGCACGACAAGTACCGGGCGCACCCCGCCCTGTTCGCTCCCCACCACGGGGGATAGATCGGCATAATACAGTTCTCCGCGCTTGACGACCATGTTGTTTCCTCTTCCGTGAGCAAATCCTTCCGCTATCAGTATATGTAACGGCAAAAAGGTTTGCCCGCGCCCTACGATTTTGGACAGCCCGCCCGCGGTTTATACGCGGTTTTTTGTGGAGGACACCCCTTCCGTCACCTGCGGTGACACCCACCCCTCGGAGGGGTGGGCAAGATACACTCGGTTGCCGCGCCGCCCGCAGCGCCCCGCAGGGGCGCTGCGGGCGGCGCGGCAACCTCGGTATGAGGGGGGCGGAATGACGCGGAGAGACGATAGGGCAAAAAATGGGACGGAGGGGACAGTTTTTTTCACAAGAAGCCGTCAAAGGATTGTGTTTTCGCGAAAAAAATGGTATAATGAATTTCAACCGTTTTTGGAGGCGAAACCATGCTGAAGATCGCTGTGGACGCAATGGGCGGCGACAACGCCCCTGTGGAGATCGTGAAGGGCGCGCTTGCGGCGCTCGACGAGAGAGAAGATTTCATGCTCGTCTTTACGGGGGACGAAAACCTCGTCAAGGCGGAGCTTGCAAAATATAAATACGACGCCTCGCGCGTGGACGTGAGGCACTGCACCGAGGTCGTGACGAACGACGATATCCCCACGAGCGCGGTGCGCCGCAAGCGGGACAGTTCCCTCGTTGTCGGGCTGAAAATGCTCAAAGAGGACGAGAACGTGGGCGGCTTTGTTTCGGCAGGCCCTACGGGCGCGCTCTTTGCGGGCGGCGTGATGTATTTGGGCAGGATCAAGGGCGTGATGCGCCCCGCGCTCTGCCCGGGCGTGCCCAACGTCCGCGTGGGGCAGACCCTCCTTTGCGACTGCGGCGCGAACGCCGAGTGCAAGCCCGCCTACCTTGCGCAGTTCGGGCTGATGGCCTCCGCTTATGCGCGCATTTTGGGCGTGGAAGAGCCGCGCGTGGGGCTGCTCTCCAACGGCACGGAGGAGCACAAGGGCGACCCCCTGCACCAGGAGGCGCACGCCCTGCTCAAAGAGATGAAGGGCGTCCGCTTTGTGGGCAACGTGGAGGGGCGCGACCTCATGTACGGCGATGTGGACGTCGTCGTCTCCGACGGATTCTCGGGCAACATCGCCTTAAAGTCCGCCGAGGGGTGCGGAAAGGCCGTCTCCGCCCTACTCAATCAAGAGTTCAAAAAATCGCTTTTCAGCAAAATTTCCTACCTCTTCGTGCGCGGGAAGATCAATAAATTGAAGTCCGTTCTCGACTATGCGCGCATCGGCGGCACGCTGTTTTTGGGGCTCAAAAGCATCGTCGTCAAGAGCCACGGCGCTTCCAAGGCCAGATCCATTACCCCCTCCGTCGTGCAGGCGGTGGACGCGTACCGCGGAAACCTCATCCAAAAGATAGAGGAGGCGTTTGCGGCGGCGGGCGTTTCGGGGAGCGAAGGTGAATAACGGCGAAAATTGGACGGAGGAGACCTACTCGCTTGCGGAGGAGGCGCTCATGCACCCCTTCCGCGACAGGGGGCTGCTCCTCACCTGCTTTACGCATAAATCGTACGCCAACGCCTTCGGCGGCGAGCACAACGAGCGGCTGGAATTTTTGGGCGACGCCGTATTGGAACTTGCCGTGACCGAGAAACTGTTTGCAAGCCGCGGCGAGGACGAGGGAAAACTCACCGAGCGCAGGAAGGGGTACGTTTCGCAGAGCGCTTTGGAGCGCGCCGAAAAAAAGGCGGGGCTGATGCGCTTTTTGCGCTATTCGGGCGGCGGCAGCAACGTGGGCGGAAAGACGGCCTCCAACCTCTTCGAGGCGTGCGTCGCGGGGCTGTACCTCGACGGCGGCATGGACGCCGTGCGCAAATTTTTGGATAAATACATCGCGGAGATCGACACCGAAAACTATAAATCGCGCCTGCAAGAGTATGTGCAGGAGCGCGTACAGGAGCCGCCGCACTATGTGACGCGGGAGACGCCCGAGGGATTTGCGTGCGAGGTGGTTGCGCTCGGCGGGCGCGCCACGGGGGAGGGCGCAAGCAAGAAGGCGGCGGAAACGGCGGCCGCAAAGCGCCTATTGGAACTTTTCACGGAGCAATCATGAATTTTAAGGAAGTCATCTTAACGGGGTTCAAGTCGTTTGCCGACAAGACCTCCATCAAATTCGACGACGGCGTCACCTGTATCGTCGGCCCGAACGGGTGCGGCAAATCCAATGTTGCCGACGCCGTGCGCTGGGTGCTCGGCGAACAGTCGGCAAAGACCTTGCGCGGCTCCAATATGCAGGACGTCATCTTCGGCGGCACGGAGGCGCGCCGCCAGCTCTCCTATTGCGAAGTGACGCTCGTCTTTGACAATTCGCAAAAACTCTTCGACATCGAGTATGAAGAGGTCGCCATGACCCGCCGCCTCTACCGCTCGGGCGAGAGCGAATACCTCCTCAATATGCAGCCCTGCCGCCTCAAAGATATCGTCGCCCTCCTGCACGGCGTGGGCATCGGCAAGGAGGGGTACTCCATCATCGGACAGGGCAGGGTGGAGCAGATCATGAACGCCAAGCCCGAGGACAGGCGCGCCATCTTCGAAGAGGCGACGGGCGTGATGAAGTTCAAGGTGCAGAAGGGGGAGATCGAGCGCAAACTCGAAAACGCGCGGGACAACCTCACCGTGTTCATCCAGCGCATGGACGAGGCGGAAAAGCAGTTGAAACCCCTCGAACGGCAGGCGGAGACCGCCAAAAAATACCGCGAATTTTCCGAAAGCCTCAAATATGAGGAGGTCAACTCCTATCTCCTTCGCTACGAAAATTTCTCGTACGAGACGGAAAAACAGCGCGCGCGCATCGCGCAGGCGGACGCCCGCCTCGCGCAGGTGGAGGCGCGGCTTGCCGAAGTGGACGAGGGGGATCGCCTCTCCCGCGAGCGCATCGAGCGCGCCGACGCCCAGCTTCGTTCCCTCAACGAAAAACTGCGCCTCTTCGAGGTGGGCATGGAGCACAAGACGGGGGAAGCCAAGGTGCTCGGCGAGCGCATCCAGGCCTTCCGCCGCGAACTCTCCTCCGCCTCCGACGACGTGGAATATTCTCTGCGCAGGATGAAGGAGATCGACTCCCTCGTCGCGGAGAGCGCGGGACGGGGCGCAAAGAACGAGGAGCGGGCGAGGGAGATCGCCCGCGAGAGCGCGCGGCTCACCCGTGCGCTTGCCGAGGCGGAGGCGCGCGTCTCCGCCCACGAAAAACTCGCCGATGAGAAGCGCGCGAGCGAACTTACCTCGGTCGAAAACCTCGCCGATGTGCGCGCCAATGTGGGCAGCCTTTCCGCCAAGCGCGACGCCGCGCAGGACAGGGCGGAGGAGGTGAAGGCGGCCATTCAGAAGGCAACTTCCCGCAAAGAGGAGTACGGCGCGCAACTTGCCGTCTGCCTCGAAGAAAAGCGCGCGTGCGAGACCTTCCTCGACGAAAAGGAGGGGGAGGAGGAGCGCCTCGCGGAGGCGGTCTCCGAACTCATGGAATCCGAGCGCGCCATCTCGCAGGAGGTGGTGGACTGCACGACCTCCATCGCCAACCTCAACAACAATTTAGAGATGTACCGCGGCCTCAAAAACCGCTTCGACGGCTACCGCGATTCGGTGCGCCGCCTGCAACTCACCGCTAAGGAGAACGCCGAGATCGGCCGCCGCATCAAGGGCGCGATCGCGGACATCGTCTCCACCGATAAAAAGTACGAAGTCGCCATCGAGACGGCGTTCGGCGCGGCGATGCAGAACCTTGTCACCGCCACCGCGGACGACGCGCGCTACCTCATCGAATACCTCAAAAAGACAAACGGCGGCGTCGTCACCTTCCTGCCCGTGGAGGCCATGCGCCCGCACGGGAACACGCGTGAGATCGGCCTCGCCCTCCGCGAGAGCGGCGCGCTGGGACTTGCCGAAGAACTTGTAAAATTCGACCCCTACTACGATAATATCATCCGCAACCTGCTCGGGAACACCCTCATCTGCGATACCATTCTGAGCGCGACGAACATCGCCAAAAAATACCCGCGCGCCTTCAAGATCGTCACCCTCGACGGCGACACCATTGCAACTTCGGGCGCGATGACGGGCGGCTCGCGGCGGCGCGAGAGCGGGAATTTGCTCGCGGGCGAGCGGCAGATCAAGGAGTGCGAGGAGATGATCGCCAAAAAGACGGCGACCGCCGAAAAACTGCGCGCCGCCTTGGATGAGTGCGGCCGGTCGCTCGACGAGGCGCGGCGGGAGCAGGAGGAATTCCGCGTCAAGGTGCAGGAGGAGACGGCGCACTTTGCCGCGCTCTCCCAGCGCGAACTCGCCATCCGCTCCTTCCTCGACGAGGCTGAGCGCGACGAGCGCGAATACGGGGCGCTCCTCAAACAACTCACCGAGACGGTGGATAGCCTCCAAAGCGAGGTGCAACTTTCCGCCGAGAACGAGAACCTTCTCACCCGCATCCGCTCGGAGGCGGCGAAGGAGGCCTCTGCACGCGCGCAGGAGGGGGGCGAACTCCGCGCCGCACGCGATTCCCTCGCCGAAAAGCTGCACGCCTTGCAGGTGGAGGGGGCTTCGCTCGAGAGCGCCCGCGCCGCCGAAGAGGAGAGCGTGAAGCGGCTCAAAGAGGAGAAGGAACTGCTCGTCAGAAAGGTGGAGGAGACGCGCGGCGACATCGCCCGCAAGGAGGGCGTCATCGAACAGTTGAAGCGCGAAGAGGAGCGCGTCGCCCTCACCGAGGAGGAACAGCGCACCGTATCGGCTCTGCGCGAACGGCTCGCCGCCGAGGAGACCGAAAAGCGGGAGGCATACGACGGGCAACTGAAATTCGCCGAGGAAAAGCGCGGCCTTTTGACCCGCCAAATGACCCTCTCCGAGGAAAAACACGCCTGCGAATTGGAAATTTCCAAGGCGGAAGTCAGCCTCGAAAACATGAAACAGCGCATCGAGGAGGCGTACGGGCTTACATACGAGAGCGCGAAGGAGATGCGCGACCCCGATTACGACATCGGGCAGGCCAATACCAACATCAACAGCCTGCGGCATAAGATCGCAGCGCTCGGGCCTGTCAACTTCAACGCGGAGGCGGACTACGAGGAACTCTTCAACCGCTACACCGAGATGCAGACGCAGAAGGACGACCTCGACAAGGGCATCGTCGATCTGACGGGCGTTCTCAACCAACTGCGCGACGAAATGCAAAAGCAGTTCGACGCGGGCTTCAACGAGATCAACAAGAACTTTACGCAGATCTTCAAGGAACTCTTCGGCGGCGGCAGGGCGGAGATGCAACTCGACTACACCGACTGCGAAGACCCCCTCGAGGCGGGTATCGAGATCGTGGCGTGCCCGCCCGGGAAGAAACTCACCAAAATTTCGCTGCTCTCGGGCGGCGAGCGGGCGTTTACCGCCATCGCCATTCTGTTCGCCATTCTGAAGTCCCGCCCCATGCCCTTCTGTATCCTCGATGAGATAGAGGCGGCGCTCGACGAGGCCAACGTCGACCGCTTCGCCAAATATCTGAAAAAGTTTTCCAAGGATACGCAGTTCATCGTCATCACGCACAGAAAACCCACCATGCAGGAGGCCGATACCCTCTTCGGCGTGACGATGGAGGAAAAGGGCGTAAGTAAAATTGTCTCCGTCAAACTCTCCGAGGTCGAGAGCCGATTGGGCGGAGACACAGTGATGTAAAAATTTCGTTCAATTTCTTTTTTCGTCTCCGCCCCTTCGGGGCGTATGCTCAAAAATAAATTGAACGAGGAATGTAACTTGTATGGGATATTGAGTTGCGGCTCGATATCGCTCTCCCCGACATTAAGCCTACGGTGGTGTGGCAAATTGTGTCGTGCAGCGGCGGGAGACCCGCCTCGCACCAAGCGCCGCCGTACAGTAGTTCGGCGGCGCGGTAGCACCCCTCCCCCTGTGTCCCCCTCCCCTGAGGGGCGGGGGATGGGCTTGTTACTTGCCCTCCCCCTGCGTAAGGGGGAGGGGGACTTCGCCCTTGCGGGCTCGTGTCGCCCTTCGACGACATAATATGTGCGGGCGATATGGGGAGGGGGTACGCCCTCATTCCCCAAAACCAAAACAGGAAAACGCTATGAGTTTTTTCGGAAAAATCAGAGACGCACTCAAAAAGACCAAGGACGGCGTGGCGCAAAAAATGCGCCGCCTCTTCCTCAAAAACAAACTCGGAAACGACTTCTACGACGAACTCGAAGAGATCCTCATCTCCGCCGACGTCGGCGTTGCGACCGCCGAGGAGGTCGTCGAAGAGGTCAAGGAAGAGGCCATCGGCAACAAAATTAAGGATGAAAAGTTCGTCACCGACCTTTTGAAGGATATCCTCGAGGGCATCCTCGACGAAGCCCCCGTGCCCGAAATAAAATACCCCTGCGTCATGATGTTCGTGGGCGTCAACGGCGTGGGCAAGACGACGACCATCGGCAAGATCGCAAATTGGTTCGTGGGGCAGAAAAAGAGCGTCACCATCGCGGCCGCCGATACCTTCCGCGCCGCCGCCATCGATCAGGTCGCCGTCTGGGCGGAACGCGCTAAGGTGCGCATCGTCAAGCACGAGGAAGGGAGCGATCCCTCCGCCGTCGTCTTTGACGCCGTCTCCTCCGCCAAGGCACGGGGCACGGATGTGCTCCTCATCGATACCGCGGGGCGGCTTCACGTCAAGGAAAACCTCATGAACGAATTAAAAAAGATGGATCGCGTGGTGGAGCGGGAGTTCCCCGAGGCGAATTTCTACAAATTTTTGGTGCTCGACGCCACCACGGGGCAGAACGCCTATTCGCAGGCGCGCGTGTTCAAGGAGGCGGTCGATTTGGACGGCATCGTGCTGACGAAACTCGACGGCACGGCCAAGGGCGGCTTTGTATTTTCGCTGTGCGGCGAACTCCATGTGCCCGTCGTCTTTGCCGGCGTCGGCGAGAAAATCGACGACATAGAGTTGTTTGATGCAGAGCAGTTTGTAGAAGGCTTCATCTAAAAATTCGTTTGAAGTAAATACAGCCCCCGCGTAAAACACGGGGGCTGTATTATATGAAGGGCATTCTTAAACTTCCAGCGTGGTGAGGTCTGGATAGATAAGTTCAACTTGAAAATTTCTGATTTTTACCGAGTCAACCTTATCGTCTGATTGGAATGCAAAATAGACTGTGCCGTTTACCATGTCGAAGGTACCCGTGAAGGAGTACTTTCTCCAACCTTGGATTTTTTCATGGGGGTAGGTTTGAGGCGGGAGAAGCGCATAGGTATCGTTTAGAGTTGCCTGTGAGTAGATGCCAAAGATCAAATTACCATATCCGTCGGTGACGATATTTGAACCAGAGTAATGGCAGCATTCAAAAGAAATGTTCAAAGTGACTTCCCAAGTTCCCGTCATGTCAATGGGATTATCAAACGTAGACGTATCAAAGAAAAAACATTGGGCGCGTTTCTCACCATTTCCTGCGGTATAGGATTCGTCATCATCGCCCCAAGTGATTGTTGTCCGTTTTTCATCCGCCCAGCCCGCTTTAAGTTTTTTGCCCTCGCGCGGCATGGTCGTTTCCATGTATTTACTACCATCGCCTTCGAACCAACCGGCGAACATATAGCCGTCGCGCGTGGGTTTGGGCAATTCTATGATTGTATTTGCGGGTTCGGAGATATTATTGACTTTTGTCCCGCCGTTGGAGTCGAATTCGAGTACGCCTTGCCATGACGCTTGGAGTTTTGCGCCGCTTTGCGGCATAGTCGATTGGGTAAAAGATGTGCCGTATTCGTCCTTCCAGCCCATAAATTTGCTGCATGATTTTTTGGGCGTGGGAAGATTGATGTCAGCTCCTGCCTGTGCCACGATGAGTGCGCCGTCATAGTCACCTCCGTTGTAATCAAGTTCGATGACGGGCGCCCATTCCCCGCTTGCATATAAGGTGATGTCGCGGTCGATAATGCCGCTATAAGCCGCGCCTCCGTTTGTTTCCGACCAAGCAGTTACCCCGTAGCCATCGCTGTTTCTCGTCTCATATAGAATGTTCTCCAAAGGAGTGCCGTAATCCACAACGATTGTTTCATCAACATAACTTCCGCCGAATTTGAGCGTAACGTTGAATTGTTCAATGTCGAACCGCGCATAGAAAGTGAGTGCGCGCGATACATCGTCTAAATTGTAACCGTCAAATGAAAGCGTTTTCATCTTTTCGATTACTGTTTCGCCGTTTGTAACCTGCCTTCCGCCCGTCTCCGCAGTATACCAGCCGTTGAGCGTGTGATGTGCGAGCGTCACTGCGGGGAAGGTGGGCAGTTCATCGTCATAGTTGATCTTTACTTTTTCACTCGGAAGCCCTTGGACTCCTGCGGGCGCGCTGTATGTAATCGTGTATTCGTGCGCCTTATATTGCGTATAGAGCCGCATATTCTTTGTGAAAGTGGTCATGCATTTGCCGTCTTTGTTTATGTACTGTATGCCACCCGTCTCCGCATCGTACCAGCCGAGAAAGTCATAGCCCTTTTTTAGGGGGATGGAATCTTTTTCGAGATCCAATGTCCCTTCCCATGCGATCCTGTTCTCGTGCCAGCCGTCTGCGAGTTCCAACGAAATTTCGGGGTTATTGAATGCGCCGCCGAACAAGGTGTTGCAACCCGCCGCAGAAAGTACCGTCGCCGCCGTGAGCAGAACGGCGCAGATTTTCCATTTGTGCTTCATATTTTCCTCCTGTATATCCCGTATCGGGATATTTTTATTATACCGAATTGGTATACTTATGTCAAGAGAAATTTTATGAGATTGAAAGAATTGCGAAAAAAGAGGGGGATTTCGCAGTTAAAATTGGCGATGGACCTCAATATGAACCAAAACAGCGTTTCGCGGTACGAGTCGGGTGCGCGCGAGGCGGACTATAAGACGCTCATCGCCATCGCCGACTATTTCAACGTCTCCATCGATTATCTTCTCGAACGAACGGAAAATCCCAAAAGAAATTAATCCCCGTCAAGGAAAATGTTTGGCGGGGGATTTTTATTCGCTCCGATTTTGCGAGTTCGCTTGCTCCCGCGTATAAGCGTCGCAATACGGCGTCCGTTCCTCATACCGGCGCCCCGCAGGCGCCTCTCCCTCATACCGACGCCCCGCAGGGGCGGAGCGTATCTTCTCCTCAATCGCTCCGCTTTCCTTTTATAAGCTTTATTCCCATAAAAAAGCCGCCCCCATTTTGCAAAGCGCAAAATGGGGGCGGCTTTTCCTGTTTTTTATCGTTCCCGTCCGAGCAGAAAATCGACGGAACACCCCAAATATTCGGCAAGCCGCACAAGGCTTTCCACAGTCGGTTCAGCCTGTCCCGTCAGCCAACTGTAAACCACGGAGCTTGAAATTTCCGTCTCCTTTTCCAGGCGGTATTGCGTAACGGAAAAAAGGCCGAGCACTTCGCGCAGGCGTTGGCCAAAGGGGAGAACGGGTTGCAACTCGTATTCCGCGGGCAATTCGGTGAGGCCGAGCAGGTAATCGGCGGAACAGGAAAAGTGTTCGGCAAGCAAAACAAGGGAGCGGGTAGAGGGCAAAAAGGAGCCGCGCAACCATTCAAACATGGTGGAGCGCGCCACGTTCAGCTGTTTTGCGAGACGGGCGGAATTCTCCTCGCCGAGGCATTCACGGAGCCGTTCGGCAAATTTCGACAAAATAACCATAAAATAGACCTTTTTCTACAAATTATTATCATCGGTTTGTCAATCGAGCACTTGATTGTTCGACGGAAAGATGATATAATGAAGTTACACAAAGGGTGCGCACGTTTGTGAATAAAAATGCGAGGTACAAACATGAAAAACAGGGAAACGAAAAGGGCATGGGAAGAAGCGGCCATCTCCGCCGCGACCCGCGAAGGCAAAATTGAAGCGGAGCAAGTTTTGGAGGAACTCGCTCCGCTTCTGACCGATTATTTTGTTTTGAGATCGTTGCGGCAAACGGAAAAGGGACTCGAAATGGCATTCTACAACGGCCAGACCGCAACCCTCTCCCTCAAGATATCGTAAGTTCCGAAAAAATTTTCGCCTGTCAAGGAAAAATGCTTGACGGTCGATTTTTTCTTTGGTATAATGGCAACAAAAGGAGCGCGGGATGAAGGATCTAACCTATCTTCAACTTTGGGACGCCTACGGCGCGCTCCTCACCGAGACCCAGCGCGAGATTTGCGAAAAGTACTATCTCTACGACCTCTCCCTTTCGGAGATCGCGGAGGAGAAGAATATTACCAAGCAGGCCGTCTCCGATGCGCTCAAAACGAGCAGAGAACTCCTCGACGCCTACGAGGAAAAACTGCACTTCAACGCGCAAAATCGGGCGTATTCGCGCGCCGTCTCCTTTATGAAAACGGACGTCACGCGCGCCATCGAAGCGTTCAAGGCGGCGCACCCCGAGTTTGCGGGGGAGATGGATAAAATCATCGAAAAAGTGACAATGGGCGAAGAAATCGACCTCGACGAGGAGGAATAAATGGCTCTGTTTGCATCGCTTTCCGAGCGCCTCAACCACATATTCTCCAAACTCACCAAGCGCGGCAGGCTCACCGAGCTTGAGATCCGCCAAGCCATGCGCGAGGTGCGCATCGCCCTCTTGGAGGCCGACGTCAACATCAAGGTCGCCAAGGAATTTATCGCACAGGTTTCGGAAAAGGCGGTGGGGCAGCAGGTGCTCGAAAGCCTCAACCCCGCCCAGCAGGTCATCAAGATCGTCAACGACGAGCTCATCGCGCTGATGGGGCCCTCCAACGCCAAACTCGAAGTCGCCTCCAAGCCGCCGACCGTCATCATGATGTGCGGGCTTCAGGGCGCGGGCAAGACCACGATGTGCGCCAAGCTCGCCGTGCAGCTCAAAAAGCAGGGCAAGCGGCCGCTCCTCGTCGCGTGCGATATCTATCGCCCCGCCGCCATCGACCAGCTCAAAGTGGTGGGAGCGAAGGCGGGCGCGGAGGTCTTTGAAAAGGGCACGCAGAACCCCGTCAAGACGGCGCGGCAGGCCGTCGACTACGCCCGCAAGATGGGCTTCGATACCGTCGTCATCGATACCGCGGGACGGCTTCACATCGATGAAAAGCTCATGGAGGAGCTTGAAAACATCAAAAAAGAGGTGGACGTGCACGAAATTTTGCTCACCGTGGACTCCATGACGGGGCAGGACGCCGTGAACGTCGCCGAAACCTTCAATTCCCGCCTCAATGTGACGGGCGTCATCCTCACCAAACTCGACGGCGATACCCGCGGCGGCGCGTGCCTCTCCATCAAGGCGGTCACGGGGAAGCCCATCAAGTTCATCGGCGTGGGCGAGAAGATCACCGACCTCGAACCCTTCTACCCCGACCGCATGGCGTCGAGAATTTTGGGAATGGGGGACGTTTTATCGCTTATCGAGAAGGCGCAGGAGGCCGTCTCCGAAAAAGAGATGAAGGAGATGGAGCGCAAGATGCGCGAAAATTCCTTCACCCTCACCGACTACCTGACGCAGTTCGAGACGCTCAAAAAGATGGGCGGGGCAAACGCGCTTGTGGGCATGCTCCCCGGCGCGGGCAAAATGCGGCTGAAAGAGGGCGACATCGATGAAAAGCGCATCGAGCGGATGCGCGCCATCATCCTCTCCATGACGCCCAAGGAGAGGGACAACCCGCAGATCATCGGCTCTTCCAGAAAGCGCCGCATCGCGCTCGGCTCGGGCACGACGGTGCAGGAGATCAACCAACTGTTGAAGCAGTACGAGCAGACAAAACTTCTCATGAAACAGATGAAGAGCGGCAAAAAGAGGCTGCCTTTCTGAAATAAAAAACAATTTTTTGGAGGATACAACCATGGTAAAAATGAGGCTTGTGAGAATGGGCGACAAGAAGTCCCCCGTCTACCGCATCGTCGTTGTGGACGCGCGCAAGGCGGCGACCGGCGAGTACATCGAAAAGATCGGGTTTTACGATCCCAAGTCCACGCCCGTGACGCTCACGGTGGACGCGGATAAGGCGAAGGAATGGCTCGCAAAGGGCGTTCAGCCCACCGAGACGGTGAAAAATCTCCTCGTCAATGCGGGCGTCATCGAAAAGAGCGAAAAACTCTCCCCCGCCAAGACCAAGGGCAAGAAATCGAAGAAGTAATTTTTCGCTTGACGAAAAATTATCCTGAAAGCGCCCGCATTCAAATAACGATCGAAGGGCGCTTGAAGGATCGGATGCCTTATGCACCCAAATTTAGGAGGAAATTATGCTGGAACTCATCAAGTACATCGTCAGTCAGTTTGCCGAGGACAAGGAGCACGTCGAATATAAGGTAGAGGAGACGGAGGATAGCATCAACGTCACCGTGCTGCTTTCCGATTCGGATATGGGAAAGGTCATCGGCAAGCAGGGGAAGATCGCAAAGGCTCTGCGCACCCTCGTCCGCGCCGCCACGCCGCGCGACAGCAAAAAGTACAACGTGGAGATCAAAGAGCGCGAAGCGGAAGAAACAGCATTTTGAGGAACTTGAACGGGCGGAAAATGGCGAAAAATCGTGGGACATAAAATAAAATTTTCCGCTTGAAAGCTCCCCGCTGCGCCGCGCGCTGCCGCCGCCCTCGCGGCTGCCGCGCTTGGCGCAGCGGGGAGCTTTTTTTCACCGAGCCGCGCCTTGCTGCTCGCTTTTTTCTCTCTTCAATGTAATGGTAACACAAAATTTTTTCCTTTTCGGGGATGTATGCCATATTTTTTGAAAAAAGTTAAAAATTTTGCAAAATCGATGTTGTCAACTTGACAAACGGGGGGGGGTAGAACTTATAATAGAAGATAAGAAAAAGGTTTCCAAGGAGCAAGTATGAAACGCAAATTTTTGACGGTTTTGTTTTCGATCGTGGCGGCATTATGCCTGTGCTTCGGTCTTGCGGCGTGCGGGGAGACTCCGGAAACGCCAATACATATGCACACGTTTACGGACTACGTCTATAACAACGACGCGACGTGTACGGAGGACGGTACGGAGACGGCGAAATGCACCGGTTGCGAGGAAGAAAATACGCGCACAAAATTCGGCACCCGCCTCGGGCATGAATATTTACATTTTACTTCCAACGGCGACGCGACGTGTTTGGCGGACGGGACCGAGACTGCGAAGTGCGAGCGCTGTGAATCCAGATTTACGCGAACCGAGCAAGATTCCGCCCTCGGGCACGATTTTGTGCAGATTGCGGCAAAAAGTCCGACCTGTGCGGAATGCGGCTGGAATGCACATCGGGAATGCAGCCGGTGCGGTTTGACGGATGGGATCGAATATATTCCCGCTCTTCACGTAAAATACGAAGACGAAGGTTATTATTATACCGTCGTGGATATTTCTCCGGAATGCCGTGATGAGGAGATCGAAATACCGGAAACGTACTTTGGGATCCCTGTTACAGATTTTTACCTCACGGATAGCACAAACTTGACGAATTTGAAACGGATCAAGTTTCCTGCAAGCATGATGCAGATCAACCGGCTTCATTCCGTGCTCAATCTGGAACAGATCGAAGTTGACAAAGCGTGCACATCCTACAAGTCGGTAGGCGGCATTCTGTACAACCGCGATATGACCCGTATTGAATGGGTGCCTACGACGTATAGCGGAGAGATGACCGTTCCGGACAGTGTTACCGAGATATGCGACGGCGCATTTGAGAATTGCCGCTATCTTACGCGCGTCACGCTCCCGGATGGAGTAACTTCGATCGGTAGGGCTGCTTTTTCGTACTGTACCTCGCTTACGGAGATCGGGTTGCCCAACGGAGTTGCGTCGATCGGTGAATCTGCTTTTGCGTATTGCAGTATTTTGAAGAGCATATCCGTCTCCGAGAACGTGACATCGATCGGGCGCTATGCATTCCAAAATTGTGCACTGCTTGAAACGATCCATATTCCCACCGGCTTGACGCGGATCGAGGATTACGTGTTCAGCGGCTGTAACAATCTCAAAATGCAGTTGGCGATACCGCGGGGCGTGACGTATATCGGGGAATCTGCATTCGAGCGTTGCTTTCGGTTGGAGGGCGATCTCGACCTCCCGGAGGGACTCTCCGAGATCGGCGAAGGTGCGTTTGAGTTATGCATCCGGCTTACGGGCGACCTGGCGATCCCCTCCGGCGTGAAAACGATCGGGAAAGCCGCCTTCAGAGATTGTTTGAATTTAACGGGTCTCACCATTGCCGACGGCGTTACAGAGATCGGATACAGTGCGTTTAGCGGCTGTGCCGGTATTCGCGGTGAAGTCCGCATCCCGGATAGCGTTCAAAAGATCGGTCAATACGCATTCTCCAATTCGGTCGGCATTACGAACATCATCCTTCCGAACTGCATTGAAAAACTGGAGGTATACGCCTTTTCCCTGCTGGAGAACTTGAGAGAAGTTATCATACCCGATTCCGTACACGAAATCGAAATTTATGCATTCTCCGACTGCGCCTCGCTCACGAAACTTACCCTCGGCAGCGGTGTGACCCAAATCGGAAACAACGCATTCGAGGGCTGCCACAAATTGCTGGAGATCGACGATCATTCCGCATTGCCCATTGTAGCGGGTTCTTCCGATCACGGCGAAATTGCCCGATATGCGAAAGTGGTCTACGAGGGAAATGCGGCATGGAAGCAGACCGAGGATGGGGACGGGTTTGTGTTCTATGAGGATGGGAACGAGAGCCTGCTGATCGATTATTACGGAAATGAGACCGAACTTGAACTTCCCGCCGCTTCTCCTTCGGGGAAACGGTATGCGGTGGCGGACTATGCGTTCGGCGGTTACTCGGCCGTCCGGTATGCGGAAACGCCTACTTACGGAGATCTCGATGTCGGCAGATTCTATGGGTTCACCAGCATTACAATCCCGAACGGTGTGATTTCGATCGGGAATCATGCATTTTCTTCGTGCGACCGGCTCAACAGTGTAACGATCGGGGGAAGTGTTGCCGAAATCGGCTCCGATGTCTTCCCCTGCTCGGTGCGCGAGATCTGGATCTCCTCGAATGCCGAAATCGGGAGGGGAGCCTTTGAGGAAGCATACGGCGATTATATCGGGGAAGGAAATGTATCGATCTATAGGTATGATGCGGAGTCCCGTCAGGTGTTGGAGGGCGATTTCCTGTTTTATAATGGGGAGAATGGGACAGAATTGTTGGCATATTACGGGAATAGCGAGAACCTCGTTCTTCCTTCAGAGGCGCCGGGCGGCGGCGATTATAACATTATGAACTCGGCATTTTCCCATTGCAACTTTATTACTTCTATCGTGTTTTCGGATGCCGTTCAAGAGATACAATGGGATGCCTTCACACGCTGTTCAGGTCTTACACGGGTTACATTGGGGAAGAATACTCATTTTAATGATAGACCGTTTTCGACGGGCGCCGATATCAAGAGCATCGAAGTTCCCGCGGAGAACGAGTACTATGCTTTACAAGACGGAGTCCTCTACAACAAAGCAAAGACGGAGATCCTCTACGTTCCGAGGAATATTGCGGGCTCCATTGCAGTGCCCGAAGGCGTGACGGAGATTCCGGGTAGCGCCTTTGAGGGTTGCACGCGGCTCACGGGCGTAGATCTTCCGGATACCTTACGCGGGATCGATATGTATGCGTTCAGAGGCTGTACCGCGTTGCGGGATCTGGACATCCCGGACAGTGTGGAGCGGATCGGACAGGATATTGTCAGCGATATTCCCTGGTTTATCAGTCAAAGAGATGCCAACGGCGGGCTCTATATCGGAAAGCATCTCATAGCGGTTCCGCCGGCGAATCCGCGCATCGAATTTTCCGAATTTACCGTAAAGCCGGGCACGAAGACGATTGCGGGAAGGGCGTTTGCATGGGATGCCTCGCTCACCAACGTCGTACTTCCCGAAGGTTTGGTTTCGATCGGGGAAGAGGCATTCTGGGGCTGTAGCGGACTGAAGAGCATTGTCATTCCCGACAGTGTGACCACGATCATGCATGAGGCTTTCCTCGATTGCACCGGGCTTGAAAGCGTGACGATTGGGAGCGGCGTGACTTCGATCGAGTGGGGGGCGTTTCAAGGTTGCACGCAACTTACAAACGTGGAATTCAAACAGCCGGACGGGTGGTCTGTTGAGCAGGATCCTTCCGATCCGAGCGGGACGGTAATTTTGAGTGAAAATTTGCGAGATACCGGCACGGCCGCGCAGTACCTTAATGCGACTTATTCCTCGTACTTCTGGAAGCGCGAAGCGGAATAAATCCACCCCATGTAGCAAAAAATCACCAAAATCTGTGCCGCGCGGCACAGTTCATATGATTGGGAAAAAAGGAAGATTCACTCGCATAGCGCCCGCGGCTTTGCCGCGGGCGCTATGTTCGGAATGAGGAATATAGATTATACGATATAGTTCTCGTCGGGGGCGGCGTTGTCGAGTTCGGCGCGCTGACCCTCGTAGCCGGGCTTGCCGAGGAGGGCGAACGTCGCCTTTTTGCCCGCCTCCACGCCGGGCTGGTTGAAGGTATCGATGTTCAGCATCGCGCCCGCGTAGGCCGTCTGCAGCTCAAAGTAATACAGCAGTTGCCCCAGCGTGAATTCGTTGATCTCGGGCACGTTGATGGTGTAGTTGAGCCTGCCCGCCTTGGTGAGCGCATACGCCGTGGCCTTGTTTTCGGCCTGGATGAGTTCCTCCATGGTGTGCCCGCCGAGGAAGGCGACGTCGGGGATATCCTCGCACCCGTGCGGGATGGGGGATTTCTCCTTATAAGAACCCACCGAGAGGAAGGTGACCACCTTATCGTAAGGCCCTTCCGTGTACAGCTGCACCTGCGAGTGCTGGTCGGTGACGCCGAGCGATTTTACGGGCGTCTGCCCCACGTTGCAGGGCTTGCCGTCGAGGGTGACGTTCTTCCCGAGGCTCTCCGCCCACAGTTGGGCGTACCAATCGGCAAGGTATTTCAGGTTATCGGAGTAGGGCATCATCACGCCGATGTTCTTGTCCTCCTGCATGGCGATGTATTGCAGGGTGGCGGAGACGAGCGCGGGGTTCTTTTTGAAGTCGGGCGTTCTGCACAGTTTGTCCATGTACGCCGCGCCCTTCAGGAGCAGTTTAATGTCGATGCCGAGCACGGCCGCGGGCAGCAGCCCCACGGGGGAGAGTTCGGAAAATCTCCCGCCCACGCCGTCGCCGAGCACAAAGGACTTCACCCCGCCGAGTTCCTTGGAGATCTTCACAAGGTTGCCGCGCGAAGCGTCCGTCGTGAACACAACGTGCTCCTTCACATTCTCGCCCGCCTTTTCGAGAAGGTCGGCGATGATGAGGTACTGCGTCATCGTCTCGCTCGTCGCGCCCGACTTGGAGATGACGTTGAAGCACGTCTTTTTCACGTCGATGACGTCCAGAAGTTCCTTCATGCGCACGGGGTCGACGTTATCTTCCACATAGAACTTCGGGCCTTTGCGCTTACTTTTGGGCAAGTCGTTGTAGTGCAGGTGGCAGAGGGCGTTGAACGCCATGATGGGGCCGAGCGCCGAACCGCCGATGCCGAGCACGACGAAGTAGTCGAACTTTTTGCGGATATCCCGCGCCGTCGCAAGGATATCGGCGACGATATCCGTTTGGTTGTAGGGGAGTTCCGTCCAGCCCATAAACAGGGCGTCGTTGCCGCGGTTGGCGCTCACATAGGCGTGCGCGGCCTTGGCAAGTTTCTTGTGCGCGTTCAGCATACTCGGCGAAATTCCCTTGTCGCCGAGGTATTTATCGGTCATGTTGGTGTAATCCACCGTGATGCGCAGATTTTTGCGCTGTTCTTCGCTGAGTTTCATAAAAAATCCTCCTTCATTTGTCAAACCAAATTATACCACACTCGCGTGGCAATTACAAGGGGCGGCGGCAATTTTTATAAAAATTCCCCGCCCGCGGTTTTTTTGTGCGTTTTGCGCATATATTGCGAGTTTTTGAGGGTTTTAGGCGGGTTCGCCGCCCGCCGCGCGCTTCTTTGCGGGCAAAAATTTTTTGAGCAGGGCGCGGAAATCGAACAGTTTGAAAAGGGTGAGAAGGACGGCCTCCGCCGCCATGACGACCGCCATCGTGAGGAGCACCGCGGGGACATAACTCAACCACTCCATCAGGGCGTTGCGCAAAAATATGCCCGCCGCGGCGACGGGCGCAAGCACGAGGACGAGCCGCAAAAAATAGGTGGCGGAGCGCAGTTTTCCCGTCTTTTTGCGGAGGAGCAAGAGGGAGCACGCGGCGGTGATCACGTTGTCGAGCGCCGTTCCCACAAGCAGCGCGCCGCTCCCGATGACGGGCGGCAGCAGCCACACCGAGAGGAGCATCGCGCACGAGCCTGCAAGGAAGATGAGGAGGGTCTGCTTTTCGCACCCCAGCGAGTTGAGCATACTCGTCGAGATCATGGCAACGCCCATGGGCAACAAAATGAGCGAACTTGCCGCGATCATCGTCCCGCTCTCGGCGTTGGAAAAGAGGAAGATCCCCACATCCTTGCCCACGGAAAGGAAGAGGGGGATGAGGGCGCAGGCGATGAGGAGGGCGGCGTTGAGTGCCCGCTCCACAAGGACGTTGAGTTTCTCCGTCTCCTTTTTGTAAAAACATTCGGAAAGTTCGGGCACGAGCACGAGGGCGATGGGGCTGAGCAGCGAGCACGGCACGGCGATGACGGGCATCACCATGCCGTACACAACGCCGTATTCGCTCATCGCCTGCGCGGCGGTGTAGCCGACGGAGGTCATGGCGAGGGGGAAGAGCACCGAGATCACCGAACTGAGCAGCGAGGAAGTGGTGCGCATTGCCGAAATGGGCAGGGCGGCGCGCAAAAGGGGCTTTATTTCACCCCGCGGCGAATACAGCCTCCCGCCCCGCGCAAAGAAACAGACGACGGCGATCAAAAACGAGCAGAGATAGGAGCAGAGCAGGGCGATCGCCGCCTTGTTGGGGCTTGCCTCGCCGCCCAGCGCCACAAGGAGCACTACGCCCAGCCCGATCATCACGATCTCCTCCACAAGTTCGATGAGGGAGTAGGCAAAAAACCGCTTGTTGCCCCAAAAATTGCCGCGGAGGATGGCATACACCGAGGTAAAGGAGAGGCCGCAGAGGAGGATGTAGAAGACGTCGGCGCAGCGCGCGTCGGAGAAGATGCGGGTAAATTGGGGGCGGAGGAGGAAGAGGAGCAGGGTGAGGGGCACGGAGAAGGCGAGGGCGATGCAGAGGGCGGCGGAGGTCGCGGCGTGCTCGCCCCGTTTGTAGCCCCGCGCGCGGTGTTTGGAGATGATGCGGGAGAGGGTGATGGGCAGCCCCGAGGAGGAGATGGTCAAAAAGACGGCGAACACGGTGAGCGCCACCTGGTACACGCCGAGCATCTCTGAGCCGAGCGTGCGCGAGAGCACAATGCGGTAGACAAACCCGAGGGCGTGCTCCAAAAGGGTGAAGAGGGTGACGACGAAGGTCGTGCGGTACAAGTTCATGGCATATTTTATTCCTTCCAATCACCCGAATATGAGGCGGCGCATATATTGCCGTGTGAAAGTTCTCCTCACCGCGCCGCGCCGTTACAGGGTCAAGCGCGGGCAAAATCTGAGCGAAATAGCCGCCACATTCGGCGTTCCCGCCCGCCTTCTTGCCGCCGTCAACCATCTTGCGGGCGAGCCGGAGGAGGGGCAAGTTCTTTCCATTCCCGCGGCGGGCAACCTCTACACCGTGCGCGGCGGCGAGAGCAAGTCCCTTCTCTGCGGCTCTCCCGCGCAGTTTTCCGAAAAAAACCAAACAAACTGCCTCTATCCGGGGCAGCAGGTGCTTCTGAAGTAGCACCCAAAGCCCGCCCCGCATACAATGGGTTAGAATTGATTTCAGTTCTACACGGAGGTAACAAATGTCATTTTTTTCCAATTTCTCATCCGATCACTGCCCCGGCACGATCACGGGGAATCCTCTGAACGGCCTTTGCGAGAAAGTGTGTATTCAGGCGGAAAAGATCTTTGATGCGGGCATCATCCAGACCCGCCTCGAAAATTACGCCGCCGCCATTACAAACCCCGTTCCCGCCAATCCTACATATCCGCTCACCTTTGTGAGCGCGCGCTCCACTTCCTCCACGGGCACGGTCACCAATCTTGTCGTCGACCGTCAGGCGGAGGGCTGTTGCGCCCGCGTGCAGGCGACCGTCACCATTCCCATCGAGATCGTGTATGTGGATGCCAACGGCGTGGATGGGGTAGCCGCAAGTTCCATCGTGCTCACGGAAGATGTGCTCATGTACGTTCCGCCCGCATCCGTCATTCCCTTCACGGTGACGAGCGCCGTCTCCTGCGTCTCGCCCGAGGGCACATTCAACGCGGCGACGGGCACGTTCTCCATCAACGCGTGCGTGACGTGTATTTTGAAGGTCGCCATGCAGGTGGAGCTTCTCGTGCCGAGCTACGGCTACTGCGCCATTCCGCCCGCACAGGAGTACTCGCAGGAAGTCTGCACGGGCTTCTTCGAACTTCCCCTCTATCCGCAGGGCAGGGCGTGCAGCAAACAGTAACTTAAAAACCCACGGAACCGGAAAAAGCCGACGCCCCGCGTCGGCTTACATTTTTGCAATATATTGTCGATTTTGCCCCCTCCTCGGGCTTTCTTTTGCCCCACGCGATATAGAAATATCCCCCTCCCCGCGCGCTTTGCGCGCGGGGAGGGGGATATAGGGAGGCGTCCTTACGCCTTGCTCGGGTCTCCGAGCAGCGTCTTAAAATTGGTGTATGTCACAAATCCCGCCTTGCTTCTCGGCGGCTTTTTCACAAACTTTACGGCGCAGTAGTCCACGGGGATCTTATCGCCGCCCCCGTCGGAGAATTTTGCGCATATATTGGCGGAAAACTGCAAAACGCTGTCGGGCACAGTCCGCCCGTCCGTTTTTACCACAACGTGGCAGGAGTGGTATTTCTGCGCGTGGAGCCATATGTCGTCGGGCGCACTCTGGCGCACAAGGCGGTCGTTTTGCAGGTTATTCCTGCCCGCGCATATGCGGAATCCCCCAACCTCGTACAGGCGGTAGGGGATCTCGGGCCTCTGCTTTTTCGCGCGCTCCTTGGGGGCGGGCAAAAGGCCTGCCGCCACAAGTTCCGCCTCGATGGAAGTTAGGTCGTCCGCGCCCTCCGCAACCGCAAGCGCGGCTGCCACCGAGCGCAGGTATTCAAGTTCTGCCTCCGTCGTCTCCACCTGCGGCGCAAGGGCTTCGAGGGTGCGTTTTTGCTTGCGGTATCTCTTAAAATACGCCTGCGCGTTCTCGGAGGGCGACTTCTGCGGATCGAGCGAAATCGACAGCGTTTTGCCGTTTTCGTCGTAAAAGTTCACAAGTTCGCACGTTTTCATGCCCCGCGAAAGGGCGTACAGGTTGGCGGTTAAAAGTTCGCCCTTGATGCGGTTTTGCTCCATATCGCCGCACGAAAGTTTCTTGTCGAGGAGGACCGCCAGCCGCTTTTCCGCCTTCTTCAAGTCGGCGCGCACCGTCGCTTCCAGCCTGCGTTTTTGGGCGTCGAAGTCCCGCTTCTCCCGCTTTTTTCCGTAAAAATAACTCTGCGCCGCGGAGAGGGTCTCAAAGGGCACGCCGTCCTCGCCGCGCGCCACAAAGTCCACCGCCTCGCCGCCCCGCTCCAAGACGCGGGGCGAAATTTCGTCGGAGAAGATAAAATCATGCACATGGGCGGCAAAATCGCCGCCGCGGAAGGAGGCTACAATTTGTTCCGCCGTGCACGGCGCCAGCCCCGCCACCCGCTTGAAGAGGAAATCCGCGCCCCTGTCGGGGTTCTTTTCGAACAGCCCTTTGAGGGCGGCAAGGTCGCTCGGGTCTACCTTGTCCTGCGGGGCGGGCGGGGTGTATCTCGCGCCCGCAAACACGGCGCGCTTGCAATTTTCGTCGAGGGAATTTGTTTTCAGCGCCCCCAAGATGACGCCGTCCTCCAAGAGGAGCAGGTTGGAGTACTTCCCCATGATCTCGGCGCAAAGCACCCGCTCCTTTTCGGAAAAATCCGAGACGCAGCGGAAGCGGAATAAGAGCACCCGCTCAAACCCGGGCGTCATCACGGAGATGAGTTCCGCGCTCTGCAAATATTTGCGCAGCAGCATACAAAACCCGGGCGCGACCAAGGGGCTTTCGCGCTCCTCGTCGGTAAAATATGCGCCGCAAAAGGAGGCGTTTGCGGAAAGAAGCAGTTTCAAAGTGCCCTTTCCCGTGTATATGAGAAGGGAGACCTCCTCCCGTCCCGGCTGGGTAATTCTGTTCACCCGCCCGCCGCGGAGCGCGGTATTCAGTTCTCTTGCGATGAGCCTCAGCGTAAACGCATCCTGTGGCACGGCAGCCTCCTTCCCGTATGTTTTTCGCCCGTATTATAGCGCAAAATAAAAAAATTGTAAATAAAAACGCTTTCCTTTTGGGAACGGATATGATAAAATAACCATTGCTATTCAGAAAACATCTTTCAGGAGTTATCATTATGAAGTACGAATTTGCACCCGCAGAAAAGAGCACCGTCAAAGTAACGCTCACCTTCTCGCCCGAGGAGTGGGCGGAGGCCAACAACAAGGCCTATCTCGAAAACCGTAAAAAATACACGGTCAACGGGTTCCGCAAGGGCAAAGCGCCCAAGCACGTTCTGGAACTCTACTACGGCAAGGGGCTTTTCTATGAGGATGCGCTCAACATTCTGTTCTCGGAGCACTACCCCGAGGTCCTCGAAAAGGAGGAAAAGTCCTTCACCCCCGTGGGCGATCCCGAAGTCACCCTCGGCGAGGAATTTTCGGAGGAGAACATCGTTCTCGTCGCCACAACCCCCGTCCGCCCCGATGTTGTCATCGGCTCGTACAAGGGTATAAAAATCAACAAGTTTGAGTATACTGTGACGGACGCCGACGTGGAAAAGGACATCGAGGCGACCCGCGAACGCCTCGCGGAGAGCGTGGAGGTTACCGACCGCCCCGCCGAGAACGGCGATACCGTCAACATCGATTTCGAGGGCAAGGTGGATGGCGCTCCTTTCGATGGCGGCACGGCGCAGGGGTACGATCTCACCCTCGGCTCGGGTCAGTTCATTCCGGGCTTTGAGGAGCAGGTCGTCGGCATGGCGCTTGGCGAGACCAAGGATATCCCCGTCACCTTCCCCGCCGACTATCAGGCGGAGGAGTTGAAGGGCAAGGCGGCGGTATTCACCGTCACCGTGCACAAGATCACGGGCAAGAAACTTGCCGAACTCGACGATGAATTCGCCAAGAAGATGGGCAGCGATACGCTCGATGCCTACCGCGCCAAGGTGCGCGAGCGGTTGGAGCGCGCCGCAAAGAACCGCTCCACCAACGAGACGGAGGACGCCATCCTCACCGAGATCGCCAAGACCGCCACGGCGGACATCCCCGACGTCATGATCGAGCGGCAGGAGGATGCCTCCCTTCAAAGGATGGAGTACAACTTCATGTATCAGGGCATCCGCATGGATGACTACCTCGCCTACATCGGCAAGACGCGCGAGGAGTACAAGAAGTCGTTTGAAGAGGACGCCCGCCGCGCCGTTTTACACCAGCTCATCGTCGAAAAGATCATCGAACTTGAAAATATCACGGCAACGGAGGAGGAGATCGGCGCGAAAATTGCCGAGCAGGCCGCTTCCGTCGGCAAGGAGAAAGAGGAGTACGAAAAGACGATGGACGCCCGCCAGCGGGAGTACATCGAAAACGACATCAAGGTGACAAAACTCTTCGACTTCCTCATGGCGAACAACGAGATGGTGCTCTTCACCGAGGAAAAGCCCGCGGCGAAGAAGCCCGCAGCCAAAAAACCCGCGGCCAAGAAACCCGCCGAAAAGGAGGAATAAATGAAAGACGTTCTCATTCCCTATGTGGTGGAGCGCACGTCGGGCGGCGAGCGCAGTTATGACCTCTATTCCCGCCTTTTGGAGGATCGCATCATCTTCCTCTCGGGCGAGATCGACGATGCCACGGCAAACACCGTGGTGGCGCAGCTCATCTATTTGGAGGGCAAAGACCCCACCAAGGATATCAGCCTTTATATCAACAGCCCGGGCGGCTCTGTCACCGCGGGCATGGCCATTTACGATACGATGAACTATATCAAGTGCGATGTCTCCACCATCTGTATCGGCATGGCGGCTTCGATGGGGGCGTTCCTGCTCGCGGCGGGTACAAAGGGCAAGCGGTACGCCTTAAAGAACAGCGAGATCATGATCCACCAGCCCCTCGGCGGCGCGCAGGGTCAGGCGAGCGACATCAAAATTCAGGCCGAGCACATTTTGCGCATCAAGGATAAGATGACGAGGATCCTCGCCGAGAACACGGGCAAACCGTACGAGACGGTCGCGGCGGATACGGATAGGGACAATTACTTGACGGCGGACGAGGCGCAGTCCTACGGCCTCATCGACCGCGTCTACGAAAAGCGGTAATCCCGCCGATCCCCATTCCCCTCATACCGAGGCTTCGCAGAAGCCGAGTGTATCTTTCTCGTGCTGGGATACGCGTCATTCTGTCCCGCCCGCACTATTTTCTACCAAGGGCGGCACAAGCGGCATAGCCGCGCAGTAGGAGCGTAGCGACGAAGTAGTGTATCTTGCCTGTGTTTTATAGCACGGGAAAAGAAATTTCGTCTCCTTATCCCCCTCCCCGTTCGCGGGGAGGGGTACGCAGGGGGAGGGGGGTTATCGTTTCGCCGAGCTACTGCACGGCGAAACTCGGTGCGAGGCGGGTCTCCCGCCGCTGCACGCCCCCATTTGCCACACTACCGTAGGCTTAATGTCGGGGCAAGCGTCCGCGACGACCAACCCAATATCCCATACGCGTTACATTCCTCGCAAAAAATATTTTTCGCACGCGCCGCCACAGGCAAGGCGCACGCGGAAAAGATTTTTTGCGAAAGAGAGGTCTTTATGAGTAAATACGAACAACATTGTTCCTTCTGCGGAAAGGAGAAGGCAAAGGTCAAAAAGTTGCTGGCAGGGCCGGACGGCGTATTCATCTGCGATGAGTGCGTCGAGCTCTGCAACGATATGCTGGAAAAGACGCCCTCGGCGAACTTCGAGCCGGTGGAGTTAAAGAAGCCCGCGGAGATCAAGGAAGAGCTCGATAAGTACATCATCGGGCAGGATAAGGCCAAGCGGGTGCTCTCGGTCGCCGTCTACAACCACTACAAGCGCATCAACTCGCTTGCGGGGGCAACCACAAAGAGCGACGAGGACGACGTTGAGATCGAAAAGAGCAACATTCTTCTCCTCGGCCCTACGGGGAGCGGCAAAACGCTACTCGCCAGAACGCTTGCGCGCATCCTCAACGTGCCGTTCGCGACAAGCGACGCCACCACGCTCACCGAGGCGGGCTACGTCGGCGAGGACGTTGAAAACATCCTCTTAAAACTCATCCAAAACGCCGATTACGATATCGAGCGCGCCCAGCGCGGCATCATCTACATCGATGAGATCGATAAGATCGCACGCAAGGGGGAGAACGTCTCCATCACGCGCGACGTCTCGGGCGAAGGCGTGCAGCAGGCGCTCCTCAAGATCATCGAGAGCACCGTGGCCAACGTGCCGCCGCAGGGCGGCAGGAAGCACCCCCAGCAGGACTGTATGCGCATCGATACCACCAACATCCTGTTCATCTGCGGCGGGGCGTTCGTGGGGCTGGATAAGATCGTCTCTGCGCGCAAGGATGACTCCGGTCTCGGCTTCGGCGGCAAGGTAAAACTCGGCGAAAACGAGGTGGATTACACCCTTTTGGACGACGTCAAGCCGCAGGATCTCACCAAATTCGGGCTTATTCCCGAGTTTGTGGGGCGCGTTCCCATCGTGGTAGCCTTGCAAGCGCTCGATGAGGACGCCCTCGTCAACATCCTCACGCAGCCCAAGAACGCCATCATCAAGCAGTATCAAAAGCTGGTGGGGCTGGACGGCGTCAAACTCACCGTGGAGGATGCGGCCGTGCGCGAGATCGCCAACACCGCCATTCGGTTAAAGACGGGCGCGCGCGGGCTTCGCACCATCATCGAAGGGCTGATGACTGACGTCATGTTCGATATCCCGTCGGAAAAGAACGTGGAAGAGGTGATCATCACCCGCGACTGTGTCGTCAAGGGCGCTCGCCCCAAACTCATCTACAAAAAATCGGCTTGACCCCAAAAACCGACAATAAGTTGATAAATTGCCCCCGCTGTCCCGCGGGGGCTTCGCTTATTCCCGAAACCCCCCAATTATAGCTGCCCCCTTTTTAAGGGGGCGGCTCCGCCGTAGGCGGTGGTGGGGGTTGTCTTTCTCCGCGTCATTCTGCCCCGCCGTCCGCGGCACAATCCACCGAAGCAGAATAAGGGAACACCTCATACCGAGGCTTCGCAGAAGCCGAGTGTATCTTGCCTTCCATCGCCCCTCCCACGGAGGGGAGGCTCCGCCGTAGGCGGTGGTGGGGGTTGACTTTCTCCGCGTCATTCTGAGCCGCCGTCCGCGCCCGCCCCCGCTTATGCGGGGGCGGGCGCGGACGGCGAGTCGAAGAATCCCGAACAACGCAGTCCGTCTCTCAAGGCCTACCCTCCTCGGGAGGGGAGGCTCCGCCGCAGGCGGTGGTGGGGAGGTATCCCCTCATCCTCCCGCTCCGCCCGAATTATATCCTGCCTTATTCCTCATACCGAACGCCCCGCCGCGGCTTTGCCGCGGCGGGGCGTGAGTGTATCTTATCCCCCTCCCCGCTTGCGGGGAGGGGGACACAGGGGGAGGGGTTTTACTTCCTTATTTCATCACATATTGTCACTTTTCGCGCCCAAGCACAAAGTCCACACTACACCCGAAGTAATCGGCGAGCCGCAAAACATAATCGAGGTTGGGAACAGAACCCTTCTGCCAAGCAAAGATAATGGAGTGGGTAATGGGGACATCTTTGCAGAGGCGATACTTTGTCACGTTGTAATATCGGAGGAGAAAAGCAATTTGCTCCTTCCACGGCGGACACGGACAAAAAACGCCGTGGCGTTGTTCGGGTTCTCGTCCGAGCAAGAACTCCACCGAGCAATCAAAATAGTCCGCAATTTTCACTGCAACGCCGATCGACGGCAATTTATGCTCATTCAGATAGGAATAGACCGCAGTTGTTGAAATTCCGATTTCGCGTGCAAACGATTTTCCGTCTAATCCGACATCAAAAATCAAACTATCAAGATTATCGGCAAATTTCGACAAAACTTCTCTCATTTCGACCAATTCTCCCAAACAGAACCTATGGACATTATGTTCTGTTTGGTGTAGAATAAAAGTGTGAGGCCCCGAACTATACTTATTAAAAAAAATTACAAAAGGAGAAAACCATGGAACAAAAGAAGTACGAAGTAACAAAAGAGCAAATTTTACTTGATTTGAAATTGCTTACGGACGGCATATTTGAAGCCGAGATCAAAGAGGAGGGCGGCGCGCTCGTGCTTATTTTCAAAAACGGTCAAACCTTCCGTATCCTCGTCGAGCCGCAGTCTTAAAAATCAAGTACCCCTCACCCCGCCCCGCCCGCCACATAATCACGTCATGTTGAGCGTAGTCGAAACATGACATTATTCCTTGCTTTCGTCTATTTTACGCGTCATTCTGCCCCGCCCGCACGATAACGCGTCATTCTGTCCCGCCCGCACTATTTTCGACTAAGGGCGGCACGAGCGGCACAGCCGCGCAGTAGCCGTAGGCGAAGTAAGAATCCCGAAAAACGCAGTCCGACCCGCCCCTCCGCGGGAGGGGGGGCGGGGGTGGGGCAATCCCCCTACCCGCTCGCGGGGAGGGGCGTCTCCTCATCCCGAGTCCCGCGCCTGTGGCGCGGGGCGAGAGGATCTTCCCCTCAAAAATTTTTCCGAAAAATCCAAAAAAATGTTGTCATACAAGGGCAAATTCCCCATAAAAGTATGGTACGATGAAAGTATGAAAAAAGCCATCATTGTATCTGTTCCCATGCCGATTTTCCCGCCCGAATTTTTGAAAAAGCGCGAAGGGGAGTTTGCGCCCTTCAAATTCCGCCTCGCGCGCCATAGAAAATTGCCCCTCCCGCCCGCGCGCAGCGCCCCCCGTAGGGGGGCGCTGCGCGCGGGCGGGAGGGGCAAAAGGAAAAATGAAAAATCATATTTGTGCAAATTGTACAAAAACAGCGGCGAAGTTTGTTCTGATTTTCCCTTGTCATTTGCGCAAAAATCCTGTAAAATAGAAACATAAAAACCATACAAACAGGGAGGAAATTATGGCTGGTCTTAAACTCATCGGCATCAACAAGGTGTATCCCGGCGGCAACCAGGCGGTGTTCAACTTCTGCCTCGATATCCGGGATAAGGAATTCATGGTATTCGTCGGTCCTTCGGGCTGCGGCAAATCCACAACGCTCCGCATGATCGCGGGTCTCGAAGAGATCTCTTCGGGCGAACTGTACATCGACGGCAAACTCGTGAACGACGTCGTTCCCAAGGATAGGGATATCGCAATGGTGTTCCAGAACTACGCCCTCTATCCCCATATGTCGGTGTATGACAACATGGCGTTCGGCCTCAAACTTCGCAAAGTGCCCAAGGAAGAGATCGACCGCAAAGTCAAGGCGGCGGCGCAGATCCTCGGCATCACCGATTATCTTTCCCGCAAGCCCAAGGCTCTTTCCGGTGGTCAGCGCCAGCGTGTTGCGCTCGGAAGAACCATCGTCCGCGAACCCAAAGTGTTCCTTCTCGATGAGCCTCTGTCCAACCTGGATGCAAAACTCCGCGCGCAGATGCGTACCGAAATTTCCAAGCTTCACGTTCGCCTCGCCACGACGTTCATCTACGTCACGCACGACCAGATCGAAGCGATGACGATGGGCACCCGTATCGTTGTCATGAAGGATGGCTTCATGCAGCAGGTGGATACCCCTCAAAACCTCTACGATTATCCCATCAACCTCTTCGTCGCGGGCTTCATCGGCACGCCCCAGATGAACTTCTTTAAGGAGTCCACCATCACGGAAGAGAACGGAAAGGTCTATGTGAACTTCATCGGCGGGAACAAGATCTTGCTTCCCAAGACGATGGTCGCCAAGATCAAGAACCTCGAAGAGTATGTCAACACCGGTAAGACGGTCACCCTCGGCGTCCGTCCCGAAGATATCCACCAGGATCAGCGCTTCATCGCCGAATCGCCCGATACCGTCGTGAAGGCGAAGGTGGAAGTCATCGAAAAACTCGGCTCCGAAATGCAGATCTACTGCGATGTGGACTACGAGAGCGAGAAAGGCTCGATCGTCGACAGCACCTCGCAGATGATCGCGAAGATCTCCTCGCGCGCCGTTGTGGAACTCGGCGACACCATCGACCTTGCCTTCGACGCCCGCCACATCCACCTCTTCGACGGCGTCACCGAAGCAACGATGTTGGAGCGCGACGAGCACTACGACGTGATCCCCGAGAATGCGGAAGGCGCTTCCTTCGTGCCGCCCACCCCTCAGGAGATGAAGGCGCAGATCGAAGCGGCGCGCGTCGTCACCAAGGAGATGAAGAAGCAAATGAAGCGCGACGCCAAGATGGAAAAGAAGGCGCAGGAAGCCGCGGCTGCCGAAACCGAAGCGGCGCCCGAAGAAGCGCCCGCCGAAGAGCAGGAAGAACCCAAAGAATGATTTTTGAAAAAGCGAGGAACGCCCGTCTTGCACGGGCGTTCTTTTCTTGACAAAGGCGGGAAAAACGGATAGAATAGAGCGAAAGGAGGAACGCGGATATGTGGTATAACGTCTTGCTGGACGCCCTCATCGACACATTAAAACTTGTGCCGTTCCTCTTTCTCATGTACATCCTCATCGAACTCATGGAGCACAACACGCGCATGGGGCGGCCTTCGCGCCTGCTTTCGGGCAGGTGCGCGCCGCTCATCGGCACGGCGACGGGGCTTGTGCCCATGTGCGGATTTTCCGTGATGGCGGCCAAGCTCTACGAGCACCGCCACATCACCCTCGGCGCGCTCCTTTCGGTGTTCATCGCAACGAGCGACGAGGGCTTGCTCGTTCTTTTGCTCTCCTCCGAGGCGGGCTTTTTGTGGACGGAGCGGCTGTTCACCGTGCTGGGGCTGTTGGGCGCGAAGTTGGCGCTCGGCGTCGGGCTGGGCTATGCCGCCGACCTGCTCTTTTTCAAGCGCGCCGCGCTTGCGCCCATGCCCGCCGAACATCACCACGTGCACGAGCATGAACATAAGCATGAAGAGCATGAGCACGAAGAGCACGAGCATGAACATGAGGAGCACGGGGAGGATCACGAGCACGGCGAGTGTGCGTGCGACGAACTTACAGTGTGCGAACACAAGCACACCTCCACGCTGCGGCTGTACCTTGTTTCGCCCCTCCTGCATATGTTGGAGGTCGCGGCGTTTGTGCTTCTCGTCAACATCGCGTTCGGATTTCTGTTTTTCGGCGTGGGCGAGGCGCGGGTCATCGGATTTTTGCAGGGCGCGGGGTATTGGTTCCAGCCCCTCGTCTGCCCGCTTGTGGGGCTGATCCCCAACTGCGCCTCCTCGGTGGTGCTTGCGGAGGTGTATTGCCTCGGCGGGATCGGGTTCGGAGGCCTGCTCGGCGGGCTTGTCGCCAACGCGGGGCTGGGGTATCTTGTGCTGTTCGGCAAGGGGAAAAATTCTTTGCGGGCGGCGGGGATCATGCTTGCGATGTACCTCATCGGCGTTGCGGTGGGGTATGCGGCGAGCGGCATTGCGCTTTTGATCCCCGCGTAAGCGTTGACAATTTTGCGTTTTCGGGGTAAAATAGAGCCATGGAATTTTATAGCCGTCGCGCGCGTGACATCACGCCCTACAAGGCGGGGGAGCAGCCCAAGGGCTGCAACTTTGTAAAACTGAACACCAATGAGAACCCGTACCCGCCCTCGCCGCGCGTTGCGGAGGCCGTCTCCGCCTTTCCGTGCGGGCGGCTGCGGCTGTACCCCAGCCCCGAGGCCGACGACCTGCGGGACGCCATCGCGCGGTATGAGGGGGTCGCGCGCGAAAACGTGTTCGTCTCCAACGGATCGGACGAGGCGCTTGCGCTCGCCTTTGCCGCCTTCTTCGACGACGAGCGCGCCGCGTGCTTTGCCGACGTCACCTACTCCTTTTACGAGGTGTTTGCGGCGATGTTCGGCGCAAAAACGCAGGTAGTGCCCCTCAAAGAGGACTTCACCCTCGACATTGCGGCGATGCGCGCCTGCCCGTGCGCGGGGTACTTCATCGCCAACCCCAACGCGCCGACGGGGATCGCCGTCTCCGCGGGCGAGATGGAGAAATTCATCGCCTCCGCGCCCGACCGCCTCTTTGTTTTGGACGAGGCGTATGCGGAGTTCAGCGGCGAGACGTGCGTACCGCTCATCAAAAAATATCCCAACCTCGCCGTCATCAAGACCTTTTCCAAGAGCCATTCGCTGGCGGGCATCCGCTGCGGCTATGCCGTGGGCGCGCCCGCGCTCATCGAGGGGCTTCTGCGCATGAAGAACAGTTTTAACTCCTACCCCGTGGACGCCGTGTGCGCCGCCGCGTGCGCCGCCGCGCTTGCCGACGGGGAATACCATGAAAAAACGGTGCGGCTCGTCACGAAGGAGAGGGAGCGGCTGCGCGGGGAGCTTGAAAAACTCGGGTTTTTTGTGCCGCCGAGCGGGGCGAACTTCCTGTTTGCGGGGCGCGCCCGCCTGCCCGCGGGCGAAATTTACAGGCGGCTCAAGGAGGAAGGGGTGCTGGTGCGGCATTGGGACAGGCCGCGCATCTCGGATTTTTGCCGCATCACCGTGGGCACGCCGCACGACGACGACATTTTATTGGAAAAATTGAAAAAAATTTTCGCATAGAGGTGTACGATGCAGCTCGCCGAACCCGTACCGATGAAGAACGCCGAAGATCAGGGCACTGCAAAGGACGGAAGCGGACTGCTTTTTTGTTCGCTCCAAGACGCCGTGGCACAGTTTTGCGCCGTGACGGCGGGGAAAATTCTGTTTGTCTCGGACGAGGGCGCGTGCGACGCGCTCGCCTTCGCCGCGCGCCTGCCGCGCGCCATTTCGGTGGTGCTCACGGGCGCGGACGCCCTGCCCCTCTTCGCCGTGCCCGATACGGTGGGGGCGGTGTTTGCGGCGGGGCGGGAGGAGGCGTTGAACGCCGCGCGGTTCTATGCTGCGGTGCGTCGCGCTCCCTGCGCGCTCGCCCCCGCGGACGCCGCCATGTTCGGCGTTTTTGAGGACATGGGGTGGGTTTTTTCGGACGGCGAGAGGGTATTTGCGCCGCTTGCGCGGACAAAAGTTTTTTGCGACGTCGCTCTTTTGACCCCGTCGCTTGCCGAGGCGCGTGCAAGGCTTGCGCTGGCGCGGCTGGCGCGCTTCGAGGCGCGTGCGCTCACGGCGTTCGGGACGCCGAAGCGGGAGGTGTGCGCGGCGGCGGGAAATTCGGCGGAGGAGATCGCGGCGGCGAACGCCGCCCTCCGCAAAAGCGAACTTGCGGGCGCGTGGCGGGGCGAGGGCGAGGCGCTGGCGCGGCTCTACCCCCAACCCTCGGCAATTCGCGCGTTTTGCGAACTTGCGGCGCTCTACGGGGCGTTTTTTGGGCGCGGGAAGCCCAAAAAATATTTTGTGCCAGACTATGCGGCGCGCGCACGGCGGGCTGGCGTGTCCTATGCGGACGTGCGCATCCCCACGGCGGAGGAGTACGCGCGGCGGGCGCTCGTTTTGGAGCGGCGGCGCTCCGAATTCCGCGCCGAGGTGGACGGCATCTGCCGCGATGTCCCCGCCGAAATGCGCAGCGTTTGCGCGTTTTCGCAAAAAAACCTACAATATAGTGGCATTTCCGACGCGCTGCGGACGCTGCCCGAGCGGTGTCCCGAGGGGCTTTCCGCCCTCATCCGCGACTTCGGACTTTTAGATGGAATATGACGAACTCTGAAATTTTACAGGCGACAAAACTCTTCCTGCTCGACTTGGACGGGACGGTGTATGTGGACGAGACGCCCATCGGCGAAATGCCGAAAACCTTGCAGACGCTGCGCGGCATGGGCAAAAAATTGGTGTTTTTGACCAACAATTCCTCCAAGACCGAGGCGGAGTACGAGAAAAAACTGCGGCGCATCGGGCTGTTTTCCGAGGGGGACGGCGTGTATACCTCGGCGACGGCGACCGTGGAATACTTGAAGGCGAATTATGCGGGGAAGCGGGTGTTCCTCCTCGGGACGGACGCCCTGAAGGAGCGCTTCCGCGAGGAGGGCATCCTCCCGGACGAGGAGCGCCCCGAGGTGTGCGTGCTCGCATATGACGTGACGCTCACCTTTGATAAGATCCGCAAATTCGACTACTTTTTGCGGCGCGGGGTGCGCTTTTTGGCGACCCACCCCGACGACGTGTGCCCGACGGCGGACGGCTCGATGCCCGATGTGGGGTCGTTCCTTGCCATGTTCGAGCGTTCCTCGGGGAGGAAGCCCGACCTCATCATCGGCAAGCCCTTTTTCACGATGGGAGAGGGCATTGCAAGGCGGTACTGCGTGGAGCGCGGCGAGATGTGCATGGTGGGCGACAGGATGCACACCGACATCCGCTTTGCCCGCAACAATGGGATGCGCAGCGTCTTGGTGCTCTCGGGCGAGACGACCGCGGAGACGATGAAGAATTTTCCCGACGTGCCCGACCTCGTTCTGCCCGACTTCAACGCGATTTTACGGGAGAGCGTTTGAGTTTGGGTGCGGGCGCGGTATATAAAAACAGACGAAAGGGCGCATTTTTTGCGCCGAAGGAGGAGCATGAAAGAATTTAACGTTTTGGAAGGGGCGGAAAGTTTGCGCGTTGCGCTTGCGGGCGAGATCGACGCGGAGAACGCGGACGAGTTTTTCGCCGCGTTTGAGGAGGCCTACGCCCCCGCGCCCCGCGACGTGGAGTTTTTCTGCGAGGGGCTGGAATTTATCGATTCCACCGCGCTCGGCACCTTTGTGAAGATCTCCAAGCGCGTCAAGGCGGACGGGCACACAGTCAAATTGAAGGGGCTGATGCCGCGGCTCAAAAAACTTTTTGTCATCTGCGCCCTCGACAGGGTGATGGAGATAGAAGCATGAAAGAGTTAATGACCCTTTGCTTCCCCCTCGGGAGCGACAAAATGACCACCGTGCGCCTCGCGACGGGCGGCCTCGCTGCGCTTGCGGGGCTGGGCCTCGATGAGAGCGAGGACTGCAAGGTGTGCGTGACGGAGAGTTTGCTCCTCCTCATGCACCGCGGGTTCTCGGCGGCGCGCCTCACATTTTTCCTCGACGGCGGGCTGTATGTGCGCGTTGCGGGCGAGGGCGCGGGGAACGCCGACGGCGCGGAGGAGGATGAGATCTCCTTCGCCCTTTTGAGCGCGCTCGCGGACAGCGTGGAGACCGCGCAAAAGGACGGAAAACTTGCGGAAATTTCCTTCCGTTTCGGGGAAAAAGCATGAACGAGACCGAACTTTTTGCAAAATATAGGCAGACGCGGGACGAAAAACTGCGCAACGAGATCGTTGAGCGGTACTTCCACGTTGCCGAAATTTTGGCAAAAAAGTTCGTGGGCAGGGGGGTGGAGTACGACGACCTCCTGCAAATCGCCTCGCTCGCCCTCATCAAGGGGGTGGAACGCTTCGACGAGACGATGGGCGTGAAGTTTTCCACCTACATTACCCCCACCATCGCGGGGGAGATAAAAAATTACTTCCGCGACCGTTCCCGCCTCGTGCATCTGCCGAGACGGGTGGTGGAACTCAAGAGCGCCGCCCGCCGCGCCGCAGAGGAGATCGCCGCCGAGACGGGAAAACAGCCCTCGGTGGGCGAGATCGCCCAAAGGCTGGGCGTAGACGAAGAGGAACTCATCCGCGCCGTGGAAGCGGGGAGCGTCGTCTCCCTCGACCGCCCCGCGGGCGAAGAGGAGAACGGCAGTTTTTACGATATGATCCCCGCTGCCTCCGACGACTTTGAACGGCTTGAACAGCGCGACGAGGTGGCGGCTGCCCTTGCGACCCTCACGGGGGACGAGCGCAAGATGGTGAATTTGCGCTTCGGCGAGGAACTCTCCCAATCGGAGACCGCAAAGCGCATGGGCGTTTCACAGATGTATATCTCGCGCATGGAGCGCAGAGTTCTGCAAAAATTGAGAGAAAACCTGAAAAAGAGCATGGCGTGATGAACTTTGAAGTGGACAGTTACGGCGCGCTGAAGGAGGCGCTCCGAAATATGTGCGCCGCCCTCTTTGCAAGCGATGTGCCCGACGACATCGTATTCGAGAGCAAAGTGGTGGTGAACGAACTCGTGGTGAACGCGCTGCAATACGGCGGCGGACGCGCCTATTTTACCGTGCGGCGCGACGGGAGCGGGGTGCGCATCGCCGTGCGCGGCGAAAATGCCTTCCGCCCCCCCGAAAAGAGCGTGTGCTCCGACTTGCAGGCCGAACACGGCAGAGGGCTGTTCCTTGTGGACGCCTTGGCCGCGAGGCGGGCTTACAGCGAGAGCGAGGGGACGATCGTCATTCTCGCCATTGAATAAAAAGGGCATGAAAAAACGGGAGCGCTTGACGCGCTCCCGCTCTTTTTAGGTTCAGATGTTCTTGCTCACGAAGAGGTAGAGTTTATCGAGCAGTTCCGCAGAGATATCCTTGCGGAATTTGCCGAGGTAGATGAACACCTTACGGAAGAATTCCTCGTTGTGGCCGCCGATGACGTAGATGGGAAGCCCCTCGAATCTGCCCGCCTTGCAGGCGATGAAGAGGTCGCCGAATTCATCCTTTTCCTTGGGCGTGAGGCAGTTGATGAAGGGATCGTAGGTGTATTTGTTGATGCCTTCGTAACTTGCGGCGTTCGGCTGCGGCCTGGAGCTATCGTAGCGCGGCGCGGCGGGCGCGTAGCCGTAGGACGGCTGCGGGCGAGGCGGCGCATATTGCGGTTGCGGCTGCTCGCCGCGGGCAAGCGCGTGCATCCTGCGCTCGAATTCGGTCATGGCAGGCTCGGCCGTCCACGCCGGTTTCGGAGGATAGGCGTCGGGCCTCGGCTGATACGCGTATTCGGGGCGCGGCGGGTATGCCTCGGGTCTCGGAGGATAGGCGTCGAGCGTCGGCCGATAGGCATAATCGGGGCGAGGCGGATAGGGCGGTTGCAGTTGAGGCTGCGCCGCTGCCGCAGGCTCGGGCTGAGGCTCGGGTGCGGGTTCGGGCTCAGGCTCAGGCTCGGGTTCAGGCTCGGGTTCAGGCTCAGGTTCGGCCTCGACCTCGGGTTCGGGTTCGACCTCAGGTTCAGGTTCAGGCTCGGGTTCGGCCTCGACCTCAGGTTCGGGTTCGACCTCGGGTTCGACTTCGGGTTCGGGCTGCGCCTCAGGTTCAGGCTCAGGCTCGGGCTGAGGCTCGGGTTCGGGTTCAGGCTCAGGCTGAGGCTCAGGCTCGGGTTCGGGTTCAGGCTCGGGCGCGTAGCCCGCATCGTACGATTCATCATACATAGAACCGTCGTCGTATGCCGCTTCGCCCTCATTGGCGGCGGCGGGGGCGGCGGCCTTCGCGCCGCGCTTCGAGAGCACCGTGAGCGCAACGGCGATGGCGAGCGCGATCGCCGTGATGGCAAGCCAGCCGATGAGACAGTAGAGATTCGTCCCCGCGAAGGGGGTCACAGACGCATCGACATCGGCTACGTAAGCTATCACCGTGAGGACGGCGACGACGAACATGAGACCGAAGCGGACGCAGTCGAAGAGATAGCCCTTGGTCGAATCGACGCGGAGCGCCGAGATGACGATATTGAGCGCGATAAGAATAAGGAATAGGAGCGTTGCGATCTTGACAAACGCGTCGCTTGAAAACTCAAAGAGATCGGAAGCGGAAATAACAGGCGTGAGCGTTCCCGGATAGCAGATGAGGAAGCCTGCAAGCAGGGGAACGATGAGTAGGATGACGTTGGCGAAGAGCCGCTTGTTCGAGGCGATCGCGCCGATGGAGAGAAGCACGAGGGTGACCGCCGCGATGGCCGCGGTGGGGAGGTCGCAAATCTCGGTCGTTGGCGACGTGGCACCCATATACGAGTAGCTTTTGCTCAAGACATAGTAACTCCACAGGTAGTAACTCCACAGGAACAGCCCCGCATAGGCGATGAGCACGAAGCCGCCCGAAGCGAACGCCGCGTTCTTCGCGTTCTTTTTGGAGATGAGCGCAACGATAAATGCGACGACGGAGAGGACGATCGCGATAGCGAGTAGGGCGATGAGCAAGAGTTCGATGACCGTATCCGCCGCGGCGGTGGCGCCCATACTGAACGCATTGGAAAATTCTCCTTGCACGAACATAACGGTGAAGAAGGAGGCGACATAGCCGATGAGGGAATATTCAATCCCCGAGTAGAGGCCGTGTTGATAAAAGTAACTGACGGGCGTAAATTGGGAAACGTATTGGGAGATCATTCCCAAGAAGAGGCCGCCCACGCCGAACAGCATGAAAAGCGCCGCCAAAATGCGCCAACCGACAGCCGAACCTTGGGGCGTTTCCGCCGCTGCGCCGCCTGCCGCGTTTTCCTCTCCGTGCTCCTCCACCGGCTCTTCGGCGGGCACCATGTCCGCGTCGGAGTCGTAGTCTACATCGTCAGCCCACAGGTTTTCGTTTTGATAATCATCCATAATCGATGCAACTCCCGATGCTTTTTTATTTGTGCGGAAGCAATATTCTTTCCGATCGTGACTATTATAGCATCCTTTAAGATTTGTGTCAACATACTTGCCAAAAAAAACAAAAATTATGTATTTTTTGTGCAATATTTCTCAACCGCACCGTGCGATTTGTGAAAATGAACAAAAAAATGGGGAGAATTTTTCACAAAAGTCTACTTGCAAAAACAAAGCAAAGCAAATCTCTTGCTATTTTATCTCGGACATGGTATAATCGTTTTGCGTGAAAGGCGCAAAAACGGCGAAAAAAACGCACGGGAGAAAACTTGCGATGAGCGATGTGAATTCCGAACTCAATCAACTTTTGACGGATATCCGTGAAAAGACGGGCGCGGAGGTGCGCCTCGCCCCCGCGGGCGGCGAAGAGACCCCCTTCACCCTGCACTACTGCGGCAGGGAAATAGAGGCGTGGATCGCGGGCACGGGCGACGCGGCGGAACGGGAGGCGCGGCTTGTGAATTACCTCCTCTCAAACGCGGAGGGCAAGCGGCCCGCCTCGGACAAAAAGAGCGCCCTGAAAGGGATCTTGCTCGGCGAGGGGGGAGACTGGAACGCCTTTCGCTTTCTCACCAAACACAACTTTTCGGACGGGGCGTGCTTTGCCCTCGACCTTGTGCCCGACAGGCGCTATGACGAGGCGGCGGGGCACATCGAGCGCTGCCTCGACGGGCGGGATATGTGCGTGGCGATGGACGACGTGCGCATCGCCGTGGTGCGCTTTGCCGAGGAGGGGCAGTCCGCCTACGAGTACGGGCAGTTCCTCGCGCAGTCCCTCTACGAGGAGACGGGCGTAAAGGCGAGCGTGGGCGTGGGCTGCGAAGTGGCCTCGTTTGCCGAAATTTCCCTCTCCTACAACCAGGCGGCGACTGCCGTGCGCATGAGCAATATCTTCCACGAGAAGGGGGAGGTGCACTCCTACCGCGAATATTTGCTTGTGCGCCTCTTGGAGGACGTGCCCAAGCCCAAACTTACCGAATATATGGAGCAATTCCGCATGGAGGGGGCGGCGGAGATCTTCGGCGACGAGGACATGGCGGCGACCGCCGAGGCATTTTTGGAGAGCAGTTTGAATATCTCCGAGACGAGCCGAAACCTGTATATGCACCGCAACACGCTGATGTACCGCCTCGATAAGATAGAGCGGCTGACGGGGCTGAATATCCGGAAATTTTCCGACGCGGTCACCTTCCGCGTCATTGCAATTTTGTATAAATTATCGCAGTTGTAGAGGAGAAATTATGGCGAGAGGAGAGGAGCGGGAAACGCAAAAACAGCAAAACGCTGTGAGTTTTACGGGGTCACGGAGGAAAAAATGGGTCTTGGGCGCGATCGGCATCGTCGGCGCCCTTCTGTTTTTTGCGGGCGCGTTTTTCATCGGCTATGCGGCGCGCGGCGGCATAGACGAGCAGGAAAAGAGCCTTTTATGGATGATCGACGCCGTGGAGAAAAATTACCACGACGAAGTGACGCGCGACGAACTGTTCGATAGGATGTACGACGCCCTTGAACTCGATAAATTCTGCACTCACTACACCCCCGAGGAGTACGACGTGGTGGTGGACAGCAGCAACGGACTGGGCGACGGCTACGGCATCTCGCTGACCCTCGATGGTGGCAAGGTGCGCATCTCCCGTGTCATCCAGAATTCTCCCGCCGAACTTGCGGGGCTCAAAAAGGGAATGTACGTGCACGAGACGGGGGATAAGACCGCCGCGACGAGCACCTCCGCAGTCATTTCCTATCTGAACGGGACGGAAAACGCAAGCCTTGTATGCGGTTTTGCGGCGGACGGGAGCGACAAAAGGGAGATCGTCGTGAAAAGAAGCGCCTATCTTGCCGCCTACTGCTACTATGCGGACAGCGAGGCGACCTTCCGCTACCGCGGCGAGAAAAAATACGCACTCACCGAGACGGGCGGGGGAATGGAGGGGCTTGACGGGGACACCGCCTATATCGCCATCATCCAATTCGAGGGGCACGCCGCCGAAGAGTTTGAAGCGTGCCTCGGCAAGATGAAGGAGCGGGGGCGCAAGAACCTCATCATCGATCTGCGCGGAAACGGGGGAGGGTATCTCTCCATTCTGTGCAAGATCTCCGCGCACCTCATGCGCAGCGCGGAGGACAGAAATCCCCTCGTCACGCAGGCACACTTCCGCAGCGGAAAGGTGGAGAATTACATGGCGGGAGGCAACGATTACTCGCAATATCTTGCAAACGACGCGAAAATTCGCGTGCTCGCCGACGAAAATTCCGCCTCCGCTTCCGAGGCGCTCATCGGCGTGCTCATCTCCTACGGCACTTGCGGCTACGGCGACATCTACCTGCGCAAGGGGACGGGCACGGCGCGGACGTACGGGAAGGGGGTGATGCAGTCCCACTTCACCGCGCCCGACGGCAACGTGATGCGGCTGACCGTCGCCGACATCTACTGGCCCAACGAAAGGTGCATCCACGGCGTGGGCGTGACCGAGGAGGACGGGGCTGTTCCCGTCTCCGCGCCCCTGTTGCCGGGCGAGCGGGACGAATTTTTGGAGCAGGTGCTCGCCGCCATCGCAGGCGCGTCTATCTAAATTTCACAGCGCTTTAAGTATTCTTCGAGAATGTTGAGAGAGCCGACCTTGGTTTGGGGGCGGCTCTCTTGTTTTTCGGCGGTATGGGCGGGTGCTTCGGCGGTTTTGGCGGCTTTGGGGGCGTCGGAGACATCTTCTGCGGCGGCTTCGGGTGAGGCGGCGCCGAGCACGGTGGAGATGAGTTCGCGGTTTTCCTTATAGAAGCCGAGGAAGCCCTTGAGGGCATCCTTTAAGGCGGGGTCTTTTTCGAGCGCGACGAGTAAAAACAGCAATACAAGCGTTTCCATACCGCCATCGTATGCGGCGAACCAAAAAGCGGTGCCGCTCATACAATGCAAAGAGGTGACTATGAGAGATTTCGCAAGTTACGAGGGCGAAGAGCCAAAAGACACGCAGGCGTGGATGGAAGAGGCGAACGCCGTCGCCGCGCAGTATGCGGGCAAGGGCGAGAACGAAATTTTGCGCGCCATCTACGCCCGCGCGGTGGAGGGAAAGCGCAACGGGACGCTCACCAACGAGCAGATCGACGAATTTTACGCCCGCTTTTCCTCCATGCTCGACGGCGCAAAGAAAAAACGGCTGAAAAAACTCGTCGAGCAGCTCAAAGCGATGTAGTTCGGACGCGGCGCAGGGCACAGAGGAGGGCGCGGACTTCCCGCATCCCCTGAAAGGGGGAGAAGGAGACGCGCACGAGCCCCTCGGGAAAAGTGCCGAGGGCGCGGTGCACAAGCGGCGCGCAGTGCAATCCCCCGCGGACGGCGATCCCGAGGCGGTCGAGCGCCTGCGCCGCCTCCTCCGACTGCATCCCCTCCACCGCAAAGGAGACGATGCCGCACGCGTTGGGCGCGGAGTAGGCGCGAAAGCCTTGCAGTTCGCCGAGCCCTTCGAGAAGGGCGGAAGTGAGGCGGGTGAGTTGCGTGGCGTGGGCTTCCCGCCGCGCGCGGACGAAGAGCGCGCCCTCGAAGAGAGAGGCAATGGCGGGGTAGGAGAGCGTGCCGCTCTCCAAACGGTCGGGGTAGAAGGCGGGCATGGAGAGGTTGAAACTTTCGCTGCCCGTGCCGCCGAAGAGGACGGGCGCGGGGGAGAGCCGCTCGGAAAAGAGCAGAGCCGCCGCGCCCTGCATGGCGTGCATCCCCTTGTGCCCCGCGATGGCGAGGGCGTCGACGCCCATCTTCTTCATGGAGATGGGAATGTGCCCCGCACCCTGCGCGCCGTCGACGATGAGAAGGACGTCTTCGGGCAGAAGGGCGCGGATGGCGGCAAGCGGCGGCGTTTCGCCCGTCACGTTGGAAGCAGAGGTCACATACACGGCGCGCGTGTGGGGTTTTACGAGGGCGGCGATGTTCTCGGGCAGGAGTTCTCCCTCGCTGAGCGGCGCGACGTCGTAGGTGATGAGCCCCCTTTCTTTGAGATGTTCGAGGGGGCGGAGGACGGAGTTGTGTTCGAGGCAGGTGCAGACGGCGTGGTCGCCCTCTTTCAGCACCCCGAGCACGGCGATGTTGAGCGCCTCGGTGCAGTTCTTGACGAACACCGTGCGCTCGTAGCCGTAGCCGTCGAAGAGGTCGGAGAGGAGATCGCGGCAGGCGAGCACCCTCTCTGCGAGGGCAAGCGAGAGGGCGTGCCCGCTCCGCCCGGGGTTGGCGCAGAGTTTGAGGGCGGCGGCGACGGCGCTCTGCACCGAGGCGGGTTTGAAGCCGCCCGTCGCGGCGTTATCGAGATAGATCATAGGTTGCCCCTCCCAAAGCATTATCCTATTATACGAAGGCAGGAAAAATATCATGACGATGTTGGCGGTTTTTCGGTCGCGCGCGCAGGCGCTCGACTGCGTTTCGCGTCTCAGGGGCGAGGGCGTGCCCGCGCAGGCCGTCTCCACGCCCAAGGAGGCGGGCGTCGGGTGCGGCGTCTCGGTGAAGTTCGAGGAAAATTTTTTGCCGCGCGTGCTTGCCCTTTTGAAGGCGCGCGCCTATTCCTCCCATTCGGGGATCATGAGGCGGGTCGGCGGGGCGTTCAAATACCTGTAAAGGCTTGCTTTTTTGCAAATCATGCGCTATAATTTGCATATGGACGTAAATGAAAAGATTTTGGAGACGCTCGCCTCGCTCTACCCCGACGCCCGCCCCGCGCTGCATTTTTCCAGCGCGTACGAACTGCTCGTCGCCGTCATTTTGTCGGCGCAGTGCACCGACGAGCGGGTGAACAAGGTGACGGAAGTTCTGTTCCGCGACTATAATACCCCCGCCGCGATGGTGACGCTTTCGCAGGAAGAGTTGGAGAAGTACATCTTTTCCTGCGGGTTTTACCGCAACAAGGCGGCGCATATCCTTTCCGCCTCGCGCGATATCCTCGAAAAATTCGGCGGCGAAGTGCCCGCTACCCTCGAAGAATTGCGCACCCTCGCGGGCGTGGGCAGAAAGACCGCCAACGTCGTCTATTCGGTGGCGTTCGGCGGCGACGCCATCGCGGTGGATACCCACGTCTTTCGCGTTGCCAACCGCCTCGGGCTTGCCGAGGGCAAGACCCCCGAAGCGGTGGAGGAGGGGCTGATGCGGGCGATCCCGAAGAGCGAATGGTCGAAGGCGCACCACTATCTCATCTACCATGGGCGGCGGGTGTGCCATTCTCAAAAGCCCGCCTGCGGCGAATGTGCCCTTGCGGCGTGGTGCAAATTTCATAAAGAGCACAAATAAACACGAATAAAACGCGCCTCCCTTGTCCATAACGGACGCGGGAGGTTTTTTTATGACAAATTTGACTGCCAAAGATCTGGATGTGCTGAGCCACATTCTCACGGGAGAGGAAATGGCGTGCAAGAAGGCGCGCATCTACGCCAACACGCTGACGGACGTTGCGCTCGCCGAGGAGATGGGGCGCATCGCCGCCGCCCACGCCGAGCGGTTTTCCGCGCTCTTTACTTTGATGAACGGAGGGAAAAAATGAAACAGAGCAAAAAGGACATCACACTCAACGAAAAGGACGCGCTCCAAGACCTCTTGGACTGCGAAAAACTGCTGATGAACTACTACGCCGCCGCCCTTGTGGAGGGCAGCTGCCGCCCCTTCCGCAGGGAAATTCTGAAACACTACACGGCGGGCGCGGACACGCAGTTTGCGGTGTTCGAGCAGATGCTCTCCCGCGGGTACTACGAGGTGCAACCCGCCGCCAAGATGCTCATCGACCAAAAGACGGAGACCTTCTCCAAGACGCTGAAAGAGGTCTCGGCGGGCTGAAAGCTTGACATTTTCCCCGCCGCGTGCTATGATGGCGCAAAAGGAGGGGAGAGCATGAAGGAAGAAAAGGGCAACCCCGACCGCGTCGACCGCGACGCGCAGGCGCGCGAGGAGGAGAGAGTCCGCCGCGAAAAGGAGGCGATCGCCGAAATTTCCGGTTCGCCCGCCGCGGAGGACAACGAGGAGGAATAACCGCCCGCGGCGCGCGCATACTGAAAGCGGAGGCACAGCGTGGGCAAGAAGAAAAAGAAGGGGAGCACGACGAAATACGCGCACAACCCCAAATATTCCATGATCTACCCCGACGCGGACGACCGCGACGACCAGGTAGTTTCCACGGGAAAGAGTTAAAAAGGGTCTCCCCTCGCGGGGAGGCTTTTTTTGTGAATAAATTTTCGCATTTTCGGAATTGTTGAAAACGATTGACTTTTCCCGCGCACGACTATATAATAGGAAAAAATGGCGGCACGGGGCTTTCTTTTGGGCGGACGCCGCCACGCGGAGCGGCATGGAAGAATTCAAAATTACACAACTTTACGACCTTTCCCACACCGCCGCGGCGGAATATTTGCAGGCCTACCGCTACCCGTGGGAGGCGTTGGATGGCTTGGAGGCGTTCATTTTGCGCCTGCAAACGACGCTCGGCGACGACTATTCGGAAGTTTGCGCGGGCGTTTATGTTCACAAGACGGCAAAAATCGCGCCAACCGCCTACCTCGGCGCGCCGTGCATCATCGGTGCGAATACCGAAGTGCGGCACTGCGCCTTTGTGCGCGGGGCGGCGCTCGTGGGCGAGGGTTGCGTCGTGGGCAACTCGGCGGAACTCAAAAACTGCATCCTGTTCGACGGCGTTGAGGTGCCCCACTACAACTACGTCGGCGATAGCATTTTGGGCTACAAGGCGCACATGGGCGCGGGGGCTGTGACCTCCAACATAAAATCCGACCGCACCCCCGTTTTTATCAAGTGCGGCGGGGAAAAGATCCCGACGGGCAGAAAGAAGGTGGGCGCGATGCTCGGCGACTTCGTGGAAGTGGGCTGCAACAGTGTGCTCAACCCCGGGACGGTCATCGGAAGAAGAACGAGCGTATATCCGCTCTCGTCCCTCCGCGGCGTCTATCCCGCGGACTGCATAATAAAGGGCGGCGTCGTCGTTCCGCGCAAATAGGACGCAAGAGAAGTACGGAGTGAATATGTCAAAATATTTCGGGACAGACGGCTTCCGCGGGGAAGCGGGCGTCACCCTCACGGCCGATCAGGCATACCGCGTGGGGCGGTTCATCGGAAGATATCTTGTGGAGCGGCGCAAGGGCGAACGGCCGCGCGTCGTCGTCGGCAAGGATACAAGGCTTTCGAGTTATATGTTTGAGTATGCGCTCGTCGCGGGGCTTGTCGCCTCGGGGGCGGACGCCTATATGATGCACGTCACAACGACGCCCTCCGTCGCCTACATCACGCGGACGGACAAGTTCGACTGCGGCGTGATGATCTCGGCGAGCCACAACGCCTACACCGATAACGGCATCAAACTGCTCAACGGGCAGGGCGAAAAGGAGGACGGCGAGCTGATCGCCCTCATGGAGGCCTACCTCGACGCGCCCGCGGCGGGGGAAAGCGAACTTCCCTTTGCAACGGGCGGGGATATCGGCAGGATCGTGGACTATACCTCGGGCAGAAACCGCTATATCGGCTACCTCATCTCCCTCGGCGTATACTCCTTCCGCGGGGTAAAGGTGGGGCTGGACTGCGCAAACGGCGCCTCGTGGTACATCGCGCGGTCGGTCTTTGAAGCCCTCGGCGCTTCCACCTACGTCATCAACGATAAGCCTGACGGGACGAATATCAACGAGAACGCGGGTTCGACGCACATCGACGAACTCTGCAAATTCGTAAAGGAGAACAAACTCGACATCGGCTTTGCCTTCGACGGCGACGCCGACAGATGTCTCGCCGTGGACGAGAAGGGGCGGGTCTTGACGGGCGATCACATCGTGCTCGCCTGCGCCCTCCACTTGAAGGAGAAGGGGAAACTCCTCGCCAACACCGTGGTGACCACCGTCATGAGCAACTTGGGGCTGTATAAGGCGCTCGACAGGGCGGGGATCGCCTACATCAAGACGGCGGTGGGCGATAAATACGTCTACGAGGCCATGCGCAGCAGCGGCAGCAGGCTGGGCGGCGAGCAGTCGGGGCACGTCATCTTTTCCAAACACGCGACGACGGGCGACGGCATCCTCACCAGCCTCAAAGTGATGGAAGTCATGCTCGCGAAGAAGGCGACGGCAAGCAAACTTTACGACCTCATGCAGGTCTACCCGCAGACGCTCATCAACGTGACCGCGCAGGACAAGGCGGCGGTGGAGGCGGACGGGCGCGTGAAGGCGGCCATCGCCGAAGCCGAGGAGAAGTTGGGCGCGGAAGGCAGGGTGCTTGTGCGGGCTTCGGGCACAGAACCCCTCGTGCGCGTGATGGTGGAAGCTCCCACCGAGAAGGAATGTAAGCGGCTTGCGGAAAAGATCGCAAACGCAGTGCGCGCGGCGGCAAAAGGGGCGCGCAAGGAATAATCGGCAAATAAGAGGACGCAACTATGTGCGGCATCGTGGGATACATCGGAAAAAAACAGGCCGCCCCCATTCTGTTGGACGGCTTGAAAAAATTGGAATACCGCGGGTACGACTCCGCGGGACTTGCTGTACGCGCGGACGACGGCGAAGTGAGCGTCGTCAAGGCCAAGGGCAGGCTCGCCCGCCTTGCGGAGCGAACGGAAAACGGCGCGCTCCTTCAGGGGACGTGCGGCATCGGGCACACCCGCTGGGCGACGCACGGCGAACCCTCGGAGGAGAACGCCCACCCCCACAAGTGCATGGACGGCTCCGTCACCGTCGTGCACAACGGAATTCTGGAAAATTACAAGGAGTTGCGCGATAAACTTGTGCGCAAGGGGTATACCTTCCACTCGCAGACGGATACCGAGGTCATCGCCAACTGCATCGATTACTACTACAAGAAGTATAAATTAGGGCCGATCGATACCATCGCGCGGTTCATGATGCGCGCCCGCGGCTCGTATGCGCTCGCGGTGCTCTTCGCGGACTGCGGCGACGCAATTTACGTCGCCCGCAAGGATAGCCCCATGGTAATCGGCGCGGGCAGGGGGGAGATGTTCATCGCCTCCGATGTGCCCGCCATTCTCAAATACACAAAGCGGGTGTACTACATCGAAAATTACGAGATGGCGCGCATCACGCGGGAGGGCGTAGAGTTTTACAACATCGACCGCGAACCCGTGGAAAAGCACGCCGTGCGCGTCAAATTGGATGAAAACGCCGCCGAAATGGGCGGGTACGAGCACTTCATGATCAAGGAGATCCACGAACAGCCCCGCGCCGTGGAACTCACCCTCAATTCCTACCTGAACGGCGAGTACGTCGACCTCTCCGAGTGCAAGATCACCGATAAATTTTTGGAGACGGATGAGATTGTCGTCGTCGCGTGCGGCTCTGCCTATCACGTCGGCGTCGTCATGCAGTACGTCGTGGAAAAGTTGGCGCGCATCCCCGTGCGGGTGGAACTCGCCTCCGAATTCCGCTACCGCGACCCCATCCTCGGCAAAAACGCCCTCATCGTCGCCATCAGCCAGTCGGGCGAGACGGCGGATACCCTCGCCGCCGTGCGCGAGGCCAAGGCGCGCGGGATACGGACGCTCGCCATCGTCAACGTGCGCGGCTCTTCCATCGCGCGCGAGGCGGATAAGACCATCTTCACCTACGCAGGGCCGGAGATCGCCGTCGCCACCACAAAGGCGTACAGCGCCCAACTTGCCGTGGGGTATCTTCTTGCCCTCGAATGGGCGCGTATCGGCGGAAGGGTGGATGATGTGCAGTGCGCCGCATACATCGCGGAACTGCGTAATTTGCCGCAGAAAATAGAAAAGATCCTCGAAAATAAGCAAAGCGTACAAAAATTCGCGGCGGAAAATTCCACCGTGAACGATGTGTTCATGATCGGGCGGGGCGTCGACTACGCCGCCTGCCTCGAAGGGGCGCTCAAATTGAAAGAGGTGAGTTATGTGCACACCGAGGCATATGCGGCGGGCGAGTTGAAGCACGGCACCATCAGCCTCATCGAAAACGGCACGCTCGTGTTGGGCGTGCTCACCCAGAGCGACATTCTGGAAAAGACGGCGAGCAACCTCGAGGAGGTCAAGACCCGTGGGGCCTCTGTCGTCACGGTCTCCTTCGAGGGCGCGAAAATCCCCGCCGAGGCGGAATACGCCTTCACCGTGCCCGGGACGCACGAACTGTTCGCGGCGAGCCTCACCGTCATACCCCTGCAACTTTTGAGTTACTATGTCAGCCTGCAACGCGGCCTCGACGTGGATAAACCGCGCAACCTCGCCAAGAGCGTGACGGTGGAATGAATCAACGGTTTTTGTGCTGAAAGAGCGCCATTCCGAGGACTCCGAACGCGCCGCCCACCACACAGCCCACCGCAAGACCGATCCAAATCATACCCTTACCCCCTCATTTATTTTGCCTTCACCGTTCAAGAAATATAGACGGATTCCGCAATTTATCATATGAAGCGGGCGGGGCTACGGGTTCGCGATCCGCACGAGAAAATTTATGTACAGACACTTTTTCAAGAGATTTTTTGATATTATATTGAGTTTTTTCGCCATCATCGTGTTTGCGCTTCCGATGGTGATCATCGCGATCGCCGTTCGGTGCGACAGCAAAGGGCCTGCGCTGTTCAAGCAGAGGCGCGTGGGCAAGAAAAAGAAGGCTTTTACTCTTTTGAAATTCCGCACGATGCGCACGGACGCGCCGCATGACGCACCTACGCACGAACTGAAAGACGCCCAAAATTGCATCACCAAATTGGGGAAGTTTTTGCGGAAAACTTCGCTCGACGAGATCCCGCAGATCTTCAATATCTTTGTCGGGCAGATGTCCATTATCGGGCCGCGCCCCGTCCTGCTCAACCAGACCGAACTCATCGAGGAGCGGGATAAGTACGGCGCGAACGATATCCGCCCCGGGCTTACGGGTTGGGCGCAGGTCAATGGAAGGGATATCCTTGCAAGCAATGATTTGGAGAAGGCGCGCTATGACGGCGAGTATGCGCAAAAAATCACATTCGCAAAGGACTTCAAAATTTTCTTCAAGACGGTCGGGCAGGTGTTCCGCGGGACAGACATTGTGGAAGGCGACGCCGTAAAAACGCGGGGGGGGGACACTCCTACCGAGTAAAATATCGATATAAGCTCTGTTGCTTCTACCCATAGTGCGGCAGAAGATCGCAAAACCGGAGAACAACAAATAACAGCGAGGATGCGTACATTCCGGGTACTGCAAAACAGAGCATATGTACAGACATTTTTTCAAGAGATTTTTTGATATTATATTGAGTTTTTTCGCCATCATCGTCTTTGCACTTCCCATGGTGATCATCGCAATTGCCGTGCGTTGTGATAGCAAAGGCCCTGCATTGTTCAAGACGCGGCGCGTGGGCAAAAATTGCAAACCGTTCAAATTTTATAAATTCCGAAGTATGCGAACAGACGCGCCAAAGGACTGCGCGCCCCGTCTCCTGCATGAGGATTACACCACCAAAGTGGGTGCATTTCTGCGGAAAACGAGTCTCGATGAACTGCCGCAATTATTCTGCATCTTCGTCGGCTCAATGTCTGTCATCGGCCCTCGTCCCGCGGGGCTTTCGGAGACCGATCTCATCGAGGCGCGGGAACGGTACGGTGCAAACGGCGTTCGCCCGGGGCTGACGGGCTGGGCGCAGGTCAATGGGAGAGATGTTCTTGCAAGCGATGTCGAACGGAAGGCGCGCTTCGATGGCGAGTACGCGCAAAAAATCACATTCGCAAAGGACTTCAAAATTTTCTTCAAGACGGTCGGGCAGGTGTTCCGCGGGACAGATATTGTGGAAGGCGACGCCGTATTGAAGAAAGATGAGACCCCGCCCGCGGCTTCGGAGACGGAAGGGCAAACCCCGCCCGCGGATACCGAGGCGGAAGAGACCCAGCCCTCCCCCACGACTTCGGAGGAGGAAGAGCAAACCCCGCCCGCGGATACCGAGGCGGAAGAGATCCAGCCCTCCCCCACGACTTCGGAGGAGGAAGAGCAAACTTCGCCCGCGGCTTCGGAGGAGGAAGAGCAGACCCCGCCCGCGGATACCGTAGAAAAATAACTCAAAATACAGAAGAGCGCCGCGGCAAAATGCCGCGGCGCTCTTCTTTCCTCATACCTTTCCTCATACCGAGTATACGCCCCGCGGCAATCACCGCGGGGCGTATACGAGTGTATCTTCCCTCAAACGAAGTCCGCTTTTACACATTGAACCTGAACAGCACCACGTCGCCGTCCTTCATCACGTAGTCCTTGCCCTCGGAGCGCACCTTGCCCTTTTCGCGCGCGCCGTTATAGCCGCCGCACGCGAGCAGCGTCTCGTAGTCCACGACCTCGGCGCGGATAAAGCCCTTTTCAAAGTCGGAGTGGATCTTCCCCGCCGCCTGCGGCGCCTTCGTGCCCGCCGCGATGGTCCACGCGCGGGTCTCCTTTTCGCCCGCGGTGAGGTAGGAGATAAGCCCCAGCAGGCTGTACGACGCCTTGATGAGTTTACTAAGCCCGCTCTCTTTCAGCCCGAATTCCTCCAAGAACACGGCGGCGTCGGCGGCGTCCATCTCGGCGAGTTCGGCCTCCGTCTTGGCGCACACCACAATGACGCCCGCATTGTGTCTTGCGGCGTATTCCTTCACTTTCACGACGAGGGGGAGGCTATCCTCCGCCGCGCCCATGTCCTTCTCCGCGATGTTTGCGCAGTAGACGACGGGCTTTGCGGAGAGCAAAAACAGATTGTCGAGCAAGGCCTTCTCATCCTCGTTTACGGCAAGCGACGAGGCAGGTTCTTCGGCCTCCAAATGGGCTTTGAGTTTTTCGAGGAAGGCAAACTCCGCGGCCGCCGTCTTATCCGCGCCGCCGCGCGCCGCGTTGCGGATGCGGTCCTGCCGCTTTTCCACCGCCTCGATGTCGGCCAAAATGAGTTCTAAATTGATCGTTCCGATGTCCCTTACGGGGTCAACGGTGTTCTCTACATGGGTGATGTTCGCGTCCTCAAAGCACCTTACGACGTGCACGATGGCGTCGCACTCGCGGATGTGGGAGAGGAATTTATTTCCCAGCCCCTCGCCGCGGCTTGCGCCCTTCACAAGCCCCGCAATGTCCACAAATTCGATGACGGCGGGCGTCACCTTTTTGCTCGAATACAGCGCGGCGAGCTTTTCCAGCCGCTCGTCGGGCACTGCCACCACGCCCACATTGGGTTCTATGGTGCAGAAGGGGTAATTGGCTGCCTCCGCGCCCGCCTTGGTGATCGCATTGAACAGGGTGGATTTGCCTACATTGGGAAGTCCCACAACGCCTAATTTCATGTTACGCTCCTCTTTGAACAGCGCTATTCTACCATAAATTTCCGCATTTGACAACCGAATGACTTGCTCATCGCGCCAAAAAGTTATATAATGGAAAAAGTCAAGGAGCAAATATGGACTATAAGGCTTACATTGCAGAGCACATCGCTGTCGAGGGCGTCACAAAGGCGGAGGTCGCCGAGGCCATCGCCGTTCCCCCCGACGCCGCCATGGGCGACTACGCCCTGCCCTGCTTCAAATTCGCCAAACTTCTGCACAAAGCGCCCAACCTCATCGCGCAGGAACTCGCGGAAAAGTACCCCGCGGATGGGATCGTCTCTTCGGCGGAGGCCGCGGGGGCGTATCTCAACTTCCGCCTCAACAGGAAGGCGCTCGCCGCCGACTTTTTCAGGGAATTTGCTTTGGAAGAGGAGGGCGCGGGCTACGGCTCTTCCGAGGAGGGAGCGGGGAAGACGGTCTGCATCGACTATTCCTCGGTGAACATCGCCAAGCCCTTCCACATCGGGCATCTCTCGACGACCGTCCTCGGCGCGGCGCTCTACCGCATTTTCAAATATCTGGGCTACAACGTCGTCGGCATCAACCACCTAGGCGACTACGGTACGCAGTTCGGCAAGCTCATCTCCGCCTACAAAAAGTGGGGCGTGAAGGAGGAGGTGGAAAAGGGCGGCATCCACGCCATCAACGACCTCTATGTCCGCTTCAACGCCGAGGCGACGGAGGAGATGGAGGCGGAGGCGCGCGAAAATTTCCGCCTCATCGAGAGCGGCGATGAGGAGGCCAACGCCCTCTTCGAGTGGTTCAAGTCGCTCACCATGCGCTACGTCGGCAAAATTTACGATAGGCTCCACGTCACGTTCGATAGTTACGCGGGCGAAAGATTCTACATCGATAAGATGCAGCCCGTCATCGACGCACTCAAAAATAAGGGACTGCTCGTCGAAAGTCAGGGGGCGCAGGTCGTCGACCTCGAAAAATACGGGATGCCCCCCTTCATCGTCCTGCGCTCGGACGGCGCGTCGCTCTACGCCACGCGCGACCTCGCCGCCGCGTTCTACCGCAAACAGACGTACGACTTTGATAAGTGCCTCTACGTCGTCGCCTACCAGCAAAATCTGCACTTCAAGCAACTCTTCAAGGTCATCGAACTCATGGGCGAGGCTTGGGCGAAGGACATGGTCCACGTCGCCTACGGCATGGTCTCCTTGGAAGACGGCGCAATGTCCACCCGCAAGGGCAAGGTGGTGTGGCTCGAGGACGTCATCGACCGCTGCGTCGAAAAGGCGAAAAACGTGCTCGAAGAGAAGAACCCCGCCCTCGAAAACAAGTCGGACGTCGCCGAAAAGGTGGGGGTGGGCGCCGTCATCTTCGGCGCGCTCTACAACAATAAGATCAAGGATATCGTCTTTTCCTACGATAAGGCGCTCAATTTCGACGGCGAAACCAGCGTCTATGTGCAGTACACCTGCGCGCGTTGCGCCTCGGTACTCGAAAAGGTCAAAGATCTTCCCATGGGCGAAAGGGCAAATGCGCCCATCGGCGAGAGGGAGTTTGAACTCATCCGCGCGCTCGGGGGCTTCCCCGATGCCGTGAAGGCGGCGGCGAAGAACTACGAACCCAGCGTCATCGCCCGCTGGTGCGTGGATACGGCGCAGGTTTTCAACAAATTCTACCTCGACTGCAAAATAGCGCAGGCGGAGACGGAGGATCTTCGCGCCCTCCGCGCCCGGCTCACGCGGGCGACGCTCGCAGCGCTTACGCGTGGGCTGTCCCTCCTCGGCATCGGCGTTCCGGAGAAGATGTGATGCAGGCAGTCTTTTTCGACCTCGACGGGACCCTCCTCGATACTCTGCCCGATATCGCCCATTCCCTCAATGCGGTTCTCGCCTCCTTCGGCTACCCCGTGTGCACGCCTGCGCAGGTGCGCACCTATGTGGGGGATGGGGCCAAAAAACTCGTCTCGCGCGCCATACCGCAGGGGGCGGACAATGTGGATGAGGTGTACGAGGCGTTCCGCCAAAATTACGGCGCAAGTGCGCACGGCCGCACCGTTCCCTACGCGGGCATGGCGGAACTTTTGAAAACGCTCAAATCGCGCGGCACAAAACTTGCGGTCATCACCAATAAGCCGCAGGAGGCGGCGCAGACGTCCATCCAAAAATTCTACCCCGCGCTCTTCGACTATGTGGGCGGCGACAGCGGCAATTTCCCCTGCAAGCCCGACCCTTCGCTCACCCGCTACGTCGCGCTCACGCTGCGCGTGCCCTTAAAGGAGTGCGTGTTTGTGGGCGACGGCGAGGCCGACGTCAGAACGGCGCAGAACGCGGGCGTTCACGGCGTCGCCGCGCTGTGGGGCTACCGCACGCGCGAACAACTCACGCAGGCGGGGGCAACGCAGTTTGCAAGCAGCCCCGCGGAACTTGCAAAAATTCTCGCAAATTTCCGAAAAATCAATTGAAATCGGCGCGGGAGTATGCTATAATTCTTACAGAATAAAAATTCTATAAAAGGAGATAAAACCATGAAAAGATGTGCAATTTGCGGCGAGATCGTCGCGGACGATGTGACGGAGTGCCCCGTCTGCCATGCCAAAAAGTTTGTTCCCATCGAGGAGGCGAAGTTCGCCTGCGAGCACCACGTCGGCGACGGCAGGGTGGAGGATAAGGAAGTGATGGACGGCCTCCATGCCAACTTCCAGGGCGAGTGCACCGAGGTGGGGATGTATCTTGCGATGTCCCGCGTCGCGGAGCGCGAAGGCTATCCCGAGATCGCCGAGGCCTACAAGCGCTATGCGTTTGAGGAGGCGGAGCACGCGGCAAAGTTCGCGGAACTCTTGGGCGAGGTCGTCACGGACAGCACCAAGAAGAATTTGGAACTTCGCGCGGCTGCGGAAGCGGGCGCTTGCGAGGGCAAGTTGATGCTTGCAAAGCGCGCCAAGGAGTTGGGGTACGACGCCATTCACGATACGGTGCACGAGATGGCGAAGGATGAAGCCCGCCACGGCGCCGGCTTCAAGGGCCTCTTGAAGCGCTACTTCAACGCGTAACTTCGCGCGGGATTACGCGTCATTCTGACCCTTCTTGTGGGGTTACGCGTCATTCTGCCCCTTCTTGTGGGGTTACGCGTCATTCTGACCCCCGTAGGGGGGAAGAATCCCGACTAACGAAGTCCACCTGTGCAACTAAACAAAAGAAAAAGGGGGCGAGCCGTTCGACTCGCCCTCTCCGTTTTCCCAAAAGGGAAAACAAGGAGGAAATCACAACTTCAAGCAGAGAAATTCCACCATAGATAGACAACGGGATAGGCTGCGGGTTTGCCGAAATGTCTTTGATAGAGGGTGGCGATAAGTGTTTTTCGGAACACCCGCCATTCTTTTCGGTGTGCATTATGAAGATCGACCCGCTCATAAAAAACTTTTCGCGCCGCGTAATAAACTTTTTGTGATTCTTTCGAGAAATCGTTGATTTGCGGAATTTCGGGATAGGGGATCAAGTCGGGCGTGCCGAGTTCCGCGGCCACGGCGGCTTCTTTATCTTCAAAAATATATGTCTTTTCAACGTGCGCTTCCACGATCAGTATGGCGATCTGCACCAAGACGAAAACAACGGAGAGGACAAAAATACTGATGCCGCCCGCGAGCAATTCGGTGTACAAATTCACGCTGAATTTCGACGGCAGTCCCGGAATCACCACCCCCGTCGCAAGAAAATCATCCTGTGTGATCGTTTGTGAGGTACGGCAGTATGAAGTAAATGCGCACATGATGATAAACAGGGGCAAATAAATGTAGAGGATCGTCGTATATTTCAAGTCGCTGTAACGCTTGTTGATGAGAGCCAAAACGATGCCATAGATGACGGCCAATATCGCAAAGATCAAAAGAAATACGCTGCACACAAACAGTGGATCGCCCGGTGCACCTTCCGTCGTCAGGATCTCAAAAAAGGTTAGAGAAGTCAGCCGCTCGGTTGCCGATATCTCTTCACCTTTTACCGAAACAAACGTCCCGAATGCGCCTGACGCCATGAGTCCGATCACGAGCGCGCCGAACGCGATGAGCAAAAAAGAGTGCAAAAGCCGTAACGCGTGTCTGGTGCGCAGTACGGGTGCGGTTGCAGCCTTCGCGGCTTTTCTTCCGCAGCTCGGGCAGACGTTCCCCTCAAAATCCGCGCCGCAAGTTGTGCAATGGTTCATAAAAATACCCCCTCGGCCGATAGCCGTGCGCGGGAAAGGTATACCTTTCTTGATTTTTTTTGACACATAGAATGCCTTTTTTCAATTTCGGGGGGTACGATGAAGAGCGGAGGCAAAGAGGTGACGTACGGCTATGCAAGAGTTTCCGCCGCCGACCAAAATTTGGAGCGGCAGACGGAACAATTATTGAATTTCGGCGTGGAGCAAAAAAATTTGTTCTGCGAAAAAAAGAGCGGCAAGGATTTTTGCCGCGAAGAATACCTGCGCATGAGGCGAAAATTAAAAAAGGGCGATGTGCTTGTCATCAAATCCATCGACCGTCTCGGGCGCGACTACCGCGGCGTGCTCGCCGAATGGAGCGCGCTCACCAAGGAGAGGGAGGTGGATATCGTCGTGCTCGATATGCCCCTCCTCGATACGCGCGAGCAACATTCTCTCATCGGAAAATTCATCGCTGATATCGTGTTGCAAATTTTGTCTTTCGTAGCGGAAAACGAGCGTGCCAACATTCGCGCGCGGCAGGCGGAGGGGATCGCGCTCGCCAAGGCGCGCGGCGTACACATGGGGCGGCCGCGCAAGGAAATGTCCGAAAGTTTTTTGACCGCGGCGAAACTCTTTTCCGAGAACAAACTCACCCTTGCGGAAGCGCTTGAAGCGACAGGGCTCAAGCGCCAAACCTTTCTGTATCACTTTCGCAGGGCGCAGGAAAAAAGCGTGTGGTAAAATTTTTTCATTTTACGTCTCCCCCATTAACAAAACGCACAAAAAAACCGCTTTCCATGTTGTGAAAAAAATTCAGTAGAGTTCAAAATTCACACTCTACTCACAGTAGAATTGTTGACAAAACCCCCAAAACGCTGTATAATTGCGACTATGGAAGAGCAGGATAAACTCGCCGTCACCATCGGACAAAATCTTGCGCGCCTTCGCAAGATGGCGAACATGACGCAACTCGATCTGGCGGAAAAATTAAACTATTCGGATAAGTCCATCTCCAAGTGGGAGCAGGGCAACGGAATTCCGGATATCCACATCTTGGTGCGCATCGCAGAGCTATTCGATGTCACGGTGGATGACCTCGTCAAAGAGCATCCCGAAAAGGAGGTCTTGCCCCGCAACACAAAACTTCTGCGCCGCGTCATCATTCTCATGCTCTCGGTGGGGCTGTGCTGGCTGGTCGCCGTCGTGGGGTTCGTGCTCTTTCACATCTTTTCGGATATGCCCCACGTCTGGCTCGCCTTCCTCTTTGCCGTGCCCGCCTCCGCCATTGTCGTTTTGGTATTCAGTTGCATTTGGAGTTGGAAGTGGGTCCGCATCGTCTCGCTCTCCGTCCTCATCTGGACGGCGCTCACCGTCGTCACCGTCACCGCCTATCTCTACGGCCACGCCATTTGGCTCGTCTTTCTCATCGGCGTGCCCCTGCAAGTTCTGGCGCTCTTCTTTTTCGTATGGTGGAAGCGCGCGCACACCTTTCACTTTTTCCGCAGAAAATAAACTTCGGCGCGCCCCACGGCGCGCTTTTTCAAAGGTACTCGCATGAAAGTCATCCCTCTCCCGCAAACGGAGGCACAACAGGCAAAAAAGCGCGCGTCGCTCCACCGCGCAACCGTCTTTTACTCGGTCGCCGTCGTCGTATGCGCCGTCGCCGCCATCCTGCTCGCCCTCGGTCTGTTTGTCGCCGTCATCGTCTTTGAATTTAAGGATAGCCTCAAAAGCAACCTCCTCTACATCCTCGTCGGCTCGTTCGCGGGCGGGGCGTGGGTGACGGCGCTCGCGGCGTTCGGGCTCAACGTTTTGGGACGGAAGCACAGGGATGCGGAGCTCGACTTTTGCGAGCGGTGCGATGGGCAGGAAAGTTTTTACGTTGGCGAGGGCACCCTCGTGACGTTTGAAAGGGAGGGCGTCCGCATCCACGGCGAGCGCGGCGGGCGCGAGGTCGCAGTGCCCTACAAGGAGATGCGCTTTTTCTCCGTCTGCACGCGCAAAAAGCCCAAGGAGAGCGGGGAGTGGTCTGTCGTTTTGGAGATTCCCGCCCGCTATCTCGCCCGCGGCGGCAAGGCGGAAAAGGGGGAAAAGCCCGCCCTCGTGCAGGCCGATTTCAAGCCCCGCCTCTTTGAAACGCTCGCCCGCCACAACCTCGCCCTCCTCGGCGAGCGCCCCGCAGGCTACGCCGCCGAAAATGCCGAAAATGCCGCGGAAACCGCCAAACCCGCCCAAAAATCGCCGCAAAAGAGCAAATTCACCCTACTCAAAAAGTTCGATTTGCCCGATCGGGCCAAGCGCAAACTCGCCGTCATGTCCCTCGTGGCGGGCGGGGTCTTGCTCGTCGGCGGCGTGCTTCTCGCCGTGTTCTGGCAAATCGTGGTCGGGACGCTTCTCGCCGCCATCGGCTTCATGCTCTCGGGGCGCGCCGCGGTCAACTTCCTCGGGGCAAAGGGCACGCTCGGCGTGTATGAAGAGGGTCTCTTCTGGCGGGATACAAACCGCGTGGACAGCGTCTTTTTGAAGTGGGAGGAGATCCAAAAGCTCACAATAGAGCCGAATAACGGCTTCGCGCTCTTCCGCGCGGAGTGCGCCTACGGGGCGTATCACTTCCCCGCCGTCGGGGGCGCGGAAGAATTCCTGCGGGCAAAATATCCCGAAAAATTCGGGGCGAAACAGGCGGAATAATTGCCTCGGCGGTTGCGCGTCTGCGCGCCGCGTGCTATAATATCATGGCAAGAAGATGGCCAAGGAGAGGGCATGATCTGTTCGAGGTGCGGCAAGCAAACTTCGCAGATATACGTAACGCGCGTGAGGGATGAGGATACCCGCCTCTCCCTCTGCCCGGACTGCCACCGTGCGCTCGCACTCAACGCGCACGGGCTTCTGCCGTACAATGAAGAGGAGGGCGCGGCGCGCGGCGAGTGCCCCGTCTGCGGCATGGCGTTTGAGGAGTTCCGCCGCACCGGTCTTTTGGGTTGCGCCAACTGCTACCGCGCCTTCCGCCGCGAACTCATGCCCACCCTCCGCTCGGTGCAGGGCGATACCGTGCACCGCGGCAAGAGGCAGGATACAATCTCCGAGGAATATTACGATAGGATCCGCACCCTCGTAAACCGCATCGACGCGCTCAAAGACAGCATCGAAAGCGAGATGCGCCGCGGCGGCTACGCGCGGGTCAAAAAACTCAACGACGAATTGAAGGAAGCGGACGCCGATTTGCGGGAGATCAACCGCGAACTTGCGGACGGGAGGGAGTGATGGAGAAGAGAGCTTACGAGAGCGTCGCGGTCTCCTCGCGCATCCGCCTCGCCCGCAACTTCATGGATTATCCCTTCCCCGCGCGCCTTCTCTGCGACCCGCACGGCGAGGAGCAGGCGCGCGAGATCGTGCGCATCGTCTCCGCCCAGCTCGTGCGGCTGGAATCGTTCACGCCCTACGACCTTGCAAACATGAGTGAGGAAAAGTGCGAACTTCTCGCCGAAAAAAATCTCATCAGCCGCGGGCTGATCGCCAACCGTCCCATCTCCTCCGCCCTCGTCTCCAAGGATGAGAGCATCTCGGTCATGGTCAACGAGGAGGATCACATCCGCGAGCAGTACTTCATCGACGGGTTCGATCTCACCCGCGCCTACGAGCGCGCGGGCGGCATCGACGACGTCATCTCCCATTCCATTCCCTTCGCCTACGACGAGGAGTTGGGGTATCTCACGGCGTGTCCCACCAATGTGGGAACGGGGCTTCGCGCCTCGGTCATGCTCTTCCTCCCCGCCGTCTCGCGGCGGGGGAAGATGCGCGAACTTTCCGCGGTGCTCACGGAGAAGGGGCTTACGGTGCGCGGCGCGTTCGGCGAGGGGAGCGGCGCGGAGGGCGAACTCTTCCAGATCAGTAACGAAGTCACGCTCGGGCCTTCGGAGGGGGAGATCCTCTCCGTCGTGGAGGACGCCGTTAAGACCGTCGCCCAAATGGAACTTGCCGAGCGCGAGCGGATGCGCAAGGAGGAGGGCGTCGCCTTAAAGGATCGCGTCATGCGCTCCTACGGCATCCTCACCCACTGCTGCCGTTTGGAGATGGGGGAGATGATGCAGCGCACCGCCGATCTCAAACTCGGCGTCGCGTTGGGGTTCTTCGGCAGCACGCAGGTGGCGGAGGCGCAGCGTATGCGCGAGATGGATAAACTGTGCGTCTCGGTGCGCCCCGCAGGCCTCAACCATCTCATCGGAACAAAACTCGATGCCGAGGCGCAGTGCGTCGAGCGCGCCGCATACGCGGCGGAAGCCATCCGCAATATGCAACTTTTGTAGCGGCACTTTCATGCAGGAGGAATTGCAATGAACGCATCCGATCTTTCGGACGGCCTCAATCAGGTCATCTTCAACGCCAAGACGGCGGCGGAGAAGTACGGCACAACATACATCGGCAGCGAGCATTTGGTGCTCGGGATGCTCGCCGCGCCCGAGACGACGGCGGGTAAACTTCTCGCCCACGCCGGCGTCGAATACAAGCGATATTTCGAAAAGTTCAAGCGCTGCCTGCAACACAACGTGCCCGTCTACGGCTTCACGCCGCGCACCAAGCGGATGCTCGAGGAGGCCATGGGCTACGCCCGCCGCGGCGGCAGGTACGATGCCCTCACCGATACCGAGCACCTCCTCTACGCCGTGCTGCAATCGGAGGATTGTCTCGCCGTGCGCCTTCTCGAGAGCGTCGGCGTGGATACCGATGAGCTCGCCTCCGAAACGTGGAAATTCATCGGCACGCCCGAAGAAGAGCCGCAGGGCGAGGAGGAAGCGGACGGCGAGGAACTTCCCATCGAGCACACAAGCAGCGCCTACAACCCGCACGAACTCGACGAGACCCTCCTCCAATACGGCGTCGACCTCACAGAACTCGCCCTCGAGGGCAAACTCGACCCCGTCATCGGGCGGCATAAAGAAATCGAAAAGGTCATTCAGATCCTCTCCCGCCGCACCAAGAACAATCCCGTTCTGGTGGGCGAACCGGGCGTCGGCAAGAGCGCGGTCATCGAAGGCCTCGCACAGGCCATCGTGGAAAACCGCGTGCCCGAACTCCTCCGCGGAAAGGTGGTGTACTCCCTCGACCTCACGGGACTTCTCGCGGGCGCGCGCTACCGCGGCGACTTCGAGGCCCGCCTCAAAGGCGTCATCGACGCCATCCGCGCCAACCAAAACATCATTCTCTTTATCGATGAAATTCACATGATCGTGGGCGCGGGCGGCTCGCAGGAGAACAACATGGATGCCTCCAACATTTTGAAGCCCATGCTCGCCCGCGGCGAATTGCAGACGGTGGGGGCGACCACCCTCGAGGAGTACCGCAAGTACATCGAAAAGGACGCCGCGCTCGAGCGCCGCTTCACCCCCGTCACCGTCGACCAGCCCACGGTCGAAGATACCATCATCATTCTGACGGGGCTAAAAGATAAGTACGAGGCGCACCACAACGTCGTCATCACCGACGAGGCCATCGAGGCGGCGGCGAGCCTCTCCGACCGCTACATCACCGACAGGTTTCTGCCCGACAAGGCCATCGACCTCATCGACGAGGCGGCAAGCCGCGCGCGCCTCAATTCCTTCAACGGGCCTGTGGAACTGCACGAGGCGGAGGATAAATTGAAGCGCCTCGAAACGGCGCGCGAGACGGCGCGCAAGTGGCGTGACGAGGTGAAGTTCAACCAGCTCTCCAAAGAAATTGACGAGACCAACGCCGAGATCGAGCGCATGGAGGACGAGTGGAACAGAAAGCGCAACGATACGCACATCACGATAGGCATGGAGGAGATCGCCGCCATCGTCTCCGACCGCACGGGCGTGCCCATTTTGAAACTCACCGAGGCGGAGAGCGACAGGCTCATGCACCTCGAAGAGGAGCTGCACCGCCGCATCGTCGGGCAGGAGGAGGCCGTCTCCGCCGTCGCCCGCGCCATCCGCCGCGCCCGCGCCGGGCTCAAAGACCCCAACAAACCCATCGGCTCGTTCATCTTCGTGGGCCCCACGGGCGTGGGCAAGACCGACCTTTCGAAGGCGCTCGCCGAGAGTATGTTCGGCGACGAGCGGCTGATGATCCGCCTCGATATGTCCGAGTACATGGAAAAGGCGTCCGTCTCCAAACTCATCGGCGCGCCGCCCGGGTACGTTGGGTTTGATGAAAACCAATCGGCGCTCCTCACCGAGCGCATCCGCAGAAAGCCGTACTCCGTCGTCCTCTTCGATGAGATCGAAAAGGCGCACCCCGACGTTTTCAACATTCTGCTGCAAATTCTGGACGACGGCAGACTGACGGACAACAAGGGAAGAGTGGTGAGTTTCAAAAATACCGTGCTCATCATGACCTCCAACGTCGGCGCGCACGCCGTCAAAGAACCCGCGCTCGGATTTTCTTTCGACAGCGACAGCCGCGAATACGAGGACATGAAGGAGAACATCGAAGCCGCCTTAAAGCAGCAATTCCGCCCCGAATTTTTGAACCGGCTGGACGACATCATCATCTTCCATAAACTCTCCAAAGCGGACGCCGCGAAGATCTGCGATAAAATTCTCATGGGGCTTGAAAAGCGGCTCAAAGAACGCGGCATGACCTTGAAGGTGAGTTCCCGCGCGCGGAGCAAACTTGTGGACGAGGGGTACAGCGAGGAATTCGGCGCAAGGCCTTTGAAAAGAGCGGTGCAAAAACTTGTGGAAGATAAACTTTCCGAGGAAATTTTGCAGGGCAACATCCGCCCCAATTCGGCCATCATCGTGGATGAACAGGACGGCAAGATCGTCTTTTCGCAGGAATAAAAGGCAAAAATTTCGAAGGAAATTTTTTGCGGAAAACAAAAAATTTTCGTTCAATAAATTATAATTTTCCAAATTCAAAGCTCCCTGCCGCGGCGCGCGCTGCCGCCGCCCTTGCGGCAACCGCGCGCGCCGCGGCAGGGAGCTTTTTCTTTTTCCGCCGCCTCCGAACCCACGCACTTTCCTCTTCACAATGTTATAATATCATGAAAATTTTGCGTTTTGTGGGATGTATGCCACACTTTTTTTGAAAAGTTGAAAAAATTTTTGCCCCTCCCCCTGCGTCCCCCTCCCCGCGCGCTTCGCGCGCGGGGAGGGGGGATAATGATAGAGGGTGGCGAGTGAGGAAGGGCGAGGGGGGTATGGAGGACGGACTTCGTTGTTCGGGATTCTTCACCCCTTCCCGCGCCCTGCCCCACAGGGGCAGGGCGCGGGAAGGGGGTTCAGAATGACGCAAGTCTCTGCGCGGGGGGGTGCAGAGAAATATAACCCCCACCACCGCCTACGGCGGAGCCGCCCCCTTGGGAAGGGGGCAGCTATGAACGGGCGAGGGCAGTGCGCGAAGGGGGATAAGATACACTCCCTGCGGTCGGTATGAGGGACGGACTTCGTTTTTTTAGGGAAGATAAGATACGCTCACCTGCGCCGCGCCCAATGGGCGCGGCGCAGGTTCGGTATGAGGGGGAATGGAGGCGCGGGGCAGGGAATAGTTATAGCAAGTGGGGGGGAAGATTCACTCGTCCCTGTGCCGACCGCGCAGTGCGCGGTCGGCACAGGGACGAGTGAATGAGGGGGGGAAAGAAGACAAAAGCAACCCCTCCCCCTGTGTCCCCCTCCCCGCGGCGTAGCCGCGGGGAGGGGGACACATATAGGAGAGGGCAAGGCGCGGAGGCGACGGTGGTGCGGGGAGGGGGATAAGATACACTCCCTGCGGTCGGTATGAGGGATAGGAGTGGGCGGAATAAAATTTGCGGAAAAGATTGCAAAATTTTTGCGGGCGTGGTATACTGACAGTGCGACGTAATTTCATATTTTTTCCGAATGTGGCTACACTGGCATTTAGTGTATCCTTTTTCCACATTCGGAGAAATTGCGTCGCAACAATCTCGGGATACTCAGTGCGGGCGTTCCGTGGTTGGAGCGTCCTTATTTTTTTGCCCGCAAAAAACAAAAAGGAGAAAGACTTATGAAAAAATTTTTGGCAGTTATCTTGGCCATGCTGCTCGGTATGTGCGTGTGCCTTGCGGCGTGCGGAGGAACCCCCCAAGACCCCGCGGGCACTACGCCGAACGGACAGGAGAGCACGGAGAACAATCAAGACGATGACGGAGACGGTGGGGACAAAGAGACCGAAGGAGACGAGGACACGAACCCAGACGGCGGCGACGAAGAACCCGATGAGGGCGGCGAAGGTACAGGCGGCGACGAAGAACCCGATGAGGGTGGCTCTGACGAAGAAGGCGGAAGTACCCCCGATGAGGGCGGAGATGATGACGAACCTTGCGCGCACCATTACACTGCGGAAAATGTGTGCAGTCTCTGCGGCGACGAATGGGAATACACCGAGGGGCTTAATTATGAACTTGACACGACAACGAGTACATATGCGGTTGGCAGAAATACCAATGCGAGCGGCGATGTTGTCATTCCTTACGGGTATAACGGGAAATTTGTGACAAAAATTAAAAGTGAAGCGTTTGGAGAATGCAAAGGAATTACAGATATCACAATTCCGGGTAGCATACAATTAGTCGAATATGCCGCGTTCTCAACATCAAACAATGATATTGAACACATTACGGTCACCAAGGACAATCCGAACTATAAAAGTGAAAATGAGTGCCTTATCGAAATACAGACAAATACATTGGTTTTGGGTTGCAAAAACAGTGTTATTCCAAATGGCGTTGTTATAATCGGAAGCGGGGCATTTGGTTTTTGCAATAAGATAGAACAGGTAACGATCCCCTCAAGCGTAATAGAAATCAAGGATTATGCGTTCTATTACTGCATAAATCTCCGCTATCTGACGATTTCCGAAGGAGTGACGTCCCTTAAATGTGATCGTCTTGCAGTTGCCGTTTGTCCCAAACTTGCGGAAATATGGAATTTTTCCACCGTACAAATTGAAATGGGCGAAGGCTTAGCCATGTATGCGAAGGCCATTTATACAACAAACGAAGCCAGCAAACAGACAAAAACAAGTGACGGATATGTTTTTTATGAGGACGGCGATGAAGCCTACCTTTTGGGACACATGGGAGGAGAAAGCGAGTTGACTCTTCCTGCAAGGTCGCCGAACGGGCAACGGTATAAAATCGTAGACTGCGCGTTTGTGGGATATGGTGACTACGACTATTGGCGCGGCGGTTGGTTCAATGGGATTAAAAAAGTAATTATTCCCGACGGCGTAACGGAAATCGGACAAGAGGCATTCGTGGGTTACCCCGAATTGACGGATGTCACGATTTCAAATAGTGTGACCAAAATCGGAGAAGGAGCATTCAGCGGTTGTACGGGCATTGCATTTACCTTTTTGGGAACGACGCAGGAATGGAAAGCAATCGATAAAGTGAAAAATGGGAACAATGATTGGGATTCTCTTACCGGCGATTACACCGTGACGTGCACAGACGGGACGGTGGATAAACAGGGAAATGTGACGTATTTTGAGAATTAAGGGCACAAAGTTGTGCTCGTGGTGAAACGGTTGCATTATGCGTTTGGCTTGATGTGGACGGAGTTGGTGCAACGCTCGGCGGGTCGCTTGCTCCTGTGCGCGCTCGTCGGCGCGGGGCGAACTTTGCAAGCGTTTGCCGCAGGCAAACGCTTTGCTTTAACGCCCGCGCCTCCTCTTTCCCAAAAATCTTCCTATGGAATATTTTTGGGAAGCCTTGTTCAAATGCGGCCCTCCGCATTGCGTGAGGCTTCAAAGGGCGAAACCTCACGCAACACGGAGGCTATTCCGCTCCGCGGGTGGAGGGTGCAGCAAAATAGGCGAGGATGATAGAATTTTGCCGTCGCGGGATACAAGAAAGACGGGACGGCGGATAAAAACGACAAAGTGACGTATTTTGAGAATTAAGGATATCCTTACTGCGCGGCGTTGCCGCTTGTGCCGCGCTTGGTAGACAATAGTGCGCGCGGGGCGACACGCCTCCCGTCTGCTTTTGCGGACGGGAGGCGGCTCAGGATGACGCATTTTTTGCGCCCCGCGGCTTTCGCCGCGGGCGCTTGGCTCGGAATGAGGGACAGGCGGCGGAGTGACACCCCTTCCGTCACGCGCTGTGCGCGTGCCCCCACCCCTCCAAGGGGTGGGCAAGATACGCTCCGCCCCTGCGGGGCGTCGGTATGAGGGATAGGTTTTATTCCTTCATCATGAGGGAGATGAGTTCCCAGCCCTTGGGGATAAAAAGACCCGTGCGGGCGGCCTCGGCTTCGTCGTAGGAAAGCGCGCCGTTGCCCGCGGGGGTGTCGGTTGAGGAGGAAGAGGGTTGAGATGCGGTGGAGATGTCTCGACTACGCTCGACATGACAGATTGTAGCAGACGAAGTAGAGGGGCGCTCGGCGGGAGCGGCGGCTTTGCGGCTGTCGTATAACAAAAACGGAATAGGGTCGGCGGTGTGCGTCTTGAGGGCGATGGGGGTGGGGTGGTCGGGACAGAGCAATAATGCGAAGTCCTCGCCCGCGGCGCGCAGTTTTTCGCAGACCGTCTTGACGACGCCGTCGATCTGCTCGATGCAGTATACCTTTTTTGCGACGTTGCCGTGGTGGCCGCACTCGTCCGGCCCTTCCATGTGGACGTACACATAGTCGCAGCCGCCGAGCAGGGCGTCCACGCAGGCGTTCGCCTTGCCCTCGAAATTCGTGTCCCAATTGCCCGTTGCGCCGTCGACCTCGATGACCTTCATCTCGGCGAGCCGCCCGATGCCCTTCACGAGGTCCACCGCCGAGATGACCGCGCCCTTTTTGCCGTGAAGTTCTTCAAATGGTTTCATCTCTGGCTTGGTGCCTTCCCCCCAAAACCAGACAGCGTTTGCGGGGTTTTTGCCCTCGGCGCGCCGTTTTGCGTTGATGGGGTGGGAGGAGAGAAGGCGGTTGGCCTCCTTCATGATATTGAGCAGAGCCTCCGCGTTCTGCGGGAGATAGTCGGCAATTTTCTTCCCGGAAATATCGTGCGGGGGCGTGAACGTGCCGCCCGTGACGCCCGTGGAGACCACGAGGCAGTGGCGGTAGGAGACGCCCGCGTAGAGGGTATAGATTGCGCTGTCGAACTTCTCTTTGAGGAAGGCGACGAGTTCTTTTGCCTCGGCGGTCGAAATTTCGCCCGCGGAGTAATCCACCATCGTCTTTTGGGCGAAGGGCTCCTCTTCGGAGAGGGTCACGAGGTTGCAGCGGAGGGTGGCGTCGGTCTCCTTTAAGGGGATACCGATGCTGGCCGCCTCCAACGGCGAGCGGCCGGTGTAGTAGAGGGCGGGATCGTAGCCCATCACCGAGAGGTTGGCGACGTCGCTCCCCGGTTTGAAGTCCGCGGGCACGGTTTTGCAGAGCCCGACGAGGCTATGCTTGGCGAGTTCGTCGATAAACGGCTTTTTGGCGAGTTGCAGGCAGGTTTTGTTTCCGAATTCGGGCAGGGGGTAGCCCGCCATGCCGTCGCCCAAGATGACTGCGTATTTCATGGTTGCTCCTTATTCGTTCAGATTCCAATCGATGGGGGGGATGTGGTGCGCCGCGAGGTAGGCGTTGGTCTTGGAGTAGTGGCGACACCCGAAAAAGCCGTTGTAGGCGGAGAGGGGCGAGGGGTGGGCGCACTCCAAGACGAGGTGCTTCGAGGGATCGATGAGGGGCTTTTTGCGGCGCGCGTTGCCGCCCCATAGGATGAAAACGAGATGCTGTTTTTGCTCGCTCAAGAGGGAGATAACGCTGTCCGTAAACCAACTCCAACCGCAGTTTGCGTGGCTGTTGGCCTGATGTTCGCGCACGGTGAGGGCGGTGTTCAGAAGCAGCACGCCCTCCTTCGCCCACTTGGTGAGATTGCCCGAGCGGGGCGGGGGAAAACCGAGGTCGTCTTTGAGTTCTTTCAGCATATTTTCGAGCGACGGGGGCTTGGGGACGCCGTCGGGCACGGAGAAGCACAGCCCGTGCGCCTGCCCCGCCTCGTGGTAAGGGTCTTGCCCGAGAAGCACCGCCTTGACGCGCGCAAACGGCGTGTAGCGGAAGCAGTTGAAAAGGTCGTACATATCGGGGTAGACGATGTGGTGGGAGTATTCGTATTTCAAAAACTCGCGGATCTTTTTGTAGCGCTCGTCTGCAAACAGCGGCGCGAGAATTTCGTTCCAATCGCCGAGGTCTATCATAATTTTTCTCCTTTCAGCCGCATATACGCGGCGCGATGCGGTTGACGTTAATAAGGTTATTGTAAGATTGTGAGATATTCTCTCGGGAGAATGAGGGCGGCTCCCCCTACCCTCCCCTCCCCCCTCAACGTGAGGGGGGAGGCCAGTAACTGCCTACCCCAACCAAGGGACGAGGGAAGATACACTCGGCTTCTGCGAAGCCTCGGTATGAGGGAGGGTTATTCTGCTTCGTCGGGCTGGGCGGCGGGGCAGAATGACGCGGGGACAGGGAATCCCCTCCCCCTGTGTCCCCCCTCCCCGCGGCGGTGCCGCGGGGAGGGGGATATAAGAAGACGCAGAAGGGAGGCAAGTAACTGCCTGCCCCCAACCAAGGGACGAGGGAAGATACACTCGGCTTCTGCGAAGCCTCGGTATGAGGGAGGGTTATTCTGCTTCGTC
>CANQMX010000001.1 GCA_947625095.1 uncultured Clostridia bacterium | reverse complement strand
AACTATATCACATGGAGCGCCTTGTTCGCTATCTTTTTTCTATTCCCTTTGTCTCACATCTATTGTAATCCTACAGCCGCGGGCTTTTCGATGCGATGGATGTGTTGCTTTTTGCGCACGGGTGTGCTATAATCGGGATGGAGAAAGTTATGGAGAAAAAATCGGCGGAAGTGGTGGCGGCGATCATTTGGCGGGACGAGAGGATTCTTATTTGCCAAAGGCCGAAAAATAAGGCGCGGGCGCTCTTATGGGAGTTCGTCGGCGGCAAAGTGGAGGCGGGCGAGACCAAAGAAGCGGCGCTCGTCCGCGAGTGCAGGGAGGAACTCGGCATTACGGTAAAGGTGGGCGGCGTCTTTGACGAAGTCACCCACGAATACCCCGACCTCCGCGTGCATTTAACCCTCTTCCACGCCGAGATCGTTGCGGGAGAACCCAAACGCCTCGAACACGCCGATATGCGCTGGATCTTGCCCGCCGAAATTCCCGCGTACGAATTTTGCCCCGCCGATGAGTCCATTCTGCAAAAGTTGATGGGGCGTTGATTTTTTACGAAGAAGCCCGCGCATCTGCGCGGGCTTCTTATTGGTTATTAGAAAACCACGCGATCGTCGCGTGGTTCAAAAGAGGCTAATGCCGATGGGGTAGACAAAGACACTCCGATTGGTGTAGAATTGAGTAAGACCTGCCAGTCTGAAAAAATTTACACCAATCGGAGGATATTAAAATGCCAGAGCAAAATAATACCACAAACAGTTTAGCACACACGAAATGGAATTGCAAGTATCACATCGTGCTCGCACCGAAGTACAGGCGGAAAGTATTTTTCGAAGAGAAGCGGTTGGAGATACGAGAGATATTGCGGACGTTATGCCAATGGAAGGGCGTGGAATTGATAGAGGGAGAAATATGTCCCGACCATGTGCATATGTTGGTGAGCATACCGCCCAAAATGAGCGTTGCGGGGTTCATGGGATACCTGAAGGGGAAGAGCAGTCTTATGATCTACCAAAAGTGGGGGAACATGAAATTTGCATACCGCAACCGCGAATTTTGGTGCAAGGGATACTACGTTGACACGGTAGGGAAGAACACCGCTGCAATCAAGGAGTATATTGCAAACCAACTGAAGCAGGACAAAGAGACAGACCAATTAAGTATCTTTGACCCGAGAGACCCGTTCACGGGTAGCAAGTAACAAATATGCAGTGACTGGCAGGTCAATACTATGCGCACTTGTGCGCCGCCTGTAACGATTAGGGCTATGCCCGAAAATGAAATACCACCCGCTATGCGGGTGGATTATTATTCAAAGGAGCGCTTGGGCTTCGTCGAGGATCTCGTGCAATCGACAGACTACGGCGTCAAAGAGACGCATCTTCTTTTTGTATCGTACCCATAATATGGCAATGAGCGGAACGAAGAGGCAGGGGACGAGGACGCATACGAGTATTTCCCAAAGTTCTGCGCCTGTATTGTGCATTATCGCCATGACGATTGAAATCACAATAATCAAGACCGCAATTGCACCGAGCACCGTGATCCGCACGGGCTTTTTTGGCTCCGGATATCCCATTTTGCTTTCAAATTCATCATTCAAGGCTTTCAATTTGGCATAATGCGGCATAGCAGTGTCGCGCTCAAATTTCAGCGTCACATAATTTGTCACATTTGTACGCGTGCGGACGTTGACCGAACCGTCTTTTCCCGTTAAACCTTTCATGAAGCCTCCGATAAACCCGTCGCCGTAGACCGTGGTATCCACGCCAACGATTTCCGTGCTCTCGTTGTAGATCTCCCGGGAGTCGACGAGAACCCACCCAAACGTGGAGAGAAGTTCCGTGACATCGCTCTCCTGCTCGGGTGCGACCCGTTCCGTGCGGTATTCCGTCATTGCAATTTTACCCCCAATATGAGCTCTGCGAGCGGACGGATCTTGTTGCAAATGACAACAGTGAGAACGGGGATCACGAACAACCCGAAGAGGAACAAGAGAAACCACCACAGACCGCCGCCCTGCTTTGTTCCGCCGCTCTTTTCATAGCGATAATAATTGATGCAGAGCATACCGAAGCCTGCAAAGATCCCCCAGACAACGAGCATCGCTATGGTAATGTACCACCCGATCGCGGGGATCAAGCCGCACAAGCCGCCGGCGACAAGGCACAAGACGAAGATGATCGTGTAGATGTTGCGCCGTTTCGCAAGCCGTTTTAAGACGAGCTCGTGTTCCGAGTCGACAAAATTGTGAATCATAAAACTACCTCCAAAGTAAGATTGATTCCAATTATATTCTCACAAATTGAGAAAGTCAAGTAAAATTCTCAACTTTTGATAATTTTTTCTTGTATGGAAAAAATATTGGATGTGGGATTCCCGAAAAATCTCAAAGACCTGCGCGTCGCGCGGGGGATCGGGCAGGCGGAACTTGCGAAAGTTTTTAATATTTCCCTTAAGACCATATCGCATTGGGAAACCGGATACAGCGAACCGTCAATTGCGCAGCTTATCGCTTTGGCGCGGTTTTTTGACGTGACGGTCGACGATTTGGTCGGGAATGAAAGTTAATGGGCGGGGATAGGGACATCGTATGAATAAGGTCATGTCGCGGCACGCCGCAAGGGCAGCGGCGGCGCGCGCGTGGGGGGGGATAATCCACCCCCTACCCCCTCCCAAGACGGGGCAAGGAAGAGGGCTTCCGAGGAGTGGGCAAGATACGCTCGGTTGCCGCCCCGCCCGTAGAACGGGCGGGGCGGCAACTTCGGTATGAGGGGGAAAATAAGGTGGAGATGTCTCCACTTCGGCTACGTCTTCGGTCGACATGACAATTTATAGTGCGACAAGACATTCTATGTGGAGGAAAGGAATACGGGGGAAGATTCACTCGGACTACGCCCTCGGAATGAGGGGAGAGGTGAAGAAGAGTGTGGGGTGAGTGTATGAGGGAGGTTAAGGGATTTCTTTCGCAAAACCGTTGACGAATGGGCGGGTATTTGGTATAATATGGATATGCTTGCGGAGAAATTGCGCAAAATATATCAAAATTCGGGCGCGGACGCCCTCTTTATCGAGACCGATTATCTGCGGCGCTACCTTACGGGCTTCTATGCGACCGACGGCGCGGTGCTCCTCGATGGCAAAAGCTGCCGCTTCGTTGCCGATCTCCGCTACTACGAGGCCGCGGCACGCGCCTTGGACGGCAGCGGAATTGACGTTGTTGAAGGCGGGATGCGCGAGGCGCTGGAACTTGCCTCCGCCTATAAGACGCTCGGCGTGCCCTTCGACGAAATTTCCCTTGCGGCGGCGCGGCGCTTGGAGGCGGCGGGACATACCCTCGTGGACTGCGCGCCCGCTTTGAGACGCGCGACGCTCATAAAGATCCCCGAGGAAATCGGCTATATCCAAAGGGCGTGCGACATTGCCGAGGACGCTTTTTCCGCACTTCTTCCGCAGATCAAAGAGGGCATGGCGGAGTACGAGGTTGCCGCCCTGCTCGAATACGAGATGAGGGCGCGCGGGGCGAGCGGGACTTCCTTTGATACCATCGTCGCCTTCGGCGCGAACGGCAGCGTGCCCCACCACGAGACGGGGACGGATAGATTGAAATTCGGCGACCCCGTGCTCATCGACTTCGGCTGCAAGTACGAGGGGTATTGCTCGGATTGCACGCGCACCTTCCTCTTCGGCGACGACAAAAAACACGAGAAATTCAAGCAAATTTACGCGCACGTCTTAAAGGCGCATTTGCTCGTCCTCGAAACCCTCCGCGCGGGCATGACGGGGCGCGAGGGGGACGCCATTGCGCGGGAATATCTGCGCAAATACGACCTCGCGCAGTACTTCACCCACTCGTTGGGACACGGGATAGGGCTTCTCATCCACGAACAGCCCGTGCTCTCCCCGAGGGGCGAGGAAGTCTTGACGGACGGCATGGTCTTTTCCGATGAGCCGGGGGTGTATCTTGCGGGAGAGTTGGGCGTTCGCATCGAGGACAGCGTAAAGATGGAAGGCGGCATAGCCGTATCCTTCATGAAAGGGAATAAAAATTTAATTGTTTTGTAAATAAAGGAGAATACCAATGGCACAGATCATGGCAGGCGACATCAGAAAGGGCACGACGTTTGAGTACAAGAGCGGCGTTTATACCGTCACCGAGTTCCAGCACGTCAAACCCGGCAAGGGCGCGGCGTTCGTCCGCACCACCCTCAAAAACGTGGTGACGGGGCAGGTCCTTTCCGACGAGACCTTTAACCCCTCCACCAAACTCGAGACGGCGCAGGTGGAGACCCGCAAGATGACCTATTCGTACAACGACGGCGAGTTCTACTACTTCATGGACGAAGAGTTCAACCTGACCCCCCTCAACCGCTCGCAGGTGGAGGACGCCCTCCGCTATATCCGCGAGAACGATACGGTAACCGTGCGGTTTTTGTACGGAAATGCCTTCTCCGTCGAGCCTGAAAACTTTGTCGAACTCAAAGTCGTCGAGGCAGAACCCGGCGTGAAGGGCAATACCGCCACCAACGTCACCAAGGCCGCCAAGGTGGAGACGGGCGCCGTGTTCCAAGTGCCCATGTTCGTCAACGAGGGCGATACCATCCGCATCGATACGAGAACAGGGGAGTATATGTCGCGGGTGTAATTCGCAAAAAATCTTTTTCTGCGAAAAATATTTTTTGCGAGGACTGAATTTGAGCATCTCTCAACGGTTCGCCCGCGAATAGTTCGTTCTCAAAGACATTAAGCCGCAAGAGTGCGGCAAATTGGGTCGCCCACGGCGGAAGTCAATTCCGCCTAAGGCACATTATTTACAGCGCCCACCCCCTACCCCCCTCCCGAGGAGGGGGCAAGAATAGGAAGGATTCCCTGAGGGGAAGGGGATAGGAAACCGACCCTGAGGGAAGGGGATAAGATACGCTCAGCTTCTGCGAAACCTCGGTATGAGGATGCCTCCCCACCACCGCCTACGGCAGAGCCTCCCCTCCGAGGGAGGGTAGGCCTTGCGGGACGGACTTCGTCGTTCGGGATTCTTCTGCTCCCTACTTCGTCGCTACGCTCCTTGTGCCGCCCTTGGTCGAAAATGGTGCGGGCGGGGCAGAATGACGCGCGAGGAGGCAGAATGACGCAGAAGAGGGGAAGGGGATTGGAAACCGACCCTGAGAGGAAGGGGATAGAGACCAACCCAAAGGGATAGGAATAATCGGGTATGAAATTTGTTGCGCAGAGAGTGCTCGGCGCGCGGCTCGTGGTGGACGGTGAGCTCGTTTCCGAAATCGGACGCGGGCTTGTCGTTTATTTTGGGGTGCGCGCGGGCGACAACGAACGGCACGCCGAAAAATGCGCCGAAAAACTCGCCGCCCTCCGCATCTTCGAGGACGGCGCGGGAAAGATGAACCTCTCCGTCAAGGACGTCGCGGGAGAGGTGCTCTTCGTCTCGCAGTTTACCCTCTACGGCGACTGCGGCAGGGGCAACCGACCCTCCTTCACCGAGGCGGCGCGCCCCGAGGTCGCCCGACCCCTTTATGAGGCGGCGGGGCGTTACCTCGAAATGTGCGGCGTGCCCGTAAAATACGGCGTGTTCGGCGCGGATATGCGTATCGAACAGCAAAACGACGGGCCTGTGACAATCATTTATGAGATCTGAGAGAGATACGATAGGAAGATATAAGAGATAAGATGGGTAAGAGAGTTAAGATAAAAAGAGTTGAGAGAGATGAGAGATGAAGATAAAGAGATTTGAAATAGAGAGATAAGAGGTTCGAGAGCGATAAGAGTAAATGAAGGAATTTGAGGCGGAAGACGGGAAATTTGAGGGGGTGAAAATATGCGGGTGACCTATTTGGGAACGGGCGCGGCGGAGGGCGTTCCCGCCCTCTTCTGCGGGTGCGAATACTGCCGCGGGGTCAAACTGCGCGGCGGGCGGGAGATCCGTTCCCGCGCGCAAGTGCTCTATGACGACCTTTCCGTGGACTTTCCGCCCGATGCGTTTTACCATGCTTCTGTTCTCGGTGCAGACCTTTCCGCCATCCGATACCTGCTCGTCACGCACTCGCACATGGATCACTTCAACGCCGCCGATTTTATTCTGCGCGGCTACAAGTACGCCCGCGATCTGACGGAGGAGAGGCTGGACATCTTCGCGAATGGGGAGGTGTGCGCCGTCTTTGAGGAGGCCACCCGCCGCGAGATGCGTTTGGACGTGCGGCAGAACATCGGCCTGCACCCCGTGGGCGCGTTTGAGGAACTCTCGTTCGGCGGCTGGCGGGTGCATACGCTGGCGGCGAGGCATACCTCCCAAGAGCCGCTCGTCTTTCTCCTCGAAAGGGAGGGGGTGCGCGCCCTGCACCTATGCGATACGGGGTTGCTGCCCGAGGAGGACTACGCCTATTTGGGGCGCGTGGGCGGAAAACTTGCGCTTGTCACCCTCGACTGTACCTTTTTGTACGAGGCGCACGGCGCGGGGGCGCGGCACATGGGGCTTGACGACTGCGCCGAGGTGATGGGGCGGCTGGAAAAGATGGGGCTGGCGGATGGGAGCACGAAGCGCGTCATCACCCACTTTTCGCACAATTCCACGCCGTCGCCCGAACTTGTTGCAAGAGCCGAAAAGGAATACGGCTTTGTTGCCGCCTACGACGGAATGACGCTTGAAGTGTGAATTGCGGGCGGCGCGGGGCGGTTTCGGATACAAAAATTCGCTTAAAATCATCGGTTTGCGGAAAATTTGCGCAAACCGTTTACATTTGTCAAAAAATAGAGTACAATAATTACGTTGCTTGGGAGGCGATATGGGACTTTTCGCCCGTTTGAAAACCGCATTTTCCCGCAAAAAGCCTGCACCGCGCCTCGGCATTGCGCTGGGCAGCGGGGGAGCAAAGGGGACTGCCCACCTCGGCGCGCTCAAAGCGTTCGAGGAGGAGGGCATCGTCTTTGACGTGGCGGCGGGCGCCTCCATCGGCGCGATCGTGGGGGCGCTGTATGCGAAGGGGTACTCCTCCGCCGACATGGAGGGCATTGTGGAGAGCCTCAACAGAAAGGAGTTCGCCCGCAACCTGCGCCCGTTTGCCGATCTGGAATTTGCCGAGAACTTTTTGAGCGCGTACCTCGACGGGGACATCGAAGCCCTGCCCAAGCCCTTTGCGGCGACCGCCACGGACGGCGAGACCAATGAGCGCGTGGTGCTGAAAGAGGGAAAGATCACCCGCGCGCTGACGGCCTCCGCCGCCATTCCGCCCTTCTTCCGCGGCGTGGAAGTGGGGGGCAGAAAATTGTACGACGGGGCGTTTTCCGACGCCATCCCCGCCGACGTCGCGCGCGATCTCGGCGCGGACTTTGTGGTGGGCATCGACCTTGGCGCGTTCGCCCGCCCCGAGGAGGAGAGAGGGGTGATCTCGCGCATGGTCGGTTCGGCGATGGGTGCGCTTGTGCCCGTAAAATACAATAAGGACTGCAAGACGCGGGGCTACGACGCCGCGGATATTATGATAACACCCGACCTTTCCGCCTTCCGCGCCACCGACGTGGGGCGCACCGAGATGGAGGCGATGTTCGAGATTGGCTACCGCGCGGCAAAGGAGCAGATCTCCGCCATCCGCGCGCTCGGGAAGGGGAAAAAAGCAAAGGAGAAAAAATGATACGTTTGACGACGGCGGGAGAATCGCACGGGAAGGGGCTGTTTGCCATTCTCGAGGGGCTTCCCGCGGGGTTGAAACTGAATTCAGACGAGATAGACGCGCGGCTCGCGACGCGGCAGTCGGGCTACGGCAGGGGCGCGCGGCAGAAGATAGAGAGCGACCGCGTTGAAATTTTATCGGGCGTGCGGGACGGCGTGACGCTCGGCTCGCCCGTGGCGATCGCCGTGTGGAATAGGGACTATGAGGCGTGGCGGGCGTATATGGCGCCCGAGGGATGCGATACTTCGGCGCGGCGGCTGACTGCGGTGCGCCCGGGGCACGCCGATTTTGCGGGGCTTAAAAAGTTCGGGGGCACGGACGCGAGGAATGTGTTGGAGCGCGCCTCCGCCCGCGAGACCGCCGTGCGCGTGGCGGCGGGGGAAATTTGTAGGCAGTACCTTGCGGCGCTCGGCGTATCCGTGACGGGCTATGTGCGCGGCGTGGGCGAGTGCCTCGACGGCGCGGAATATGACTTTGAAACGATCGAGGCGGGGCGCTCCCCCGTGCTCGGCATGATGGATAAAAGTTTGGAGGCGCGCGCGTGCACGCTCATCGACGGGGCGAAAAAGGCGGGCGATACGCTGGGCGGCACGGTGGAACTGCGTGTGAAGGGATTAAAGGCGGGCTTCGGCAGTCCCATGACCTACCGCGAGAAGCTGGACGCGCGGCTCGCCGCGGCGCTCATGAGCGTGCAGGCGATCAAGGGCGTAGAGGTGGGGCTTGGCTTCGACGCCGCCCGCCGCTGCGGGAGCGAAGTGCACGACGAGATCTTTACGGACGGGACGGAAATTTTCCGCAAGACTAACCGCGCGGGGGGGATCGAGGGCGGAATGTCCAACGGCGAGGAGGTTGTTTTGCGCGCCGCGATGAAACCCATCCCCACCCTCATGAAGGGGCTTGCGACCGTCGACATGGAGACCGCGCGCGGGGCGCGCGCCGCGGCAGAGCGGAGCGACGTGTGCGCGATCTACGCCTGTGAGGTCGTTCTGGAGGCCGCGCTGTGCTGTGAACTTGCCGCCGTCTGCTGTGAACGGCTGGGCGGGGACAATATGGAAGATGTGATAAAGCGCTACGGAGAACTGAAATGAGGACGTTTTCCGTGACGGCGAAGGGGAGCGCGGAGAAGTGCCGCATTGTGTGCCGCGCGCGGGCGCTCTCTCAGTTGAAGGAGGCGGTCGGTGGGCGCAGCGCCATTGTGTTCACCGATGAGAACGTTTTGCGCCTCTACGGGCGGGCGATAAGGCGCGCGCTGCCCGATGTGCCCGTGTATGCCATGCGGGCGGGGGAAAATTTCAAAAACCCGCAGACGCTGTTCGATCTATTGCAAAAAATGGCCGAGGCGGGGCTGAAACGCAACTCCGTTCTGGTGGCGCTGGGCGGCGGCGTTGTGGGGGATATCGGCGGCCTCGCCGCGAGCCTGTATATGCGCGGCATCGCCTGTATTCAGATGCCGACGACCCTCCTCGCGCAGGTGGATAGTTCGGTGGGCGGCAAGACCGCCGTCGACTTCTGCGGGGTCAAAAACCTCGTGGGGGCGTTCCACCAGCCCGAACTCGTTTTGGTCGACCCCGCGTTTTTGCGCACCCTGCCGCCGCGGGAGATACGGTGCGGGCTGGGGGAAATTGTGAAGCACGGCGCGTTCGACGGGGAGATCTTCGACCGCCTCGCGGCGCAGGAAGATCTGTTTGATTTGAAATTTCTCGCCGGGATCGTGCCCGAGAATATCGCCTATAAACTCTCCGTCGTGCGGCGCGACCCGCACGAGACGGGGTTGAGAAAGTGCCTCAACTTGGGGCACACGACGGGGCACGCCTTGGAACTTGCGGGCGCGAACCTCTCGCACGGGGAGTGCGTGCTGGTGGGCGTCCTCTACGAAGCGCGCATGGCGCGGACGCACCTCGACTGCGACGGGGAATACTTGGGGCGGCTCGAAGCGCTCTGCCGCCGTGCCCTTTCGTGCGACCCCGCCTCGTTCGACGTTGCCGCGGGGGCGAACGCCGCCCTTCTCGATAAAAAGAACACTGCGGCGGGCAGAGTGGTGATGACAGTACCCGTGAGAAGGGGGGAATACGCCATGCTCGAACTGCCGTTTGCGGAATACGAAAGGGAACTTGCCCGTGTGCGGAGGGAATTATGTTGAAACTTGCCGTCATCGGAAAGGACGTATCGGGGTCGGATAGCCCCGCCATCCATGACTTTCTCCTCAAAAAAATGGGGAAGGGGTGCAGTTACGAGAAGGTCTCCATCCCCCCGCAGGAGTTTTCGGCGCGGGCGGAGGAACTGTTTGCGCGCTACGACGCGTTCAACGTGACCATCCCCTTCAAGGGGTCGATCATCCCCTTCTTGCGGGAGCTGGACGGCGAGGCGCGGCGGTTCGGCGCGGTGAATACCGTAGTCACCCGCACGCGGAAGGGGTACAACACCGACGGCTACGGGTTTTTGACGATGCTCGAAAACGAGGGCATTGCGCTGGAAGGCAGGCGCGTCTTGGTGCTCGGCGCGGGCGGCGCGGGCAGGAGCTGCATCAAAAAACTGTGCGAGGCGGGGGCGGAAGTCTCCGCATACGAGCGCGACGAGGACAGATTGTTCGAAGTGTACGGCGCGTTCGGCGGGTTCACCCCCCTGACAGAGATCCCCGTCTTGCCGTTCGACGTCATCGTCAACTGCACGGGCGTGGGGATGCACGACAGCGTGGGCAGAACGCCCGCCTGCAACTTTGTTTCGCGCGGGGCGGAGCCTGTGGGGGAGCAACTTTTGTCCCTCTGCGGGGCGGCGGTCGACCTCATCTATGTGCCCGCGCAGTCGGAATTTTTGCGCATCGCCGCGTCTTTCGGCAAAAAGACGGTGAACGGTGCGGCGATGCTCTTTTACCAGGCATATCTCGCCGATTGCATCTTTGTGGGGAGGACGCCCTCCGCCGCGGAGGCAAAGGCGTTTTGGAATGAATACGGGAGGGAAACAAGATGAAATTTCTCGTTGTGAACGGGGTCAATCTCAATATGACGGGTAGGCGCGAACCTGCGGTGTACGGCGCGGAGACGCTGGCGGGCATCAACAGGGAGATCGCGGCGTTTGCCGCCGCGCGCGGGTGCGGGGTGGAGTTCTACCAGAGCAACATCGAGGGCGAACTCTGTGCCGCCATTCAGAACGCGGACGGCATATTTGACGGGATCATCCTCAACGCGGGCGCGTATACCCACTATTCCATCGCCCTGCGCGACGCCATAGCCGCCGTGAGAGTGCCCGTGGTGGAGGTGCATATGTCCAACGTGCAGGCGCGGGAGGAGTTCCGCAAAAATTCCGTGCTCACGGGCGTGTGCCGCGGCGAAATTTTGGGCTTCGGCAAAAACAGTTACATCCTTGCCATGGAGAGTTTCTTACTATGAACATCGTACTTTGCGGCATGATGGGGGTGGGGAAGTCCACCGTCGGCGTGCGGGTCGCCGAACTTACCCGCAGAAAATGGGTGGATACCGATATCCTCATCGAGAACAGATACGGGAAGATTTCGGACATCTTCGAATACTACGGCGAGGGGAGGTTTCGCGCCCTCGAAGCCGAACTCGTGACGGAGCTGGCAAAAGCGGACGAGCTTGTCATCTCCACGGGGGGCGGCCTCGTGTTGAAGCCCGAGAATAACGAACTTTTGAAGCGGAACGGAAAGATCTTCTTTTTGCGCGCCTCCTTCGAGACGCTTTTGACGCGCGTGCGCGCCGATGAGACGCGCCCCCTCTTGAAGGACACGGGCAAGACGGCGGAGCGGCTGGAAGAGCTTCTCCGCGAGCGCACGCCCGTCTACGAACTTGTCGCCGACTACATCGTGGATACCGACGGGCGCACCATTGAGGAGACCGCGCGCGAGATCGTGCGGCTTGCGGAGAGCATATGAGACGGGCGCTTGTGACGGGCGGCACGAGGGGCATCGGGCTTGCCATCGTAAAAAAATTGGTGGCGGAGGGTTACCTTGTTACGGCGACCTATTCCGCAGATGAGGAGAGCGCGGCGCGGGCGATGGAGTGTGTGCCCGCCGCCGAATTCGTGCGCGCCGACGTGCGCGACGAGAGGGCTGTGGAGGCGCTCTTCGAGCGGTTTTCTTCCCTCGACGCCCTTGTGAACAACGCGGGGATCGACCTATATAAACAGGTGCAGGACACGACGGCGGAGGACTATGCGCGCATCATGGACACCAATATGCGCGGGGCGTTTTTCTGCGTAAAGCACGCGGTGAAATTGATGCTCGATATGGGCGGCGCGATCGTGAACATCGCCTCCGTCTGGGGAGAGCACGGCGGAAGCTGCGAGAGCGTGTACTCCGCCTCCAAGGGGGCGGTCATCGCCTTCACCAAGGCCGTCGCAAAGGAACTTGCGCCCGCGGGCATCTGCGTGAACTGCGTAAGCCCCGGCGTGATAGACACCAAGATGAACGCGCATCTCTCTTCGGAGGAGAAACTTGCGCTCGAAGGGGAGATCCCGCTCGGGCGGTACGGCACGCCGGAGGAGGTCGCCTCCGCCGTGTGCTTCCTGCTCTCCGCGCGCTACATCACGGGGCAGGTGCTCGGCGTGGACGGCGGATTTTGTCTGTAAGATGTAAAAATTCGGCGTTTGCGAAGTACTATGTCACGCATAATAGCGGTTTTTTCAAAAAATTTCTCGAAAAATAGAGGAATTTTTTTTGTTTTTCACGAAATAATCAGGTAGAAACGAGAAAAGAGGAACGTAGCCATGAGCGAAGCGAAATCGACCAAGGAAAGAACGTATGAAAAGGAGCGGGCGTACCTTTCGCCCTATGCCGTGCTCTCGGAAAAAACGCGCGGCAGATTGCGCGAGGAAGAGCCTTGCCCCGTGCGCACCGAGTTCCAGCGGGACAGAGACCGCATCATCTATTCCAAGGCGTTTTTGCGCCTCAAAAACAAGACGCAGGTATTTTTCGCGCCCGACGGCGACCACTATATGTCCCGCCTCACGCACACCCTCGACGTTTCGCAGATCGCGCGCTCCATCGCCCGCGGGCTGTCCCTCAACGAGGACCTCGCCGAGGCCATCGCCTTGGGACACGACTTGGGGCACACGCCCTTCGGGCACATCGGCGAGCGCGTGCTCGCCTCGCTCTCCCCGTCGGGCTTCCGCCACAGCGAGCAGTCGCTGCGCGTTGTGGATGTGCTCGAAAAGGACGGGAGGGGGCTGAATCTTACATACGAGGTGCGGAGCGGCATCCTGCATCACGTTCCCGAGGGCAAGCCCGAGACGTTGGAGGCCGAGGTGGTGCGCTATGCCGACCTCATCGCCTACATCAACCACGACATCGAGGACGCCATCCGCGCGGGATACCTCACGGCGGGCGCCCTTCCGCAGGACGCCGTCGCCCAATTCGGGCGGCACACCTCAGAGCGCATCAACACCGCCATCACCGATATCTGTCGCGAATCGGAGGGCACGCCCTTTGTGCGTATGTCCGCCGCGCGGAGCAAGGCCTTGGCCGAACTGCGTGCGTTCATGTTTGAAAACGTCTATGAGCGGGCGAACAAACTCATCCAGAACAGCGCGGAGCGGATGCTCCGCTCCCTCTACAATTACTTTACGGAGCACCCGCAGGAACTGCCCGCCCTCTACCGCAAGACGGCGGAAATTGACGTGCCCCGCGCCGTGTGCGACTATCTCTCCTCCATGTCCGACCGGTACGCCATCAACGTGTTCAAGGAACTGTTCGTACCGCGGGAGGGCGGCGTATGAGGGAGAACGATTTTTCCGACTTTATACGCGTACTCAAAGAAAAGAACGACATTGTGGACGTCATCGGCTCGTATGTAAAGCTCGAGCGCAAGGGGTATAACTATTGGGCGTGCTGTCCCTTCCACCACGAAAAGACGCCCTCCTTTTCCGTGAACGCCGCCGACAGGTACTATCATTGCTTCGGGTGCGGCGTCTCGGGCGACGTCATCGGCTTTGTGAAGGAGTACGAGAACGTCGACTTTATGCAGGCGGTGCAGATCCTCGCGGCGCGCGCAGGGCTGGAAGTGCCCGCCTTTGACGATAAGTCCGCCGAGGAGAACGCCGCCAAAAAGAAAAAGCGGGACAGGCTCTCCGCCCTCATGAAGGACGCGGCGCGCTTCTACCTCGGCAACCTACATTCGGGCAGGGCAGAACCGCACGTCGAATATCTCACAAAGAGGGGGGTGCTTCCCACCACCGTGAGAAAGTTCGGGCTGGGCGCATCGCTCGACTACCATTCGCTGCCGGCGCATCTTCTTGCCGCGGGCTACACCGAGGAGGAGTGCGTGGAGAGCGGCGCGTGCGTCAGAACGGAGGAGGGGCGGCTCATCGACGCCGAGGGCGAGCGGCTCATCATCCCCATCATCAATCACTTTGACGAGGTCGTCGCGTTCGGGGGGCGCATCTTGAAGCCGACCGACCGCGCGAAGTATAAAAACACCCGCGAGACGCTGCTCTTCAACAAGAGCCAAAACCTCTTCAACATCAACCTCGTGAAGAAGGAGAAGCGGGCGGGCGGAATTCCCTCCCTCATCATGGTGGAGGGCTACATGGACGCCATTTCCCTCTATCAGGCGGGCTTTCATAACGTCGTCGCCAGCATGGGAACGTCGCTCACCAAGGAGCAGGCGCGGCTGTGCAGGCGGTATTCCGAGAACGTGTACATAAGTTACGACGGCGACTTTGCGGGACAGAAGGCCAATCTGCGTGGGCTGGATATTTTGAAGCAGGAGGGCATCAAGGTGCGCGTCGTGCCCATGCCCGAGGGGCTTGACCCCGACGACGTGGTGAAAAAGACGGGCGCGGAGGGCTACAAAAAGTGCCTCGACGCCGCGATGCCCCTCATCGACTTCCGCATCCTCTCCGCCCAGAGGAAGTACGACCTCAAAAAGACGGACGAAGTGCGCGAATTCGTGAAGGAGGCGCTTTCGATCGTGCGCGAGGCGGAGAGCGCCACCGAGCGGGAGGAACTTGTGAAGCGCATCTCCGAGGTCTCGGGCGTGAGCCGTTCCGCCCTCCAACGCGACCTCGAAACCGCCCCGCCGCCCGAAAAGCGTGCGGAAACCGCCTCCGCCCCTGCGGAGGACGGCGCGGACAGGGAGAAGAAGGCGGCGCGGTTCGTGCTTGCGGCCTGCCTTTTCAAAAAGCCGTATGCGGAGGGGTGCGACCTTTCCGCCTTCCGCTTTGCGGACGTGGCGCACCGCACCATTGCGGGGTTCATCACCGAGGCGAAGAGGAGCGGGACACTGCGCCCGAGCGGGATCTTCGACGTGATGCCGGGGGACGACAGAGAACTTTCCGAGGTGCTCGACCTCGACTTCGGCGAGAACCTCGACGGCGCGCAGGCGGAGCGGTACTTTTCCGACTGCGTGGCGACCCTGCGCAGGGCGGCGCTTTCCGAACAAATAGAGGAGGCGCGGGCGGAGTACGCCCGCACCGAGGACGCGGAGACCAAGCGGGAGATCCTTTCCCGCATTGCACAATATACAAAACAGTTGAAGAACGCTTCGGCGGGAGGAAAACTATGAACACCATCAACGATGCAAAAGTCAACGAGATCATCGAAAATTTTTCGGCGGAGTACAAGATGAAGGGGAGCATCTCCACCAACGCCCTGTGCGACGCGCTCGAAAAATATGACTTGACCCCCGCGCAGATCGAACTCATCTACAAGACGTTGCCCGAGATCGGAATTCAGATCGTGGATGAGGACGAGCGCGACAAGGAACTCTTTGAACAGGCGCTTTCGGATATCGGTCTCGACGACCCCGTGAAGATGTACTTGAAGGAGATAGGCAGAGTGCCCCTCCTTTCGGGCGACGAGGAGATCGAACTCGCCCGCAGGATGCAGGAGGGGGACGAGGAGGCAAAACGGCGGCTCTCGGAGAGCAATCTGCGCCTCGTCGTCTCCATCGCAAAGCGGTATGTCGGGCGCGGAATGCTCTTTTTAGACCTCATTCAGGAGGGGAATTTGGGGCTGATGAAGGCGGTGGAGAAGTTCGACTACCAAAAGGGGTTCAAGTTCTCCACCTACGCGACGTGGTGGATCAGGCAGTCCATCACCCGCGCCATCGCCGACCAAGCCCGCACCATCCGTATTCCCGTGCACATGGTGGAGACCATCAACAAACTGACGCGCGTCTCACGGCAGCTCCTGCAAGCGAACGGCAGAGAGCCGACCCCCGAGGAGATCGCCGAGGCGATGGAGATAGACGTCGCCCGCGTGCGGGAGATACAGAAGATCGCGCAAGACCCCGTCTCGTTGGAGACGCCCATCGGCGAGGAGGAGGACAGCCACCTCGGCGACTTCATCGAGGACGACAAGACGCAGACCCCGGGGGACAGCGTGGCGTTCATCATGCTCAAAGAGCAACTTCTGAACGTGCTCGATACCCTCACCCCCCGCGAGGAGAAGGTGCTGCGCCTGCGCTACGGCATCGACGACGGCAAGCCCCGCACCCTCGAAGAGGTGGGCAGGGAATTTAACGTCACCCGTGAGCGCATCCGCCAGATCGAGGCCAAGGCGCTCAGAAAACTCCGCCATCCCTCGCGGAGCAAGAAGCTGCGGGACTTCCTCGACTGATGACGGGGCGCATTGCCGAGATCTGCGCTTGCCTCACCCCCGCGCACGTATTTGCCGACGTCGGCTGCGACCACGGCTACATGACGCGGTATATGCTGAAAAACAACCTCTGCGAGCGGGCGTACATCTCGGATATCAGCGCGGGAAGCCTTGAAAAGGCAAGGACGCTCTTAAACGCCGAGGTGGAGGCGGGCAGGTGTATTCCCGTCGTCGCCGACGGGCTGGACGGCATCAAAGAGCCGTGCGACCTCGTGCTCATCGCGGGGCTGGGCGGCGAGGAGACGGTAAAAATTTTATCCCGCGTGCCCCTGCCCAAGCGGTTCGTGCTCCAACCCATGAAAAATACCGATAAACTGCGCGCCTTTCTCATTGAGCGCGGGGCGAAGATCCTTTGCGACTACACCTTTGAGGACGGGAAATTTTACGATCTCATCGTGGGCGAAGGGGAGGGCGGAGACAGGTATTCCGACTTCGAGATAAAGTACGGGCGGGACAATTTGCGCTCTCCTTCGGCGGCGTTTTGCCGCTTCCTCGCGGCGGAACAGGGCAAACTGCGCGCCCGCCTTGCACGCAGGGAAGTCCGCGGGGAGAGCCGCGACGAAATGCGGGCAAAATTATACGAATTGGAGGTCATCACCGATGCGATCGAAGCAACTCTATGAGATGATAGACGGCGTTGCGCCCTTCGCCCTCTCGCGCGAGTACATATCGCGGGGCGCATACGACAACAGCGGGCTTCTTCTGGACTGCGGGGAGGAGATCACGGGCGTTCTCTTTTCGCTCGATCTCTCTCTCGCCGCCGTGGAGGAGGCAAAAAAGTCGGGGTATAACTGCATCGTCACCCACCACCCCGCCATCTTCGCGCCTTTGAAGTGCCTCGGCGAGGACAGCGCCGTGCTCGCCTGCGCGCGGGAGGGGATCTCCGTCATTTCGGCGCATCTCAATTTGGACGCGGCGGAGGGGGGCGTCGACGAGAGCCTAATGCGGGCGCTGGGCGGAAAGCAGCCCGTCGCCGTCATGGAGCAACTCTCCGCGGGGGCGTACGGCAGGGTATATGACGTGAAAAAGCAGAGTTTTTCCGCCTTCATCGCCCAAGCGAAGGGCGTTCTTGCGGCGGAGCGCGTGATTTTTTACGGCGAGGGCGACGTGGAGCGGGTCGCAAGTTTTTGCGGCGCGGGATTTACGGAGGGCGCGCTCGCGTTCGCCGCGGCGAATGGGGCGGATACCCTCGTCTCGTCGGACGCCAAGCATCACCTCATCGCGGCGGCGGTGGAGCGGGGCATGAAGGTGGCGCTTTTCACCCACTACGCCGCGGAACAGTACGGATTTTGCCGCTTTGCGGAAAAAATAAAAAATGCAATGGGGAACGTGCCCTGCGCCGTGTTTACGGACAGGCGGTTTCTGTAAGGAGTGAATATGTCGAATTTAGAGCAACTTTTGGAGTATCAAAAAAAGGACGCCGAACTGAGGAAGATCGAGCAGGAACTCGCTTCGAGCGAGGAGCGCAAAAAACTTGCGCAGGCGCGCGCCTTTATGAAGAACGCGGAGGGCAGGATCGCCGCGGAGGACGCGCGCGCCGTGGAACTGAAAAAATTGCGTGATGAACTCATCTCCCGCGTCGAGGAGACGGGGCACGCCATCGCCGAATATTCCGACCTCGACGAGATGATAGAGGGCGGCGGCGACATCGCCTTCTACAAGAAAAACGCCCTGCAATTGCAGGAAAAACTGCGCGCCGCCAAGGCGGAACTCAACAAGATCCTCGCCGAGATCGAGGCGCTCTCCACCGAGTACAGAAAGATGATGGAGCAGGGCAAGGCCGCCAACAAGCAGTACAAGGAGTACTCGGAAAAGTTCAAAGCGGTGCAAAATTCCCGCGCCGCCGAGGTGCAGGCGCTGAACACGGCGCTTGCGGAACTTGCCAAGGGAATTCCCGCCGAGATCCTCGAAAGATACAAGCAGAAACGCCGCGAAAACGTGTTCCCCGTGCTCGTGCCGCTTACGGGCGGAATGTGCGTGTGCGGCATGGATTTTTCCCTCGCGCAACAGGAGAGGTTGCAGGGCGGAAACGTCATCGAATGTGAACACTGCCGCAGATTTGTGTATAAGGCGTAGCCCTTTCCACGGGCGGCGGCATAGCATAATAGTATGCAAAATCTCGTCGCCGTCGTCTCGCTGAAAGCAGTCCAACGCAACGCGGAGCGCATTTCCCGCGCGGCGGGCTGCCCGCTCATCGCCGTCGTCAAGGATGACGCCTACGGCCACGGGGCGGAACAAATCGCGCTCGCCTTGCAACGTTGGGCGGGCGCGTTTGCGGTCTCTACGGTGGATGAGGGCGCGTATTTGCGCATCGCGGGCGTCGAAGGGGAGATCCTCGTTCTGACGCCGCCCCTCGACGGGGAGGACGCGGCGCGCATCGCGGGGTACGGTTTGACGGCGAGCATCTCCTCGCTCTCCGCCCTCAATTTACTGAAAACAGCAAGCGGGGGCGGAAAAATCAAGGCGCATATCGCCGTCAATACGGGCATGAACCGCTATGGCGTGCGCCCCGAGCGCGCGGGATTTGCGGCGCGCGAAGCGGAGCGCGCGGGCGTCGCGGTGACGGGGGTGTATTCGCACTTCTATCTCCCGCAGGACGAGGCCTGCCGCGCCCGACAAAGGGAACTGTTCCGACGGGCGGCGGAGGATGTGCGCAAGGTGTTCCCGACCGCCGTTCGCCACATTGCGGCGACGGGCGGGATCCTCTGCGGAGAGGACGAATTTGACGCGGTGCGGGCGGGGATTGCCCTCTACGGGTATCTGCCCGAGGGCTGCAAAAATGCGCTCGAAGTCGAGCCTGCCATGAAGATTTATGCCCGCGTCGCGCAGGCGTTCACCTTCACCGAGGGGGGCGCGGGCTACGCAAAAGCCGCAAAACGCTATCGAAAAATGCACACGCTGCGCCTCGGCTACGGCGACGGGTTTTTCCGCGAAGGCGCGCCCTTTGCGGTGGGGAAACTGTGCATGGACGCCGCCGTATCGGAGGGGGAAGCCCGCTTCGGCAAATGGAAATGCGTGCTGCGCGACGCCGCCGCTTACGCCGCCCTACACGGCACGACGGCGTATGAAGCGCTCGTGAACGTCGCGCGGAAGGCGGTGAAAATTTATGTGTGAAAAGAGCGAACTCCGTAAAAAATTCAAGACGCTGCGCGCCCAACTTAAGGACGGGGAAAGGGATAGCCGCATCGCGAAAAATGCGCTCGCCGCGTTCGGGGAGAACGCCTCCTTTTTCGTCTATCTCTCGTTTGGGACGGAGGTCTCAACGGCGGAACTCATCAAGGAACTCCGCGCGCGCGGGAAGGCGGTGTGCGTGCCGCGCATTGCGGGCGGAGAGATGCTCTGCGTGCCGCTCTCGGACAGGCTGAAAGCGGGCGCGTTCGGCATTTTCGAGCCGGAAGAGGGGGAGGAGCGGACGTGCGAAGTCGCCCTCTGCCCCCTTCTCGCCGTCGACGAAGCAGGCTACCGCCTCGGCTACGGCGGAGGATATTACGACAGGTACTTTGCTTCCCACCCCGAAGTTCTGCGCGTCGGGCTTTGCTACCGCGGACAAGTTGTAAAAAAACTTCCCCACGGGGCGCACGACGCGCGGCTGGACGCCATTGTCACCGAGGACGGGGTGCGCTTCTTCCCGCCGCGGAATACTTGACAGGGGCGGGGGAAAGGGATATAATGGAAAAACAGGCGCTATGCAGTGCCGCGGAGAAAGTATGTTGAACGAAGCTCCCAAGAAACAGAAAAAGATACAGGATTATTCCGACCCCACGCCGTGGCAGTACTTTTGGCGCATCCAAAAGGAGTGCTGGCGGCGCATGGTCTCGCCCTACTTCATGTATATGTTTTTGAGTACGCTCGCCCTCGCGGTGGAGGCGATCACCCCCGATACGGCGGGCACTACTATTGAGATCGTGCTCGGCAGCATCTGCATTGCGGCGGGGGCGTTCTTCAACGCGCACCTCATGTACAACACGGGCAAGACGCACTACGACGCCTACCTCACGGGGTGCATCCACAGAAAGAACCGCGCGCTTGGCATCCAATCGGGCGGCGATCACAGGGTGGAGCGGGAGTACCGCTTCTGGAAGGGCTTTTACATCGGCCTCTTGGTGGGCGTTCCCGCCATCATTTTGAGCATCATCGCGGGCGCGCTCCCAGGGACGACGGCGGTGAACGTCGCACACTTCTTCATGGTGATGTTCGCGGGCTGGGCGATCCTGCCTCCCATTTGGGCGGGCGGCGCGTCGGTCAGTGGGTATTGGTCGCTCCTCATGGTGCTGTTGCCCGTTCTCGTGAGCGGCGTCGCCTACATCGTGGGCGCGATGCGCGAGAAGGACTACAAGGCGCATGAACTCGAACGTGCCGAGGCCGTAAAGGAAGCGGGCAAAAAGGGCAAGGGCAAGAAATGAGGATCATAGCGGGCAAGCACCGCGGCAGAAAACTCGCCCCGTTTGAGGGCTACTCCATCCGTCCCACGCCCGACAGGGTGAAGGAATCGCTCTTTCAAATTTTACAGCCCCGCCTTGCGGGGGCGCGCGTTTTAGACCTCTTTGCAGGCACGGGCGCATTGGGGCTTGAAGCCCTTTCGCGGGGGGCAAGCGAAGCCGTATTCAACGATATAGACGAGGTAAGCCTCGCCCTTCTCAAAAAAAATCTCGCGGCGCTGGGGGAGAGCGCAACCGTGTATTCCCTCCCCTTCGAGGACTGCCTCGCGCGCGCCGAGGGGCGGTTCGATGTCATCTTCTGCGACCCGCCCTACAAGGAGGCGTACTGCGAAAGAGTGCTCACCGCCGTCGCCGCCAAAAAACTTCTCAATGCGGGCGGGCTTGTCGTCTACGAGAGCGAGCGGGAGGAGGTCGCGCCCGCGGGCTGGAGGATTTCCGACCGCCGCGGCTACGGCAGGACAAAAGTGTTTTTCTTTTCGGAGGACGGAGAATGAAAAAATGCGTGTTTGCGGGGACGTTCGATCCGTTTACAACGGGGCACGCCGATACGGTGGGAAAGTGCCTGCGCCTCTTCGATGAGGTCGTCGTCGCCGTCGCGGAAAACAGGCAAAAGGCGTGTATGTTCTCCCCGAAGGAGCGCGCGGAGATGGTCTTGGCCGTCTATCAAAACGAGCCGCGCGTGCACGTTCTCCTGTGGGACGGCGTCATCGTCGACCTTCTCAAACGGGAAAATACGCCGTTCTATGTGCGCGGTGTGCGCAACACGGTGGACTTTGAGTACGAAAACGCCGCCTTCTACGCGAGCCGCGATTTGGATGGGGAGTTTATCACCCTCTATATCCCCGCGGAAAAGGAGCACCTGCACGTCAGTTCCACCCTCGTAAAAAATTGCATCGCCTTTCAAAAGCCCTTCGCGGACTATGTGCCCGAAGCGGTGTACGGTTACATTGTGAAGAGAGGTCAAAATGTTTGAAAAACAAAACCTGATCCCCTCCGCCGAGGAATTTGTGGCGGAGTGTCCGCTTCCCGCCCGCCTTGCCGCCGTCAAGGCGGAGCGCGACGCCCTCGCAAGGGACGTCATCGCGGGCAGATCCAATAAACTTCTCGTCGTCGTGGGTCCCTGTTCCGCGCACGAGAGCGCACCCGTGCTCGAATACGTGCGGCGGCTGGGGGAACTCAACGAGCGCGTCAAGGAAAAACTCGTGCTCGTGCCGCGCATCTACACCAACAAGCCGCGCACCAAGGGCGTGGGCTACAAGGGGATGTTTTCCCAGCCCGACCCCGAGCACGGCGAGGACATCGTAAAGGGTATCCGCACCATCCGCAAACTGCTTTTGGACGCCATTGCGGAGAGCGGGCTTTCGGCGGCGGACGAGATGCTCTATCCCGAAAATTACGCCTATGTGCAGGATCTTCTGACCTACGTCGCGGTGGGGGCGCGCTCGAGCGAAAACCAGATGCACCGCTTGGTTTCGAGCGGCATCGAACTGCCCGTTGGCGTCAAGAACCCCATGAGCGGTTCCATTCCCGTGCTCATCAATTCCATCTTCGCGGCGCAAAGCCCGCAGGTGTTCAAGTATCAGAACTATCAGGTTCGCACGAGCGGCAATCCCTATGCGCACGCCGTGCTCCGCGGTAGGGTGGATAACTACGGCAACGATATTCCCAACTATCACTATGAGACGGTGATGCAGGTCCTCGACGGCTACAAGAACGCCGAGGGCGGGCTATCGCACCCCGCCGTCATCATCGACGCCAACCACTCCAATTCGGGCAAGCGCTTTAAGCAGCAGATCAGAATTGTGGAGGAGGTCTTGCAGAACCGCATCTATGACGCCGATTTCAAGCGCATCGTCAAGGGATTTATGATAGAAAGTTTCCTCGTCGAGGGCTGCCAGAAGCACGACGAGGTGTTCGGCAAGTCGATCACCGACCCCTGCCTCGGCTGGGAGGATACCGAGCGCCTCATCCTCGATATCGCCGAAAAGGCGTAAGGGAGGGCGAAATGAAAGTGAGTTGTCTCGGCCCGGAGGGGAGTTTTTCCGAGCGCGCCGCAGAGGAACTCTGCACGGGCGCGGAAATTTTGCTTGCGCCCACCTTTGCGGAGGCGGTCCGCTCCCTCGTTTCGGGGGCGGCGGACTACTGCGTTCTGCCCGTCGAAAACGCCCTCAACGGCGGCGTGGGCGAAGCGCTCGACCTTATCACGGGGGAAAATGTGTTCGGCGTGCGCGAACTGCCCCTGCCCGTCGACCACCGCCTCGCCATGCTCGAGGGGGTGAAGGCGGATGACATCCGCTTTGTCTACTCGCACGAGCAGGCGCTTGCGCAGTGCAAGGAATTTTTGCGCGCCAATCTTCCCAAGGCGCAGTGGAAGTTCACCTCCTCCACGGTGGAGAGCCTCTCGCGCCTCGACGAATGTTCCGCGGGCGTCGTGGGGGCGCACGTTCGGCGCGCGGGCGTCGTGCTTTCGGAGGAGAACATCGCCGACGACAAGGCGAACTTCACCCGGTTTTTGCTGTTGGAGCGGGCGGGCAGCCTGCCCGATAGGAGCGCGATGGTCTTTTTTTCCGCCGTCTGCGCACACGAGCCGGGGTCGCTTCTCGGACTGTTGAAAATTTTTCAGCGGTACAGCCTCAACCTCACCCGCATCGAGAGCCGCCCCGTAAAGGGCGCGTTCGGGCAATACCGCTTTTTCATCGAATTTGCGGGCAACATCGCCGATGCGCGCGTCGGGAGCGCGATGAAGGAGGCAGAACGCTACTGCAACCAATTCAAGATCCTCGGCGCATACGGTTAAACGGTCAGATGAGCAGGGCGGCAAGCCCGTAGCAGATCGCGCCCGCCACCGCGCCCTGTAAAAATTTCACGGCGAGAAAGGGGGCAAGTTTCACCCCCGCGCGGCGGAGATAGCCCGCCTGTTGGAGGAGGACGCACGCCCCGCCGAAGGTCACAAAAAAGCAGCACAGCGCGAGCGAAAGGGGCGTTTTTTGCGGGGCGAGCAGGGCGCAGCCCGTCGTCATCTCCATCAGCCCGCGCACAACGGCGACCGCGATCTGCGGCGCATTTTCGGGCAGGAGGTCTGCCGCCATCTGTCCGAAGGCGGAAAAGAGGGCGATAGAGCCTCCCACGCATAGAATGGAGAGGACGGCGGAGTACACGGCGTCATCGCCGCCTCCCCGCGTCTGTAAAGCGGGTTCGGCAACCGCCGCCCTTCCCGTAAAGCGCAGCAAAACACTCACCGCCCAGATGCCGAAAAAGTGGCATAGAAGCAGAAGCCAACCCACGGCGGCGCTCCCCGCCATCGCGCTCCCCACGACGCCCACAAGGAACATCGGCCCCGAGGAGGTCACAAGGCAGGCGAGGCGGAACTTCTCCCCCTGCAAAGCGCCCCCGCGCGCCGCGAGGTCACAGAGGGAGCGCGCCCCCACGGGATAGCCCGATACGGCGGCGAGCACGGCAACAGAGCCTCCCGCGCCCGAGACGCGGAAAATTTTTTGCGTCGGCCTTGCAAGCAGGCGGGAGAGGGCGGCAAAGAGGGGCGTCCGCGTAAAGAGGGCGGTCAGAAAGAGGAAGGGGAACACGGCGGGCAGAACGCTTACCGCCCACAGCGAAACGCCCTCGCGCACGCACCCCGCATAGCGGGCGGGGTCGGCGAGGAAGAAGGCCATCGCAAGCACGGTGAGCATTGCGCCCGCTCCGCGCAGGAGCGTTTTGCAATTCACGCTCTAAATTATGTACAAGCCGCCCGCGATATTCTGCGGGCGAGGGCGATCAACATGGATCTATTCGATTTTAACGACAATGTGGAAAAGGCCAAGCCGCTTGCCGAGCGGATGCGGGCTTCCACCTTCAAGGACTTCGTGGGGCAGAGCCACATCGTGGGCGAGGGGTCTCTCCTTCGCCGCGCTATTTCGCTCGACCGCCTCGGCAGCTGCATCTTTTGGGGACCGCCCGGGTGCGGAAAGACGACGCTCGCCAACATCGTCGCCGCGCAGACCAACGGGGAGTTCGTGCGCCTCAACGCCGTCTCTTCGGGCGTCGCCGACGTCAAAAAGGCGGTGGAAGCGGCCAAGAACAACCTTAAAATGTTCAACAAGCGCACCTATCTTCTGCTCGACGAGTGCCACCGTTTCAGCAAGACGCAGTCCGATTCCCTCCTGCCCGCCATCGAGCATGGGACGATCATCTTCATCGGCTCTACCACGGAAAATCCCTATGCCTCCATGACGCCCGCTATCGTCTCGCGCTGCCGCGTGTTTGAATTTCTCCCCCTCACCGAGGAGGAGATACGGGGCGCGCTCCAAAGGGCGCTGCGCGATAAAAGGAAAGGATTGGGAATGTACGACGTGGAGATGGACGGGGAGGCGATAGAGCATCTCGCGCGCACGGCGGCGGGGGATCTCCGCACCGCCTACAACGCGTTGGAACTCGCCGTGCTCACCACGCCGCCTTCGGAGAGCGGAAAGATCCACGTCACCCTCGCCGACGCCGAGCAATCCATCCAGCGCCGCGCCCTCTCCTACAACGAGGACTTGTACTACGATATTTTGTCGGCGTTTTGCAAATCCCTCCGCGGGAGCGATGCAAACGCCGCGCTCTACTACGCCTTCCGCCTCATCGAGGGCGGGTGCGATCCCCTGCTCATCTTCCGCCGCCTCATCGCGCACAGCGCGGAGGATGTGGGACTTGCCGATCCCCGCGCCCTCGTGGTGGCGACGAGCGCCCTGACGGCCTTCCAAAATATGGGCGCGCCCGAGGGCTTCTTGCCCCTCTCTGAGGCCATCATCTACGTCTGCGAGGCGGAAAAGAGCAACTCCGTCGTCATGGCGATGGACGCCGCCAAGGCCGCCGCCCGCGAAAAGCACGACGACGATATTCCCAAGTACCTGCGCGACAACACGATGGGCAGCAAGGAGATGAAGGCGGAGAGCGCAAAGTATAAATATCCGCACAACTACGGCGGCTGGGTGGAGCAGCAGTACCTGCCCGACAGTCTGAAAGACGAAGTTTTCTATGTGCCGTCGGAGAAGGGGTACGAGGCGACCATCCGCGAACTGCGCAAAAAGAAGGGGATTCCGCAAAAGCCGTAGGGCGCAATATGTGTATGCTTTGCATAATTTTATAAAACAGGCGGGGCGAACGGCGTTTCCCCCGCCTTTTGGTATGTTTTGGGGCGTTATATATTGTTCTATAAACTTTTTTTGTGTCAGAGGGGGAAATCATTTGACAAGGGCGGGGAAGAGATGATATTATGATAGTATAAAATTTGTATAAATATAAATTTGTCCTAAAATTTATGCATTTTTTTGGAAAAATCGTAAAATTTTCGGGGAGTTTGGAAAATGAAGCGTTTGAAATGGCTGTTCGGCATGGTAAGCGTATCCGTTCTTTTCGCGTGCGTTGGTCTCTTCTCCGCCTGCGATAGTTTTCTTGCCCGCCACGACGATCCCACATATTATACCGTCACGATCGCGCCGTACGATACCGAGGGCGGCACGGTCACGGTCTCCTCTTCCGCGAGCGATAAGGGCTACGTCAAGGATGAAGAGGTCACGCTCACCGTCACCCCTGCCGCAAACTACGCGGTGGACGAGGTCAAGGTGAACGACGCGGCCGTTGAGCTCACGGAGGGAAAATATACCTTCAAGGTCGCGGGCAACACGACTGTTTCCGCAACGTTTGAAGATACGCGCACCTACTATACCGTCACGATCGCGCCGTACGATACCGAGAGCGGCACGGTCAAGGTCACCGACCCCGCGAGCAGCAAGGGGTATGTGGCGGAGGAACAGGTCACGCTCACCGTCACGCCCGACGCCGATCACGAAGTCAAGGAAGTCAAGGTGAACGATGCCCCCGTCGCCCTCGATGCGCAGGGGAGTTACACGTTTCAGGTCGCGGGCAATACCACCGTCTCCGCAACGTTTGCGGAGGTGCAAAAATATTTCACCGTCATGGTCGCGCCGTACAACACGGCGCAGGGCACGGTGCAGGTTTCCCCCTCCGAAGAGGCGGATGGCTACACCAAGGAGGAACAGGTCACGCTCACCGTTACCGCAAATGCCAAGTATACGGTCGGCTCGGTCGAGGTGAACAATGCCCCCGTTGCCCTCGATGCGCAGGGCAAGTACACGTTCTCCGTCACGGGGGATGTCACGGTCTCGGTGAAATTTGTATTCGAAGGCTTGCGCACCATGACGTGGATGGATTCGGGCTACAGCAACATCGACGGTCTCGGCACGCTCACCTTCGATGAGAACTACAACATGAAGCTCACCCCGTCGGGCGGCGTCGCACAGGATGTGACGATCACCACCGCGGGCGTCGATTTATCCAAGGGTCTGCCCGAGGGCGAGATCGATGTCAGGGTCGGCACGGGCTCGAACATGAAGACGTATAAAGTCTCGTTCGGCGCGGGCATTACATTCAAAGAGGGCTATACCGAGCACGTCTTTGATAGCCCCGCGATCACCGATTTTTCCGATTACGCGGGCACATGGAAGCAGTATAGCAGCGATCCCACGCGCGCCGCTTCGATCACCGTCACTGCGGCCAGCCTCGTCTATACCTATTTTGGCGGCAACCATGATACCTATCAGGCATATTACACCGCACCCGACGGCTCGCACTACCTCAAATATCAGCGGTCTGCGATCTCCAAGCCGCAGCGCTATTCCTTCGGCTATCTCGACAATGCAAAGAAGGTAATTTATTTTGAGATGACAGACGTGCAGTACTTCACTGCGGATGGCGCGCTGCCCGTGGCGGCGTTCCCCGCGGAATTCTACGGCGAATGGCTGAACGAAACCTACTACGGACTTTCGATCTCCGCGGCGGGCGTGCTGATCGATACGGCTGAAGTCAACGTGTTCGCCGTCTCGGGCGCGGGGCGCGGCGCGGTCGTACACGCCTTTAGCAACGGGCTCTACTGCAAGTTCTTCATGCAGAAGAACCCGACGACATCCGAAATGGAGATCGTACTTTCCAACGGCGCGACAAATAACGTGTTCACCGCTGTGAAGCCCGAGGCATTGCCCGCCGAATACAGGGGCGAATGGACAGGACTTGTCGGCAACGGGACATTTTCCGTCGATAGTACGGGCAAAATAGTGTATGGCAACAGGGTCTACGAGGTCACGCGCGATTCGCACGACTTCGGTTTCCACTTCACCACGGAAGCGGGCAAGCGGGCCACCGTCATGTACTTCGCAAACGGCGGCGTGCTGGCGTTCGACGACGGCGACGGGCACATCTCCTACTATGCAAAGACGCCGCTCGGCTCGTTGAACGATCTCGCGGCGAGCGGTGTACCCGCAGGCACATGGACGGCGGGCAGCATGACGCTCACCGTCTCCGCCGATAAGAAAATTACGATCGCGGAGGGCGCAGGGGAGGCAAAGGCAGTCCGCCTCGTCTTTGCGGAATCCATCATCATGGATGAAGTCCGGCACTACAACGGCGAAGCCATCTACGACGGCGTCTATTGGGAGTTCGACTACGACACGGAGACAAAGACGATCACGCTCACGAAGAATAACGACTTCGCCCGCAGGACGACCGAATCGATCACGTTTACGCAGCCCCAATAAGGCGCGCAGCAGGATAAACAACAACTGAAAAGAGAGAAGGGGAGTGGCCTCTTCTCTCTTGTAGGTATTTATAGAAAGGAAAAATTGCGGCATCCCACGGCGAAAAACGCCCAATCCAAGCGGGGCCGCTATACGGTTAAATATGAAATCAATGAAAAAGACGCTCCTATTGCTCTGCTCGATGTTCGTGCTCGTGCTATCGCTTGCGATAGCGGCGTGCGGAAGCCGCTCGCTCACCATAACGTTCGAGACGAACGGAGGAACGGAGATCGCGCCCATCAAGGCGGCTGCGGGTGCGGATATCTCCGCGCTCCTGCCCGAAGAGCCCACCCGCGAGGGATTTTTCTTCGAGGGCTGGTATCTCGAGGCGGATTTTTCGGGCGAGGCGCAGGATCTTCCCGCCGTCATGCCCGAAAAGAGCGTGACCTACTACGCCAAGTGGGCGGAGGGCGCGGGCGCAAAACTCACCCTCACCACCAACAACGGCGGCACGCTCCAGCGGACGCAGTACAACGTTAAAGTCGGCGAGAATCTTCTCGAATTTCTCGCGGATAAGGCTCCCACGCCCAAAACGGGGCTTACCTTTGCGGGCTGGTACAGGGGCAACAACAAAGTGACGGCTTCCGATACCATGTCCGCCGCGGGGATGACGCTCACCGCAAAATACAACGCCACCTACAAGGTGGAAGTGTACCGCCAGAACACGGCAGGCGGGTACGATATGGATGAAGAGGTCGCCACGGGCACGGCGATCTACGGCGAGCCATTCTCCTGCGATAATTTCGAATACGGCGACGTCGTGATAGAGGACGGCACTGTCACCGCGCCCAGCCACTTCACTCTCGGCCCGGGCGGCCGTATGGAGACGGATAGCCTCGGCGTGGATGATACGTTCAGCATCTACCTCGACCGCGATACCTTCTACGTCGTTTACGATGCCAACGTTCCCGCAGGCGAGCGTGTCGTCACCGACGTCATGTCCACCGATATATATGTGCACGGCGGCAATACCAAACTCGGCGAATGTGGCTATGTGTTGAGCGGGCACTACCGTTTCCTCGGCTGGTCGACGGCCACCGATGTGGCGAGCGCGGCCGAGCTGCAACACCCGGGCGACCCCGTGGTGGATACCGGCGCGGGCAACCTCACCTACTACGCCATCTGGGAGAAGGGCTATGCCGATGTGTTCGACGGCGGCGACGTCATCTACATCGATAAATTCGCGCCCACCACACTGCACCTAGAGCGCGAGGGCATGGAAATCAAGGACGGCACGCTCGAAGCCGACCTCTCCTTTGCCTTCGAGATCGACGAAGATCTCACTCTCAACGGCAAACTCATCGAGGATGAGGAAAACGACGGGCAATACACCTATTTCTTCTACTACCGCGATACCTACGCAAAGACGTATACCGATATGGACGGCACCTCCGCCACCCTTACCATGTTCGAGGACGGCACCGTGATGTACCGCCCCAATGGCACGGACGACGGTATGCTGACGGGCAAATACACCATCAACGGCGACGGCTACTTTGTCTTTGAGGACGCCACAAACGCCCAAAACAACTTCCTCTTCAACCTCTACACCATGGCGGACGGCGATGAGCACGTCGTATTCCGCCGCCAGAGCACGGAGGAACTCGGCTACTACTACGATGCGGAGGCCAACATCATTCTCTATCTCGATGGTCTCGGCGGGCTTCGCTACTACTACCACAAGAGCAACGCCGAATATACGGGCTTCGACGGCAACTTTACCTATGTTGCCTTCGGTTACTATGAACTCCAACACCATACGAACGCCGAGGGCGATATTCTTGAAAACGAGGGGGATATCTTCGTCGCGCAGACCCGCGACATCGCCAGCGTTCTTAAACAGTTCACGTTCAAGGATATCACAACGACGGGTGCGACCGTCACCAAGGCCGACTTCCCCGACCTGCCCCAAAACGCCACCGTCAAGGGCACGGTGGATATGGATGATACGGTGCGCGGCCGCTATACGAGCAAGTGGGGGGAATCGGAAAACACGCTCAAACTCGATGGCTACGGCCATGGCACGTTCGGCGACGCCGAGGGCGCGTGTACCCTCTTCACATGGCGTTGGAGCGTGGAGGGGGAGAACGGCGATTCGATAGAGACCTACTACCTTGTCCGCTTTACGCCGACGGAGGGCGATGATATCACCTACTTCCGCATGGATCTCGGCAACGGCGAATACATCGTCGACCGCACCATCACCGCCGCGCAGTCGGCGGCGTACACGGGCGCAACGGGGCGCTTCGATTTGGATATCGACCCCGATGACAGCGACGATTGGTTCTTCATTCTCAATATGTCCTTCCCCAAGGGCTTTGTCATGATCTACGAAAACGGCGATGCGGAAGTTTGGACGCTGTACGGCACCGCCTATCCCGATGAGACCAACAGGGATATCGTGTACTATGTGTACTACCTCGAACCCGCGCTCGCCCGCGATGTGGAAAAGGTGGGCGATATCTACCACTTTGCGCAGGGCGGCGACCCCGACGATCTCAATCAATTCGATTTCAAGATCGTGGAGGGCAAGGTACAGGTAGTGTTGCCCGAACAGCACGATATTGCCACCATTGATACGGTGGACGGCCAAACGCTCACCCTCGACTACACGACGCGCACGGCAAAGCTCGGCACGCAGGAAGTCGACTATTGGTACACCATCGGCTATCTCGATCTGTACACGTTCAGGGTGAACGGCTCGCTCGTCTACTATTGGACGGAGGGCACATATGCTCATCCCTCCGCATCGCACGGCAGCATGACGTTCACAAAGATCAACGCGAACTCCATGTACCTTGCGAAGATCACGCCCGAACTCGAAGAGACCTCCTACATCGGTATGTTCCTCTTCTTGAATGGCACGCACGAGGGCGAGACCTACTTCGCCTATCTCCTCGATAGCGGCCTTTACCGCATCGTCGGCAAGGGCACAACGACCAAGGGGGACAACGAGGACTACGAATATTCGCGCACGGATAAACTCCCCGATATGGAAAATTCCGAATTCGAGGGCTACGATAACTTTATCTTCCGCCTCTCCGATGAGCGTCAGATCTCGGGCGACGACAACATTCAGACCTTCGTGCTCTGGCACAGCGAACTCACCTATTCCAACTTCACGAGCGATGGCTACGGCACTTACTCCTACACCAACGGCAGCGCTACCCGCGTGGGCGTCATTTCGTTCACCATCGGCAGCGGCAACGGAAGGCTCATCTACTTCACCGTCAACGATACGCAGGAGACTTTGATCCTCCGCGTCTCGGGCAGCTCGGTGGTGGAGGTGTTCGACTACATGAACAGCGGCGATGCGGGCTATTGGTATCTTTTGGATAGCAACCAAAACATCCGCGAAAACACCTACCTCGTGTTCGATGGCAACGGCGTCGCCTACCTCTATGAGTACGACTCCATGACGGATACGACAAAGACCACGCAGGGCACTTATGCACGCACCTCCAAATTCAGATTGGGGCCTTATATTCAGGGCGGCTTCATGGAGTACCGCATCACCCTCCGCGGGGCAGAGGACGATGATACGCAGACCTATCTCCTCGATCCCTCCTATACTGTTGTAGATACCACAACGGGCTACACGGATGAGATCCCGCTCTATCAACAGCTCATCCCGCACCGCGTTGGCTCTTTCTATGTCCACGGCGGCGGAAGAATTGAAAGCGTCGGCTATCCCGGCTATCCCGTTGCCACCTACGTCAACGAACTCGGCGAAACGCTCATGGGCAATATGTATATCGGCAAGGTCAATACGGATACGGATGATCACGGCTTTATCAACGATGTCGCGGGCACCAAGGTGCATTTCTGGGCGCTTGCGCGCGGCACGGAGAGCGTCAGCGAAGATTATTACTTCAACATCGTCGATGGCGAGCTTGTGCCGCTCGTGCTTCCCTATGGCGACTACGCCTTGTATGCCAACGGCTCCGTCGTCTCGGGTCTGGTGTTGCGGCTGGACGGCGTCTCCGCCGCCTCCATTTTGGCGAATGGCACTGAACTTTGGCGCGGCACATATACGGCGCGCGGCACGTCGGAATTTGTATTCTCCGGCGAAGGCGTCGGGGCGGAGCTCGAAGCAAGGGAGTTCACCTTCCGTCTCTCCACCCAAACGGCGGGCGGGGAAACCACCTACGTTTTCGAGGAAGAGGATGAAACGATGAGGAACATTGTCCTCACCAACGACGATTGGACGGTGCTCGTGCTCAACGGCTACGGCGACGCCCACTACATCAATAAGTACGGCGATGTCATCATCGGCACGTTCACGCTGTTTGATAAGGAGCATGGCTACGGCGCGTTTGAATCCACCCTCAAGACCGACGTGTTCCAAATGAACGGCACCACGATGACCTACGAGTTCCTCAACTACGATAGAGACTACGCCGCCGCCTATTACGCCGCGAACTTCTCCTCCGTCGTGCTCACGGGTACGCGCTTCATCATCGAAGGCGTGGAATACTTCTACACCGTCTCGCAAGAAAAAGCCGTCACGCTCTACAAGCCGACCAATGCCAATAGCGGCGTCACGTTCGTAAAACAGCCCGAAACCGTCGCCCTCCCGATAAAGGGCACGACCTATACCTACAACCAGAAGCAATACTTGGCATACACGGCGGGCGAAGAACTCACCTTCACGAACGATGCATACGCCACGTCCATCACGCTCAAATTTACGCCCGACGGCGCGGCCTTCGCGGTGGCGGCAACGTTTGCAAGCGGGGCGGAACTTGCGGGCTACCGCGTCGTCGTCTCCTACGATGGCGGGTTCAAAGCCATGCTCACCTATCTCGCGGGCGGCATGGATTCGCGCGTCGAAGAATACGCCCTCACGCTCAACTACGCGGGCATGGAAGCAAGCAGCACGTTCACCGTCGAACCGAAGGAGAAGGGCACGTTCAAGCGCTACGCAGATGGGAGCGCCAAAGATCCCATGAAGGACAACAACGATACCGTCGTCATTGCCGAAGGTCACATCGGCGCGCTCAATCTCGCGCCAAAGAGCGGCAATGCGCTTACCGTCACGCTCGGCATAAAGGATAACGATAACACCGCCCTCCACTACGAAGGCTCGCTTGATAACGTTCGCGTGGAAACGGAATCCAACTTCATGGGCAGCGTGCGCGCCCTCACCTTAACGGGGAGCGATAAAAAGAGTTATGTCCTTCGCTTCTGGCTGTACAACAACAAATTCGTCGTTCACTCCGTCGTCGTCGAAAGCACGTTCTCCATCGATGGGATCGATGTCACGTTCATGCAACTTTGGGAGAGCGGCACGCACTATACGGGCGGCGAAAAGTTCTCTCTTGTCGGCATCTCCGCCGCGCGGAGCAGCACCGAAGAGGTCAAATTCATGGGCGCGCTGGATGAGAATACGGCTGCGCTTGTGCGCAACCGCTTCGACCCCGCCTCCGAGCAGTTCGTCTACGAGGCGTTCGTGTACGACATCACCGAGGATGAGCAGGGCTTCATCAAAACTGCGCAAACCAAGGCGGAGGAATACAAGTACAGCGAGGTCACCACAAATCCCGCGCTCAACACGCTGTGCTTCCTCTACACGGAGACCACGACGGATTTCAAGGTCGAGTATGTTCTCACCTTCTCGAGCCTGAATATGCAGACGGACGGCGCAACATGGGAAAGGGATGCAAGCGACGTGTCGGGAAAGACGTGGACGATCCACATCGGCACAAAGGATTATACGGCGACGATCACGCGTCTCTTCGGTCTCGGCGGCCTCACCTTCACGGAAAAGACCGCCCCCGCAACGACCTGACGCAACCTGCAATCGATCCTGCCCCATCTCAACCAATATTATCCCCCTCCCCGCTTGCGGGGAGGGGGACGCAGGGGGAGGGGCACAAAAAAATCCCATCAAAAAAGGCGGCATATTGCCGCCTTTTCGCATTTTCCGCGCCGTCAATTTTCCGCAAGTTTTATGGAGATCGCCATCGCATAGTGTTCTTTTTGCGCCTCTTCGGAGTACACGGAATTCAGAAAATCCGACAGCGTTTTGGCGTTTTTGCAAGTTCCGAACCCCGCGCGCCGCACGAGTGCCAGCCGATGGCGGTACTCCCTTTCTCCCTCGAACTTGTCCTGCGCCGCAAACAGTTCGCCGAAATCCTCAAAGTATTCCACCCGCGTCACGCGGGCGCGGCAGCGCCTCTCTTCGCAGAAAAATTCGATAAAATCGTCGCGGCAAATGCAGTTGCGCTTTTCATCGTTGAGACGCAGTTCCACCGTCTTTTTGCCCTTGGAGACGGCCTCAAACGCCTCGGGGCACAGGTGCATTTCAAATGTCTCGGCAAGTTCGGCGCGCTTTCTGATGCGCTTCGTGTCCACGCCGTGGGGCGGCAGGATGATTTCCCGCCGTTTCTCGCCCATCATGGCTTCTATGGTGTCCATATACCACGCCATGTACGCCATCCCGTTCTTGTCGGGCAGGTTCAGGGCCTTTGCCATCACGCCGCCCCAGCCCCGCCACGAATAGCACGCCTTTGTGCCGTCGTTCAACACGGGCGTGCCCGTCACCGCGTCCTGGTGGGTGTTGCCCCCAAACTTATACCCGCCCGCGCGCAGGGCGTCCACCACGGCGCGCAGCACCGCGCCCGAATCGCCCTTGTGGTCGGGATACCGCCTATCCGAATCGTAAGTCCAGCCGATCACTTCGAATTTCATAGTTTCATTATACGCCTGTTGCGCGGGTTTGTCAATGTGCGATCGTATCGAGAAAGGCGGAAAGCGCGGCGGACTGCGAGGGGGAAAGTTTTTTTATTTTTGCGAGAAGAACGCGGTCGGCGGGGGTAAGTTCGGCGTCGCTTGCCCGCCCGAACAGTTCGTCAAGCCCGACGTGGAAGATCTCGCACAGCCGCACGACGGTCTCGAGGTCAGGCTCGTTCACGCCGTTTTCCCAATTACTCACGTTGCGTTGCGCGCTCGAAAGTTTTTTCGCAAGTTCCTTTTGCGTCATTTGGAACTCTTCCCGCAGTTCGCGTATTTTCAGTTGCATCCGCGGCCGCCCCGCCTCCTTTACCAAAATATTTTCTACATTCTACCGAAAATTTTTCTTAAAGACTTGACATTGCAGTTTTATTACTGTAATATAGAAGTATAATTACTTCTATAAGCAGAAGTGTACAGTTTCGCTCGAAAAAACGGCATTGCCGCAAAGGAAAGGGGAAATTTATGTCCGACGAACAGCAACAACACGGCAGGGGCAGCAGTTCAAGCACGGTAGTCATCGTCATTTTGCTCGTCATTCTACTCATTGTGGCGGTGGGAATATGGGCGATTGTGACGGCCACCAGATCCGATGCCGATCGATTGGTCTATGCCGAAAAATCGGATGGCACATTGGAAGTGACGGAGATCAAAAGTACATACAAAGACGGTTGGTTTTGCAGAACATCGCTCACCGTTCCCGAGGAGGTGAACGGGAAAAAGGTCACGTCGATCGCGCACATCGACTCTGCAAAACTTCAAAAGATCGTCCTCCCCGATAGCGTAACGAATATCGGCACGGAGGCGTTTTCGGGCAATTCTTCGCTCAGCGAGATCCATCTCGGAAACTCCGTTCGCACAATCGGGGACGGCGCGTGGAAGCAATGCTCTTCCCTCCGCACCGTCTCCTTCCCGAATACGGTGGAAACCGTCGGCGTGAGGGTGTTCGAAGGCGCGCCCATCGAATATAATCAAAACGGCGGATTGAATTATATCGGCAACGCGCAAAATCCCTATCTCGTTCTGATGGGGGTGGGGGATACGTTTGTTCCCGAAGCTTCCGTGCACGAAAACACGAAGTTGGCGGCGAAGTGCTGCTTTGAATTTACGGATGACGAAAAGAATCAACAACTCGGAAACAAAATCGGAAAGATAAACACAGGCAATATAGATATTCTGCCCGAGCGGATGTTTATGGGCTGCGATCGCCTCGAAGAGGTCATCACCGCCGCCTCGGAATTGGGCGCAAACTGCTTCGACAAGTGCACGGGATTAAGGCAAATTGAAGTTTCCGCCGCTCTCACGACATTGCGGGAAAGATGCCTCGCCGAGACGGGCTTGACCGAACTGTATTTGCCCGCGAGCGTCGTTTCCTTTGCGGAGGATGCGGTGCAGGGGAGTGCCTCCCTCGCCATTTTACAGTTGAATAACGATAAATACCGTTCCGCCCATAACATTCTTTACGACAAGGATTTGACGAAGATTATCGCAGTTGCGGAGGGTATGCCGGAGACGACCGTCTTGTCCGGGTTGAAGCCGGCTTTGAGGGATATCGACTGCCTCGGCAAGTTGTCCGCCTGCGGGAAGCTCACAAGTGTGGAAGTCGAAAACGGTGGGTCGGTGGAATTTTCGGCCACCGTGAGCGGTGTCGAACACGATTACACATATTTTGCGGAGGGTGGGATTCTCTACAAAGGGGACAGTTATACAAAGAGCGGTGCGGACATTCGGGAGGTCACATTGCACACCGTGCCGCGTGCGATCGGGAACGTCGTTCTCTCGGATGACCTCACAGCGCTTTCCGCGGATGCGTTCTCCGCGTGCACAAAATTAAAGACCATTTCCATTGGGGGCGAGGGGACGATAACCTTCACGCAGGGCGCTTCGCCAAAGGAACACACCTATACGTATTTTGCAGAGAGCGGGCTTCTGTACAGGACGGATAATTACACAGAGGAGGGTGAACAGATCAAAGAGACAGCGATCTTCGCCGTACCGCGCGCGATCGGGAACGTCGTTCTCTCGGATAAGATCACGTCGCTTTCCGCAAATACATTCTCCGCGTGCGCAGAGTTAAAGACCATTTCCATTGAGGGCGAGAGGACGATAACCATCACGCAGGGGACTTCGTCCAATCAACACACCTATACCTATTTTGCAGAGAGCGGGCTTCTTTACAAGACGGACAAATATACAGAGGAAGGTAAACAAGTTGAAGAGACGGCGATCTTCGCCGTGCCGCGCGCGATCGGGAACGTTGTCCTCTCCGATAAGATCACATCGATCTCCGCGGATGCATTCTCGGCGTGCGAAAAGTTAAAGACCATTTCCATTGAGGGCGAGGGAACGATCACTGTCACGGAGGGAACTTCGTCCAATCAACACACCTATACCTATTTTGCAGAGGGCGGGCTTCTGTATAGGACGGACAATTACACAGAGGAAGGTGAACAGATCGCAGAGACGGCGATTTTCGCCGTACCGCGTGCGATCGGGAACGTTGTCCTCTCCGATAAGATCACGTCGATTTCTGCAAATACATTCTCCGCGTGCAAAGAATTGACGAGTGTCGATATCCCGAGTGCCGTAAAAAAGATTGAGGCGGGCGCGTTTTCGGGCTGCGAGAAGCTCGCACAGGCGATCTTCCGCGAGACAGAAGGCTGGAAAGTCGCCAAGGATGATAAGGGGACAGAAGAACAAGCGCTTTCAGACCTCGGCGATCCCGCCAAGGCGGCGAAATATCTCATCAAAGACTACGTAGAATATATTTGGAATCGGAAATAAGGCTCGCAAAGGACATTGCTTTCAAGCAAAAAAGCGGTTCGCAAGAAATTCTTGCGAACCGCTTTTCCCACAAATTTTACTTTGCCAAACTCTTTTTGGCGTGTGCCACAACGTTGTCCACGGTGAAGCCGAACTTCTCAAACAAGAGGGGCGCGGGGCCGCTTGCGCCGAAGGTAGTCATCGCCACGATCTCGCCCTTGTCGCCCGCGTACTTGTACCAACTGTACGGCGAAGCCGCCTCCACGCACACGCGCGCCTTGACGGCGGAGGGAATGACGCTCTCCTTATAGGCGTCGCTCTGTTTTTCGAACTCCTCCATGCAGGGCATCGAGATAACGCGCGCCTTCACGCCCTCCGCTTCGAGGGCGGCCTTTGCCTTCACGCACAGTTCTACTTCCGAGCCGGAGGCGATGAGAAGAAGGTCGGGCGTGCCCTTGCAATCTTCAAGCACATAGCCGCCTTTGAGCGCTTTCAGCCCGCTGTTTTCATATTGCGGCAGGTTTTGGCGGGTGAGCACCAGCGCGGTGGGGGCAGTTCCCGTGAGGGCGGAGATCCACGCCGCCGCCGTCTCCTTGCCGTCCGCGGGGCGATAGACCTTCATATTGGGGATGGAGCGCAGGGCGATGAGCTGTTCCACGGGTTCATGGGTAGGGCCGTCCTCGCCGACGCCGATCGAGTCGTGCGTCAGAATGTAGACGACGGGGATATCCATGAGCGCGGAGAGGCGCATCGCGTGCTTGCAGTAGTCGGAGAAGATGAAGAAGGTGGAGCAATACGCGTGCAACCCGCCGTGCAGCTGCATCCCGTTGGTGATGGCGGCCATGGCGTGCTCGCGGATGCCGAAGTGCATATTCCTGCCCGCGTAGTTATCGGGCTGGAAGTCGCCGTAGGTTATGGCCTCCGTGTCCTTCATGTTGGAGAGGTTGGAGGGGGCAAGGTCGGCAGAACCGCCCATGAGCGAGGGCACGTTCGCGGCGATCTTTTGCAGGACCTGCGCCGAGGTCTGGCGGGTCGCCATGGGTTTTTCAAAGTCAAACAGCCCGTCTATCTTGGCAAGGTCGGGCAGCGTTCCCTTCATCGCGGCCTTGTATTCGGCGGCAAGTTCGGGGTAGGCCTTTTCGTATTCCTTGAACATCGCCTTCCACGCGCGTTCCTTCTTTGCGCCCCGTCTGCCCGCCGCGTGGGTGTGCTTCAACACCTCTTCGGGCACTTCGAAGGGGGCAGCCGTCCAGCCGAGTTTCTCCTTTGTCTTTTGCAGATTCTCCGCGCCGAGGGGAGAGCCGTGGCACTTCGCGTTGCCTTCGAGGGGCGTTCCGTAACCGATCTTGGTCTTGCAGATGATGATGGAGGGCTTCGTCGTCTCCGCCTGCGCCTTTTTGATGGCGTTTGCGATCATGCGCACATTGTCGGGATTTGCAACGAGGTCAACTTTCAGAACCTGCCAGTTCTGCGCCTTAAAGCGCGCCGCCACATCCTCCTTAAAGGTGATGTCGGTGTTGCCCTCGATGGTGATGTCGTTGTCGTCGTAGAACACGATGAGTTTCCCCAAGGCGTGCGTGCCCGCAAACGAGCACGCCTCATAGGAGATGCCCTCTTCGAGGCACCCGTCGCCCACGAGCGCATAGGTAAAGTGGTCTACAATGGGGAAGCCCTCGCGGTTGAACTTTGCGGCGAGGTGGGCTTCCGCCACGGCCATGCCCACGGCGTTGGCAATGCCCTGGCCAAGCGGGCCGGTCGTCGTCTCCACGCCCACGGTGTGGCGGTATTCGGGGTGGCCGGGGGTGAGGCTTCCAAGCTGGCGGAAGTTCATGATGTCCTCGGTTTTCAGCCCGAAGCCGTAGAGGTAGAGGAGGGAATATTCGAGCATCGAGCCGTGCCCTGCGGAGAGGACAAAGCGGTCTCTGTCATCCCACTTGGGGTCTTTGTTGTTGAATTTCAAAAAGTTCTGCCACAGGGTGTAGGCAATGGGCGCAGAGCCGAGGGGCAGCCCGGGGTGACCGGAATTTGCCTTTTGGATGGCCTCTGCGGAGAGGATGCGTATGGCGTTGATGGTTGTCTGTTTCATGATATATTCTCCTTTTATTTTTTCACGGTTTTTGAATTTATGCCTTTCGGCAATTTTTCTTTGCCCAAGCGGAAACTTTCGCCTCCGCCTGCTCTGCCTCCGCGCCGTGCACGGAAAGTCCCGCGGCAACGGTCGCGCCCTTGCAGATGTCTTTCAGTTGTTTTTCGCTCGAACCCATGCCGCTGCCCTCGTTGGTGCAGAACGGCACAATTTTTTTGCCTGCAAGGTCGTAGTGTTCGAGGAAGGTACACATACACATCGGCATTTGTCCCCACCAATTTGGGTAGCCGATGAAGATAATATTGTACCCCGAAATATCCTCTACGTATCCCTTGATTTCGGGGCGGGCGTTTGCGCGAAGCTCAGCCTTCGCCTCCTCGATGCACTTGGAATAATCGGCAGAATAGGGTTTCACGGTTTCGACTTCAAAGAGGTCGCCGCCGACCGCCTTTCGGATAAACTCCGCAACGCGCGTGGTATTGCCCTTTTGCAGGTTTTTTATCGAGCCGTTCCAATAGTTCTCGCCCTTGCGGGAATAGTAAACGATGAGATTTTTCATATTTTACGCCTTTTCATACTTCGGGCGGAAGGAGGCGAAAGCGGTGAGTTGTTCGTCGGTGCGGTGGTAGTAGCGCACGCCCTTATTCAGTTTTGCGATCTCCGCCATATCCTCATTTGTCAGTTTGAAGTCGAGAATATTGAGATTGTCCCGGATATGCTCCACATTTTTACTGCCGGGAATGACGACGAACCCCATCTGCGTGTGCCATCGCAAAATGATCTGCGCGGGCGACTTGTGGTATTTCTCCCCGAGTTTTTGGAAAATTTGCTCCCCGATGAGCGACCTGTCGCCGTGCCCCAAGGGATACCACGACATGAGGCGGATATCATATTTATCAAGCGTCTTACGGAGTTCGTCCTGCGCAAAATACGGGTGCGCCTCCACTTGAATGAACTGCGGCACGATCTCCCATTTCAATTGCAGTTCGTCGAGGTATTTTCCCTCGAAATTGGAGATGCCGATCGCCTTCGCCTTCCCCGCTCTGTACGCTTTTTCGAGAAGCCTGTACCCCGCAAGCCAATTGCCCGCGGGCTGGTGAATATAGAGAAGATCCACATACTCCACGTTGAGCCGCTTTAAGGTCTCGTCGACGGCGCTCTCGTTTTCGTACTCGCTCGGCCAAAGTTTGGTGGAGAGAAAAACCCTCTCCCGCGGAACTCCGCTCGCCTTGATGCCCCGCCCGCACGCCCGTTCATTGACGTAGGCCGCCGCGGTATCGACGCATTCGTACCCCATTTTCAGGGCTTCCCGCACGCTCACTTCGGCGTCCGCGGGCGAGATGGTGTACGTTCCGATCCCGATGACGGGGCACTTGCCGCCGTTGTTTAATTTCACATATTCCATCATGCGGCGCTCCTTATTTGATTTCCGTATTCAAGAGTTTTTCCGTGTCGAGGAAGTCGTATTCCTTCAACATTTCATAGAGGGCGGCGGCGATCTTTTTGACCCCGCCCGCCGAGTTGCTCTCCATGTTGATGGGGAGGATGGGTTCGTGCAGACTCATGCGGACAAGCGCCCAGCCGTCGCCCTGCGTCTTTCCGAAGTTGATGCGCACGCCCTCGTAGTTTTCGGGGGCGAGGGTAAGCCCCGCTTCGACTGCCGCCGCCTGCACGCGTTCCAGAACGGCTGCGCCGCGCGCCTTAAAGTCGTCGCACGCAAATTTCAGCCGCACCTCCTTGGCCTCCGCGGGTTCGGGCAGGTCGCGTATGAGGCTTTCGAGGTCTCCCTTCTGCGCGAGGGCGATGAGGAGCCTCGTCACAAGGTACGCGCCGTCGTCGAGGAAGTAATTTTCTTTGAGCGCGGCGTGCCCGCTCGTCTCGATGGCGAGAGGGGAGTAAATTCCCTCCCCGTTCAGGCGTTTGCTCTCGTTGATGACATTTTTATAGCCGCGCTTAAAGCGGCGGTGCACTCCGCCGTGCGCGGCAATAAAGGTAGCAAGCCCGTCGCTCGTCACCGAGTCCGTCACGATGGTCGCGCCCGTTCTCTCCTCCAACAGGATGGCGGAGATGAGGGCGATGAGGCGGTTGCGGTTGATCTCCTCGCCACGCTTCGAAACAGCCCCCGCGCGGTCTACGTCGGTATCAAAGATGATGCCGAAATCGGCGTGGTATTTTTTCACCGCGCCGCAGACGGAGGCCATGGCGGCCTCGTTCTCGGGGTTGGGAATGTGGTTGGGGAACGCCCCGTCGGGCTGCAAGAACTGCGACCCCGTCGTGTCCGCACCCAAGGGCTTCAACACGAGGTCGACGTAGAATCCCCCCGCGCCGTTGCCCGCGTCAACGAGAATACGCTTGCCCGCAAGCGGCTGTTCCTTTCCCGTCGCCCGCCGCACCTTCTCCACAAGGTCGGCGGAATATGTCTCAATGTAACTTCTTTCAACTATCGCGCCCGTCTTGTCCGCGTCAAAGGCCGCGCCCGCCGCCGCAAGCGTCAAAATTTCCTTTACGTCGTCGCCCTCAAGCCCGCCTTCCTTCACAAAGAATTTCAGCCCGTTCTTTTCTTTGGGCAGGTGGCTTGCCGTGATCATCACGGAGGCCTGCGCGCCGAACCCGTCTTGGAGCAGCATGAACATCGAGGGCGTCGAGGATAGCCCCGTCAATATAACGTCGCTCCCGCACGCCGTAATGCCCTTCACAAGGCTTGTCTCGATGCGCTTTGCCGAGAGGCGCGAATCGTGTCCCACGGCCACGGTGGGGCAAAGAAGCCCTCGATTTTTCAGCCAGATGCAGAACGCCCGCCCGATGGTCTCCACCACCTCGTCTGTCAGCGTGACGGGGTCGTCGTGGACGCCCGCAATGGCAGTGCCGCGCACATCCGTGCCGTTTTTCAGAGCAAGAAAGTCCGCCATATTTCCCCCCTTGGCGGGAAGCGATCCCGCCGTTTTTCTATATTATACAGGTACGCGCGCGGATTTTCAAGGGCTTTTTTGAAAAAAGAAATCAATTTGGTGAAAATTCTTGCGCTTCGCGGCGGCATATGCTATAATAAACGCAAACGGAGGAAGAAAAAAGCCATGTATCAATTTACAGTCTCCACCGATTCCACCTGCGATTTGTATCACGACTACGTCGTCGCAAACGACGTCAAATTGGTCTCGCTCACCTTCACGCTCGAAGAGAGGGGGCAGATCGAGGAGTGGGTGGATAATTTCACCGAATACGGGCAATATGTGGAATTTTACAACAGGTTGCGCGCAGGCGCAATGCCCAAGACGTCCAAGCTCAACTACGAGGCGCACTACGATCACTTTCTGAAACTCGCCAAAGAGGGCGCGGAGGACGTGTTGCACTTCACCATCTCGTCGGGGCTTGCGAACACGTGGGAGAATGCGGAGCAGGCTGCGCGCGATGTAAAAAAGGACTATCCCAAGTTCAATTTGCGCGTGCTCGACCCTCTCTCGGCCACGGTGGGGCAGGGCGGCCTTGTCCGCCTCGCGGTGGAAATGCGCAACGCGGGGAAGACGCTCGACGAGGCGTATGAAAAACTCATGGTCGTGCGTCATCACATCCAGCATTTCATCGTCGCGGACGACCTGCAATTCTTAAAGCGGGGCGGAAGGGTGTCTGCGGCGGCGGCTGCGATCGGCGGCGTGCTCAAAGTCAAGCCCATCATCACGTTCAATAAGGATGGCAAGTTGGAAACGCTCGCCAAGGTGACGGGCGGTGCGAAGCGCGCCATGGCGTTCATCAAGGATAAGTTGGAAAAGGAAGCCCCCGACCCCGAATTCAACTATGTTTTTGTCGTACATACGGATAACGAGCCGGCGGCGGCGGAACTCGAAGCGTACGTCAAGCAAAAATTCGGCATCCAACCGTTTGTGCAGATCATGGGGCCTGTCATCGGTTCTCACGTCGGGCCGGGCGCGTTTGCCCTCGCCTACATCACCAAGAGCGAGCGCAACACCATTCAATAATCATTTCGAACAAAGAACAAGCCACATAAAAAAAGGTATTTATCATACAACTCAAACAGGGAGTGTTTATAACACGATTTTGATGTATCATCTACAAATGCGGCGCGCGGACATTCAGTCCGCGCGCCGCAAATTTTATCACATATTGTCATTTTTTCGCCCCCCGCCCACAGCAGTCCGTCTTCTCCTCATACCGCCCCCCCCGCGTACCACTTCCTCATACCGAACGCCCCGCCGCGGCTTTGCCGCGGCGGGGCGTGAGCGTATCTTGCCCACCCCTCCAAGGGGTGGGTGTCACCGCAGGTGACGGAAGGGGTGTGCCCTCCAATGCCCCCATCAAAAAATTTTCAAAACCCGCCCCAATGATTGGACGAAACCAAAAAGATATGGTATAATGTACCATATCTTTGGTCTAACGGAGCAAACTATGGGCAAGGAAAATCAATTCGTATCGCAAATCGCGGACATCGAGCGGGATTTCCCGCAGTGGTATACCGATGTCGTGCTCAAAACCAAGCTGGTGGACTACGGGCCTGTCAAGGGGACGATGGTCATCCGCCCCTACGGCTATGCCGTTTGGGAGAATATCCAACGCGAGATGGACGCCCGTTTCAAGGCCGCGGGCGTGGAAAACGCCTATTTCCCCCTTCTCATTCCCATGAGCTTCATGACGAAGGAGGCGGAGCACGTCGAAGGCTTCGCGCCCGAGGTCGCCGTCGTCACGCACGCGGGCGGTGGGAAACTCGAAGAACCTCTCGTCGTGCGTCCCACGTCGGAGACGATCATCGGGCACATGATGGGCAAGTGGGTGGAGAGCTGGCGCGACCTGCCGCTCCGCCTCAACCAGTGGTGCAACGTCATGCGCTGGGAAAAGACCACGCGTCCCTTCCTCCGCACCAGCGAATTTTTGTGGCAGGAGGGGCACTCGGTGTACGCGACGGGCGAGGAGGCGGAGGAGGAGACCCTCCGTATGCTCGCGCTCTACCGTGATTTTGCCGAAAACGTGCTCTGTATGCCCGTTTTGACGGGCAGAAAGACGGAAAAGGAGAAGTTCGCGGGCGCAGTTGCGACCTACGGCATGGAGGCGATGATGCACGACGGCAAGAGTTTGCAGTCGGGCACGACGCACTACATGGGTCAGAACTTCGCCAAGGCGTTCAACATTCAGTATACGGGCAAGGACGGCGCGCTCGAATACGGCTACACCATGAGTTACGGCGTCTCCACCCGCCTCATCGGGGCGATCATCATGACGCACGGCGATAGCCGCGGCCTCATCCTGCCGCCGCCCGTCGCACCCGTGCAGGTTGTCATCGTGCCCATCGCCATGAAGAAGGAGGGCGTGCTGGAAGCGGCGAACGCCTTAAAGGAAGAACTGCAAAAGGCGGGCGTCCGCGCCAAGGTCGACGATACCGACAACTCCCCCGGCTGGAAATTCAACGAGTGGGAGATGAAGGGCGTACCGCTGCGCGTCGAACTCGGACCTCGCGATATCGAGGCGGGAAAGTTCGTGGCCGTCCGCCGCGACGAGACGGAAAAGGCGGAGTACGCGAGGGCGGATGCGGTCAAAACAGTGCAAACGCTGCTCGATTTGATAAAAAAGAGCCTGTTTGCGCGTGCGCAGAGCCGTATGCAGTCGCGCACCGTCACGGCGGCCTCGCTGGACGAACTGTTGCAGGGCGTAGAGGGCGGAAACTTTGTGCGTGCGGGCTGGTGCGGCGAGCGCGCCTGCGAGGACAGAGTCAAGGAATTCGCGCAGGCGACCGCCCGCGTCATCGACGAGCACCACACCGAAAAGGTGTGCATCTGCTGCGGCAAGCCCGCCACCCACACCGTCTTTTTTGCGAGAGCCTACTAAAGTTTCGTTCAATTTCTTTTTTCGTCTCCGCCCTTTGCGGGCGTATGCTCAAAAACAAATTGAACGAGGAATGTAACTTGTATGGGATATTGAGGTTTCGTCGCGGTCGCTTACCCCGACATTAAGCCGCAAGTATGCGGCAAATTGGGTGCGCTGCCGCAAAAGCGTGGTTTTGCTCCGCGCAGAGCGCCGCCGTGCAGTAGCTCGGCGTCGCGGTAGAGATGCATCACAATCTATCTCTACTCACGGTAGAATGAAATCATCATCGCCATTTCTTGCAGCACCCCACCCGCGGAGCGGAATAGCCTCCACGTTGCGTGAGGTTTCGTCCTTTGAAGCCTCACACAATGCGGAGGGCCGCAAGCGGGAGCGCGCGAGGAGCAAGCGACCCGTCGAAAGTTGTACTTGTCTATCTCCCGCCCAACCCAAAACCCTTAAAACCCTCAAACCCTAACTTGCCCCCCCCTTTCAAGGGGGTAGGGTAGGGTGGGGGGTTCAACCAAAACCCAACAAACGCTGTCGATTTTAGGAGTAAAACATATGAAACATCTCGATATTTCCGAAGCCATTTCCAAGGCGGAACTGCGCGGGCAAACGGTCGTCGTGTGCGGCTGGGTGCGCACCTTCCGCGATAGCGCAAACGTCGCCTTTTTGGAACTTTCCGATGGCTCTTCCTTCCGCAAATTGCAGGTCGTCATCGATAAGGCCAATCTCACAGTCGAGTCCGCCTGCACGGCAACGGGCGCGGCGGTCGCAGTTCGCGGCACGCTCGCACAGGCGTACAAGGGAGAGGGGAACGAGATCAACGCCCAAACCATTCAACTTCTCGGCAAGTGCCCCGCGGAGTTCCCCATCCAGAAGAAGCGCACCACGCTCGAATTTTTGCGCACCATTCCGCACTTGCGCCTGCGCACCAACACCTTTCAGGCTGTGTTCCGCGTCCGCTCCGTGGCGGCGCAGGCCATCCACCGCTATTTCCACGCGCACGGGTTTTATTACGTCAACACGCCGCTCATCACGGCGAGCGACTGCGAGGGCGCGGGCGAGATGTTCCGTGTCACCACGCGGCCTTGGAACGACAGCGCAAAGAGCGAGGAGGAGTACTACAAGAGCGACTTTTTCGGGGTGAAGGCGGGCCTTTCCGTCTCGGGACAGTTAGAGGGCGAAGTCGCGGCAATGGCGCTCGGCAAAATTTACACTTTCGGGCCTTCCTTCCGCGCGGAAAATTCCAACACCACGCGCCACCTCGCCGAATTTTGGCATATAGAACCCGAAGTGGCGTTTGCCGAACTTCCCGACGTCATCGAACTCGCCGAGGATCTTCTGAAATATCTCATCAAGGCGGTCATGGCGGAGTGCCCCGAGGAGCTCAAATTTTTCGATAGTTTTGTGGAAAAGGGGCTGCTCGAAAAACTCACGCACGTCGCAAATTCCGACTTCGCCGTGTGCACCTACACCGAGGCGATCAAGATTTTGGAGGAGAAAAATTCGCAGTTCGAATTCCCCGTGCATTGGGGGAGCGACCTGCAATCGGAGCACGAAAAATACCTCACGGAAAAGGTATTCGGCCGCCCCGTGTTCGTCACCGACTACCCCAAGGAGATCAAATCTTTCTACATGAAGCAGAATGCGGACGGAAAGACGGTCGCGGCGACGGACTTGCTCGTTCCCGGCATCGGCGAGATCATCGGCGGCAGCGAGAGGGAGGCGGACTACGAAAAACTCGTGGCGGCGATGGACGCGCGGAAGATGGATAAGTCGGCTTACAAGCAATATCTTGACCTGCGCAAATTCGGCAGCGTGCCGCACGGCGGGTTCGGTCTTGGCTTCGAGCGGTTCGTCATGTACGTCACGGGCATGGAGAACATCCGCGATGTCACCCTCTTCCCCCGCAGCGTCAAAAACATCATGTAATTTTTACGGATTCCCCCCCTCTCGGGGGAATTTTTTTGCCCCTCATGGGCTTTTTTCTCGCCTTCCCCTTGAGGGGAAGGTGGCGCGCCTTTGCGCGCCGAAAGGGGTGTACATACCGCCCTACTTCCTCATACACTCACCTGCCGCCCGTCCCCAAGGCCTACCCTCCCTTGGAGGGGAGGCTCCGCCGTAGGCGGTGGTGGGGAGGTATCCTCATATCCTTACTTCCTCATACCGAGTTTGCGCTCTGCGCAAACGAGTGTATCTTCCCTCAAACGCAGTCCTCCATTCTATCCCCCTCTCAGGGGCTTTTTTCTTGCCTTCCCCTTAAGGGGAAGCCCCTCAGGGGCGATAGGGGGTTGCCCGCCCCCCATAAACTGTCATGTCGACCGAAGTGGAGACATTTCTACCTCATTTTTGCCTTTCTCCGCAATGGGGGCAGGGGGTGGGGCAACTCTTGTCCACCCCTTGGAGGGGTGGGTGTCACCGCAGGTGACGGAAGGGGTGTTCCCTCATACCGACCGTAGCCGCCCCGCGCGCTCGTCGGCGCAAACTTCGCTTTAAGCCCTTTGCCCCTTATGTTACCTCCACCCTCTTTGAGGGGGGAGGGCAGGGTGGGGGGAGTAGCCCTTTGAGGTCTCGTACAACGGTGCAAAGGGCAACCGCGCTCCGCCCAGCCTCCTCTTTCCAAAAAATCTTTGCTGCGCAAATCTTTTTTGGAATACCTCTTCTCTACTAAGCGCGGCACAAGCCGTAGGCGCAGTAGGAGCGCAGCGACGAAGTAGTGTATCTTCCCTCAAACGCAGTCCTCCATTCTATCCCCCCCCGCAGGGGCTTTTTTCTTGCCTTCCCCTTGAGGGGAAGGTGGCGCGCCTTTGCGCGCCGAAAGGGGTGTACATACCGCCCCCACTTCCTCATACCGAGTTTGCGCTCTGCGCAAACGAGTGTATCTTCCCTCAAACGCAGTCCGTATTATCCCCCTCCCCAAAAATTTTTCCAAAAAACCTGTCATACATCCCGCCCAAAAATTTGTGCGCATGATACAATAAAAGTGTGAAAGAGCGGAGGGAAAAAATCATGAAAAAAAGCGAGAAAAAAATCAGCGGAACAGACCAAAAAGCGGGGCGGCGCGAAAAAAATTATCCCCCGCCCGCGCGCGCAGTTCTCCCCCAAAGGGGGAGAACTGCGCGCGCGGGCGGGGGATAAAATGGAAAATCAATATTGGGCGCTTGACAATTTTCCGCGCCTCGGGTACAATAAAAACAAAAAAATTTTCGGGAGGAAAACAGCATGAAAAGTTTGGGTGTAAAGGCGTATCTTTACCCGATGCCGACGTTTATGATCGGCACGTACAACGAGGACGGCAGCGTGGACGCGATGATGATGGCGTGGGGTGGCATCTGCGCGGAGGACATGGTCGCGCTCAACCTCGACGAGGATCACAAGACGGTCGCCAACCTCAAAGCGCGCGGCGCGTTCACCTTGGGGATGCCGGGCGTCGATACCGTCGCCGCGTCCGATTATCTCGGAATCGTCTCGGGCAACGACGTGCCCGATAAATTCGCGCGTTCGGGATTGCACGCCGCAAGAAGCGAGCGGGTCGATGCGCCCGTCATCACGGAATACCCCGTCACCCTCGAATGCACCGTCGTCGAAATGCAGCAGCAGCCCTACGGCCTCCGCGTGCTCGGGAAAATCGTCAACATTCTCGCCGACGAGAAGGTGCTCGACGAAAAGGGCAGGGTGGACGCCGAAAAACTCGACGTGTTCGTGTTCGACGAGATGGGGCACAACTACCTTTCCCTCGGCAAAAAAGTGGGCAAGGCGTGGGGAAGCGGCAAGGAATTTCTCAAAAAATAGCGCGCGGAACGCAGGCAAAGCGGCGGCAAATTTTCAAATATCCGCGCCGAACGTTTGACATCCGCCCGCGCGGCAATTATAATAAATTTTATGAACGGCAACATTTTGGATACCCTCAAGGAGCGGGGATTTATCAAGCAGACGGTGTATGAGGACGAACTGAGGGAGATGCTCTCCCGCGAGAGCGTGCCCTTCTACATCGGGTTCGACCCGACGGCGGACAGCCTTCACGTCGGGCACTTCATGCAACTTGTCATCATGAAGTGGATGCAGGATGCGGGGCACAAGCCCATCGTGCTCATCGGCGGCGGCACGGCGATGGTGGGCGACCCCTCGGGCAGGACGGATATGCGCGCGATGCTGACGAAGGAGACCATCGCCCATCACGTCGAGTGCTTCAAAAAGCAGATGGCGCGCTTTGTGCGCTTCGAGGGCGAGAACGCCGCCATCGTCGTCAACAATGCCGATTGGCTGTTAAATCTCAACTATGTCGACTTTTTGCGCGACATCGGCGTGCATTTTTCGGTGAACAAGATGCTCACCGCCGAGTGCTTCAAGACGAGAATGGAGCGGGGGCTTTCCTTCCTCGAATTCAACTATATGCTCATGCAGGCGTACGATTTCCTCGTTTTGCACCAAAAGTACGGGTGCTCGCTCGAGCTCGGCGGCGACGACCAGTGGAGCAACATTTTGGCGGGCGCAGACCTCATCCGCAGAAAGGAGAGGAAGCCCGCCTTCGCCATGACGACCGCGCTGCTTACGACGAGCGAGGGCAAGAAGATGGGCAAGACGCAGAAGGGCGCGCTTTGGCTGGACGAGAACAAGACAAGCCCCTACGAATTTTACCAATATTGGCGCAACACGGCGGACGAGGATGTGGAAACGTGTTTCCGGATGCTCACGTTTTTGCCGCTCGATGAAATCGCCGAACTCTGCCGTTACCGCGACGAGCGCATGAACGCCGCCAAGGAAAAACTCGCCTTCGAACTCACGAAAATGGTACATGGGGCGGAAAAAGCGGAGAGGGCGCAGTCGGAAGCGCGCGCGGCGTTCGGCGGCGCGGGCGAAATGCCCGCCGTGGAAATTCCCGCCTCCACGCCCAATCTCGTCGCGGCGCTCGTCGCGGCGGGGCTGTGTAAGAGCAACGGCGAGGCGCGGCGGCTCATCGAGCAGGGCGGCGTTTCGGTGAACGACGAGAAGGCGACCGACTTCAATATGCCGCTGCCCGCGGGAGAATTTATCCTGCACAAGGGCAAGAAGGTGCACGTCAGGATCGTGCTCAAATAATGGGATACAGGAGCGTTGCGGGCGAGGCGTTCGCGGAGAAGGTCATCGAAAGATCGCGCTTTCTCGGCTACGCGAGGCACGTCGAAAGCGAGGAGGAGGCGCGCGCCGCACTCGCGGAGATCTGCGCCCTGCATCCGCTTGCGACCCACGTCTGCTACGCGTTTATCGCCGATAAAGCGGGAAATTTGCAGCGGTTTTCCGACGCGGGCGAACCGCAGGGCACGGCGGGGATGCCCATTTTGGGCGTCCTCAAAGCGCAGGAACTCAAAGAGACGCTCGTCGCCGTCGTGCGCTACTTCGGCGGCATCAAACTTGGCGCGGGGGGACTTGCGCGCGCCTATGCGGGGTGCGCCTCCGCGGCGCTTGCCGAAGCGAAGATTTGCGACTTCGAGATGTGCATGGAGATGGCGCTCTCCGTCGACTACCCCGACGTGAACGCCGCCATGCGCTTTTTGGAGGGACGGGAGATCCTCCGCAAAAATTTCGCCGAGCGGGCGGAATTCGTGGTCGCCGTCAAGGAGAGCGAGGCGGAAAATTTCATGGCGCGGGCGCAGGATTTTTTCAACGGAAAGATTCAAATTTCATTGGGCAGGCGGTACTATTTTCCGTTTGCCGCGGAGGAATAACATGGAGATCATCAAACGGGACGTTCTCAAAGAGAAGCCGAAAGAGGGGGAAGCCCTCGGCTTCGGCAGGTATTTTACCGACTATATGTTCACGATGAAGTACACGAAGGGGAAGGGCTGGCACGACGCGAAGATAGAACCCAACGTGCCCCAACCCTTCGACCTTGCGACGAGCGTTCTGCACTACGCGCAGGGCATCTTCGAGGGCATGAAGGCGTTTATCCAGCCCGACGGCTCGATCGCGGTGTTCCGCCCCTACGAAAATTGGGCGCGCATGAACCGCTCCGCCGACCGTATGTGTATCCCGCGCTTCCCCGAGGAAGTCGCCGAGGAGGGCTTGGAGGCGCTGTTGAAGTTGGAAAAGGATTGGATCCCCACCGCGCCCGGGACGGCGCTCTACATCCGCCCCACCATCGTGGCGACAAAGGTGGCGCTCGGCGTGCACGCCTCCACCGAATATCTCTTCTTCATCATCCTCTCGCCCGTCGGCAGTTACTACGCGCACGGGCTTGAACCCGTCAAACTCATCGTGGAGGACTTCTATTCCCGCTCCTCCCTCGGCGGCACGGGCGAGGCGAAGTGCCTCGGCAACTACGCCGCGAGCATCAAGGCGGGCGAGATCGCCGAGGAAAAGGGGTTTGACCAAGCGCTGTGGCTGGATTCCGCCGAGAAAAAATACGTCGAGGAAGTGGGCAGCATGAATATGTTTTTCGTGATCGGCGGCGAGGTGGTGACCCCCGCCCTGACCGGCTCGATTCTGCCCGGCATCACCCGCAAGAGCTGCCTGCAAATTTTGCGCGAGAAGGGCTATGCGGTGGCGGAACGGCGCATCTCCATCGACGAGGTCGCGGAGGCGGCCAAGAGCGGCGCGCTCTCCGAGGCGTTTGGCACGGGCACGGCGGCCGTCATTTCGCCCGTCGGCCTCATCCGCTACAAGGACGTCGATTACACGGTGAACGGCGGAAAGATGGGGGAGATCACGCGGATGCTGTACGATACGATCACGGGAATCCAATACGGAAAATTGCCCGATCCGCACGGGTGGAGAAAGGCCGTAAACTGACAGCGTTTGCGCGTTTTTGCGCGCTTATTGCGATTTTTTGCCATTGTGCGTTTTTGCGCGGGGAGGCTGTTTTGCCTCCCCGCGATTTTGGTTGGGGGGGTATGTACACCCCTTCCGTCTCGCCGCGCGCGGCGAGACACCCACCCCTTGAGGGGTGGGCAAGGAGACGGACTGCGTTTGGGGGAAGATACACTCACGCGCCGCCGCGCTCCCATGGAGCGCGGCGGCGCGTTCGGTATGAGGGGATGAGAGGGTGGGGGCGTGCCTCCCCACCACCGCCTGCGGCGGAGCCTCCCCTCCAAAGGAGGGTAGGCCTTGCGGGGCGGGATGAGGGGGGTGAGGGGGTGAGGGCAACCCCCACCTGACGCGGCAAAGCCGCGCCACCCGCCCCCTTCAAAGGGGGCAGGCAAGATACACTCGTTTGCGCAGAGCGCAAACTCGGTATGAGGACGCCTCCCCACCACCGCCTGCGGCAGACGTTCGGTATGAGGAGGATGAGGTAGAGATGTCTACTTCGCCTACGGCTCGTGCCGCCCTTGGTCGAAAATAGTGCGGGCGGGGCGACTACGCCTCGGTATGAGGAGGATGAGGTAGAGATGTCTACTTCGCCTACGGCTCGTGCCGCGCTTAGTAGACAATAGTGCGCGCGGGGCGGCTACGCCTCGGTATGAGGAGGATGAGGTAGAGATGTCTCGACTACGCTCGACATGACAATAGTGGGGAAAATGAGAGGGGAGGGGTGGAAAAAATTTCTGCAATTTGCGCGGGCGCGCGGGCGCGATTTTCGTTGACATCGCGCGCGCGAGTATGATATACTCATCGCATGGACTTTATCGACTCAAGCTCGATTGGCGCAATGATTTTTTGGGTCGCTTGGCTCGCGATCGGTTTGGGCGCCGTGATCTGCATCACGGTCATCTTTTTGCCGCGCCTCATGCTGAAAGTGCGCGCCGCCGCCATCCCCGTCACCGATAAACCCGTCGCCCGCGGCACGGACGAGAACGGGGACGTCGTGTGGTTCGAGACCGCGCCCTCCGTCAGACCCTACATCAAATCGTACCGCATCGCAAAGGACGCAAAGGGCCTCTACTTCTGCGGCGAGTGGAACCGCCTCGTCGCCTTCGTCAAGTACGAGATCGTCGTCTACAATGCCGCCAATAACATCGTGAACATCCTTCACGTCAAGGAAAAATTCAACGACGGCGCGGAGACACACATCACCCGCCTGCCCAAAAATACCGACTACATCTCCCTGCGCATGATCTGCGCGGACGATACCCCGCTGCGCGCCGAGCGCAACCCCTTTAACCTGCGCTTCGGCCTGTGGCTCGCCGTCCTCTGCCTTGTGGCGGCCCTCCTCACCGACCTCCTCCTTTGGGTCGGCGTGACGGTGTATCTGCGCCTCGTCGACGCGTTTACGGCGACTATGGGCTTCTCCGTTGCGACGTGGGCGGAATTGTTGGGGCTGGGGGCGCTCGCCTCGGCGGCGCTCATCGGCGCGGTCGAGCTCGTGCGCTTCTTTTCCATGCGCAAAGGAGGGGAAACATGACGGACGAAACGGTTGCGGTGCGCCTGCCCTTCCCCGGGGGCTTCCCCGTCTATCCCTGCCGCTATGTGCTGTTCGGCGGGGAGGAGAGAAAGGTCGCCATCCGCTTTTTCAACGCGGGCGAAGTTGGCGTGACGGGGGTGCGCTTCCGCTTGAAGGAAAGAGACGGCGACGGAAACGTGCTCGCCGAACGCGCGATCGAGCGCGAGGGACTGTTCGCCGAGAGCGGAAAGGAGTTTGCGGTCGCGGACGTCGCCGTGAGCGGGGACTGCGCCGCGGTGGACGTGGAAGTGATGGCCGTGTTTTCCGACGAATACGAGTACGAATTCGTAAAGGGCGGCGTGAATTTGAAGTACGGGCACGTGCCCGCGCCCGTTCAGACGGAGCGGACGCTCTCGTTTGCGCCCAAGCCCGCGTACTCTGCCTCCAAACGGCGCAAGTGGTACGTCTGGCTGGCCGTCGCCGCCGTGTTCGTGGTCGCCGCGGGCGTCGCGGTCATCGCGTGGCGGCTGAAATTCTTTGACAAGATCGTGGAATTGCCCACCGCGGAGGCGGAGACGCAAATCGTGGCGGAGATAGGAAGGAGCGAGCGAACAGACTATGAAGCATAACGACATTCTCGGACAACTCGACCCGCTCCGCAAGGTGGCGCTCGTCGCCTCCGGGCTGGGGGACGAAGGCCTCGTGCAGGCGGGCATCCCCGCCGTGGGACGGGTGTATTTAGACGACCTCGCGAACGAAAAGGGGGTCTCCTATGCCTCCGCCGCGCGCTCCTTCGACCCCGCGCTCATCGGCCGCATGACGAGGGAACTTGCCTCGGAGGCAGCCAAGGCGGGCAAAAAACTGTTCGTCACCCCCGACTTGAAGGCGGCGACCAATCCCTATGCGACGGGGCTTTCGGAGGACGCGGGGCTGAACGGCCTCATCGGCGCCTCCATTGCGAGCGCGGTGCACGCGACGGGCATGGCGGTGGGGCTTTCCGCCCTCTCCATGGACGAGGGGGACATCGCCTACCTCGACCGCCGCGAGGACGCGGGCGCGGTGCGCGACCTTGTGGAACGACCCTTCCTCACCGCCGCGCGGGCACGGTGCGAGGCCGTGTTCCTTGCGCCCAACCGCCTTTCGAACGGCTACCCCGATACCAACCGCGCGCTGTTCAACGACGTGCAGAACGGATATTTCGGCGACACGTTCGCCGTGGGCGACGGCGTTGCCGCCAACTCCTCGGCACTGACGCTGCTGCGCGGGAAGGTCTCGCTCGGCGGGGCGGCCATTCCTTTGGAGCGGGCGTCGAGGCGGTATGAACAGCTCAAACAATACCGCGCGGAGGGGAGCATCAGCGAGCGCGACCTTCTGGACGCGGTGCGCGACGGGACGGCGCTCGACGAGAGAAAACTCGACGAGGCGGCGGGCGAAGTGATAGACTTTGCGATGAAAGTGGCAAAGCGGATGCCCGCGAACATCCCCGACAGCGACGTGGCGCGCAAGGTGATGGCCGTTGCGAGCATCGTTTTACTCAAAAATCAGCGCATCCTCCCGCTTGCGAAGGGGACGCGCGTTGCCGTGGTGGGGGAGGCCTACGCCGACCTCTCCGCGTTTGCGAGCAGGTTCACTCTGCGCGGGCGCGCGCGCGGGTACGAGCGCCAGACGGCGCGCAGCGACGCGCTCATCCCCGAGGCCGTGCGGGCGGCGGGGGGCGCGGACGTGGTGCTCGCCTTCCTCTACCCCGACGAGACGGGCAGAAGCCTGACGATGCCCGCCAACCGCATCGCCCTGTTGCAGGCCATCAAAAAGACGGGCAAGCGCATTGTGGGCATCGTGTGCGGCGATATGCCCGCCGACCTCTCGTTCGACAGTGTGCTGGACGCCCTACTCATCGCGCCCGCGGACGGACGCTATGCGGCGGAAGCCCTCGCGCGCGTGCTCACGGGCGAGGCCGCTCCCGGCGGCAGGCTCACGAGGACCGCCTACGACAACGGGGACGCCTACTTCAAAAAACTGTGCGAGGAGCGCGACGCGGGAAGGCTTCGCGTGGGCGGATTTGTGGGGTATCTCAGATATGATACCGCCCGCGAGAGGGTGCGCTATCCCTTCGGGTTCGGGCTTTCCTACACCAAATTCGCCTATTCGGGACTCTCCGTGAACGGCGATAAAATTTCCTTCACCGTGCGCAACACGGGAAGCCGCTTCGGCTACGAGGTCGCGCAAATTTATATCGGCGCGCCGACGGATACGACCTTCCAACCCAGAAAACGCTTGAAAGCGGTGTGCAAGTTCGCCCTCAAACCGGGCGAGAGCAAGAAGGCGACCGTCACGCTGACGCCCGCCGACTACGCGACATACGACCCCGTCACCCTCACCGACAACGTGGAGGCGGGGACGTATACCATCTACGTGTGCGCCAACGCGCAGGAGGTGCGCCTGCAAGGCAAGCGCAGCCTGCCCGGGGTCAAGCGCAAGCCCGCTACGGAGATCCACCCCGCGGACTACTTCCCCGACGGCCCGTTCGTGCGCGACGAAAGCCCCGCTTCGCACAGCCGCGTGGGGCTGCACCCCGAGGAGGGCGTGCCCAAGCCCCTGCACCACCTGCGCCGCGCCGCGCTGTGGGTTTTCCCCATCTCCGCCGTGCTCTTCTTCATGCTCTTTACGGTGTACATCTGCGCCTATCTTCTGGACTACGCCCTCGTCGCCAGCCTCGACATAGAGGCGGTGAAGTGGGGGGTGTACGGGTTGGCCGTGCTCATGCTCGCCATCGTGCCCCTCCTCGGAAGTTTCAACCGACGCCGCCTTTCGCACGTCCGGACGGGGGCGCTCATCGTGTGCCTGCCCATGCTGCTTGCCTGCCTTGTGCTCGGCATCATGATGATCCGCGGGAGCGTCAAGGGGGACACGGAGACCTTGGTGATGACTGTTCTTTCGTGCATCGCCCTCGGAACGCCGCTCATGGCCATTGTTGCCGCCATCACCGAGCACGTCCTCGTGAAGAGCAAGAGCGGTGCGAACAGCTGGCAGAAGTATTACTTTACGCAGGCAAAGCCCGAGACGAAACTTCCGGACGCCGCGTTCGAGGAGGCCTTCCGCGCCGCGGACGAGGCGAGGGCGGAGGCGGAGGAGGTCGCGCCCGAAGATCCCATTCAATACTTTGACAAGGAACTCACCTTCGCGGAGATGTTGCGCGACGGCACGCTGTATGTGAAGGAGCGCGGGTTCGACCCCGAGGAGAACACCATGCGCGGCGTGTTTGCCGCCGTTGCCGCCGCCCAACTCATCATCGTGCCCTACGGCATGGGGGCGGCGCTCATGGGCGCGGTCGCCGAGTACTTCGGCAAGAAGCCCTACATCGACAACGCCGAACAGTACACGCAGAGCAGCGACCTCTTTACGCAGTGGAAAACCAACGAGCGCACCTACCACGAGACGGCGCTGACGCAGGCGCTCGAAGCGTGCGCGCGCGAACCCGCGTTCCTGCACATCGCGGTGCTGCGCCATGCCGAGGCCTCCCGCCTCGGAAAGGTGTTCGAGACGGTGGCGGACTGCATCGCAAGAAGGAGGGCCTCCCTCCCCCTGCCCGACGGTACGGACTGCGTGCTTCCGCAGAATTTGCGCATCGTCGCCGAAGTGGAGGAGAAAGACCTCGGCGCGATCCCCGCTTCCATCTCCGAAGTCGCCGCCATCCTGCTGCCGCGGTGCAGCGAGTGCGCCGTTTTGGAGCGCAAGAGCGTGGTGCAGTCGGTGGGCTTCGACCGCTTTACCGCCATGCGGCACAACGTGCGCGATGAGTATCCCCTCGGCGAGATGGCGTGGAAGAACGTGGACGGGCTGACGGAGCGGTGCCGCTCGGCGCACGTCGGGAATATCCTGTGGGTCAAGACGGAGATCCACGCCGCCGTGCTTTCGGCGTGCGGCGCGGAGGACGACGACGCGATAGACGGTGCGCTTGCCGCCGAAGCCCTGCCGTGGCTCTTCGAGGTGTGGGACACCGACCTCTGCGACGGCACGCTGACGGACGCGCTCGTGGAAATATTCGGAAAAAATACCAAACTCTGCAATGAATTTTTGGACGCAAGGGGAGACGGGAAGATAAAGCGATGATCGAACTCCTGGAAGAAGAAACAACTCAAGCGGCGGCAGACGCGGCGGCGGAGGGAGCGCAGGGCGTTCTCGGATTTTTGACGTCGCCTCTCTTTATCGTCATTTACATCGCCGCCATCGTGCTGCTCATGCTCATCATCGTCATCTCCGTGATGGTGAACGAGCACCGCTTTTCCTCGCTCTCGCGGCGGGTGGAAAAGACGGTGGAAAAGACGGAGGAGGCCGCCGACAAGGGGGAAAAACAGACCTCCCGCTTCGATATGTTGAAGCGCATCGACGCGGAACGAAAGACCTACCAGCCAAAACCCTTTGTGGAGAATATCTCCCTTAAAGTGTTCTGCGACGCCTTCCGCAACTTCGCCGCGGGGACGCTGCGGCTGTATTACGACATCGACACCATCCGCGAGTTCATCGCGGGGCTTGCCGTCTCGCACATCGTTATTTTGCAGGGTATGTCCGGTACGGGCAAGACTTCGCTCGCCTATGCCTTCGGGGAGTTCCTCGGAAATCCCTCCACCGTCATCCCCGTCCAGCCCATGTGGAAGGAGAGGAGCGACCTGTTGGGCTACTACAACGAATTCACCAAGCGGTTCAACGAGACCCTGCTCCTGCAAAAAATTTACGAGGCCAACGGGCGCAAGGACATCTATGTGACCATCCTCGACGAGATGAACATCGCCCGCGTGGAGTACTATTTTGCCGAGTTTCTATCCCTGCTCGAACTGCCCAAGGCGGAATCGCGCAAGTTGGAGGTCGTATCCGACCGCTGGCCCGACGACCCCGTCGAACTCGAAAACGGCAGGGTGCGCCTGCCCCAGAATATGTGGTTCATCGGCACGGCCAACAACGACGACTCGACGTTTGCCATCTCCGACAAGGTGTACGACCGCGCGATGATCCTCAACATCGACACCAAGTCCGAACCCTTTACCGCGCCCGTGAGAAAGCCGCTGCCCGTTTCCGCAAGGACGTTTATGCGGCTCGCCCAAAGGGCGGTGCGGGGGTATAAGATCTCGCCCGAGACCTTTGATAAACTGCGCAAGATCGACGCCTACCTCGCCGAAAATTACAGGATCGCGTTCGGAAACCGTATCATGCGGCAGATCACCATCTACCTGCCCGTGTACGTTGCGTGCGGCGGCGAGGAGTTGGACGCGCTGGACGACATCCTCGCCAAAAAGGTGCTGCGCAAGTTGGAGACGCAGAACCTCACCTACCGCGCCGCCGAACTCGAAGCGCTGTGCGCCATGTTCAACGAACTCTTCGGCCCCGAGCGCATGAAGCGATGCCTGCGCACCGTGCGCCGCATTGCGCGGAATACCTAAGGGGGGCGCATGAACCAGATAGACCTGCTGTATCGCGCCTTCCGCGATCTTTCCAAACAACTCGACGAGCACCACGGCGTGACCGCCATGGAGGGCACCATCGCAAACGCGAGAGAGCCGGATAAGATCGTCGTCGTGCACAACATCTGCCACGTCGAAGAGGATTGGGTGGCTGCCATCGAGCGCGGGCTTGTGTACATCGGCAAGGCCATTGAAGAGGATAGGCAATTCATCCGCTCCAACGGCGAGGTGCAGCCCATCGAGAAGGTGAAGCACGTCTCGCGCGAATCGGTGCAGCACCTCTCCCGCCACAGCGACTTTATCTCGCGCAAACAGGAGGCCGAGAAGGGCGACCTCATCCCCGATAAACTGTACACGGTGGAACGGCTCAACGACTATACCGTGTACGAGAACAGGTTTTTGTACCTGCTTTTGTGCCGCATCCGCGACTTTGTGACCTACCGCTACGAGTCCATCCTGCGCGCTTACAGGCTGTACCGCGGCGAACTCACTGCCCAAAAGAAGGTGGTGACGGCGACGAGGAAACTCACCTACGAGTTGAACTTCACCGACGAACAGGACGACGTGCTCGCCGCCTCCGCCGACCCCGAATGTGCCTATTACATCGACCGCCTCGAGAAGATCCAGCAGAGCGTGGCGTTCTTTATGCGGACCCCCCTCATGATTGAGGTCTCCCGCGTCGATAAGATAAAATCCAAGATCACCAAGACCAACGTCCTCCGCATGGATAAGAACTTCAAGGAGGCCGTGACGCTGTATGAATTCCTCCTCGCCTACGACAGGGACGGGTTTACCATCCAGCGCGAAGTAAAGACCCTCGACCCCGTGAGCGAGGCTGCCGCAAGAGAACTCGCCGCGCCCATGCTGCTCACCTCCCTCCTCGTGTATAAGTACGGGCTGGGCGTGGAAAACGCCCTGCAGGAGGAGTTCGAGAAGGAGGAAGTCCGCCGCGAAGAGGCGCGCCAAGCCGCCCTCGCAGAGGCCATCCGCCAGCTCAAAAAGCGGGTCGCCGAGACGGGAAAGGGCATCGAAGAGTACGCCCTCTTGCTCGAGGAGCGCAACGCGGCGCTCGAAAAGGACAGCAAACTCTTAAAAGAGGCGCGCGCCGAGATCGAGAAATTGAAGGAGACCGTGGAGACCCTCACGACGGAGGGGAAGGTGCTCCGCGCCGAGATAGACAGACTGAACGATGTGAACGCCGCCCTCCAAGAGGACATGAAGCGCGCCGAAGCGGAACACCGCCAAAAGGTGGAGGAGATGACGCGCGAACGTGCGGCCTCGGAGGCCGCCCTCAAAAAGGAGAGCGCAGAGGCGCTCGCCCGCGCAGAGGAGACGAGAAGGGCGGACCTCGCCCGCGTGCAGGACGAGTGCGACGCGCGCCTCGCCGAGAACCGCGCCGTCATGGAGGAGGAGACCGAAAAACGCAAGACCGCCGAAAAGACGCAGGAGAGCGTGGAGCGCGAACTTGCCGTTTATAAGGCGCGGCTGACCGCCGTGCGGAGCGAGCGAGGCCTCTTGACCCCCGCAGACGACTTTACGACGGAAGCGGGCTTCAACGCCCTCGAACACGAGTTCGAGACGCTGGGCAGGCTGGTGCGCAAGAATTGGACGGATGTGAAGAGGATCCTCAAAAAGGAGTTCTCGGGCAATATCCGCGCCGTGATGCGCGGAAAGAGGGGGGAGAAATCGGACGAGTACCGCAGTTTGAGCGCCGAAGTGAGGGCGCGCACGCCGCAACCCCCGCCCAAACCCGCGACTGCGCCTGCGACGGCGACCAAACCCGCGACTGCGGCGAAACCGCAAGCGCCTGCGGCAAAACCTGCGGCGGCGCAGAAGGCGGCAACGCCTCCGCCCAAGCCTGCGGCTGCGGCTGCACCGAAACCCGCGGCTACACCCAAGCCCGCGGCTACACCCAAGCCTGCGGAGGGAAATGTTCAAACAAAGACGACTGCGCCGAAGAGCGCAGAGACAAAGACAACAACCGCGCCGAAAAAGGGCGCGTAGGCGGGCGTGAAGGAGCCGCATACCGATGGGCAAAAAGAAAAAGCTATCGCCGGAGCAGGCAAGAAAGAAAATCAAGCGCAGAGGCAAACGCCGTTTTGTCCTCTCCGTCATTCTCCTCGTCTCGGTCATTCTGATCGGGGGGACTTTTATTTCCCTGCTCGTGATGATGCTCCGCGACGAGACGCTGAAAGCCGTGTTCTCCGTCATCGAATCGGCGTTTTTGAGCGATCCCATCGTCCGCTCCATCGTCATCTTCTGGATCCTCGCCATCCCCATCCTCCTCATCATCTTTCTCGTCATCAACGGCGTGCGGCGGCGGAAGTTCCGCTATTACCGCCTGACGTGGGAGGAGACGGTGCGCATCGCCGTGGACTCCGAGAAAAAGCAGATCGAAAAGGAACAGGAGAAGGAATTGCACTCCCACCGTTTCAGCGCGCTCAACGAGATCGGCACAGCGCCCGTGCGCGTGCGCGACGGGGCGGTCTCCTCCCTCCAGGAATTGTGCCAAAAGTTCCGTATGTTCGCCGCCACCAACCTCCACCTCTACTACACAGAGGCGCAGATCCGCGAATTTGTGGCGAGCCTCGCCGTTTCGCACATCCTCATTTTGCAGGGCATCTCGGGCACGGGTAAGACCTCGCTCACCTACGCGTTCGGGGAATTCATCGGCAATTCCTCCACCATCATCCCCGTGCAGCCCATGTGGAAGGAGAGGAGCGACCTTTTGGGCTACTATAACGAGTTCACCCGCAAGTACAACGAGACGGCGCTCCTCCGTAAGATGTATGAGGCGAACAGTTCGGAAAAAATTTACATCACCGTGCTCGACGAGATGAACATCGCCCGCGTGGAGTACTACTTCGCCGAGTTTCTATCCCTCCTCGAGATCCCCAACCCCGAACTAAGGTATCTCGAAGTCGTCACCGATAAGTGGGACGACGACCCCGAGGGACTCAAAGACGGGCGCATCAAACTGCCCGAAAATATGTGGTTCGTGGGCACTGCAAACAACGACGACAGCACCTTTTCCATCTCGGATAAGGTGTACGACCGCGCGATGGTCGTCGACCTCGACAACCGTACGCCGCCCTTTACGGGGGACGAGAAGGAGGCGACCGTGCCCATCTCCTTCCGCGAATTTACGCGGCTTGCCGAGGACGCGCAGAGGGGATACGAGATCACGCGGCGCAACGAGCGCAGGCTGAAAGCCCTCGACGAGCACCTTGTGGAGAACTTTCAGATCACATTCGGAAACCGCATCATGCGGCAGATCCGCAGTTATATCTCGGTGTATGCCGCGTGCGGGGGCGAGGAGTTGGAGGCGCTCGACGACATCCTCTGCAAAAAAGTTTTGCGCAAACTCGCAAACAAAGATCTGTCTCTGTTGAAAAACGCCCTCGAAGAGACTTCAAAATATCTTGAAACGCTCTTCGGCGAAGGCAAGATGCCAAAATGCCGCAACTATCTTGTGCGCGTGCAAAAGATGTGAGCCGCCCGCGCGGTTGACGAGGAGATGCCATGATCCGAAAGAAAATTTTAGTTATGCTCGGAATGTTGCTCGCCAGCGTTGTGATGTTTATCGGCGGCCTCATGATCGGCACGGGTTACCAAAATTTTGCCGTGCTCACAGACCCCGACGCGGTGGCGGAGGCTGCTAACCCGTGGCTGAAATATTTGAAGGACTTTGATTGGGGCAAGTTCTTCAACAACCTGCCCGATAACTTCGATTGGGGGGATTTCTTTAAGGAAATATCCGACGATTTCGATTGGGAAGGCTTCCTTGATAATTTGCCCGAAGACTTCGATTGGGGCGGGTTCTTTGAAAATTTGCCCGAGGATTTCGACTGGCCTGGCTTCCTTAACAGTTTGCCCGAAGATTTCGACTGGCCGGGCTTCCTTGAAAATATCCCCGAGGGCTTCGATTGGCCGGGCTTCCTTGACGGTTTGCCCGAGGACTTCGATTGGGGCAAAGTGACGCAAAACGTGCCCGAGGACTTCGATTGGGGCAAGTTCCTGCAAAGCGTGCCAGAGGACTTCGATTGGGGCGAGTTCCTGAAAAATCCGCCCGAGGGCTTCGAGTGGGGCGACTTCTTTGAGAACGTGCCCGAGAATTTCGACTGGGGCGAGTTCTTGAACGATCTCCCCGAGGACTTCGATTGGGAGGGCTTCTATAACAATATTCCCGAGAACTTCGACTGGGATGAATTCTTTAACAACGTGCCCGAGAACTTCGATTGGGGTAAATTCCTGCAAAACGCGCCCGAGGACTTCGACTGGGGCAAGTTCTTGCAAGATGTGCCCGAGGATTTCGATTGGGGCGAATTTTTGAAAAACCCGCCCGAGGGCTTTGAGTGGAGCGAGTTCTTCGAGAACGTGCCCGAGGGCTTCGACTGGGGCGAGTTTTTGAGCAATATCCCAGAGGACTTCGATTGGGAGGGCTTCTACGACAATATCCCCGAGGGCTTTGACTGGGGCGAGTTCTTTGAGAACGTGCCCGAGAACTTCGATTGGAGCGAGTTCCTGAAAAACGCGCCCGAGGGTTTTAATTGGGGCGAATTCCTGCAAGACCCGCCCGAGGGCTTTGATTGGGGTGCGTTCCTGAAAGCCCCGCCCGAGGGCTTTGAGTGGAGCGACTTTTTGGAGAATGTGCCCGAGGGCTTCGATTGGGGGAACTTCTTTGAGAATGTGCCCGATAATTTCGATTGGAGCGGGTTCTTCTCGAGCGCGCCGTCGGGCTTTGATTGGGGGAACTTCTTTAAGAATGTGCCCGATGGCTTCGATTGGAGCAAGATCCCGTGGTCGACTTTCGGCGAGGACTTTGCGTGGGAGCAGATGCCGTGGGAGCACCTCCTTCCCCTTGTGGTGCTCGGCGCTATCGTCATGCCGTGGGAGAATATCTCGCCCGAGGATTTGCCCGCCGGTCTTCTGGAACGCTTTAACTACTATCCCGCCGAGTGGGACCATGTCCACGATTTCAACGACGATAGCAACCTGTGCGCCATCTGCCACCGCCCGCGGCTGTATATCCGTGGCGCGACGGATGAGTTCGTGTACAGCGGCGCGCCGCAATCTTCCAACTCCATCCAGAATAACTTTACCCTCGTCGAGGAAAAATGCGGGCGGTTGCCCCAATCGTTGGGACAGACGGTGGAGGTCACCTACGAGGTCTCGCTTACATACGTCAAGACCAACGACGCGGCGGGCGGCGACGGGAGCGTGCCCAACCGCTTCTCCGCAGTAGTGCGCGACATCACGGGACGGGACGTTACAAGCAGTTACATCATTGAGCTCGAGTTCGGCACGATCAAAATTATCCCGCGCCGTATCACCATCGAGACGGGGTCGTTTGCGAAGCCGTATGACGGCGAGCCGCTTGTATGCGCGGAGTGGTCGTATGCCGCGGATTCCGAGTATCAACTTGTGGAGGGTGATACCTTTACCGACCTCGTGTTCGGCGATTGGCCGACGGAAGTGGGTGAATACGATAATATTTTGGTGGACTATAAGATCATCAACCGCGCGGGCGTCGACGTGACGGACAACTATGAAATCATCCCCGTGTGGGGAAAACTCACCATTGACTGGGATTAGAAAGAGCGTGGAGCGCGTGACGGCAAAATAGCGGAGAGCAGAAGAGAATGTTGTACGATTCCTACAAAAACAAGTTAGAGCAGCGGAGGCGCAGGTTTGAGCGGTTCTGGCGCTTCCGCTTGCTCTATTTGTTGGCGCTCTTGATGCTCCTCGCCTTTGCAGGCGCGATGATGGGCGTCGCAGGCACGGTGACGGAGGTCTCCGTTCCCGCGCACTTTACATACGGCGAACCGCTCTCCATGCAGGCGAGTACGGTGTTCGGCGGCGCGGACTTTGAATTCCGACCGAAGGGCGAAACCGAGTGGAGCGAAATTTTCCCGCGGGCGGCGGGCACTTACGAATGTCGCGCCGTGGGCACGAGCGTTGCAGGAACTTCCCGCCCGAGCGGAGAGATCTTCTCCTTCACCATCGACCCCCTGAAAACGGTGGTGCGCGTGCAGGAGAGCGACCTCATGTACGGCGATAAGCCCACCTTTGCCGCCGACCTGCGCTATGACGACACCTTGCAGGTAAACGGCTATCAGATGGAGGAGAGCGGCGAGAATGGCTATCACATCGTCGCCGACCTCGAAGCCGTCTCCATTGTAAGCGCGGACGGGGAGGATGTGACAGCCTCCTACGACGTGGAGGTCGCCGAGCGCGACGTGAATAAGATCGCGCGCGAGATCACCGTGCATACGCCCTCCGAGACCTTTGCATACGACGGCAAGCCCCATTCCGCCGAGGAGTGGGAGATCGTGAGCGACCACGGCCTTGCCGAGGGACACCGCATCGAAGAGGTGAAGTTCGGCTCGATCACCGACGCGGGCACAAAGGTGAACGCGTGCGAGTACCATATCCTCGACGAAAACGATGAGGACGTGACGGGAAAATACAAGATCACCGAGGACTTCGGCGATCTGACGGTGACGCCCCGCCCCGTCACGGTGACGACCGAGAGCGCCGAATTTGTCTACGACGGCAAGGCGCACACCTATGAAAAGATCGAGGCCGCCGAAGATACCTCGCTCGCCGAGGGGCAGACATTCCGCCGCGCCGCGCCGCTTTCTGCGAAAAATGCGGGCACATATCCCAACGCGCCCGCGTTCGACATTTTGGACGCAGAGGGGAACTCCGTGAAGGGCAACTACGCCATCACCGAAAAATTCGGCACGGTCACCATCGATAAAGTTGCGATCACGGTGACGATGAAGGGCGAGACGTTCACTTACGACGGCGCGGTGCACGAGTATAACACGGAGGAGTGGTACACGCTCGACGGCGCGCCCGTGGAGGGCGAGCGGCTGGAATTTACAAATACTCTTTCCGCGCGTGACGCAAAAACATATGTGAGCAAGCCCACCGTAAAGGTGTTCGCGGAGGACGCGGAGACTTCGGAGAATTACACGATCGCGGTGGAGGAGGCGGAAGTCATCATCGGCCGCCGCCCGCTCCATGTGACGACCCAGACGGAGACCCGCACCTACGACGGAAAATCGCATATATATGACGAAAAAACGCTGGCGCTCACCGACGAGACCTCCTGCGTCGCGGGGCAGGAGATAAAGTTCACGGGCGGCAATTATACCTTTACCGCGGCGAACGAGGAGGGGTACTTAAACGACCCGACCATCGGAATTTTCGCGGGCGAGGAGAACGTGACTGCCAACTACGAGATCGAGACCCAAAGGGGTACGGTCGTCATCCTCAGGCGCGCCGTGACGGTAAAAACGGTGGGTGAGGACCTTACCTACGACGGCGCAGAGCACACCTACGAAGATATCGAGGCGGTCGCCGCGACTACGCCCGACAACGGGCTTGCGGAGGGGCAGGAGATACGCCGCTCCGATACCAAGACGTGGCGCAAGGCGGGCACATACGACAACGCGCCCGAGTTCGACATTGTGGACGGGGAGGACAACTCCACAAAGAGCAACTACGCCATCACCGAAGAATTCGGCAAAATCAACATTCAAAAAATCGTCGTCACGGTGACGACGACGGGCGATAAATTTACCTACGACGGCAAAGCACACACCTATACCGCGGACATGGATGGGGCGTATGCGCTCAGCGCGGCGCTCGCGGAGGGCGAGACGGTGCGCTACGCCGCAAACGTTCTGATGGTGCAGAGCGCTGGGACATACGATAACAAACCGACGATCGAGATCTTTGCGGGCACGGAAAATACGACGGACAACTACGACCTCACCCCCGTATACGGCAAAGTCACCGTCGACAAAATTGCGATCAAGGTGACGACCAAGACAGAGACCCGCGACTACGACGGCAAGCCGCATACCTACGGCATCGAAGAGGGGGCGTACGAACTGAAAGGGACGCTTGCGGACGGGCAGGCGCTCCGCTTTACCGGCGTTCTGACCGCACAGAAGGCGGATACATATCAAAACACGCCCACGATCGACATCTATGCGGGCGACGAGAGGACGACGGACAACTACGAGATAGAAAAAATTTATGGCACTGTCACTATCAATAAAATTGCGATCACAGTGACGATGAAGGGCGACGAGTTTACATACGACGGCGCGGTGCACGAGTATAACACGGAGGAGTGGTACTCGGTCGACGGCGCGCCCGTGGATGGCGAGCGGCTGAAATTTTCGGGCACGCTCTCCGCGCGCGACGCAAAAACATATGTGAGCAAGCCCACCGTAACGGTGTCCTCGGCGGCAGGAGACACCACGGAGAATTATAACATCACGGTGAAGGAGGCGGAAGTCGTCATCAATCTCCGCCCGCTCCATGTGACGACGGTGAGCGAGAACTTTACATACGACGGCACGGAACACACCTACAACGACATCGCCGCCGCCAACGATACGTCACTTGCCGAGGGACAGGAATTCCGCCGCGCTGCGCCGCTCGTCGCGAAAAATGCACGCACATATGACAACACGCCCGAGTTCGACATTTTGGACGCGGAGGGGAACTCCACAAAGAGCAACTACGAAATCACCGCAGACTTCGGCAAAATCAACATTCAAAAAATCGTCGTCACGGTGACGACGACGGACGATGAATTTACCTACGACGGCAAAGAACACACCTACACCGCGGACATGGGTGGGGCGTTTACGCTCAGCGCGTCGCTCGCGGACGGCGAAACGGTGCGCTATTCCGCAAACGTTCTGACTGCGAAGAATGTGGGGACATACGATAACAAACCCACGATCGAGATCTTTGCGGGCACGGAAAATACGACGGGAAACTACGACCTCACCCTCGTGTACGGCAAAGTCACCGTCGATATACGCCAAGTGACCCTGCTCACGGGTTCGGACACCGTTACATACGACGCAAAGGAGCACGACGCGCCGTCGTATTCCGCAGTGGGGACGCAACTTGCCGATGGACACAAATTGGTGACGACCTATTCCGCATGGATAGGTGCAAATACTTACACGAACAGCATCGACACGGAAGCGGCGAAGATCGAGGACGCAGACGGCAATGACGTGACTTCAAACTACAAGCTCACATGGGAGTGGGGGACGGTCGTCATCAACAAGCGCCAAGTGAAATTGCAAACGGATTCGCTCACCGTTACATACGACGCAAAGCCGCACAGCGTGATGACCTATAAAGATTGGGGGAGCGAGGCCGGCTCTGCATATTACAAATTGGTGGAGGGGCACACGCTCACCGCGGAATATCCCGCGTTCACCAATGTTCGGGAGACCGCCGAGCACAACAACGAGTGGAAGAATTGGGAAATTTCCAACGGCAAGGACAGCGTGACCGATAACTACGAGATTGAATGGGTGTGGGGCACGATTACTATAAATAAGCGCCACATCAACATTACGGCGCACAACAATCAATGGACATACGACGGAGATGAGCACTTTGAGGCTAAATACGATGTGGAAGCGTTCAACGGGGAGAGGGGACTCGCCGAAGGGCATACCTATACGGCGACCGTCATTGCGCCGAAAATTATCAACGTATGGGACAGCCGTGAAAACGAACTCACCTATTCCGATGAGTTCATCGGGGTAAAGGGCGGCGAGAACTGCATTGAAAATTACGAGGTATCCCACGTCAACGGCACGGTCAAAATCAACAAGCGCGAAATTACGGTGACGACAAGGGGCGATAAATTTACCTACGACGGCCAAGAGCATACCTATAATTCTGCGGAAGTCACTTCGGAAACGCAACTTGCAAAAACGGAGCATAAACTTGTGCTCACGGGGTACAAATCGTTCATTGATGCGGATACCTATTTCAACGAAATGACGGTGGAAGTATACGCGAACGAGGAGAACATCTCGGACAATTATCACATAACGCCCGTTTGGGGCGAGGTGACAATCGACCGCCGCCCCATCGAAGTGCACTCGAAAAATGTAGCGGAGCGCATCTACGACGGCATTTCATGGAGGGAGGAGTACGAGAATTGCGAAGTCGTCTACCCGCAAGATATGCCCAAACTCGAAGGGCATGAAGTACGCATCGAATATATCGGGAAAGACGGCATGGCGAACGCCGGAACGCACGAGATCCAATTCAAGGTCACGATTATGGCGAACGGCAACGACGTGACGAAAAACTACTACAATATAATGCAAACGCCGTACGGCACAGTCACCATTCAGAAGCGCCCCCTGACAGTGAAGACCGAGAGCGCCGAATTTACATACGACGGCGAGATGCATACCTATGAAAAAATCGAGGCCATCGACGGTACATCGCTCGCCGCGGGACAGGAGTTCCGCCGCACCGAGGCGCTCTCTGCGCGGAACGCGGCCGTATACCACAACACGCCCGATTACGATATCGTAGACGCGGCGGGCAAGTCCACCAAGAGCAACTATCAGATTACCGAAAAATTCGGTACGGTCACTATCAATAAGATCTCCATCAAGGTGACGGCAAAGAGCGAGACGTTTGACTACGACGGCAAGCCGCATATCTACGGCGTCGAGCAAGAGGCGTATACGCTTGAAGGGACGCTCGCGGCGGGGCAGGAGCTCCGTTTTAGCGACGTTCTTACCGCGCAGAAGGCGGGCACATATACCAACAAGCCCACGATCGACGTCTATGCGGGTGACGAAAAGGTGACGGAAAACTACAAAATAGAACAAGTGGACGGGGAAGTCGTCATCAATAAAATTTCAATTACGGTGACGATGACGCCCGACGAATTTACATACGACGGTGAATGGCACGAGTACGATACGGACGATTGGTACACGCTTTCCCGCGAGCCTGTGGCAGACGAGTGGCTGGTATTTTCAAATACCCTCTCCGCGCGCGAGGCAAAAACATATGAGAGCAAGCCCACCGTAACGGTGTCCTCGGCGGCAGGAGACACCACGGAGAATTACATCATCACGGTTGTTGAGGCGCAGGTCATCGTGAACAGGCGGCCGATCGAAATTACAACGCAGTCACAGCAGTTCATCTATGACGGCAAGGCGCACACCTATGCGGAAAAGGATGCGGGCTACGTCATTACCGAAAAGGCGGGCGATAAAGATTATGGGGTCGTGGACTTCCACAACTTCACCGTGGCCAAAGCGGCGAGCGTCACCAACGTAAACGAGGGCGATGTCACCAACGAATTGGTGTTCAAGATCACCGATACGGACGACAAGGACGTGACCGAAAACTACGATTTTACGTTTGCCGAAAAGGGCACGATTTCGGTGACGCCTCGGCACGTGAAGTTCCAATCCGGATCGCTTTACGACGTGGAATACGACGCCGACCCGCACGGTGCGCCCGAATACGAAGATCTGGGAAGCGAGGAGGGGGATATCCTCAAATTGGTCGAAGGGCACACCGTCTCCGCGACATATCCCACGCGCACAAATGTGGGGAAGAAGCAAAATATCCCCACGGAAGTGACGATCGTAAACGGCAAAACCGATGTGACGGATAACTATTACATTGAGGATTGGGTGTACGGAGAAATTGAAATTTTGGCGCGCAAAGTGACCCTTCGAACGCTCTCGGGCGAGTTCGTCTACGACGCGCAGGAGCACAGCGTATATGAGTACGAAGCGGTGGAAAATTCGCTCGTTACGGAGCACAACCACACGCTCTCCGCGGAATATCCTTCCTACACCGACGCCAACGTGTGGGTGGTAAACAGCCAATCGACGACGCCCGTAACGGAATCCAAAACGGAATACAACGAGTGGAAAGAAGTGCACATTTTCGAGAACGGCGACGACGTTACGGACAACTATGAGATTACATGGGAATGGGGCACAATTGTTATAACCCAGCGCCCCGTGAAGATCACGACGGGTTCGGACGAATTTGTGTACGACGGCGAACGGCATACCGCGGCGGATTATACGGTAGAAAAGTTCAACCAAGAAAACAAAACAGGGCTTGTTACGGGGCACATATTCACGGCGGATGAGGTCAAGAATACGCCATCCGTCGACCATGTAGGGAGCCCCACCCCTAACCTCTTCAAGCCTACCAATATCAAGGTCACGGCGGAAGAGGTTGACGTCACAAGAAATTACATTTTTGACGGGTATTATACCTACGGCATACTGCGGGTCACGCCGCGCCCCGTGAAGATCACAACGAATGGCGGAACGCACGTCTACGACGGGCAGCCGTTCGGCGTGGAAGAGTACACGGCGGAAGAGTATAACGAAGAGGAGCACAGGGGGCTTGCCAAGGGGCAAAGGATCGCGACGGCGGTCGTCTCGGAGACGGCGACGATCACCGACGTGGGCGAGCTGCGCAACAGCGTGCGGTTCATCTTTACCGTTCGGGACGCAAGCGGGAAAGACGTCTCCCTCGACAACTACACCTTTGAGTACTCCGAGGAGACGGACGGCATCCTCACCGTGACAAAACGCCCCGTGAAGATCACCACGGGCACGGGCGAGCACGTCTACGACGGGCAGCCGTTCCGTTTCACCGAATACGCCGCGGAAGAATTCAACCAAGAGGCGGAGCGGGGAATTGTAGCGGGGCACACGCTCTCCGCGGATTATGCCTCCGTCACCAATGTTTGGGATAATGTAGCGGAAAACAACACGGTGGATATCGACACCGCGCGTATTCTCGCCGGCGGGTTCGATGTGACGGGCAATTACGATATCGAGTGGGTATGGGGCACGATCACCGTAAAGCCCCGCCCCGTCGAAGTCACCAGCGAGGGCGGCGCGTGGGTATACGACGGCCAGCCCCATTCCGCAGAATTTGCTTACGAGCAGCAGGGGGCAGAGCGCGGGCTTCTTGCGGGGCACATCGCCACCGCGACGGGCAAAGAGTGGACGAATATCACCGATATCCGCGGCGACGACGGCAAGTATACATTCGGATTTGAAGCAAACGCCTACACCGACATTGCCATCGTCGATGATAGCGGCGTAGATATGCTGGAAAACTACGAGATAGAGCAGGGCGAATTGGGGGGGCTGCGCATCTATACGCCCATCTATATCTACCTCTCCTCCCTCAGCAAACAGTACGACGGCAAGCCGCTTACCTACGATTCGTCGCGGGCGCGCGTCATCATCGTTCCCGCGGGTGCGGAGGGATGGGAGTATCTCATTGCATTCGGCGAGGGGATCACGTCGATCGGCTCGCTCACCGCGGCGGATGTGCGGGAGCAGAGTCAGTGCACAGCCAAGGACGCGGAGGGGAATGACATCACCGCGCAGAACCGCTTTATCTTCGTCGGCGGTAACCCCCAAGCGGCGACCGAGGGGGCTACGGTGCTCACCGTAAAGCAGCGCACGCTCACCATCCACACCATCAACATGACGGTGCGGCGCACCGAGGAGGGAAGCACCAAGGAGCGCGATTACATCGTGAAATCGGACGATAAAACACTGTACAACCTCACGTTCAACACCCTCATGAAGGGGCACACCCTCCAATGCACCATGACGGGGAAACTTCTCCTCAAAGACAAATCGGCGAAGAACGAACTGCTCAAAGAAAATGTAAAGGTTGTCGACGCCGAAGGGCGCGACGTGACGGAGTTTTACGACATCAAAATCATCGAGGGCACGATCAAATGGCTGGATGAGCCGTCGACGGAAGGCGGCAAGGGCGGCAGTGAAAGCGGCGGCGGAAGCGGCGGCGAAAGTGAAAGCGGCAAGGGCGGCAGTGAAAGCGAAAGCGGCGGCGGGAGCGAGACGCTTCCCCCCGAAGACAAGGAATAAAATAAGGAAAAGGGCGCTGCCTGCGGGCGGCGCTCTTTTGTTTAACCGCCGCCCGATTGCGGTATAATAGAGGCGAAAGAACTTGACGGGAGGCGATTTTATGGACGCAAGCAATTTCACGCAAAAATCGGTGCAGGCCATTCAATCGGCGCAAAATACCGCCGTGGAATACGGTAACGCCGAACTTACAACACTGCACCTTGCATACGCGCTTACGGAGCGCGAGGGGCTTGTCTATCGCATTCTGCTCCGCGCGGGGGCGGATGCGGAGGGCTTTTCGCGCGCCGTGAAGGATGAAATTCAAAAACTGCCCCGCGTTTCGGGTGCGGCGGCAGGCAATGTATATCCCACCGCGGCGTTCACGCGCACGCTTACGGAGGCGGAAAAACTCGCAAGCGGCATGAAGGACGCCTACATCTCGGTGGAGCACCTCTTTTTGTGCCTCTTCGACAACGCGGAGGGGACGCTCTCCGCGCTCTTCAACCGCTTCGGACTCACCAAGGACAAATTTTTGCAGGGGATGAAGGTCGTTCGCGGCAACCAGAACGTGACGAGCGATAACCCCGAGGACAGTTACGAGGCGCTGGAAAAGTACGGGACTGACCTCACCAAGCGGGCGCGCGAGCACAAGTTGGAGCCTGTCATCGGGCGGGATGAGGAGATAAGAAACGTCATCCGCATCCTCTCCCGCAAGACCAAGAACAACCCCGTGCTCATCGGCGAGCCGGGCGTGGGCAAGACGGCCATTGCCGAAGGGCTGGCACGGCGCATCGTCTCGGGCGACGTGCCCGAGGGATTGAAGGGGAGAACGCTCTTCGCCCTCGATATGGGCGCGCTCATCGCGGGCGCAAAGTATCGCGGCGAGTTCGAAGAGCGCTTGAAGGCCGTGCTTGCCGAAGTCACCAAGTCCGAGGGCAGGATCCTTCTCTTCATCGATGAACTCCACACCGTCGTCGGCGCGGGCAAGACGGAGGGCGCAATGGACGCGGGCAATCTGTTGAAGCCTCTCCTCGCGCGCGGCGAGCTGCACTGCATCGGCGCGACCACCCTCGACGAATACCGCAAATACATCGAAAAAGACGCCGCCTTGGAGCGCCGCTTCCAGCCCGTGCTCGTCTCCGAGCCGACGGTGGAGGATACCGTCTCCATTCTGCGCGGCCTCAAAGAGCGGTTTGAGATCTTCCACGGCGTGCGCATTCACGACGACGCCCTCGTCGCCGCGGCGACGCTTTCAAACCGCTATATCACCGATCGGTTTTTGCCCGATAAGGCCATCGACCTCGTGGATGAGGCCGCCGCGATGATACGGACGGAGATAGACAGTATGCCCGCCGAAATGGACGCCCTGCACCGCCGCATCGTGCAGCTCGAGGTGGAGGAGAACGCCCTCGAAAAGGAGGGGGATAACCTCTCCGCCGCCCGCCTCGAAAGCCTCAAAAAGGAACTTGCGGACTGCAAGGAACGCTTCGGCGCGATGAAGGCAAAGTGGGACGACGAGAAGGCCGCCATCAAGGAAGAAAAGCAGTTGAAGGAGAAGATCGACCTTCTCCGCGGCGAGTTGGAGACGGCGAAAAACCGCGGCGATTACGATCGGGCGGGGCGCATCGAATACGGCGAACTGCCCGCCCTCGAAAAGGCGCTCGCCGAGAAAAAAGATAGGGAAAAGGGCGAGGACGCCATTTTGCAGGACGAAGTGACCGAGGAGCAGATCGAAAAGATCGTCGCGCGGTGGACGGGCATCCCCGTTTCCCGCTTAAAGGAGGGGGAGCGCGCCAAAATTCTGCGCCTTCCCGAAGCGCTCCACAGGCGGGTCGTCGGGCAGGACGAGGCGGTGAAGAAGGTCTCCGAGGCCATTCTGCGCGCGCGGGCGGGCATCTCCGACCCCAACCGCCCCATCGGTTCGTTCCTCTTTTTAGGGCCTACGGGCGTGGGCAAGACCGAACTTGCAAAGTCGCTCGCCGAAAACCTCTTCGACGACGAAAAGAACATCGTGCGCATCGATATGAGCGAATATATGGAGAAATTCTCCGTCTCGCGGCTGGTCGGCGCGCCTCCGGGGTATGTCGGCTACGAGGAGGGGGGAACGCTCACCGAGGCAGTCCGCCGCCGCCCGTATTCCATCGTGCTCTTCGACGAGGTGGAAAAGGCGCACCCCGATGTGTTCAATATTTTGTTGCAGATCCTGGACGACGGCCGCGCCACCGATTCGCAGGGCAGGACGGTGGACTTCAAAAATACCGTCATCATTTTGACCTCCAACTTGGGCTCGGATCTTATCATGGATGGCATCGAGGAGGGCGAAATTTCCGCCGCCGCGCGCAAAAACGTGCAAACGCTGCTCAAAAAGACCTTCCGCCCCGAGTTTTTGAACAGGCTGGATGAAATTATCCTGTTCAAGCCGCTCACGCAGGAGAATATCGACAATATTGTGGAAATTTTGCTCGATAGGCTGCGCGCACGGCTGGAAGCGGAGCACCTCTCGCTCGAGGTGACGGGCAGGGCGAAGGCGTACATCGCGGATAGCGGCTACGACCCCGTGTTCGGCGCAAGGCCGTTGAAGCGCTTTTTGCAGTCGCACGCGGAAACGCTCATCGCACGCTACATTGTGGAGCACGATCCCCCCGCGGGTACGCTCCTCACCCTCGACGCAAACGCCGACGGACTGTATCTGAAATGACAAAATTTCTTTGCAAAAGACGGCGAAAACGGTTGCATTTTGCGGGCGTTTCGTGTAAAATGGCATTGTCTTTTGCAGAGTTGTCCGAGCGGCTTAAGGAGCACGATTGGAAATCGTGTGTAGGTCAAAAGCTTACCGGGAGTTCAAATCTCCCACTCTGCGCCAGAGCCCCCCGAGGACATTTGTCCTCGGGGGGCTCTGGCGCAGAGTGGGGCGCGGGGTGAACTCCCGCCGGTAGTTCACCCCGCGCGCACTATTTGTCTACCAAGCGCGGCACGCCCCGCCCGCACTATTTTCGACTAAGGGCGGCACGAGGCGCAACGCGCCGAAGTAACCTAAGCGCGAAGTAATCTCCCATTCTGATTTTTATGGGGAAAACAGAGTGAAAAACAGGGGACGGATCAAATAGATAGCGAAGCGAAAACCCGAGAAGAAGCTCTTTACTATTCGCAGGAGGAGATAGCAAAGATGCCAAAACTCAAAGACGGGCATTTCCGCAAAACACCGGACGGATATTGGCAGGTGAGATACCGTCGGGGCGGATATGATATTCAATTCACCTCAAAGAAAAAAGCGGTAGTAATGGATCGTTTTCGGGAATGGGTGCGTAGCGTTGATGACGAAAAAGCAGTTTTGAAAAAACCGCTGAAACGCAAGACTTCGTTTGCGGAGTTTGCCGAGCTCTATTTTACCAACGTAAAGGCGGTGAATGTGAAGGCGGTGACGTATGAGATGCAGGAGCGATGCCTGCGAAATCATATCTTGCCGGCGCTCGGTGCGGTGGATCTGCGGGAACTTACGCCGATGAAATGTCAGGCGTTTCTGAACGGGTTGCTTTCGGCGGGGCTCGGCAGAACGGCGGAGCAGGCGAAAGTTCTTTTGAAAGAGATCTTGCGCGCGGCGGTGGGGGAGCGGCTGATCGTCGGAAACCCGATGGATTATGTGAAATTGCCCAGGCATCAATCGGTTCACGGGCGGGCGTTGTCGAAGGAAGAGATCGCGGACTTCATTGAGCGCTGCAAGAGTTCTTTCTATCAGAAACAGTTTATGTTGTATCTGTATACGGGGATTCGGCGCAGTGAGATTGCTAGCGCGACGTTCGACGAGTACTTTGTAACGGTGGCCAACGGAAAATGCCGTAAGGGCGAGCAACAAACCTTTCGCAAAATTCCGATCGCACCCGGGCTGCGTAAATATTTACCGATCGGCGCGGCGGAACTTGCAAAGTGTGGAAAAGTGATGACCAATGTTTTCAAAAAACTTTTTCCGGCGCATCAGCTCTATGATCTTCGGCATACGTTTACGACGCGATGCCAGGAGTGTGGGATCGCCAAAGAGGTCGTGGACGTTTGGACGGGGCACGTTAACCGAACGGATATGACGACGGCGGTTTATACGCATTTTTCGGACGATTTTATGCTTCGGGAGATCGAAAAACTTGATTTTTGAGCGATTTTCTGCCCAAATTACTACCCAAAAAAGAAAAAAATTATTAAAATTTCGTAAAAAGCGCAGAAAAAAAGTACCGCATATCGTATTGGACGGAAAATCCTCTACAATATGCAGTACTTTGGTTGAGGTGACGTGACTTGAACACGCGACCTCTTGGTCCCTAACCAAGCGCGCTACCAAACTGCGCTACACCTCAATATATGCATTTTTGCAATCCACGCGCCCGCGGCAAAGCGCCTCGCGCAAAAAGCACATCTTATTATAAGGAAAATTCCGCGGGTGTCAAGCAATTTCCCCGCTGTTTTCGCGAAAAATTTTTTTGCACAAAAATTATAAAAATTTTATAAAAACCGTTGACAAGCGCATAAACTGTTGATATAATGAATAAAAACCGATGAGGAAAGGGAGTAATCTGCATAAACAGGCTTTCAGAGAGCCTTCGGGGGTGGAAAGAAGGCAGTCTGCGGCGGATGAATGGGTTTCCGAGGGCGGGGAGGAAACGCAATTTGCGGAGTAATGCCCCGACGGGTCTCTTCCGTTACAGAGAGAGGGCGTGACAGCGCCCGTAACGAGGCGGCTTAGGCCGTAAAATTGGGTGGCAACACGGAGCAATTCGTCCCAAGCGAATGGCTCCGTTTTTATTTGTCAAAATTTTTTTCAGGAGGAAACAACCATGGCAAAAAAGATCCCTTACAAGGTGTACTTGACGGAAGAGGAGATGCCCAAGACGTGGTACAACATGAAGGCGCATATGAAGACGCAGCACGCGCCCTTCATCAATCCCGCCACGCAAAAGCCCTGTACCATGTCCGACCTCACCCCCGTTTTTTGCGAGGAATGTGTCGAGCAGGAACTCAACGAAAAGGATGAACGCATCGAGATCCCCGAGGGCATCCGCTCGTTCTACAAGGCCTTCCGCCCCTCGCCGCTCGTGCGCGCCTATTTTTTGGAGGAAGTCCTCGGCACGCCCGCCGAAATTTACTATAAATTCGAGGGCAACAACACATCTGGGTCGCACAAACTCAATTCGGCGGCGGCGCAGGCGTACTATGCCAAGAAGCAGGGGCTTACTTCCATCACCACGGAGACGGGCGCGGGGCAGTGGGGGACGGCGCTTGCGATGGCGGCGGCGTTCTTCGGGCTGAAACTCGACGTGTACATGGTGAAGGTCTCCTCCGAGCAGAAGCCCTACCGCAAGGAAGTCATGCGCACCTACGGGGCAAACGTCGTGCCCTCGCCCTCGGATACGACCGCCGCGGGGCGCAAACTTCTCGCCGAATTCCCGGGCACGGGCGGGTCTCTCGGCTGTGCCATCTCGGAGGCGGTGGAGAAGGCGGTCACCACCGAGAACTGCCGCTACGTTCTGGGGTCGGTGCTCGACCACGTCCTCTTGCACCAATCCGTCATCGGGTTGGAGAGCAAGACGGCGCTCGATAAATACGGCGTCCAACCCGACGTCATCATCGGCTGCGTGGGCGGCGGTTCCAACTTCGGCGGCCTCATCGCGCCCTTCATGGGGGAGAGGTTGCAGGGCAAGAACGACATCGAGTTCATCGGCGTAGAGCCGGCAAGCTGCCCGTCTCTTACGCGCGGAAAATTTGTGTACGACTTCTGCGACTCCGCCCAGACGACGCCGCTCGCCAAGATGTACACGCTGGGGTGCGGCTTCATGCCCTCGCCCAACCACGCGGGCGGGCTTCGTTACCACGGCATGAGTCCCATCATCTCCCAACTCTATCACGATGGCTACATCCGCGCCGTCGCCGGGGAGCAGAGCAAGGTGTTCGAGGCGGCGGAGATGTTTGCGAAGTGCGAGGGAATTTTGCCCGCGCCCGAGAGTGCTCATGCCATCCGCGTCGCCATCGACGAGGCGCTCGCCTGCAAAAAGACGGGGGAGAAAAAGCGCATCCTCTTCGGCCTCACGGGCACGGGGTACTTCGATCTTTCCGCCTACAAGCAGTACAACGACGGCACGATGACCGATCGCATCCCCACGGACGAGGACTTGCAGCGCGGGTTCGATACCATTCCGCACTGCCCCGTCAACGAGGGGCTGCTGTAAAACTTCCGCGGCCTTGCCCCATGCCCGCCGCGGCCTTGCCCATAAACTTTGCCCAAAAATTCGCATAAAAAAATCCCGCCCTGCGGTTTCGCGGGGCGGGTGCATTTTATTTAAGCAATTCGTTCGATGTAGTGGACGCACTCCATCGAGGAGAGGGCTTCGATGATGTCGTTGCGGTTGGTCTTTTTGAGTTCGTCCTTTACGATCGTCAACTTCACCGTGTACACCCCCAGCCCCGAGTTTGCGTAGGCGGGGTTGACTTCGAGGTTCTCGATCTTCAGCCCGAACTCTCGCACGGCGGTGATAAATTCCTGCAAACTATTGCGAGTTTTTAACTCCAAATGCACTTCAAGATGGTTGGATTTGTTGCGGATGTATTTCTCCAACTTGGCAAAGGCCAAAAGCCCCACCATCAGTGCCACAAACCCGACGAGGGCGGCGGTGTACAGCCCGAACCCGACGAGGGCGGAGATGATGGACATCGTCAGAAGGTCGACGGAGGTCGTCAGCCCTTTAATTTGGTTCTTGGAGGAGAAGATGATGGTGTTCGCGGTAATGATCGCGCCGCCGATGAGCACGCCCGCCGAGAGGAAGGGGAAGCCGACGCCTAAATCGACGATGAAGTAGATATCGGCGATGCCCGCGAACATCGCGCCGATGGAGAGGGCGACAAGCGTTCTCAACCCCGCGGCGTGGCGGTTTTGGGCGCGCTCGCAGCCGAGCACCGCGGCCATGGCGATGACGAGCACCGTCTTTAACACGGTGGAGGCGATGTTGATCTCGGATGACCAACTTCCGAGCAAATAAGCGATGATATCCGTCTGCATAGGTTACCTCTTATTGATGAATTTCCTTCTGTTGTATTCCGTTCCCGCCGAAGTCTCGGGCGCGTCGTCCTCCTCGGGCGGCGGCGTTGCGGGCGGGGTCGGCAGGGGTCGAGGCGCTTGCGCCGCCTCCGCGGCCTGCGTTGCCTCCAAAAACGCCTCCTCCTCGGGCGAGCGGGCATATTCCTTGTAGGAAATTTCCTGCTCTATCTGATACAGCCGCACTTTCAGGGCGGCGACCTCCCGTTCGCGTGGGGTGAGGGCGGGCGCTGCCGTTTCCGCGCCCTCCGCCGCGCCGCCCACTTCGGCCTCCGCGGGCTGGGCGCGCTTCCCGTACGAACCCGAAAGGTACAGGGCGAGTTTGGCAAGCGCAGGACCCACGAGTTCATAGAGGATGCTCGAAGTGAGGATGACGGTCTCAAGCATATTGCCCATCTCGGGCTGTCCGCCTCCCGTCAGAACGCGCGCGCCGAGCGCTGCAAGGCCGATGGCGACCCCCGCCTGCGGGGCGAGGGCAAAGCCGAGATAGTTTCGCACTTTTTTGTCCTTTTTCGTCGCGGCGCAGCCCACAAACGCGCCCAGATACTTCCCGCCGAAGCGCACGAAGAAGTAGAGGATGCCCACCACAACGAGGGGCACGCCGATGGCGATGCTGCCCGTGGAGGCGAGGGCGGAGAGGTCAAACCCGATGCCTGACTTCACAAAGAAGAGGAGCAGGATGGGGGGCGAGAAGTAGTTGAGTTGCTTGAAGAGTTTATCGTCGCCCGTGACGTTGATGTACACCGTGCCCATCACCATGCAGGCGAGCAAGGGGGAGACGTCCACGGCCGCGCCGATGCCGCAGAGGGCGAAGAGGAGGGCGACGGATACGATGAGGCGGTTATCGGTGGAGCGCCGCATCATGAGGAATTTCAATAGGAAGCCGCCCGCCGCGCCGATCGCTATCATCATGATATTCCACGCGATGGGCAAAAGGACGTCGGCGGCGGAGAACCCGCTTCCGAGGGAGGCGAGGGCGATGGAGACGGCCACGCTGTACGCGAGCAGGCTGACGACGTCGTCGAGGGCGACGACGGAGACGAGGGTATCGACAAAATCGCCCTTTGCGCCCGTCTGTCGGATGGTCATCATGGTGGAGGCGGGGGCGGTGGCGGAGGCGAGCGCCGCCAAAATGATGGAGAAGGGCAGCCCCAGCCCGAGGATGAAGTACATGAGGATGAAGACGAGCACGGAGGCGACGAGCGCCTCGAAGAGGGTGATCGCCACCATCTTCCCGCCGTTTTTGCGCAGTTTGCTGAAACGGATATGTTCGCCGACGCTGAACGCGATGAAGGCGAGGGCGATATCCGAGATAAAATCCATGCCCTTCACGACGTTCTCGGGCACGAGGTCGAGCACATACGGGCCAAGCAAGATGCCCACAACGATATAGGCCGTCACATTGGGCAGCCGTAACAGTTTGGTCAGCCGCGTGCCCAAGAAGCCCGCAAGGAGCATGATGGCGATGCAGATGATGACGACGGGGACTTGCGAAGTCTGACCGATGTGGGCGTAAAATTTATCGAGCATGGCAGGTGATAGAATGTCCTTAAATTTGTTCTATATTATAATGTGTTGCCATATAATAACACTTAAAGCGCGAATTTTCAAGTCTTTTTGTCAAAATTTTGTGAATTTTTTTGAAAAACCCCAAACAATTGAAAAATTCACCCAAAAATCGGCGCAAAAACTGCGTTGAAATAACAAACAGGCGGAAGAATTTTTCTCCCGTCTGTCTGTTGGTCGAGGAGACGTGATTTGAACACGCGACCTCTTGGTCCCGAACCAAGCGCGCTACCAAACTGCGCTACTCCTCGTGAACGCTCCAATATTATAACAAAGCCCAACGGAATTTGCAAGCATTTTCGCGGGGCAATATTTTTATAAAATACCGCAAATCGCGTGACAAATTCCGCCCGCGCCTGTTATAATATTCCCGATCTATATTCCCGTTCACAAAGAGGAAACAATGGGCGCTTGGGATATCGTAAAAATCGTCATGCAGATTTTGGGCGGCATGGGCACGTTTTTGGTGGGGATGAAGGTTCTCTCCGAGAATATGACCCGCCTTGCGCACGGAAAACTGCAACATATGCTCAACAGAACGGCAAAGAGCCGCTTTGCGGGCGTGGGCATCGGCGCGGGCATGACGGTTTTGGGACAGAGTTCGGCGTTCACCACCGTCATGGTGGTGGGTCTTGTCAACGCGGGCGTCATGACCCTCTTTCAGGCGACGGCCATCATCATGGGCGCGAACATCGGAACGACGCTCAACGCGTGGGTGATCGCGCTCGCGGGGTCGGATATCACCGCCCTCTTCTTGGCGCTCGCGGCGGTCGGCGTGTTCATCTCCATGTTCTCGAAGCGGGAAAAAACCAAGTCGGTCGGCAACGTCGTGGCGGCGTTCGGTCTCATCTTCGTCGGGCTGAAATTCATGTCCTCCGCGCTCACGTTCGAGGAGGGTTCGTCGGCATTCAACGCCGTCAAGGCGATGCTCTCCGCCGTCAAAAATCCCTTCTTATTGTTGCTGATCGGTATTGCCATCACCGCGCTCGTGCAGTCCTCCACGGCGGTGAACGCCATCATCATCACAATGGCTTCGCTCGGCATGGTGATAGGGGATGGGGGCAATGCCCCGCTCTACATCATCATCGGCTCGAACATCGGAACGTGCGTCACCGCACTTCTCTCCTCGCTCGGGGCGAGCACCAACGCCAAGCGCGCGGCGCTCATCCACTTTTTGTTCAACTTCTTCGGCGCGATCATCTTCATGGTAATTTTAGTGCCGTGGAAGGGCTTTGCGGATACCGTCCTCGCGGGTATCTTCCCCTCGGGCATCACCGTGTTCGGGCGGACGGGGCTTGGGCAGACGTTGCAGATCGCCACCTTCCACTCCCTCTTCAATATCATCAACACCCTCCTCTTTTTACCCTTCATTAAAATTTTCGTGTGGCTCGCCGAGCACATCATTCCCGAAAAGAAGGAGGCGGGGGAAGAGGAGGCGGATATCTTCGGCGACCTCGATGAACGCCTCCTGCGTTCGCCCTCCGTCGCGCTCGGGTTTTTGTATCAACAGACGGGTAAGGTGTTCTCCTACGCAATGGGTACTCTTTCGGAGGCGTTCGCGGGCTTCATCGCAAAGGATGAAGGGGTCGCGCCGCGCGTCGCCGCGGAGAACGCCCGCCTTGCGGACGCCAACAAGAAGGGCGTCTCCTATCTTGTCAAACTCTCCGCCTCCCCCCTCGTTATGGAGGATGAGGAGACGGTCTCCACCCTCCACTATGTGCTCAACGACATCGTGCGTATCGGCGAACTTGCCGATAACGTCACCAAATATACCCGCCACTATGTGGAGGACGCCCTCGTCTTTTCCGATGAATTTTTGGAGATGACACAGGCGATGTTCGAAAAGATCGAAAGGCTCTATGCCCTCGCCCTCGAAATTTTCCTGCAAAAGGACGGGGGAAAACTGCCCGAACTCGACGGGTTGGAGGATGAGATCGATACCGACCGCCGCGTGCTCGTGGAGCGGCACATCAAGCGCCTCAACGAGGGCAAGTGCCGGCCGCAGAACGCGAGCGTGTTCATCAACCTCGTCGGCAATTTGGAGCGCGCCGCCGACCACATCACCTTCATTGCGCACAGCGTGGAGTAGATTTTTGCAAAAAATCGCGCAAACGCTACCCCATGCCGCGCGTTTGTGCTATAATAACAGGCGTTCCGCATGGCGGAAAAAGGAGACAACATGAAAATTTCCATCACCGAAAAGGGCAAAGTCCCCGTCGTATCGGGCGGCGTCGGGCTGTTCTTCGAAGATTTGAATTACGATCTGGACGGCGGCCTCTACGCCGAACTTTTGGAAAACAGAAATTTCGAGGCCAAGGACGTGCACGGCGAGTGGGATCGCTATATCGTCGAAGAGGACGGCGGCTACGGCTGGTCGGCGTATCCCGAGGGCGCGCAGGTGGGCATGAAGATCAAGACCGATCGCCCGCTCATCCCCGAAAATCCGCACTATATGCGCGTCACCGCCCCTGCGGGCGCGGGCGTCAAAAACAAGGCGTATGACGGCGTCTACCTCACCAAGGGCATGGGCTACAAGGTCTCCTTCTACGCCCGCTCGTACGACTACAAGGGGAAGGCGCTCGTCGGCGTCTATCAGGGCGGCGGCGCGCTCGTCGAAAAAAAGGTCAAATTGAAGGCAGACGGCGCATGGCACCGCTATGCCTTCCGCCTCAAAGCCAAGGAGGACGCGGAAAAGGCGGACTTCGCCTTCCGCCTCGAAAAGGCGGGCACGGTGCACATCGACGCCTTCTCCATGATCCCCGAAAACGCCATCATGGGGGTATTCCGCCGCGACCTCGCCGAACTCATGAAGGAGATGAAGCCGGGCTTTCTGCGCTTCCCGGGCGGCTGCGTCGTCGAGGGAAACAGTATAGCAAACCGCTATCTTTGGAAGGAATCCATCGGGATGCCCGAGCGGCGGCGGCACAATTGGAATCGCTGGGCGGTGCACGCCACGGGGCCGGATAACAACTTCCGCTCCGAATATTCCCACTACGGGCAGACGCTCGGCGTGGGGTACTACGAATATTTCCGCCTGTGCGAATATTTGGGCGCAAAGCCGCTGCCCGTCGTCTCGGTGGGCATCGCCTGCCAATATATGTCTACGGAATTTGTCCCGCTCGACGACCCCGAACTCGAAACGTACATACAGGAGGCGCTGGACGTCGTGGAGTTCGCCAACGGCGGCACGGACACCGTCTGGGGCAGGGTACGCGCGGACATGGGTCACCCTGAACCGTTCGGGCTTGAATACCTCGGCGTCGGCAACGAGCAGTGGGAGGCGTCTCCCAAGCAGAAGGACGGCGTGGAGCGCCCCAACGAATTCTACAAGCGGTTCGAGCTGTTTGAAAAACGCATCCACGCGGTCTATCCCGGGATCAAGATCGTCGGCACGGTCGGCCCGACCGTGGGCACGGAAAGTTACGAGAGCGCGTGGAAGTGGACGCGCGAAAATCTCGAAAAGAATCCCAACTTTATCTATTGCGCAGATGAGCACTTCTACGTTCCGCCGCAGTGGATGTACGACAACGTGACGATGTACGATAAATATCCCCGCGTCGGCAAGGTGTACGCGGGCGAATACGCCTGCCATGTGCCGGGTTCGGGGGCGGCTCTCTTCAACGCGCCGCAGTCCAACTGCTGGGAGGGCGCGCTCGCCGAATCGGCGTTCATGACGGGCATGGAGCGCAACGCCGATGTCGTCGTCATGAAGTCGTTTGCGCCGCTCTTCGCCCGCCTCAACTACCAGCAGTGGTGTCCCAACCTCATCTGGTTCAACGGCAAAACGGCGTACGGCTCGGCGAGTTATTATGTTCAGAAACTTTACAGTCTGTACACGGGCGATACGTCGTTCAAGGTGAGTACGGATGCGGAAAAGGTATACGCCTCTGCGACGGAGCGCGGCAATTTGATTTTCGTGAAGGTCACAAACGCGGGCGACGAGGAAGTCGAAGCCGAAGTCGAGGCGGATTTCGAGGTAGGGGAACTTACCAACATCATCCGCATGGAGGGCGACTTGAAGGATTACAACACGTTGGAAGAGCCGGAAAAGATCGTCCCCGTCGAGGTCGCGCCCACCGCTCCCCGCAAATTGACCCTGCCCCCCCGCAGTTTCAACGTCCTCATTTTCAGAAAGTAACCTCGTCCCCCGCGCCAATACGTCATGTTGAGCGTAGTCGAAACATGACATTGCTTTCTACTAAGCGCGGCACAAGCCCGTAGCGCGCAGTAGCCGAAATTTTCAGAAAGTAACCCCGTCCCCCCGCACCAATACGTCATGTTGAGCGTAGTCGAAACATGACATTGCTTTCCGCTAAGCGCGGCACAAGCGCGTAGCGCGAAGTAGTGCATCTTCCCATATCCCCCACACCCTTGTCCTCCGCGTCATTCTGAGGGAGCGTAGCGACCGAAGAATCCAGAACAACGCAGTTCGACCCTCATACCGAGCGTAGCGAGTGTATCTTGCCCGCGCTCGGTTTTTCGCGTCATTCTGTCCCGCGCGCACGATTGTCTACTAAGCGCGGCACGAGCGCGTAGCGCGAAGTAGGGAGAAGAAGAATCTCGACCAACGCAGTCCGTCTTGCAAGGCCTACCCTCCTATGGAGGGGAGGCTCCGCCGTAGGCGGTGGTGGGGAGGTATTCCTCATACTGCCGCCTCCTCATACCGAGCGTAGCGAGTGTATCTTATCCCCCTCCCCGCGGCAAAGCCGCGGGGAGGGGGATACAGGGGGAGGGGCAATTCTTGCCCACCCCTCTAAGGGGTGGGTGGCACCGCAGGTGACGGAAGGGGTGTCACTCCGCCGCCTTTACTCATACCGAGCCAGCCGCCCGCCGACGCTATGCGTCGGCGGGCGGCTGGAGAGTGTATCTTCCCCCTTCTCGGCGAAGGGGCTTTTATTTTTTATCCTCCAAAATTTCTTTGATCGCGGCAATATGCACAAGCGCCTCTTCCAAACTGCGCACGATGACGGCATTTTTTACGGGATAGGAGTGGGGACGCATCCTCCAAAATTCGCACGTTTCGTGCTTTTCCTTGACGTGCGTCCGCAAAGAGCAAGTGCCGTAGTCCGTCTTTGTAAAACAGCAAAATCCCTTTGTATAGAACGGGCGAAAGTTTCCGCAACTCCAACAATATTTTTCCATAGCTCACCTCCACACGAAATTGTGTAATCAATCATATTACACAATAACGTGTAAGTCAAGCATTTTTTATCCGAAATCGTGTAAAAATAATTGCGAGGAAAATATGATAGATATCGGTCGTGCGCTCAAAGAGCAACGCGAGTGGGCGGGGCTTTCCCAAAACGAACTCGCCCAAAAGACGGGGCTTAAACAACAGAATATCAGCCGGTGGGAGAGCAACAAGCACATTCCCAATGTCCGCGATTGCATGGTGCTCGCCGCGTTTTACGGAATTTCGCTCGATGTGCTCGTCGGGCTGGAGGGCGCGGACGGCAAAAGGCAAGCGCCGTAAAAAACAAAAAATCGCAAGCCGCCTTTCGGGGCGGTTTTTTGTATCGGAAAATCATGCAATTTCCGTACGACATAGAACATTTCCTCCTGCCGCCGCTCCCCTCATATCTCCGCAATCCCGTATATCGCCGTCGCCCTTCCTCATACCGAGCGTATCTTGCCCGCGTTCGGGTCTACGCGTCATTCTTCACGTCCCCGCCCGCGGCTGTGCCGCGGGCGGGGACGTGAAGAATCCCGAACAACGCAGTTCGACTTGGAGGGGTGGGTGTCACCGCAGGTGACAGAAGGGGTGCCACTCTGCTGCACTTCCTCATACCGAGCCAGCTGCCGCCGACGCTATGCGCCGGCGGCACGCGCCCCGCGCGCACCATTGTCTATTAAGCGCGGCACGAGCGCGTAGCGCGAAGTAGGGAGAAGAAGAATCCCGAACAACGCAGTCCGTCTTGCAAGGCCTACCCTCCTTTGGAGGTCGCGGAACGCACCATGGGCATCAGCCCTGTGGGCTGTGCGAGGCGTTCCGCGGTGAGTGAGCGCATCGGAAGGCGCGAACGGTGACCGTCCCGCCCGCACCATTTTTGACCAAGGGCGGCACAAGCGGCACAGCCGCGCAGTAGGGCGGGTTTCTACCCGCCCGAGACGGCTCCGCCGTAGGCGGTGGTGGGGAGGCATTCCTCATTCTGCTGCCTTTCCTCATACCGAGCGCAGCGAGCGTATCTTGCCCGCGCTCGGTTTTTCGCGTCATTCTGCCCCGCGCGCACTATTCGTCTACTAAGCGCGGCACGAGGCGCAACGCGCCGAAGTAGTGTATCTTCCCCAAAAAATTTTTCAAAAATTTTTGTAAAAAAGTTGTCATATGCGCCCGCGTTTTTGCGCGGGAAATGGTAAAATAAAATTGAGAACGGCGGCGGGGAAGGGCGCAAAAATGCGGGCGCGCCAAAAAAATTATCCCTCCGCCCCGCGCGCTGTCCCCCCCCGAAGGGGGGGGACAGCGCGCGGGGCGGAGGGATAAAACGGAAAACAAAATAAGAGAGGGAAGAGTTTTTGAAGAGGGCGCGCGTTTTGCTTTACAAATTTTTCCGCCGCCGCTATAATAGGAACATGATAAAATTGGCGGACGGCTGGAAGGATTTTGAGGTGATCGCCACGGGCGACGGATATAAGTTGGAGCGGTGGGGCAAGGTGCGCCTCCTCCGCCCCGATCCGCAGGTCATCTGGCGGGCGAAGCAAGAACTCTTCTCCCTCGGCTGCGACGCCGTCTACCGCCGCAGCGAGAGGGGTGGCGGCGCGTGGGAATTCAAAAATCCCATCCCCGAAAGTTGGAACATCTCGTATGGCGATCTCACCTTCAAAATAAAGCCGATGGGCTTCAAGCACACGGGGCTGTTCCCCGAGCAGGCCGTCAATTGGGAGAGGACATCCGCCCTCGTCAAAAACGCGGGGCGCAAGATCAAAGTTTTGAACCTCTTTGCCTACACGGGCGGGGCGAGCGTCGCCCTCGCGAAGGCGGGCGCGGAGGTCACCCATGTGGATGCCGCCAAGGGCATGGTGGAGCGCGCGGGCGAAAATGCGCGCCTCTCGGGCATCACTTCGGGCATCCGCTACATCGTGGACGACTGCAAAAAGTTCGTCGCCCGCGAAATTCGTAGGGGCAACCGCTACGACGCCGTCGTGATGGACCCGCCCTCCTACGGCAGAGGGCCGAACGGCGAAATGTGGAAGATCGAGGATGAGATCTTCTCCTTCGTGGAGATGTGCGGGAATGTGCTCGCGGACGAGCCGCTCTTCTTCCTCATCAACAGTTACACGACGGGGCTGCAACCCACGGTGCTTGCCAACATTCTGACGCTCGCCCTCGGCGGGCGCAAGGGCAGGGTGGAGGCGTACGAGGTGGGGCTGCCCACTGCGGAAGGCGTGCCGCTCCCCTGCGGCGCGGGAGGAATTTTCCATGACTGACATCGAAAAGGACATCCTCTTTGAGGACAACCACATCATCGTCGTTTTGAAGGAGCAAAACCTTGCCTCCTGCCCCGACGACAGCAAGGATGAAAACCTGCTGGATATTTTGAAGGCGTACATCAAGGAGAAGTACCAAAAGCCCGGCAACGTCTACTTGGGGCTGGTGCACCGCCTCGACCGCCCCACGGGCGGCGTGATGGTGTTCGCAAAGACGAGCAAGGCGGCGGCGCGCCTCACCGAGCAGATGAAGACGGGGGACTTCGAAAAGAAATACCTCGCCGTTCTCCATGGCACGCCCGAGCCGGAGAGCGGGAAACTCGTAAATTATATCAAGAAAAACGCCGTCAACAACATGGTTTACCTCTGCCCGCAGGGCACGGAGGGGGCAAAACTCGCCTCCCTCGAATACCGCGTGTTGGAGGCAAAGGGCGGGTACGCGCTTGCCGACATCAAACTGCACACGGGCAGAAGCCACCAGATCCGCGTGCAGATGGCGGGCGTCTCCCACCCCGTGTTCGGCGATATGCGCTACGGCGGCGAACACGCGCGCAAGGGCAAACTTGCGCTGTGGGCGTATTCCCTCGCCTTCACCCACCCCGTGAGCAAGGAGAGGATGCGCTTTCTTGCCGCGCCGCCCGAAAACGAAGCGCCTTGGAGCCTTTTCGACCTCGCCGCGGCGACGAAAATCGTGTAATCGGGCGGAAATTTGTGATTTTCTCGCAGAACAGGCGAAATACCGCTTGACGGCGAAAAAATTTTTGTGTACAATATATAGGATAGATAAAAGGATAGTATCGGGCGGCTTCGCCCGTATGGAGCAGTGTCCCATGAGTAAAGTTAAAATTCGTTCGATCATCATTCTCGCGTTCGCCCTCATCGCGGCGATCCTTTTGGGCGTTGTGCTGATGACGCCGCTGCGCGGCGGCAGGGCGGACGCCATCGATTATGCGACCACCACCATCTTCTCCGAAGGTTCGGGCGGCACTGTGGGGGTCTCCGAAAATGAAGGAACGGCGGAAGCGGAAAGCCGCTTCCTGCAATTCACATTCCACAACGACGGAAATGTGTACTATCGCCGCGACCTTGCGCTGAAATGGCGCGTCGCCACCGAGGACACGCAAGGCAAGCCCGCGTCGGAGGATGCGTACTTTTCCATGACGTTTGCCTTTGCGCCCACCGTGCCCGAGGAAATCCGTGTGGAAAATCAAACCAAATATTCCTGTCCGCGCTGCGGCGCAACATTGGATAGTGTGAATGACGAGTGCTCAACTTGCCACTTTTCGACAGAGCAGGTCATCTTCTTCGACCGCTACGAAATTTCCTTTGACAGTGCGGAGGAGAACATCAGCAAGGCCGCAAAATCCACCAACTCCATCGTGTTCGCGCCCGACCCCGAAAATGAGGGCGGTTTGAGAGTGGGCGTCAAGAATGCCGAAGCGCACGCCGCCGAAAAGGACAAGGACGACGACGCGGAAGAGACGGATAAATTTGCGGGCGTTGTGTTTGCCGAGGACAAGATCGCCGCGGCGGACGTTGCAAAGAACATCACCATTGCCCTCGGCGAAGGGACTAACCCCGGCGAATTCAGCGTGACGGTCTCGGTGGGAGAGACCTCCATCGAACTTTCCAACTTCACCAACATCGGCGGGAACTACCTCGAATACCGCTCCTCGGCGAGTTCCACGCCCTCCACGCCCATCTCCTTCCACACCGAACTTGCGGCCGCTCCCACTGCTCCGGAGGGGACGACATACAAGCGGGTAGACCAGTGCGTGCGGATGCGCGAGCTCAACGGGCAGACGTTTGAGCTGAAAAAATCGGGCGACAACTACCGCGTGGAGGACGACGCAGACGCCGTGTTGGTGCTCAACGAGGAACTCTACGGCTTCTCGCTCGGACAGAAGTACAGCATCACCTGGAAGGCCATCGACGTGTGCGACAGCTCCGTCGATTCCAACGGCGAGTACTGTATGCTCAGCGCCGATAAGGACAATGCGGGCAAATACGTTGTGCCCACCGACGATGACTACAAAAAACTGACGACTTCCGTCTACTTTATGCCCACCGACGACGGCGGCGCACAGGAGACGCAGTATGTATCCATCCGCTACCGCCTCGAGGACGGCAGGTTCACTTCGGACGAAAAGGACAAATACGGGTATGTGTATCTCTCGTGGTATCTGGCGGGCACGGAAAAGACGGTTGATGGCGTGGACGCGGAAAACACGGAAAAGGCTATCCCCGCCATTCCCGTGGTGAACAACGATAACCGCGAGGCGCCCATCGGCCCGTACTATGTGGGCTTGACGGCAAACGACACGGACAAAGGGAATAAGGACGATGCAACATTGACGGGGGCGGTCGAGGCGTACAATAAGGCGCTCAAAGATGTTGCGGCAAACGAAAAGACGAGCGCGGGCAACGGGGCGTACATCTATCTGCCCTCCTTCCGCGGCCTCATCGCGAGCAACTATGCGGATTACCGCAACCTGCGCTTTACCATCAGTTACAAGAAGGAAAATTCGAGCACTTCGGCTTCCACCGAATCCAGCCTGCGCTACAACAACCTGCGCTTTGAAATAGACCTCGAAGGGCACTACGCCTTTAAGGTGTTCGCAAGCGACGCCGCGGGCAACGCGATGAAATACTATGTGGACGGCGAACTTGTGGATGTGACCACCTCGAACATCTGGGACATCGATAAGATCCCCACCTTTGAATTCGACGTCGCCTACAACGGCGCGGACGTCACCGAACCCGGGGAACAAGACCCCGCCTCCCGCGGAACTTCGTTCACCTTCGAGGACTTCGAGATCATCGACCTCGGAAGCAACATCAAGGAGTACACGCTGTACTACTTCAACACGGAAAAACTGCCCGCGGATACCCAAGCGCCCGGCTACTCCGAATTTGTGGAGAACGCCAAGCAGTACGCGGAGGACAGCTTTAAGGACTGCCTTGTGGAGATCAAGGAGTACAACGAGGACATCGCCGAGGGCGACGAGGAATGGGCGGATACAGATAACGACCACCATTGGAATCCCGATAGTTCGCTCTCCTTTGTGCCGCAGAGATCGGGCTACTATGTGTTGAAGATGACCTATTACGACCTCTCCAAACCCGTGGGCGGCACTCCCGAGGCGCAGAATTACTACGAGGTCGTGGAAGTGCGCAACCCCTACGACTACATCCCCGCCAAGAGCGATTGGCTGGAAAATAACGTGACTTCGGTGGTGCTGTTCTCCATTTCGGGCGTGCTCGCCATCGCCATTGTGGTGCTGTTTGTGGTGAAGCCCGCCGATAAGACGGTGGAGGAGGTTGACCTCGGCAGCCTGAAAGGCAAGAAAAATAAGAAGGAAAAACCCAAAAAATAAGGGGTAAAAGAGGGAATTCCGCCCGAGCGCGTTGCGCTCGGGCGGAAATTTTATGGGGGCGGAGACGGCGGAATTTGAGCGCGGGCGGAGATGGCGGAGGAATTTTTATGGGGCGAATATTTTTTTCGGCGGGCGGCAAACTGCTTGCAGGAGGTAGATATGGTAATCGCTAATCTCATTTCGTATATCCTTGTGCTCTTGGGCGCGGTGAATTGGGGACTCTTCGGCATCTTCAACTTCAACCTCGTTTCGGCGATCTTTATGGGCCCCCGCAGCGTGGGCTCGATCATCGTCTACTCGCTCATCACCCTCGCCGCCATTTGGCTCATCATCTCGCCGATCATCACCAACGGGATGCTCAAACTGCGCGGCGACCGCGTGGCGCGCGAAACCAAAAACGCCTGAAAAATCGGCGGCACAAAAAAGTACGGGCTGAACGCCCGTATTTTTTTATACGGAGGGGAACGAGGGCAGATGCGGATGGGGGCGCACGGGAAAATAACGGGAAAGATAGAAATGGGAGAGGAAGCCCCTCCCCCTGCGGCCCCCTCCCCGCGGCTTTGCCGCGGGGAGGGGGGGGATAAGAATGAGGACTGTGTTCAGGGGAAGATACGCTACTTCGCCCTGCGGGCTTGTGCCGCGCTTAGTCGGCAATAGTGCGCGCGGGGCACAAAATGAGTGTATGAGGAGTTTGGGAGATGTCGGTATGAGGGATTGGAAGATACATTTATTGCCGCGCGCCGCGGGTTATCCCCTCATTCCGAGCCATGAGCCCGCCGCGCAATGCGCGGCGGGCTCATGGCGAGAGAATCTTTTAAGATACACTCGGCCGCCGCTCGGGCGGCGGCCTCGGTATGAGGAGTTTGGGAGATATGGGGGGCGGACTTCGTTGTTCGGGATTCTTCTTTTTCCTACTTCGCGCTACGCGCTCGTGCCGCCCTTAGTCGACAATAGTGCGGGCGGGACAGAATGACGCAGAGAGATTGGGACACCCCTCCCCCTGTGTCCCCCTCCTTAAAAAGGAGGGGGATAGAGAAGGGCAGGCGGAATGAGGGAGCATAAGAAAAGAAGATACGCTCGTTTTCCGCCCGCCGCACAAAGTGCGGCGGGCGGAAAACTCGGTATGAGGAAGGGCGCACAAAGTGCGGCGGGCGGAAAACTCGGTATGAGGAAGGGCGCACAAAGTGCGGCGGGCGGAAAACTCGGTATGAGGAGGGGAGTGAAAGAAACGGCGGGCATAAAATCAAAGGAAGGCTCATTCAATATAGCATGACGGTTTATAACGCGAAAAAGACGTGCGCAGGCGGATGCAACATGGAGGGCACACGGGTATGACGGTCTGTGATATGAAAAAAGGCTCGCGCGCCGTGGTGCTGAAAGTGACGGGGGAGGACGCCGTGCGCGAACGCCTCCGCTTTTTGGGCGTCTATAAGGGCGCGAAGATCGCGCTTTTGAAGGTCTCCCTCACGAGAAGCACCTACCTCGTGCAGGCGGGAAGTTCGCGCGCCGCGCTCGGCAAAGACGTGGCGGCAGGGGTCTTTGTATGGAAACTGAACGGGGAATGAGCCTCGGGAAAATGCGGCGGTGGAGCGCGGCATGAAAACAGAACAGGAAAAAACCTTGCTCCTCGTGGGCAACCCAAACGCGGGCAAGAGCACCCTCTTCAACAAACTCGCCCGCGGCCATGCGCGCGTCGGCAATTGGCACGGCGTGACGGTGGGAGAACTGAAAGGAAAGGCGCGGCGCGGGGCACTCTTCGGCTATACGCTGTGCGATCTGCCCGGCATCTACTCCATGGACAGCCTCTCCATGGAGGAAAAATACACGCGCGACGTGCTGCTGAATAGTCCCTCCGCGCCCGTTTTGTTTGTCGCCGAATACGCGACGCTCGACCGCTCGCTGCCCCTCCTTGTTTCGCTTGTGAAGGGGAGAAGGTGCGCGCTGGTGCTCACCAAGCGGCGGCTGTTTGCGCGCGCGGGCGGGAAGTTGGATGTTGCGGCGCTCGCGGGGCGGCTCGGCGTGCCCGTCATCGAGGCGGAGGGGAAGGGGGCGAAAACGCTTGCCGCGGAGATCGCGGCAGCTTTGGGCGCGCCGCGTTGCGCAGTGGGCGGGGGCGACCTTGACGGCATCTTTGTGCCGCCGCGCGAGGGGCTGTCCCGCGCGGACAGGCTGCTTTTATGCGGGTGGTTTTCCGTGCCGCTCTTTGTGCTTTTATTGGGGCTTGCCTTCTTCGTGACCTTCGCGCGCGGGATGCCGGGCGACCTCATGAAGAGCGGCGTGGAGGCGCTCTTTTCCGATATCCTCGCGCCCCTCTTCGACGGGTTTCCGCCCGTCGCGCGGAGTTTCTTCCAGAGCGGGCTGTGCGCGAGCCTCGGCAGCGTCTTGTGCTTTTTGCCGCAAATTTCCCTCCTCTTCCTCTTTTTGACCCTCCTCGACGAGAGCGGGTTTTTATCCCGCCTCGCCTACCTCACCGACGGCTTTTTTGCCCGCCTCGGCTTCAACGGAAGGGCGGTTTTTTCCCTCGTCATGGGCTTCGGGTGCACCGCCGCCGCCGTGCTCACGACGCGCGGGCTGGACGATAAGCGCATCCAGCGGCGCACCATCCTGTGCCTGCCCTACATACCGTGCAGCGCAAAACTGCCCGTGTTTTTGACGCTCGCCGCCTCCTTCTTCCCCGAGCCATTCCTCGCCGTCGTGCTCCTGTATGCGCTTGGCGTGGGCATCTCGGTGTGCGTGGCGCTCTTTCTGCGCGAAAAGCGGCCGCCATTTTTGATGGAACTTGCCCCGCTCAAACTGCCCGACCCCGTTTTTGTCGCAAAGTCCTTGTGTTTTCAGGTGAAACAGTTTATAATAAAGGTGGCGACGGTCATCTTGGCCTTCTTTCTCGCCTCGTGGCTATTGTCGTCCTTCGATTTCTCCTTCCGCCTTGTGGAGGCGGAGGAGAGTATGCTGGCGGGCGTGTGCGGGTGGCTGAAATGGCTTTTTGCGCCCATCGGCATGGCGGATTGGCGCATCGCCTACGCCGCGCTCTCGGGGCTTATCGCCAAGGAGAACATCGCGGGGGCGCTTGCCATGTTCTACGGCGGCTTTCCCTACGGGGAGGCGAGCGCGTTCGCCTTTGCCGTGTTCGTTCTCACCTGCTCGCCCTGCGTCTCCTCCGTTTCGGCGACGGCGCGGGAAGTGGGCTGGGGGCGCGCCCTGCTCTATGCCGCCGTGCAGACGGGGACGGCGCTTCTTTTATCCTACGCCGCGTACTTTGCCCTTGTCATGCCCGCGCTTGCCCTGCCCATCGGGGCGGCGCTCATCTGCGCCATCGTACTTTTGAGGAAAAACCGTGAAACGCTATCGAGTTTGGGCGGACGACGCCCTAAAAAACTTCACCGATAACACCGACGCACAGGCCTCGTTTGCCCTGCACACCCTGCTGAAAAACAACGGGGTGCGGGTGAACGGCGCGCGCGTGACCTCCGATTGCCCCCTCAAAGCGGGCGACGAGGTGTGCTACTACATGACCCCTGCGCAGGAGCAAAAACCTGCCTTTTCCACGGTGTACGAGGACGAGAATATCATCGTCGTCGACAAGGAGAGCGGCGTCAATTCCGAGGCCGTGTTCGCAGAACTTGCCCGCCGCGGGGAGGCGTACTTTCTTCACCGCCTCGACCGCAACACCGAGGGACTCATGGTGTTCGCAAAGAACAAGGCGGCGGAAGAGGAACTGCTTTTATGCTTCCGCGAGCGGCGCGCGGAGAAGAAGTATCTCGCCCTCGTGTTCGGCAAAATGCGCACACGGGGTGCGGTTTTGAGGGCTTTCCTTACAAAGGACGCGGCGCGCGCCCGTGTGAGGGTGAGTGAAAAACCCGTCGGCGAGGAGATCGTCACCGAATACCGCGTGCTCGAAGAGCGGGGGGAGACGAGCCTACTCGAAGTCACCCTGCACACGGGCAGGACGCACCAGATAAGGGCGCACCTCGCCTTCGTCGGCAACCCCGTGGTGGGGGACGAAAAGTACGGCGACGCCCGAAAAAACCGCGCCGCCCATGCGACGAGGCAGCGGCTCATCGCCAAGGAGTTGACGCTTTTGTGCGGCGGAAAACTTGCCTATCTGAACGGGAAAAAATTTGTTTCGCCGAAAAATCTCTGAAAAATCTCTGAAAAATTGCAAAAAACGCTTGACGGCGTTTTTTTGTTGTGGTAATATATGAGCAGTTATTCATATATTGAAATGTGGAGTGCATTATGGAAGTTTGCAGACACGAAGAGGAGCACCACGTCGCCGCCCTGCGCGCGCGGGAGAATATGCCGCCCGCAGAGGACGTGGAGCGGGTCGCCGCGGCGTTCAAGGCCATTTCCGAGCCTTGCCGCCTCAAAATTCTGTTCGCGTTGAGGCAGGGCGAGTTGTGCGTTCTGCACATCGTGGAGGCGGTGGGGGGCACGCAGAGCGCGGTCTCGCACCAGCTGCGGCTGTTGAAGGCGAACGGCATTGTAAAATCGCGCCGCGACGGGCAGAATATCTTATATTCCCTCGCCGATGAGCACATCGTGGCGGTGCTGGAACTCGCCTGCGCCCACTTAAAGTGCAAGATATAGGAGTTTTTTATGCATAAGGTCATCAAAATTCAGGGGCTGGACTGCGCCGCCTGTGCCGCCGAACTTACGGAGGAACTCATGGCGATCGAGGGCGTAGAAGAGGCCGCCGCCGACTTCATCAACCAGCGCGTCGCCCTCGACTACGAGGGGAAGGAAGCGTTTGATAGGGCGGTGGATACGATCTCCCACTTCGAGGACGTGAAGATCGTCGACGACAACGCCCCCGTGCAAAGGGAGAGGCACTTAAAGGAAGTCGTCTCCATCGCCGTTGCCGCCGCGCTGTTTGTGCCCGCGCTCGTTTTGGATCTTCTCCATATGAACGAGTGGGCGGTGTTCGGGCTGTTTTTGGGGAGTTTCTTCGCCGCGGGCTGGCAGGTGCTGTGGACGGTCGTGATGAACTTTCCCAAGGTGTTCAAAAACGGCTTTCACCCCCTCGTTCTGCTCGATGAAAACCTGCTCATGACCATCGCCGCGGCGGGCGCGTTTGCCATCCGTCAAAATATGGAGGGCGCGGCCGTGATGCTCCTCTATGAGATCGGGGAACTGCTGCAATCCATCGCGGTCGGCTCTTCGCGCGGGGCGATCACCCGTCTCATGCAGATGAAGAGCGACACCGCCATCCGCATAAACGGCGGCGCGCGGGAGGAGGTCGCTCCCGAGGAACTTGCGGCGGGCGATGTGGTACTCGTGCGCAAGGGGGATAAATTCGCCGCCGACTGCCTACTTCTTGCGGGGGAGACCGCCCTCGACGTGAAGTCGCTGACGGGCGAGAGTTATTTGAAGGAAGTGCGCGCGGGCGAGGAAATTTTGGCAGGCTCGGTCAACGAGGGCGATGCGGTGGAGGCACGCGTTCTGCGGCCGTACTCCGAGAGCGCCGTCGCCAAAATTCTGGAACTTGTGGAGAGTTCCTCGGCAAAGAAGGCCAAGCCCGAAAAGTTCATCACAAAATTTGCACGCATCTACACGCCCGTCGTGGTGCTGCTTGCCGTGCTCATCGCCGTCATTCCGCCCCTTTTGGACGGCTACAACTTTGTAAAATGGCTCGTTCCCGCCCTCGACTTCCTCGTCATCTCCTGCCCGTGCGCCCTCATCATCTCGGTGCCGCTCACCTATTTTTCGGGCGTGGGCGCGCTCGCAAGGTGCGGGGTGCTGACGAAGGGCGCGGTCTACCTCGATAAACTCGCGGCGGTGAAGGTGGCGGCGTTCGATAAGACGGGCACGCTCACCGAGGGCAGATTCTCGGTGGGAGAAGTGCACGGCGAGGCGCGCGCCTTGGCAATTGCCGCGGCGGCGGAGAGGCTCTCCGCCCACCCCCTCGCGCAGGCGTTCGCGGGGACGGCGACAGACGCCACAGCCGAAAACGAGAGGGAGATCGCGGGCATGGGTATGGCCTGCACCGTCTGCGGCAGGCGCGTTTTGGTCGGGAGCGCGCGGCTGCTGCGCGAAAACAATGTGGAATTTGAAGAGGTCGAGAGCGACGCCGTGCTCGTCTACGTTGCCGAGGAGGGGGCGTATGTCGGCTGCGTGGAGATCGAGGATAAACTCCGCGCCGAGGCGAAGGACGCGCTCAGCGATTTGAAGCGGACGGGCATCGAGCGGATCGCCGTGCTCACCGGGGACACCGAAGCGCGGGCAAAACGCGCCATGGCGGGACTCCCCATCGACGAAATTTGCGCGGGACTGCTCCCCGCCGAAAAGCCCGCGCGCGCCGCCTTGCTGAAGGGGACGGGCACGCTCATGTATGTGGGCGACGGCATCAACGATACCCCCGTGATGGCGGAGGCGGACGTCTCCGTCGCGATGGGGGGCTTGGGGAGCGACGCCGCCATCGAGGCGAGCGACTTTGTGCTGGCGGGCGACAACCTCTCCGCCCTGCCCAAGGCCGTGCGGGGCGCGAAAAAGACGCGGAAGATCGTCGCAGAAAACATCGCGTTCTCCATCGCCGTGAAGGTGGCGCTCATGGTGCTGTCTCTTCTCGGGCTTCTGCCGCTGTGGGTCGCCGTGCTCGGCGATACGGGCGTGATGCTCCTCGCCGTTTTGAACTCCATGCGGATGAGAAGGAAGCTCAAATAAATTTTTCAAAGTAAGAGGCCTCCCCTTGGAAAGAGGAGGCCTTTTGCGTGGAAAAAATATCGCCGTTATAGATCGGTCAAACCGAGAATATAATCCACGGTTACGCCATACAAGGCGGCCGCATCGGCAAGAAATTGCAGCGGCGGCTGCCGTTGCTCCTTTTCATAGTGCAAGTAGGTGACGCTGTTCAGGCCGAGCATCTCCGCGCACTGACGCTGCGACCAGCCCCGCTCCTCGCGCAACTCTTGCAGACGCTCCCCCAAGATAATTTTTTTGCCGCCCGATCCTTGATAATTTCTCATTTCGCTTGACATATTACCATTTTGGTAATAAAATAGAAGAGAACTACCAAATTGGTAGCGCGGAGGAAGCCAATGAAAAAGAAGTTTTTTGCTAAAGTTTCCGCTGTCATGGCGATGATGCTCGCGGTCTGCTTTGCATTTACGGGGTGCGGCGGGCTGTTCGGCGGCGGAAACAGTGACGACGATGACCAAGAGGACAACACGCCGAAAGAGTATACCATTCAGTATACCGACGCCGCGGGCACGCACACGCTTACCGTCACGAACGGCGCGCTGTATCAATTGGATAGTGTGCCTTACAAATACGGCTACGAATTTTTGGGGCTTTACGACGCGGAGACGGCGGGCACGCAGTATGTCGGCGCAAACGGGGCGGCGGTCGCGCCCTATCCCGACAACGCGAGCAAGGTGCTCTATCCGCGCTTCAAGCCCATCGATTACACCGTCATTCTCAATTACGGCGAGGCGGCAGTCACGGGGGCGCGCTCCTTCACGGTCGCCTACGACGCGGCGTTGCCCGCGCTTCCCACCGATCTCACCCTCGCGCACAACGTGTTCAAGGGCTGGTATACGCAGGAGGGGTGCGGCGGTACGCAGGTTGCCGACATCTACGGCAACATTCCCGCGGTCGCCGTCCTCAACAACACCAATTTCAAGCCGGATGACGTCAACCGCCGCGTCAATCTGTATGCGGGGTTCGAGCTTCAAAAATATGCGGTGACCTTCCACTTCGGCGGCGGACTTCCCGACGAGACATTGCAGATCCCCTACGGGACGCCCATCGGGAGCGTTGTTCCCACGACGCGCAACGCGGAGAAGCAGGCCGTTCTTTATTGGAGCACGCGGGAAAACGACACGGAGAAGCAGGACATCTTTAACGGTAAAATCACGGGGGCAAGGGAACTGTACGCCGCGGAGTGGGCGCCCGTCATCGAATTGGACGGAAACGGCGCGGAAGTTACGCCCATTGTCGCCCGCGCGGGGACAGCCGTCGCGCTTCCCACGCCCACAAAGCCGCTTGCAAAGTTCCTGCGCTGGGAGACTTTGGGCGGACAGACGGCAAACATCACGCAAATGCCCACGGCGAGCACGACCCTCAAAGCGGTATGGCAGGCGAAGATCGAATTTGACGAGAACGGCGGCGACGACGTAAACGATATTTCCGAGCCCGCGGGGAGCAGTATTACGCTTCCCGTGCCCGAGAGGGAGGGCTACATCTTTGCGGGTTGGTACACGGCGGACAAGGAGCAGTATACTTCGTCGAAGATGCCCTCTGCGGGCATTGCCCTGAAAGCGGGGTGGTATAGGGAAAAGACACAAACGATAATTCTTTCAAAGGACAGCAGCGATAGCGATGATTGGGCATATTTTCGGACGGATAATGCCGAGGAAAACGGGCCGAAAGCCGATTGGCGCAAAACGATCGACCTTTCGGAGTATATTCCGAAGAGCGGGGCGAGGATCTCCGTGACGCTGCATTACGATATGAAAACCACCGATAAGGAATATAATTGGCTGGGCGGTTTCTATATCTATGACGATCCCATCGTGAGCGAAGCCAATTTGATTACGAAAAAGGTGGATACGATCCCCGCAAGTACATCGTGGTCGACGTACGAATTATCGTTCGACGCTATGATCAAGAGCAATATGCTGTATTTGTGCTACTATGCAAATAAGTTGAAGGGGTCTGTGATGGATAACTACACCTATCTCTATTTCAAAAATATCTACGCCGCCGTTTCCTACCCCGATACGACATATCTCTATCTATAAGAGTTTTGGCTTTTTTCGACCGCCTGCTTGCAATGCAGGCGGTTTTTTGATATAATCAAAATGAAATGATAGAGATACGCGGGCTTACCAAAATTTATCGCGGGAAGCGGCACAAGGAGACCGTTGCGCTCAGCGGCCTCAACTTTTGCCTGCCCGATCGGGGCATGGTGTTTGTCGTGGGCAAGAGCGGGTGTGGCAAGTCCACCCTCCTCAACGTCATCGGCGGCGGCGACCGCTTTACGGAGGGGGAGATCATCATCGACGGCAACCACATGTCCGCGTTCACCGCACGCGATTACGATGATTTCCGCAATGGCGTTGTGGGGCTTATCTTTCAGGATTACTGCCTCCTCGAAGGGCTGACAGTGCGCGAAAACGTGGCGCTCTCCCTCGAACTTGCGGGCAAAAAGGACGACGCGCTTGTAGCCGACGCCTTGCGGCGCGTGGAACTCGAGGACAAGGCGGAAAGTTTCCCCAAGGAACTTTCGGGCGGGCAGAAACAGCGCGCCGCCATTGCACGCGTGCTCGTGAAGGACGCGAAGTACATTCTCGCCGACGAGCCGACGGGCAATCTGGATAGCGGGTCGAGCCGCATCGTGCTCCGCCTTCTCAAAGAACTTTCCAAGACGAGGCTGGTGCTCATCGTCTCGCACAACCGCGCCGATGCGGACGAATTTGCAGACCGCATTATCGAACTTTCGGACGGGCACATCATCGGCGACCACACCCGCAACGAGGAGGCGAAGGAACTTTCGTTCGGCGAGGGGGAGATCGTCTTTCAGCGCGGGCACAACTTCACCGAAGAGGAACTCGAAGAGGTCAACCGCCGCAGGGCGGAGGGGAGTGCGCTTCGGCAGGTGGATACCCGCTTCCGCGAGACCCCGCAAATGCTGCCGAGCGAGGGGAGGACGCCCTTTGTCCACCGCCGCCTGAGCGGGGAGGGGATGCGGACGCTGTTCCGCCTCTTCACCAAGCGGCGCGCGCTCTCCATGGCGCTCTCCGCGCTCTGCGTCGTCTTTCTGTTCATCGTGCTCGGCGTGTGCCAATTCTTTACGAGGTTCGATGCGGAGGCCGAGACAGCGCGCATCATGGCGGAGCACAGCGGTTCGGTGCTCGCCATGCGCAAGGGCTATATTGACGAGGACGACCCCACAAAGACGCTCGATAAGACCCGCCTTCTCCGCGTGACGGAGGAGGACATCGAGGCATTCCGCGGGGGGGGGTACAAAGGCAACATCTTCCCGCTCTACGGCGTCTCCATGATCACGCACGGCAACGCGGGCGCGATGTGGGAGATGCAGGGATATAAACCGCCTCCCGAAGGGAAAAATTACAATCAATTCTATTGCCATACGGGGCTGGGCGTGTTGCAGGTGACGGAGGAATACCTCACAAAACTCTACGGCACGGACGGAAAACTCAACGTGCTCTCGGGCGAGATCAAATACGATGGCGTTGGGATCATCGTCACCGACTACTTTGCGGACAGTATTCTGATGTTTGACCCTACGCGGCGCGTATCCGCCGATGAACTTGAGAAGACCGGCGATCCCTATTCCAAACTCACGAGCGGAGGTGTGATTTTGAGCCGCTACCGTGTTGCCGCCGTCATCGAAACGGGCTACAAGGAGCGGTACGCCCCCCTCATCGAGGCGCGGGAGAGCGGGAAAAATATTGTGGAGGCGGAGGCCGATCTCGCCATGCGGTTCTACGAGGAACTCAACGACGGCCTGAACCTTGCCTATACCGTTAATCCCAACTTTATGGAGGAATATAGCGTCGCCGCATTTCGCAACTTTGCCTATTTCGGCGGGGGCACAGCCGAGATCGAGGGGAATATCTGCACGCTTTCCAGCAAATATGTCTATTGTGATAAGAGTTTGAAGGATAACGAGATCGCCGTCCTCAATGATATCTATTGCAATATTATGAGTACGGATTCGACAAAAGATGCCGTGGGAAAGACGATCAAATTGCAACTCGGCGACATTTATGCGAAATCGTACTACTATGAAGGGGAGTTCACCGTCAAGAGATGTTTTGCTTCCGATAATGGCACCAATGGGCTTGCCTTTTACGTATCGCCCAATGTGTTCAAAAAGTTGCTACCCCCTTCGATTTACGCCTATGCGCTGTACTTTGACGATGTGGAGGGCGCGATGGACGCATACGAGACGGGGACGGAGATGGGCTTCTATGTTCAGTCGCCGCTCTTTTCCGCGATGTACACCGTCTCGAACGCGGCAGTCGTCTTTATCGACTTCTTCCAAATCATCATCTGGGCGATGTACGCGCTCGTCGGGCTGACGCTTGCGGGCTTCGCGGCGGGGAGCGTGAAGAAGTGTATGTATGAGATCGGCGTCGTGCGGGCGATGGGGGCAAAGACGAAGGATGTGCTTCTCCTCTTCGTTCTGCAAATGATTTTGGTGAGCGCCGCCGTCTGCCTTGTGGCGGGTCTCGGGCTGTGGCTGGGCGCGGGATTGTGCAATCGGGTGCTCGCGGAGGGCTTCGCCTCCATTACAAAGAACGCCGCCATGCGTGGGATCCGGTTCATCGCCTACTCGTGGCGGGCGGTGCTTCTCGACGCGGGCATCATCTTTGGGCTGACCGCGCTCTGCGCCCTCGTGCCGCTGTTGCTTCTCCGCCGCATCAAACCGCGCGAAATCATCCGCGCAAAGGAATAAGAAAACCGCGAGATCATCGCACAAAAAAATAAATAGGGGAGTGGATATGAAACATCTCATCGATTGCGCCATGAAGCGCGAAAAAAGCGATCTTGTCATCAAAAACGCCCGCGTCTTTAACGTGTTCACGGGGGAGACGGAGCAAAAGGACATCGCCATCACAGACGGCCGCATCGTCGCCGTGGGCGAGGGGTATACGGGCGCGCGCGAATACGACGCCGCGGGCAAAGTCGCCCTGCCCTCCTTTTTGGACGCCCACATCCACGTGGAGAGCAGTATGCTCTCGCCCGAGGAGTTCGCCTCCTTCTCCGTCGCGCACGGCACGGGGGGGATCGTCGCCGACCCGCATGAGATCGTCAACGTCTGCGGCGTTGCGGGGGCGGAGTATGTAAAAGAGGCGTTCTCCCGTCTCACCGTGGAGGGGGTACAGCCGCTCGACGTATTTTTGCAGTTGCCCTCCTGCGTGCCCGCGACGCCCTTCGAGACGAGCGGCGCGAAGATAGACGGGCGGGAGACGGCGGAGGAACTTTCCCGCGATACCTTCTTCGGCCTCGGCGAGATGATGAACTTTCCCGCCGTGCTTGCGGGCGAGGAGGATGTCCTCAAAAAATTGCAGGCGGCAAGGGATAGGAAAAAGCCCATCGACGGGCACGCGCCGGGGCTTGCGGGCGAAGCGCTGTGCGCCTACCGCGCGGCGGGGATCCTCACCGACCACGAGAGCCTCACCCCCGAGGAGTGCCGCGAGAAGGCGGCGCGCGGAATGTATGTGCAGATCCGCTGCGGCTCTTCGACCAACAACCTTTCCGACGCCGTAAAGGCGGTGGATGGCTTCAACTTCCGCCGCTTTGTGCTGTGCACCGACGATAAAAACGCCCGCGAACTTTCCACCAAGGGGCATTTGGATGACGCCCTGCGCCGCCTCGTCGCCCTCGGCATGGATGCGCGCTACGCCGTCTGCGCCGCCACGTTGAACGTTGCCGAATGTTACCGCCTGCCCGATAGGGGCGCGCTCGCGCCGGGGTACTTTGCCGATATCGTGCTCGTGGACGATATGAAGGAGTTTGACGTGCAAGCCGTGTTCAAGCGGGGGACGCTCGTCGCCGAAAACCATAAAACGCTGCTTGAGATCGGCGAAAAATACAGCACGGACGCCGTGCGCGGCACGGTGAAGGTAAAGCCCGTTTTGCCCGAAGATCTGCGCATCGTGGGTCACGGCGGCTTGTTCCGCGCCATGGAGATCATGCCGCACGGGCTGTACACCAAGGAGGTGTTCGTGCCCGCGCCCGAGGGCGAGCTCAACGTGAAGGGGACGGAGCTCAACAAACTCGTCGTGGTGGAGCGCCACTTTGCAAGCGGCAACGTGGGGCTGGGGCTTGTGAAGGGCTACGGCTTCCGCGGCGGCGCCATCGGCATCACCGTTGCGCACGACAGCCACAATCTTGTCGCCCTCGGCGACGACGATAAGGCGATCGCACGCGTCATCGCCCTCCTTGCCGAGGCGGGCGGCGGCATGGCGCTTGTCAGCGCGGAGGGCGAAGAGGTGTTCCCGCTCGACATTGCGGGGCTTATGAGTTCGGCGCCCGCAGAAGAGGTCGTCTCCCGCACGCAAAAAATTGCGGAGCGGGCGCGCGCGATGGGCGTGAAGGATTGCTACGAGCCGTTTATGACGCTCGCCTTTTTGTCCCTCGCCGTCATTCCCGAGGTAAAACTCACCGACCGCGGGCTTGTGAGCCTCGCAAAATATGATTTTGTGCCGCTCGAAGAGAAATTCAGTTGACATTTTTTTCGCCGCGGAGTAAAATAATAAAAAACGAAAAGGAGGAAACTGCCGTGAAGGGACGAAGTAGCAACCAAGACGGGATAGGGCGATCGTCTTTTGCGGCTTTTTCCGTATAGCGATCGCTCCGTCTCCGTCTGCGCCCTCTAAAAAACACGCTGCGGAGGTGGAGAAATGAACGAAGAGATCAAGAGTGAGATCGTGCGGCAGGTCGCCGCAAAGAACTTTGAAGCCGCCGCTTCCTCGTTGGAGAAGCTCTCTCCCGAGGAGGCGGCCTTTGTGCTGTCTGAAATGGAGGAGAAGGACGCCCTCGCCCTCGCCCGCGAGACGGAGAGCGACTTTCTCGCCGACCTTCTGATCCTCGCGCCCAAGGCGTTGCAGCGCCTCATCATGGAGGGACTGCACGACGACGAGCTTGAGGAGGTCATGGAGGACGTCTCGGTCGATGACACGGTGGATATCATCGAGGAGATGCCGGAGAGCGTCGCCCTCCGCATTGCGGAGACGGAGGAGATCGTCGCCCTCCTCGAGGAGCGGAAGTTCGCCGTGTTGAAGCCCCTCCTCGCCTCGATGAACGAGATCGACCTCGCCGAGGTATTCGAGAGCGCCAAGGAGGAGGACTTGCCCGTTCTCTTCCGCATCCTGCCCAAGGATCTTGCGGCGGAGGTGTTCGTCGAGATCGACCGCGACACGCAGGAAAAACTCCTCAAAATGCTCACCGACCTCGAGATCAAGGAGGTCATGGAGGGGCTGTTCCTCGATGATACCGTCGACCTCGTGGAGGAGATGCCCGCAAACGTCGTAAAGCGTCTCCTTGCGCAGAGCGACAGCGAGACCCGCGCCTACATCAACGAACTTTTGAAGTACCCCAAGGACAGCGCAGGCAGCATCATGACCATCGAGTTCGTGCGCTTTTTGCCCGAAATGACGGTGGAGGAGGCGTTCAGCCGCATCCGCGCGCAGGCCATCGATAAGGAGACCATCTACACGTGCTATGTGACGGATAGGGAAAATAAACTCATCGGCTTGGTGACGGCGAAGGATCTGATGCTCTCGGATATGCAGGCGAAGATCTCGGACATCATGGAGGACAACGTCATCTATGTCCACACGCTGGACGACAAGGAGGAGGTCGCCCGCACCATCTCCGATTACGGCTTCCTCGCCATTCCCGTCGTCGATGAAGAGCGGCGGCTCGTGGGCATCGTCACCGTCGACGACGCCATCGACGTCATCGAAGAGGAGAACACCGAAGATATCGAGGCCATGGCGGGCGTCTTGCACGAGAGCAAGCCCTACCTCAAAACGGGCGTGTTCACCATCTGGAAAAACCGCGTGCCGTGGCTTCTTATCCTCCTCATCAGCGCGACGTTCACGGGGCTTATCTTGAATAATTTTGAAAGTTTGCTCTCCACGGCGATGCTCGCGTGCGTGCCCATGCTCATGGATACGGGCGGCAATTCGGGTTCGCAGGCCTCCGTCACCGTCATCCGTGCGCTCGCCCTCGGCGAACTTTCCACCAAGGATTCGGGAAGGGTGCTATGGAAGGAATTTCGCGTTTCGCTCCTGCTTGCCGCAACGCTCGCCGTCGCCTGCTTTGCAAAACTGCAACTCATCGATAGGCTCCTCTTCGGCTTCGAGGGCTACACCGTCGTGCCCTGCCTCGTCGTCTCTTTGGCGCTCTTCTGCACCGTCATCATGGCGAAGTTCGTCGGATGTATGCTGCCGCTGCTCGTCAAAAAGTGCCGCCTCGACCCCGCCGCCGTCGCCTCGCCTTTCATCACGACCATCGTCGACGCGCTCTCCTTGTTGATTTTCTGCGGGTTGTCGGTGCTCATATTAGGATAAAGTTTGGGTGAAAATTGTCCGCAACCTTATTCTTGCCCTCCCCCTGCGTAAGGGGGAGGGGTAGGGGAGGGGGTACGCCCCTGACGAAAAGGGAATAAAAAAACGTCATGAAGATCGTCATTGCAACGCACAATCAAGGCAAACTCCGCGAGATCAGGAAAATTCTCGCGGGGCACGAAATTTTGTCCGCCGAAGAGGCGGGCTTTTATGAGGACGTGGAGGAGACGGGCACGACCTTTCTCGAAAACGCCCGCTTGAAGGCGGAGGCCGTCTGCAGGGCGACGGGGCTTGCCGCCCTTGCCGATGACAGCGGGCTGTGCGTGGATGCCCTCGGGGGCGCGCCGGGCGTTTACAGCGCGCGCTATTCGGGCGGCGGCGCGGCGGAAAACCGCAAAAAACTCTTAAAATCGCTATATGGGGTAAAAAATCGCGCGGCGCACTTTGCCTGCGCCGTCTGCCTCGTCTTCCCGGACGGGCGGGAGATCACCGCCGAGGGCGCAACATACGGGCAGATCTTGCAGGAGGAGCGCGGCACGGGCGGGTTCGGCTACGATAGCCTCTTCCTCTCCGACGATTTGGGCGTCTCGTTTGCCGAGGCGGGCGAGGAGGAAAAAAATTCCGTCTCGCACAGGGGGCGGGCGCTCCGCGCGCTCGCAAAACAACTATGAAGACCTTTGTCGTGCTCTCCGATAGCCACGGCAGGTACAAAAACGTGCAGCGCCTCGCGCCCCTCTTTGGGGAAAACGACTTTGTGGTGCACCTCGGCGACGGCTCTTCGGATATGCGCCCGTACACCGCCCAAGCGCCCGATAAATTTTACGCCATGCGGGGCAACTGCGATTTTTCCTACGGGCAGGAGGAGTGCATCATCGAGGCGGAGGGCGTCTCCATTCTCTGCTGCCACGGCCACCGCTACGGCGTGAAGAGGGGGCTTGAAGGCCTCGCCGCCCGCGCTAAGGAACTCGGCTGCTCCGTCGCCCTCTACGGGCACACCCACCGCGCCGATATCGCCACGGTCGATGGCGTTCTCTGCGTCAATCCGGGCGCGCTGGGGGACTACGCCGCCCCGAGCTACTGCTACCTCGTTCTCCACAGCGGAAAGCCCACCGCCACCATCGTGAATTTGTAAAAAAACGCCGCGGGCGCAGCCCGCGGCGGCAAAATTTTGTTTACAGTAGTTCCAGCGTCTCGCCGATGTCCGCGTCGATGAGGATGGAACGCCCCGCGATCTCCTTGGGCGCGTAGGCCTCCCCCAAATTGATGCAGGCGTACACGGCGTTTTTGTTCGCCGCAACCAGCCGCCAGAAGGGATATTTGATGATGACGGGCGTATTGCCCCCCACGCCGAGTTCCAGATAGAGAACGCGGCCTTTTTTGTGCGCCGAGAGGAAATTTTGGTATCGCCCGCACGCCGCGTGCCAGCCCTCATCCTCCACAAAGGTGTCGTCCGAACGTAAATTCATCGCCATGGGTCTGCCGCAGCGCGGGCAGCGGGGCACGAGCGCCGAGGGCACGCGCATATCCTTCTGCTCCTCCGCCATGCGCCGCACGATCGTTTCGTTGTCGTAGGTCGCCGTATGGCAGGGCAGGGAGCACTGAAACAGCCCGTAGTCGCCCTGCGTGTAGAAGAGGCGTTCCTTTGCAAAGCCCGCCCGCTGAAAGCAGTGGTCGACGTTGGTGGTGATGACGAAGTACTCCCTGCCGCGCACGAGAGAAAAGAGCCTTTCGTAGACGGGCTTGGGCGGCGCGTTGTAGCGGTTCAAAAGGATGTAGCGCGACCAATACGCCCAAAATTCCTCGGGCGTGGGGTAGGGGTAAAACCCGCCCGCGTACATATCGTGAAAGCCGTACTTTTTTTCAAAGTCGGCAAAGTGGGCGGAAAATCGCGCGCCGTCGTATTCGAACCCCGCCGACGTCGAAAGCCCCGCCCCCGCGCCGATGACGACGGCCTCGGCATTTTGTAGTTCTTCTTTCAATCTACTTATTTGTCTTTGCTCCTGTCTCACCATTTTATCTCCTGTCGATTGTCTGTATCGGACATACTTTCTCGCAATTTCCGCAATGTAAGCAATTCTCTTGTCGGATCGTCGCTTTCCCTGCAATGTCAATACAGTTTTGCGGGCATACGGAGAGGCACTTTCCGCACCCGTTGCACTTATCCGTAATATAGTAACCGCCCGAATTTGTTTTTTCCCCACCGAAAGCAAACGAAAAACGTTCGATAGGTTTTCGGGAGAGATCGAACCATTCTCCGAAACCTCTGAAAAGGCAAAATACGGTAAGAGCGCGGCGGGATTGCTCGGTAGGATAAATCTCGAACATATAAGAATTTTTACAAAGCAACCCCGAAAGACGTTCCGCCTCGATTTCTTTTACTTCGCCGCGCACGGACACCGAAATGCAGGATAGAGTCTTTTCACCCTTTATCCCCGTAAGGGAAAGGTAGCCGTTTGTTTTTAGCCGCTTATAAAAACTTTTGCCTTTCGCCGTCAGAAAATACAACCCGTTTTCGTCATAGTCCATAATATCCACAGCGCACGTTGCGGGATTGCCGTTCTCGTCATTCGTCGCCATTATGACGGTATGGATCTGTTCTTGTAAAAATTTGAATACTTCGGTCGTTTCCATATCGATAATCAGATATGTTAAGAGCGCAGCCGCATAACGGTTGCGCCCGTAACCCCTCGTTGATTAGAATTTACCGTTATTATTTGCCCAAGCGGACTTTTCGGCAATCGTTTCCATAACGTCCCAATGCTCCGCGATCTTTCCGTTTTCCACGCGCCACAAATCATAGTATGCGGTAGGCTTGCCGCCGAATGTGCCTTCGGAAACGCCGAGTACCATATCACCCTGCGCAAGCACTTGATGAACCTTATCATAAATCATGGCGATGCCCGCTTTACCGAGAGCTTCAAGAGCCGCGCCGAGTCCCGAAAGACCGTCTGCAATACCCGTGTTGTGTTGCAAATAGGTATCACCGTCGAAATAAGTCGGCGTTTTTTGCGGATTCTTGCCTTGCATAACATCGTAAAGAAAATCTTTTATGATTTTACGGTTAATTTCCGTTTTGTCAAGATCTCTCGCTTCGGTCTGTCCGTCGATTTGAGTTCTTCCAGACGGATTCGGCGCGGAAATTGCCGCAAGATTGTCCCAATGCTCTGCAATCAAGCCGTTTTCAAAACGGAAAATGTCGAAAGCGACTTGTTCGCCCGCACCCGCAAAATTGTAGACGGTTTGCATAAACACCTTGTCGCCGTCCTCATAAGCGCGAATCGTGTTTACGGTAGTTTTGACGGGCGCACTTCCGAGGTAAGCGACCGAGCCGCAGAATGCCTCTCTGCCTGTTGCGTATGAAAGATTGTGCTGAATATAGTTCTCTTTCAAAAGCGATTTGGCTTTCTCCACGTCGCCGCTCGCAAAGCAACCGATAAGGTCTTTTGCTTTCTGAATGTTGTTTGACATAATAGTGCCTCCCTTTATATGATGGCGTCGGTCGCCGTGTACCCTTCAAGCGAGCCGGCCTTCACCTGGATGCAGATGTACTCGATCCCCGTCTCCGCGGCGAAGAACTGCCGCTTTGTGGCGGGGGCAACGCGCAGCCAATCGCCCGCCTTCAAGTCCACCTTCTCGCCGTCGAGCACGGCATAGCCCGCACCCGCAAGGATGCCGTAAATTTCCTCATTCTGTCTGTGCGCGTGCACAAAGGGGACGCTCGCACCCGCGGGCAGGGCGTTTACGCTCACTTCCGCGCCCGTCAAGCCGAGCACGTCGTGCAGTTCTGTGCGCGCACCCGCCGTTACGCTTGTTTTCGTGTAATTTGTCATACAAATACCTCCGTTTTTTTTTCTTATTGTACCACGCGGGCGCGCCGCTTGCAAGATACTTACAAAATGATGACAAGATAATAAAAAAGTAACCGTGCAAAACCCGCTTGCAAACGCCGCGTTTTTTTGGTACAATGGGCACAGGAGGCGAAAGATGCTCACGATAGAGGAATTGCCCGCGTGCCCCGTCGCCACAACGGTGCGGCTCATCGGGAACAAGTGGAAACTGCTCATCATCCGCGATCTCGTCATGCAGGGGACGCGGCGGTTTTCGGATTTTTTGAAGTCCATTCCCGGCATCAGCAAAAAGGTGCTGACGGATAATCTGCGCGCCCTCGAAGAGGACGGGCTTGTCGTAAGAGAGGCGTTCGCCGAAGTGCCGCCGCGCGTGGAGTACTCCCTCTCCGCGCTGGGTGAGACGCTCCGCCCCATTCTCGACGCCATGCAGGCGTGGGGCGAACAGTACAAGGAAGCCTTGAAATAGTTTTGCTTCCGCTTTCAGAGGCCTACCCTTTTCCAAAGGGGAGGCTCCGCCGCAGGCGGTGGTGGGGATCAACGTTTTCAGACTGTCCCATCCCCACCCGTCTGCCTTCGGCATCCACCCTCCCCTTTCGGGAAGGGTAGGGCTTTCCACCAAGAATAAAAAGCCGCACCCCACGGTGCGGTTTTCTCATAAATTCTGCTGTAAGTTCCGCGCGCGCCTGTTTCTGACCGCGCCGCGGATGATTTCAAATATATTGATCCCGATCCCCGACAATATGTAGATGTAAAAGGTGAAGAACCGCCACACGAGGACGACCCAGCCGATCACGGCGCTCACCCCGGGGCGCGCCATCAGGACGGAGGCATACACAAAGGAGGTCGTCGTCTCCACTGCGCCCGTGTTGCCCGGGGTGGGAATGAGGTAGGCGGAGAACTGCGAGATGATGTTGAGGCAGGCAATTTGCAGCAATAGATCGGCGGTGGCGGGTACATTGGCAATGGAAACGACGGCGAAGAAGGGGATGCACACGTTGATGCACGTCTCCATGAGGCACAACACGAGGAGGGGGAGCAGAAAATACCACTTGCAGATGAGTTCGCGCATCGCGGTGCAGTATTCCCGTACGCCGTGCACATATTTTTTGGTTACGGCGTACTCCCGCTTTACGATGTGCATCTTTTTGAGCAGAAAAATGACGAACGCCATCCCCTTCATCGTGAACTTCGGGAAGAAGGAGAGCACGGCAAAGAGGAGGGGGAAGGAGAGGTTGAGCACAATGGAGATCCACGCCACGATGCGCACCGTCATGGAGACGGCGATGTGCGCCGAACTTTCCAGATAGTTGGGCGCAACGCTCATCAAGACGAGGGCGAAGAGACACCACACAAACAGACTCACGGACATCCGCGCAAGGGGAATGGCGGCCGCCGCGCCCCGCGGGATATCCCGCTTTTTGTAGAGGTAGTAAATCTGGAAGGGCTGCCCGCCGCTCGCAAAGGGGGTCACGCCGTCGTAATATTTGCCGAGGAACATCACCTTTACGGCGGTGCGGAGGCGGAATTTCCCCGTGTAGCGCTTCAACATATAGGAGTACTTTGCGCTCTCCACAAGAATGTACAGGAGGATAAATCCCAAAAACGCAAAAAAGAGGGGAAGGTTTATCCCTCTCACCATCTCCGCAAAGCCGATCTGCTCGTCGCCCGCAACGTAGTCGCCGAGCGTGAGCATGATGGCAATGGATACGCCGATGAGGATGAGCAGCAGCGCCGTCTTGATCCACCAATTGCGCAGACGCTTCCTGTCCTGCGGCGCGCCGATCGTCTTTCCCGTGTCGGATTTTTCATCCTGCGGCGCGTCTAACATCTGCTCCGCGTCAAATTTTTCGTTTTGCGGCGCGTCTGTCATTTGCTCCGCGTCGAATTTTTCGTCCATTTTTTACTATTCCTTTGAAGCGCGTTCGGCTCGGCGTCTTCTCACCGCGCCGCGGATGATCTCGAAGATGTTGATCCCGATCCCCGAAAGAATGTAGATGTAGTAGGTAAAGAACCGCCACACGAGGATGATCCACGCGGCAACGGCGCCGCCCGCGCCCCCCGCAACGTTGTTGAGCACCGAGGCAAACACGAGCGAAGCGGTAAGATCGATAACGCCGCTGCTGCCCGGGCTGGGGAAGAGAGAGGCCGAGTAAAAGGCGAGCAGCCCGCCGCACAGCATTTGCAGCCAAAGTTCCGCCGTGGGCGTCATGCTGGCAAGCGCCAGCGCGGTGAAGAAGGGCAGCGAGAAGTTGATGACGGCCGTCACAAGGCAGATGAGGTAGAGGGGAATCACCACCCACCACCGCCGCAAAATTTCTTTCAGGGCGCGGCGGTATTCGCCCATCTCGGTGACGTACTTTTTCGTGACCCTATACTTGCGCTTTACAATGTGCATCTTCGCGAGCACATTGATGATGCGGATGATAAACTTTTTTCCCGCCCGCGGGAACAGCGAGCCGAACACCATGATGACGGGCACCATCATGTTGAAGAACATGGAGACCCAGCCCACCGCATAGACGGCGATAAACTTGGAGTCGCTGGTGACCGCCGGGGGCAGAAGGGTGAAGGCCAGGCTGAATAAAATGACGGTGAGCAAGCCCTTTGCAAAGGTCGAAAAGATGTATTTTACAAGCGGAACGGCGGTCGCCACGCCCGCGGGGATGTCCTTTTTGTGAAGATAGTAAATTTGGAAGGGTTGTCCGCCCGTGCCGAGCGGGGTCACGCCGTCGTAATATTTGCCGAGGATGGCAACTTTCAGGGAGTTGCGCAGGCGGAATTTCCCCGTGGAAGTTTTCAGGATATACGAATATTGGAAACTCTCCGTCGCGATGTAGGCGAGCACGGCGCCGATGAGCAGGAAGAAGTAGGGAAGGCTCGCGCCGTGTATCATCTCCACAAAGCCCTTCGTACCCTGCCCCGTGAGCCCCTTGGTGATGGGGAACAGAAGGTAGATGGAGACGCCGATGAGCGCGACGAGGAGCACCGTCTTGATCCACCAATTGCGGCGCTTCGCCTTGGTATCTCGGTTCTTGCGCTCCTCCACCTGACGGGCGAAATCATCCATGATGAGCTTGTCTTTCCCTTTCTCATCCTGCGGCGCGTTTGTCATTTGCTCCGCGCCGAATTTTTCGTCCATTGTTTGCTATCCCTTTGAAGCGCGTTCGGCGCGGCGTCTTCTCACCGCACTGCGGATGATCTCGAAGATGTTGATCCCGATCCCCGAAAGAATGTAGATGTAGTAGACAAAGAACCGCCAGAAGAGCACGATCCAGCCCGACAGTGCCGTTATGACCGGCTGATCGCCCAGGATCATGATAAGGGCGAGGGTCGTCACCGCCTCGTTCGCGCCGCTGTTGCCGGGCGTCGGAATGAGCGAGGAGGAGTAGAAGGAGATAACGCCGAGGCACAGGATCTGCAACAGAAGTTCGGGGTAGAGTTCGGCGCCGACGGGCGCAATGGCGAGCACGGTGAAGAAGGGAACGAGAAGCCCCGCCATCGTCTCGGCGGCGCAGATGAATACGAGCGGAATGAGTTTCCACGCCTCGCGGATGAGCGATTTCAGGGAATGGCGGTACTCATCCATCTCATAGACGTACTTTTTCATGGTGGGGTAGCGCCGCTTTACGATGCGGATCTTGTTGAGGAAGCCCACCGTCTTTACGACCAGCTTTTTGCCCGCCCGCGGGAAGAGGGAGGCAAACACGATGATGAGGGGAATGGCAAAATTGCAGGCGAGGGAGATCCACGCCACCACCATGATGACCGTTCCGCCAATGCTGTTGATATCCACGCAGAGGTGGGCGGTGATGAGAAAGCCCACCGCGATGAGGCAGAACACAACGGTGTTGACGATATATTTTACGAGGGGCACGGAAGTTGCCACGCCCGCGGGAATATCCTTTTTGTGCAGGTAGTAGATTTGGAAGGGTTGTCCGCCCGTGCCGAGCGGGGTGATGCCGTCGTAATATTTGCCGAGGAACATCACCTTTACGGAATTTTTCAGCCGCCACTTGCCCGTGGAAATTTTGAGCAGGTAGGAATACTTCATGCTCTCAAGCAGCATGGCGACGAGGACGATCCCGATAAGCCCCCCGAACCACGCCCAATTTACGCCGCGGATCATGGTGGTAAGGCTCACCGTGTTGCCGCCGACGTACTTGGTGATTGTGAACATCATGGCGATGGAAAAGGCGATGAGCACAAGGAGCAGCGAGGTCTTTATCCACCACTTGCGGTTTTTCGCTTTGGAGTCGCTCGCCTTTTGCGCCTCCATCTCCTGCTTCAATTTCTCCATCTCGCGCTCTTTGGCGCGGTTATAGCGGGCGGCAAAGTCGCTCCTGTCGCCCCTATCGAGGTCGTCCTCCGCCTCCGCAGCCGTTTCCGCAGGAACTTCCGCGGGAACTTCCGCAGCCGTTTCTGTCGGCATTTCGGCGGGAATTTCCGTCGTTTTGGCGGTTTCCGCGGCGGTTTCGGCGGGCTTCACCTCTTCCGATGTGGAGTTTTTTTGTTCGTCGTCGATGTTCATGACTTTCCAATCATACCATATTCCGAGGAAAAAAGCAAAGAAAACGCGCCCGTTTATCCGCTTTCCTCCCTATTTTTTTGGCGTCTTGCGTCGGTTTTTATGCGGGGGCGCTTCTCTTTTTTTCCGCGCCGCATCTCGTACCCCCACCTGCCGAACGCCGCGCCGAGGATGATGACGTACCCCACGACGCTCAAAACCGTGGGCACTTGCGCGAGCACGAAGTAACCGAGGATTGCCGCGAACAGCACCTGCGCGTAGTCGAACACGGCAATTTCCTTGGCGGGGGCATGGCGGTACGCCGCCGTGATGAAGAACTGCCCGCACGTCGCCGCCACGCCCGCAAGCAGCAGCCATGTCAGTTGCATGAGCGTCATCGGCTCGTAAAATGCGATGAAGAAAGGCAGCGAGACGACGGTCGAAAAGAGGGCGAAGAGAAAGACGGTCATGATGCCCCGCTCGCCCTTCACCGCCAGAATTCGCACGCAGGTGTAGGCAAACCCTGCGCACGCGCCGCTCATCAGCCCCGAGAGGGCGGGCAGAACGGTGAGGTCGAAGCGGGGATTGACGACGCACATCGCCCCCGCAAAGGCGAGAAGCACAAAGATGAGTTCGGGAATGGAGGGCTTCTCCCGCAGCAAAAACACCGAAAAGAGGATGGCGAAGAAGGGGGAGAGTTTGTTGAGGATGGAGGCGTCGGAGATGCTCGCGAGGTTGTCGATGGCGTAAAAATTCAAAATGATGCCCACAAATCCGATGAGCGAGCGCAGGAAAAACCACAAAAAGTTGCGCCTGTCGTAGACGCGGAACTTCTCCTTTTGGAAGAGGAGAACAAAAAAGACGACCACAACGGTGAGGGCGTTGCGGAAGAACACCTTTTGCATGAGGGGGAGATCGCCCGCCATGTTTACAAACAAATTCATCGCGGCAAAACTCGCCGCCGCGCCGAGGATAAAGAGGATGCCGAGACCTTTTTGTGCGCGTTGCATATTACAATATTATATGCGCAAGTGCGCACAAAGTCAAACGCGGGGTTGACCCGCCCCGAAGTTTGTGATATAATTTTTGCATGAGAGTGAAAATTACGGCGATGCGGCGGAGCGAATACCCCGACCTCATGGAAAAATTCGAAAACCCCATGGAGCACGCCTGCGATGTAAAGATCGGGCAGGTTTTTATCTCCGAGAACGGCGAAAAGCCCAAAGATCTTTGCGACGGCGCATGGGAGAGCATGGCGCGGTTTGTAAGGGAACTTTCATCGGGCGGCGGCAATTTTTACGGCGATTGGATGAAAGACCCGCACTCCGCGATGATCTCGTGTAACGACGGGTTTCGACCAATAAGCTTTTTGTTGGAAATTTCGCGCGATTTCTTTTGCTGCGCAAAATAAATACGCGCGAGGAATGTAACTTGTATGGGATATGGAGTTGCGGCTCGAAAACGCTTGCCCCGACATTAAGCCTACGGTAGTGTGGCAAATGGAGGCGTGCAGCGGCGGGGAACCCGCCTCCCACCAAACGCCGCCGTGCAGTAGCTCGGCGGCGCATAGCGCCCCCTCCCCGCGGCGAAGCCGCGGGGAGGGGGTAGGGGGCTGTTCGTTTGCGCGGGCGGCGGGAAAACGCGCGGGCGGCTTTGCGTTTTGGAAAGATTCACTCACTTCCGCCCCGACCGCGCAACGCGCGGTCGGGGCGGAAGTTCGGAATGAGGGGGGCAGCGGAACGCGCGGGGCGGAAGTTCGGAATGAGGAGGGGGCAGCGGAACGCGCGGGGCGGAAGTTCGGAATGAGGGGGGCGGAGGAACGCGCGGGGCGGAAGTGAGTGAATGAAGGGGAGAAGGGTTTTGCCGAAAATCTCATAAATTTCTTGCAATTTCTGCGTGGGCGTGGTATACTGAAATTGCGCCACAATAGAATAGTAAGTTGTGCTGATGGCTACAATAGGCATCGTTGTATCCTATTTTTCCCATTGGCTAAACTTGCTGTTTTAAGGAAAATCTATTGTGGCGCAACACATCGGGATACTCCATGCGGGCGTTCCCTTTGTGGAGCGTCCTTATTTTTTGCCCGCAAAAAACAAAAGGAGAAAAAACATGAAGCGGATTTGGGCTGTATTTTTGGCTTTTGTTCTCGTGTTGAGTTTGGGGCTTGCGGGTTGCCGCAATATGCCAAAGAACCCGGAAGGCTCTACGCCGAACGGCGAGAGCACGGATAAAGACGGCGGCGGTAATGGCGGAAGCGGCGGAAGCGATGAGGGCGGCGATCAAGGCACTGCCAATGAAACGCGGCCTCTGACCGTTGCCACGGATATGCCGAACGGCTCATTCAATCCGTTTTATGATACCGCCGACGCGGCCGTCGGCGCGGACAAAACCATTACGGATATCACGCAACTTCGCCTGCTTGCCACCGATAAATGGGGCGAAATTGTCGCGGGAGAGGATGAACCCTGCGTCGCGTACGATTACAGCGTCGTCACGACGGGCGCCCCCGAATATCAGTCCGCCCCCGATGACTACTCCCACTACTACACCGATTATTACTTCGCGTTGAAGGACGGCATCACCTTTTCGGACGGTACACCGCTCACCAAGAATGATGTGCTCTTCAACCTTTATATGTATCTCGACCCCGTCTATCTCGGCTCGACTACGTTGTATTCCGTGGATATTCAGGGCTTGCGGGCGTACAGAACGCAGACGACCGATATAAGCGAGCAGAACCGGTTTGAAAATTTGGTGGAAGAACGGGCGCTCGAGCGCAAACAGAGGATCGTGGATTGGACGGAGAACGACAGCACAGACGATTACAACGATTTGGACGTTCAACAAAAGGCGGATATCGCAAAGGTCGAAGAACTCTTCCGCGAGGAGATCGAAGCGGATTGGAACACCGCCATGGCGACCGACCTCAGGGACTACGACAGGTACGTCGACGAGAACGGCAACAAACTTATCACGCAGCAATGGGAGATCTTCCTGTACAGTTACGGCCTCATCACGCTGCCGGCGCATCGGGACGGTTCACGCACGTGGTACGGGCGCGATAACTTTTACGATACCAACACGGCAACGGACAAAAATACCCTCACGAAATTCGTGTTCGCCTACATGCTCAGTGGCAAGGAGAACGCCTCCAAGACCTATAAGGATCACCTTTACAATATCATCAATTACTATGCCACGGCGAACACCTTCAGGCAGTATCTCCGCGGCGAGGCGATAGGGGAACTCGTGGGCGACGAGATGACGGTGCGCACGGTCTCGGGCATCACTTTGGAGCGCAGAAGTTCGCTCCCCGACGGGAGCGGAGACAAGGCGCTCGGCAAGGAGTATGATATCCTCCACATCCGCATCAACGGCGTAGACCCCAAGGCCATTCGGGAGTTCGCGTTTCCCGTTGCGCCCCTCAAATATTATTCCTCCACGGCGGATAAATTCAACCTCACCGCGGGGCAGGAGTATTTCGGCGCGGAGTTCGGAGATTATGCGTTTATGCAGAGCGTCCACGCCATTCAAGTGCCTATGGGGGCGGGGGCTTACCGCGCGTCTGCTTCGGGCGGCACTGCCGCCACGGACATCTCCGAAGTCAAGGCGAGCGACTTTTTCAGCGGCGACACCGTCTATTTGGAGAGCAATGAAAACTTCCTGCTCGGCGCGCCCAAGATCAAGAAACTTTGCTACAAGGTCTATCCCGCTTCCTTGCTCTATGAGGGGGTGAAAGAGGGCGACATTGATATTGCGTCCCCGCAGTTGACCAACGAGATAATAGAAAATCTCTCCGGTGCGGATAGGAAGAAACTCGACTACACCGTCACCGATGCCCTCGGCTACGGCTACATCGGCATCAACGCAAGCCTCGTGCAGGATCTCAATATCCGCAAGGCGATCATGTCCGCCATCGATACAAGCCTCTGCATCGACTATTACGGCGCCGGCGACCTCGCCACTGCCATCTATCGCCCTATGTCCATGGCGCTCAAGGATTATTATCCGAGGGCAGCCACGGCGTACTACCCCTTCGATAGAACGGGCGAGACGTCCCTGCAATATGCGCAAACGGCAGGGTATACCCTCAACCCCGACGGCCTCCTTGTGAACGCGAAAGGGGAACGCCTCAAATACACCTTCATCGTTCCGGGCGATACCGAAGATCACCCCGCCTACGCCGCCCTGTCCTACGCGGCGGAAATTTTGAACGGGATCGGCTTTGATATCACCGTTGTGCACGATTCCGCGCCATACTATAAGATCTACATGGGACAGGTTGCGGTGTGGGCTGACGAAATGCGTTCTTCACCCGATCCCGATATGTTTGAGGTCTATCACAAGGATTCCAACGCGATGAGTGTGTTCTGGTGGGGCTTCCCGTGGATCGAGAGCGCGGATATTTCGGAAAACGACACGGTGCAGACGCAAAAGGACATTCTCAACGAACTCGCCGAGCGCATCGAGGAGGGCAGAGCGGAGGCGCACGCCGCAGAACGCAAGAAGGCCTATTCCATCTCCACGGGAGACAAACTTTCGGAGGGCGGCTCGGTGGAAAACCTCTGCGCGCTCGATCTCGTCATGGAACTCGCCATTCAACTTCCCACCTATCAGAAAAAGGCGCTCTATCTCTATCCGAAGGGGCTTTTCGACGACGACACGCTCGACGTGTTCGCCGGTTGCACGGTGTTCCTTTCCCCGCTCTCGCGCATTTGGGAGATGAGTTACGCCGAATAAAAAAGAGCATAGAAAAAACGCCATCCCGTGAGGGGCGGCGTTTTTTCAAAGGAGGTCGTCAGATCCGAGGATCTGCTTTGTAGGTGGTGTGCAACACTTCGTGCGCCTTGTGGCTGTTCGGTGCGCCGAAGTATTCCTTATAGATGACTTCCATGACGGGCGAATCGGAGGAGCGGCGAACCTTGTTCTGCTTGTCGCTCGCATACAGCGCGCCGGCGCGGAGTTCTTTGAGTTCCAGCGAGTTGCGGATGCTGTCGGGAAGGGTGGGCTGGCCGCCGCCGTTCACACAGCCGCCGGGGCAAGCCATGATCTCGACAAAGTCATACTTGCGTTCGCCGCTCTTGATGCCCTCCAAGATGGTCTTGGCGTTGCCGAGGCCGCTCGCAACGGCCACGCGCACGGTGACGCCCGCGACCTTGTACGTAGCCTCCTTGATGGGGGTCGCGCCGCGGACTTCGGGGAAGTCCACAACTTCAAACTTGCCGTCCAAAAGCGTTGCCGCAACGCGGAGCGCCGCTTCCATGACGCCGCCCGTCGCGCCGAAGATCGTTCCGCCGCCCGAGCAGGTCGCAAACGGGTCGTCAAACTCCTCTTCGGGCAGGTTGTTGAACTGAATTCCCGCCCGCTTGATCATCCGTGCAAGTTCGCGCGTTGTGATAGCGGCGTCCACTTCGCCCTTCATCTCGGGACGGTGGCACTCGTACTTCTTCGCCGTGCAGGGAATGACGGAGACGACATAGAGGTTCTTGGGGTCGATGCCGTTCTTTTCGCAGTAGTAGGTCTTGAGAAGGCCGCCGAACATCTCCTGCGGGGATTTGCAGGTGGAGAGGTTGGGGATGAATTCGGGGTATTTCTGCTCCACGAACTTCACCCAGCCGGGGCAGCACGAGGTGAACATGGGGAGCGTTCCGCCCGTTTGGATGCGGTTGACGAGTTCGGTCGCCTCCTCCATGATGGTGAGGTCGGCCGTCACATCCATGTTGAATACCTCGACGTCGCCGAGACGGCGGATGGCCGCAACCATCTTGCCCTCCACGTTGGTGCCGACGGGGTTTTCAAACGCCTCGCCGAGCGTCGCCCTGACGGAGGGAGCGGTGAAGAACACCACTTTCTTTTCGGGGTCGTGGATGGCCGCCCACACTTCGTCGACGGTGGTGCGCTCCTTGAGCGCCCCGACGGGGCAGGCGACGATGCATTGCCCGCAGCCCACGCAGACGGATTCCATGAGGGACATCTCAAACGCGCTGCCGATGTGCACGGCGTAGCCCCTGCCGATCGGCCCGATCGCGCCCACGGCCTGCTTCTGGCAAGCCGCAACGCAGCGGTTGCAGTTGATGCACTTATCCCTGTCGCGGACGACGTAGGGGGCGGAGTAGTCGATCTCGTGGTTCAGAGGTTCGCCCGCGAAGTAGTTGGGGTCGCACCCGTACTCGACGGAGAGGCGTTGCAGTTCGCAGTTGCCCGCCCGTTCGCAGGCGAGGCACTCCTTCTTGTGCTTGGAGAGCATGAGTTCGAGCGTCATCTGCCGCGACTTTCTGCACTTTTCGGTGTTTGTCTGCACTTCCATGCCCTCGGCAACGGGATACACGCACGCCGCAACAAGCCCGCGCGCGCCCGTGGCTTCCACAAGGCACATACGGCACGAGCCGACGCAGCTCACATCCTTCAGATAGCAGAGGGTGGGGATCTCGATGTGCGCCTGCCGCGCCGCCTCGAGAATGGTCGTGCCCTCGGGCACGGTTACGGGAATATTGTTGATTTTCAGATTGACCATGGTGTACCTCACTTTCTCTCAACTGCCTTGAATTTGCAGTTGCCTTGGCATACGCCGCACTTGATGCACTTTGCGGGGTCGATCTCGAAGGAGGCGAGTTTGTGGCCGGGCGCAACGTAGTCCGTCCGCGTGATGGCGGAAACGGGGCAGTTCTTTGCGCACATACCGCAGCCGATGCACTTCTCCTTGTCGATGGTGTAGTTCAAAAGCGCCTTGCAGACGCCCGCCGTGCAGTGGTGGTTGTAGATGTGGTCCTCATATTCCTTGCGGAACTTGGCGAGGGTGGAAAGAACGGGGTTGGGCGCCGATTGCCCGAGCGCGCACAGAGACGACGTCTTCATGTGCTGTGCGAGCGCCTCGATCTTTTCGAGATCCTCGGGTTCGCCCTTGCCCTCGGTAATTTTGGTGAGAAGGTCGAGAAGGCGGCGCGTGCCGATGCGGCAGGGCGTGCACTTTCCGCAGCTTTCGTCGGCCGTGAATTCGAGGTAGAACTTGGAGATATCCACCATGCAGGAATCCTCGTCGAGGACGATAAGGCCGCCCGAGCCCATCATCGAGCCGATGGCGACGAGGTTATCGAAGTCGATGGGGGTATCGATGAGGTCTGCGGGGATGCAGCCGCCCGAAGGCCCGCCCGTCTGCGCGGCCTTAAATGCCTTGCCGTTGGGGATGCCGCCGCCGATCTCGTAGATGATGTCGCGAAGCGTCGTGCCCATGGGAACTTCCACGAGGCCGACGTTGGTAATTTTGCCGCCGAGCGCGAACACCTTTGTGCCCTTGCTCTTCTCCGTGCCGATGGAGGAGTACCACGCGGCGCCCTTCATGATGATGGGGTTGATGTTCGCCCACGTTTCGACGTTATTGAGAATGGTGGGCTTGCCGAAGAGACCCTTGACGGCGGGGAAGGGCGGACGGGGACGGGGTTCGCCGCGGTGGCCCTCGATGGAGGTCATGAGCGCGGTCTCCTCGCCGCAGACGAACGCGCCCGCGCCGAGACGGATGTCGATATCAAAGTCAAAGCCGAGCCCTAAAATGTTCTTGCCGAGGAGGCCGTACTCGCGCGCCTGTTTGATGGCGATTTTGAGGCGTTCGACAGCGATGGGGTACTCCGCGCGGACGTAGATATAGCCCTGATGCGCGCCGATGGCGTAGCCAGCGATGGTCATGGCCTCTAAGACGCAGTGGGGGTCGCCCTCGAGAACGGAGCGATCCATGAACGCGCCGGGGTCGCCCTCGTCGGCATTGCAGCAGACGTACTTGACGTCGCCCGCCGAGGCCTTCGCAAAGCTCCACTTTCTGCCGGTGGGGAAGCCCGCGCCGCCGCGGCCGCGGAGGCCGCTGTCCAAAACCTCTTTGATGACGTCGTCGGGGGTCATGGAGGTGAGCACCTTTTCGATGGCGGCATAGTCGCCCGCCGCGATGGCCTCTTCAATGTCCTCCGCCGCAATGACGCCGCAGTTGCGAAGCGCAATGCGCATTTGCTTTTTGTAGAAGGGGGTCTCCGCAAAGGGAGTGATCGAACCGTCGGGGTGCACCGTGTCCTGGAAGAGGAGTTCCTTGACGATCTCCCCGCCGGGGACGAGGTGCTTTCTTACGACCGTCTCCACGTGTTCGGGGGTCATCTGCGCATAGAACGCGCCCTCGGGGTAGACGATCATGATAGGGCCGAGGGTGCAGAGGCCGAAGCAACCCGTCTTTACGACGAGCACATCGTGGATATCGCACTCGGCGAGCGTCTTTTCGAGGTGTTCGATGACCTGTTTGGAGTGGGAGGAGGTACAGCCCGTGCCGCCGCAAACGAGCACCTGCTTGCGGTAGGCGGTGTGCTTTGCCATCTCTTCGGCCTGCTCTCTCACGAGCCTTCTCACGTCGATGATCTGTTGTTTTTTTGCGCGGATCGCGTCCAATTCTTTGACCGTCATTTGCTTGCCTCCTTGTATCCGTCGAGGATGCCCTTCACCTTATCGGGGGTGAGTTTGCCGTACACCTCGTCGCCTACCATCATGACGGGCGCAAGGCCGCACGCGCCGACGCAGCGGCAGCTGTCGATGGAGAACAGCCCGTCCTCGGTACATTCGCCGCACTTGATGCCGAGCTCTTTTTCCACCTCTTCGAGGATCTTGTCCGAGCCTTTCACATAGCACGCCGTGCCGAGGCAGACGCTGATGCGGTTCTTGCCCTTGGGTTTGAGCGAGAACTGCGCGTAAAAGGTGACGACGCCGTACACCTCCGAGAGGGAGATCCCAAGTCCCTCCGCGATCTTCTTCTGCACGGGCATGGGAAGATAGCCGTAGATGCCCTGCGCCTCTTGCAAAATGTGCATGAGGCAACCGGGCGTAGAGCGCGATGCTTCGATGACGGCTTCAAGCGCTTTCTCCTGTTCCGCCGTTCCGCATTTCGCTTCGCAGTGTTCCATACCAACCTCCTTGTTGTTATCTTTTGAGCCCGCCGTTGCAGTGATGACGGACTTCTTCTTTGACACACGCGTATTATATCATAAAGGAATTTATTTTTCAACAGAAATTTATAAATTGTAAAGAAAATTATAACTTTGTAAAAAATTGTCGTGAAAATGTTGCGGCTGACAAAAGCGGAAAGAATTTCCGCGGGGAAGAGACGAAAAGTTGACTTTTGGCGGCGGAGGTGGTAGAATATACCGCGTACGTCGGAAAAAATGCTCAAAGGAGCACGGAGAAACTTATGGCAATCGACAACAAGACTTTTTCGGAGAGCGTGGAACGGGTGCTCCACGCCGACTTCGGGTGCGACTACGGGAGCGCGGGAACGCGCGAACTGTACAATGCCGTCTCCAAGGCGGTCATGGTGCAGGCGTATGACGAATGGAACGCGGGCAGAAACTCGCAGAAAAAGCGGTGCTGCTACTTTTCCGCCGAATTTTTGATGGGGCGCTCGGTCTACGCCAACCTCATGAACCTCGGCTACCTCGACGCCGCAAGGGAGGCGCTGAAAAAGGTGGGGCGCGACCTCAATGACTTCGAGGAGGTGGAGGACGCCGCCCTCGGCAACGGAGGCCTCGGCAGGCTTGCCGCGTGCTATCTGGAGAGCGCGGCGACGATGGGTATCCCCCTCGACGGCTACGGCATCCGCTACCGCTACGGCCTCTTCCGCCAGACCTTTGTAAACGGCTATCAGCACGAGGAGGGGGACGATTGGCTGCAATGGGGCGACCCGTGGAGCGTAAAGTGCGAGCGCGACGCCGTCATCGTGGAGTTCGCCGATCAAAAAGTAAAGGCCGTGCCCTACGATATGCCCGTGTTCGGCTATCAAAACGGCGTCGTCAACAACCTGCGGCTGTGGTCGAGCGAACCCGTGCAGGAGTTCGACTTCAACGCCTTCAACGAGATGAAGGGGGACAGGACGGCGCTCGAAAACTTCAACGCCACCAAAATTTGCGACGTTTTGTACCCCAACGACAACACCATGGTGGGCAAAATTCTGCGCCTGAGGCAGCAGTACTTCCTCGTTTCGGCATCTTTACAAGATATCCTGCGCAAGTACAAGGCGCAGGGGAAGAAACTCAAAGATCTCGACAAGAGTTATTGCTTCCAGCTTAACGATACCCACCCCGTTCTCGCCATTCCCGAACTTCTGCGCCTGCTCCAAAAGGAGGGCATGGAGTTTGAGGAGGCGTTTGCGGTGTGCAATAAGGTGTTCAACTTCACCAACCACACCATCATGGCGGAGGCCTTGGAAAAGTGGGACGCCCTCGCCCTCTCCGACCTTTTGCCCGAGGTGTACGAGGAGATCGTCGCCTGCCAGCACCGCTTGGAGGAAGAGGGGCTTGACAGGGACAAATATTACATCATCCGCGACAATGTGGTGCACATGGCGAACCTCGCCATCTACGTCGCGGCGAAGGTGAACGGCGTCGCCGAGATCCACACCAACATCCTCAAAACCGACGTGTTCAAAAATTGGTACGAACTCTACCCCAAGAAGTTCGTCAACGTCACAAACGGCATCACGCCGCGCAGGTGGCTGCTTCTCAACAACCCGCAGATGGCCGCCCTCATCGATGAAAAGATAGGCACGGGCTGGCATACCGACTTGAAGCAACTCGAAGGGTTACGGCCGTTTATCGACAATATATTGCAAGATTTCATCCGCATCAAGGGGGAAAACAAGAGGAAACTTTCCGCCTATATCGCGGCGCACGAGGGGGTCAACGTGCCGCCCGAATTCTGCTTCGACGTGCAGGTCAAGCGCCTCCACGAATACAAGCGGCAGATGCTCAACGCCCTCGCCATTCTCTATTTCTACTTCGGCATCAAGGATGGCACAATTAAGGATTTCCCGCCCACCGCCTTCATCTTCGGTGCGAAGGCCGCGCCCGGCTACTATAACGCCAAGGCCATCATCAAATTCATCAACGAGATCGCCCGCCTCGTCAACGAGGACGAGGAGACGAACAAGGTCATGCGCGTCGTGTTCGTGCAGAATTACAACGTCTCGTATGCCGAAAAGATCGTGTGCGCGGCGGACGTCTCCGAGCAGATCAGCATGGCGGGCATGGAGGCGAGCGGTACGAGCAACATGAAGTTCATGCTCAACGGCACGGTGACTTTGGGCACGCTGGACGGCGCGAATGTGGAGATCTGCGAGGAGGCGGGCAAGGAGAACAACTGCATCTTCGGCGCGACGGTGGAGGAGGTAGCCGCCATTAAACAGTTCTACTGCCCCCGCGAGTTCGTGGAGCAGGATCTTGCCTTGAAGCGCGCCGTCTCCACCCTCATCGACGGCACGTTCACGGACGATACGGGAATGTTGAAAAAACTGTACGATAGCCTGCTTGCGGGGCACGATCCCGATCGCTACCTCGTGTGCTACGATTTCCGCAGTTATGTGGAGGCGAAGGAGAGGCTTCTGCGCAGTTACGGCACAGAGGAGTACTACAAAAAGTGCCTTCTCAACCTCTGCGCCGCGGGCAAATTCTCCGCCGACCGCTCCGTCGCCGACTACGCCTGCCACATCTGGAAGATCAAATGAGGCACAGGAGTGCCTCATACCGCCCCGCCCACAGAGGATGGGGGTTAATGCGTCATTCTGTCCCGCCCGCACTATTGTTGACTAAGGGCGGCACGCCCCACGCGCACTATTGCCGACTAAGCGTGGCACGAGGCGCATCGCGCCGAAGTAGCGCGTAGCGCGAAGTAGGGAAAAGAAGAATCCCGAGGAACGAAGTCCATTCCTCCCTCTTCCAAAATTACAAAACTTCCAATAAGTTGATAAAATGCGCCCCGCAAGTCAACTTGCGGGGCGCGTTTTTCTGTCATTTCAATCGGCAAAAACCCAAATCTATTTTGTCATTTCGTCCCGCGCGCACCATTCGTCTACTAAGCGCGGCACGCCCCACGCGCACTATTGCCGACTAAGCGTGGCACGAGGCGCATCGCGCCGAAGTAGCGCGTAGCGCGAAGTAGCAAAAGCGAAGCGCGTCGAGAAATCTCGCCCTTACGCCTCCGCCACGGCCTCCACCTCGGCGAGCGCGCCCTTGGGCAGCGCTTTCACCGCAAAGCAGGCGCGCGCGGGCTTTTCGGGAAAGTACCGCCCGTACACCGCGTTGAACGCCGCAAAGTCGCCCATGTCCGCAAGCAGGCAGGTCGTCTTGACGACGCTTGCAAGTGAAAGCCCCGCCGCCTCCAAAATCGCCGCAATATTCTTGCAAATTTGCTCCGTCTGCTCGGCGATGCCGCCCTCTACAAGTTCTCCCGTCGCGGGGTCGATGGGGATCTGCCCCGAAACGAACACCAGCCCGTTCGCCCTCACCGCCTGCGAGTACGGCCCGATGGCGGCGGGCGCATTTTTTGTCTGAATTTTCTGCATATGCGCTCCTTTCAGGCGAGGCGGAATCCCGCCTCCTTCAATTTTTTCTTGATCTCGGCGATGTGCGCAAAGTCGCGCGTCTCCATGTCGATGCGCAAATAGCACCCGATGACTGAAGACCCTTCCGCGCCGTGCTCGTGGTGCACGCCCGTCACGTTCGCGCCGCACCCCGCAATGATCTTAGAGACGGCCACAAGTTGCCCGGGCTGATCCAAGAGTTCTATGTTGAGGGTGCACTTCCTGCCGGACATTAAAAGCCCTCTGTCGATGACGCGGGAGAGGATGGTGACGTCGATGTTGCCGCCCGAAACAAGGCAGCACACCTTTTTTCCCTTGAGTTCGGGCAGTTTGCCCGCGAGGATGGCGGCAACGGGGGTCGCGCCCGCGCCCTCGGCGACCACCTTTTCCCGCTCGATGAGGGCGAGAATGGCGCGCGCGATCTCCTCGTCGCTCACGGTCACAATGCCGTTGACGTACTTTTTGCAATAGTGGAAGGTGAGGCTGCCGGGCTGCTTCACGGCGATGCCGTCGGCGATGGTGGAGACGGAGGGCAGCGCCTCGATCTCCCCGTCGCGCAGCGAAGCCAGCATGGAGGGCGCCCCCGCCGCCTGCACACCGTACACCTTCACGTGCGGCGCGACCTGTTTTATGGCAAACGCCAGCCCCGAGATAAGCCCGCCGCCGCCCACGGGCGCGACCACCGCGTCCACGCCGTCGAGTTGCTCCAGAATTTCCAACCCGATCGTGCCCTGCCCCGCGATGACGTCCTCATCGTCAAAGGGGTGCACAAAGGTGTAGCCGTATTGCTCTTTGAGTTCCAGCGCGCGGCGGTAGGCGTCGTCGTACACCCCGGGCACGAGGCACACCTCCGCGCCGTAGTGCTTTGTGGCCTCCACCTTGGAGATGGGCGCGCCCTCGGGCAGGCAGATGAGGGAGCGGATGCCGTTCTCCGTCGCGGCGAGGGCGACCCCCTGCGCGTGGTTTCCCGCCGAGCAGGCGATGACGCCCAACTTTTTCTCCGCTTCGCTGAGCTGCGAAATTTTATAGTACGCGCCCCGCAGTTTGAAAGAGCCTGTCTTTTGCAGATTTTCGAGTTTTAAGTACAGTTCGCACGCGTCGGTCAGCCTTCCTGCCGGCACCACATCGGTGCGGTAGATGGCCTTTTTCAGAACGGCCGCCGCGTCTTGTATTTTTTCAAGCGTCAACATCCTTGCACCGCCTTTTTATACAATTATACGGTCAAAACGGCGGGTTTGTCAAGTAAAAATGCACATATGCGCAAAAAAAGCGCCCGTCGGGCGGCGGGCACGGGCGCGCATAAAAAACCTGCCGCATGGCAGGTCATTGCGGCAGGTAATTTTCGAAGATGATATTGTCGGCGTGTTTGCGCAAATTCGCCTCTTCGCGCTCGGAGCGCACCACCCACACGAGTTTCGTCCGCTTGAAGCGCAGCACCTTCTTGCGCAAAAAGTCCTCTTTTCTGTAACTGATAAAGTCGGGCTTTACGATGGGGTTGAAGGGCATCGATTTGATGGTAAACATTTTGAAGCCCTTGGCGGCGCCCTTTTCGGCAGTGCCCAAAATGCCGCACGGCACGTCGGGTCGAAGTTTTTTGAAGGCCTTTACATAGAAGGGCTGGAAGCTCTGCACCGCAAATTCGCCCTCGTAGTGTTCGAGCGCCTTTGCAAGGGCGGCGGCAATTTTCTTGGGCTTCACGCCCGCCATATTCTTGATCTCGATGAGGAGGGGCACTTTGCCGCCCACCGCCTTCAACGCCTCGGAGAGGAGGGGGATCTGCTCCTCCGTTCCTTCAAGGCGCAGGCGTTTGAGGTCGGGCACGGAACATTCCCCCACGGCGCGCGTATCGCCCGTCATGCGCGCAAGGTCGTCGTCGTGGAAGATGACGAGCCGCCCGTCGGCGGAAAAGCGGACGTCGGTCTCAATGGCGTAGCCGCGTTCCACGGCGGCGCGGAAGGCGGAGAGGCTGTTTTCGGGAAAATCTATATGAAGCCCGCGGTGCGCAATGGGGCGGCGGGTGAGAAAATCGCATGAATTCATGGCGACATTGTAACAAATTCGCGCGGGAATTGCAATAGCGGTTGCAAATTTTTTCGGGATAATTTATAATAAACGAGGAAAGGAGCGGAAAAAATGGCAGAGGCAAACAAAAACATCCGCAATTTTTGCATCATCGCGCACATCGACCACGGCAAGTCGACCATCGCCGACCGCATCATGGAACTCACGGGGCAGGTGGCGCACCGCGATATGGAAGAGCAACTCTTGGACAGCATGGATATCGAGCGCGAGCGCGGCATCACCATAAAGCTTGCGCCCGTGCGGATGTTCTACACGGCAAAGGACGGGCAGGAATACGAATTCAACCTCATCGATACGCCCGGCCATGTGGACTTCACCTACGAAGTCTCCCGTTCGCTCGCGGCGTGCGAGGGGGCGGTGCTCGTCGTGGACGCCACGCAGGGCGTAGAGGCGCAGACGCTCGCCAACGTCTACCTCGCCCTCGACAATGACCTCGAGATCGTGCCCGTCATCAATAAGATAGACCTGCAATCCGCCCGCGTCGAGGAGACCAAGGCGGAGATCGAGGACGTCATCGGTCTCGACTGCTCCGAAGCCCCCTGCGTCTCGGCAAAAGAGGGCACAAATATGCAGGACGTGTTGGAGGCCGTCGTCAAGTTCGTGCCTCCCCCCAAGGGCGATACCGAAGCCCCCTTAAAGGCGCTCATCTTCGATAGTTATTACGACAACTACAAGGGCGTCATCCTCTTTGTCCGCATGAAGGACGGCGCCGTCAAGGCGGGGGATCGGGTAAAGGCGTTCCTCTCGGATAAAATTTACGAAGTCACCGAGGTCGGCGCGTTCTCGCCCCGCCTCCAACCCAAGCAAATTTTGCTGGCAGGGGAGGTGGGCTACATCGCCGCCTCCATCAAATCCATCGAGGACGTCGCCGTCGGCGATACCGTCATCAGCGCCGACCGCCCCGCCGCAGAGCCTCTGCCGGGCTACAAAAAGGTTCAGCCCGTCGTCTTTTGCGGCATCTATCCCCTTGACGGAAGCAAGTTCCTCGACCTCAAAGAGGCCATCTTGAAGTTGAAGCTCAACGACGCCTCGCTCACCTTCGAGCCGGATAACTCCGTCGCTCTCGGCTTCGGCTTCCGCTGCGGCTTTTTGGGGCTTTTGCACATGGAGATCATCCAAGAGCGCATCGAGCGCGAATTCAACCTCGACATCATCACCACCGCGCCGTCGGTCTCCTATCTCGTGCACAAGACGGACGGCAGCGAATTTTTCGTGGACAACCCCTCGCACCTGCCGCCCGCGGCGGAGATCGAGTATATGGAAGAGCCGATCGTCAAGGCGGAGGTGTACTCCCCGCCCGACTATCTGGGTTCTGTCATGGACTTGTGCCAGGATAAGCGCGGGGTGTTCAAGGATATGACCTACCTCGATACGCGGCGGGTGAAGCTCGAATACCGCCTGCCCCTCAACGAGATCGTGTACGACTTTTTCGATGAACTGAAATCGCGCACCAAGGGGTACGCGAGTTTCGACTATGAGATCGCGGGCTACGAGCGGAGCAAACTCGTCAAGTTGGATATTCTGTTGAACGGCGATGCGTGCGACGCGCTCTCCACCATCGTGCACGAAGACAGGGCGTACGCGCGCGGACGGATGCTGTGCGAAAACTTGAAAGACGCCATCCCGCGGCAACTCTTCGAGATCCCCGTGCAGGCGGCGATCGGGGGAAAGATCATCGCCCGCGAGACGGTGAAGGCGGTGCGGAAGGACGTGCTCGCCAAGTGCTACGGCGGCGACATCACGCGCAAGAAGAAACTGCTCGAAAAGCAGAAAGAGGGCAAGAAGCGTATGCGCCAGATCGGCACGGTCGAAGTTCCCAGCGAAGTTTTCATGCAGATATTAAAGACGAATAAGGATAAATAATTTCCGTCCGCCCCCTCCTAGGGAGGGGGGTGGGGACACTCTCCTTTCGCCCATCCAACTCTACCCACAGTAGAATTTGCAATATATTGTCAGTTTTTGCAGTTTAATTTGAGGAATACCCATGACCTTCGACCAAGCCGTCTATGAATATGTAAAGACCGTACCGCGGGGAAAAGTCGTCACCTACGGCATGATTGCTTTTGCCATCGGCCGCCCCCGCGCAAGCCGCCTTGTGGGCAATGCCCTGCACCGCAACCCCACGCCCGTCGTCGTGCCCTGTCACCGCGTCGTCAACCGCGAGGGCCGGCTCGCTCCCGCGTTCGCCTTCGGCGGCATGGATGTGCAGGCGCGCCTCCTCGAAAGCGAGGGTGTAGAAGTCAAAAACGGCTACGTCGACATGGCAAAATATTGTTGGGACGGGAAATAATTGCCCACCCCGACCCTCATTCCGAACCCCCGCAGGGGGTGAGTGAATCTTCCCACATATGCCGCCCGCAGGGCGTAATATAAAAAGAAATTTGCGAAAGGAGTCATATGCCCGGTATCTATATCCACATTCCGTTCTGCAAGCACAAGTGCACCTACTGCGATTTTACGTCCTTCCCCGACAAACTGAACTTTGCCGAGGCGTATATGGCGTGCCTCTACAAGGAGATGGGGCTTCGCGCGGAGGAACTCAAGGGCGTCACCTTCGACACGGTGTATATCGGCGGCGGCACGCCGTCGGTCATCGACCCCGCCTACATCTACGGCGCGATGAAGCAGATAAAAAAGCTGTTCAAACTCGCCAAAAATCCCGAAGTCACCATCGAGATGAACCCCGGCACGGTGAACGAAAATAAGATCGCCACCTACAAGCGGGCGGGCGTCGACCGCTTTTCCATCGGCTTGCAGACGGCCATCGACGGGCAACTGCAAGAGCTCGGCCGCATCCATACAGTGCGCGACTACCTCTACTGCACCTCCCTTTTGAAGGGGGAAAACTTCTCGGCGGACGTCATGCTGGGGCTTCGCGGGCAGACCAAGGAGGACGTCAGAAAGACCATCGCCATCGCGGTGGGGAGCGGCGCAAAGCACATCAGTATGTACGCTTTGACGCCCGAGGACGGCACGCCCATTTACACGCAATATCTGAACGGCGAACTGCCCGACGGCGACGAGGTGCGCGAACTGTATGACTACGGCTATTCGCTCTTGAAGGAGGCGGGCTTTACCCGCTACGAGGTGAGCAATTTTTGCAGGAAGGGGTACGAAAGTCGCCATAATCTGAACTATTGGCGGCGGGGGGAGTACATCGGCTTCGGCGTCTCGGCGAGTTCCTTTTTCTACGGAAGGCGGTTCACCAACACCATGAATTTGGATGAGTACATCAAGTGCATTTTGTCCGGCTTTTTGCCCGTCGTCGAAAACGAGAAGGTGGAGGAGGCGGACGCCAAATTCGAGTTCGTCATGCTCGCCCTTCGCACTTCGGAGGGGATCTCCGCCGAAAAGTACAAAGCGGCGTTCGGCAGCGATTGGAGGGAGGATTTTGCGTCGGCGCTGAAAAAGACGGCGCAGTTCATGGAGACGGTGGGCGATATCACGCGCATCAAGGAAGAGTGGCTCTACGTTCAGAACCAGATCCTCATCCAATTCGCCCCCTAATTTTTTGTGCATCTTATCCCCCCCTCCCCGCGGCGAAGCCGCGGGGAGGGGGACACAGGGGGAGGGGCAACTCTTGCCCACCCCTAAGAGGGGTGGGTGTCACCGTAGGTGACGGAAGGGGTGTCGCGTGTCATTCCGCCCCGCGCTTGTATACGCGTCATTCTGTCCCACGCGCACTATTGCCGACTAAGCGTGGCACGAGGCGCATCGCGCCGAAGTAGCGCGTAGCGCCGAAGTGGGGAAAAGAAGAATCCCGATGGGCGAAGTCCAGCCCTCCTCATACCGACCGCAGGGAGTGTATCTTATCCCCCTCCCCGCGGCTCTGCCGCGGGGAGGGGGCAGCCATTGCCCACCCCTCCAAGGGGTGGGGTCACCGTAGGTGACGGAAGGGGTGTCGCGTGTCATTCCGTCCCGCGTTTGTATACGCGTCATTCTGTCCCGCGCGCGCTATTGCCGACTAAGCGTGGCACGAGGCGCATCGCGCCGAAGTAGCGCGTAGCGCGAAGTAGGGGAAAGAAGAATCCCGATGGGCGAAGTCCAGCCCTCCTCATACCGACCGCAGGGAGTGTATCTTATCCCCCTCCCCGCGGCTCTGCCGCGGGGAGGGGGACGCAGGGGGAGGGGCAGCCCTTGCCCACCCCTTGGAGGGGTGGGTGTCACCGTAGGTGACGGAAGGGGTGTTACTCCTCCATCCCTCATACACTCACGCGCCCCGCGGCTCTGCCGCGGGGCGCAAAATTTTTGAAAATTTTTTCAAAAAACATGGCATATGTCGCTTTATAATTTATTGAATATGATATAATGAAAGTATGAAAAAAGAAAACGCGAGAGCGGCGCGCCATAACAAAAATTCCTTTTCCGCCGCGCGCGCGTTCCCCCCTTCGGGGGGAACGCGCGCGCGGCGGAAAAGGAATCAAAAATATGTTATTCAATATACCGAAAATTTTACCAGATGTTTTGCGGGTCGAAGCCGTACACCTGCACCACCTCGAAGAGGTCGCTTTGCGCAATGTCGTGCACGGTGCAGATGAGGCCGCCGTCGCCATCGATATCGTAGCCGAAATTTTTGTACGCCTGCCACACGAGGTGGGCGCAGTTTGTGCCCTTGGCCTTTGCGCCGTTCTTGCACTGATCCTTGGGGGAGAAAATGCCCACCGTCAGCGAGTAATCCACGCCCAAAAGTTCGCTCGCAGCGCGCGTGGCAATTTCTTTGCGCTCCTCCTTTGTCGCGCCTTTCAGGCGGAGCACGATGAAGTTCGCGGCCTCTGCAAACCAGACTGCGCCTCCGTACGAAATTTGGCTCTTCAAGCCGAGCGCGAGGGATTCGAGCACGTTTTGGGAGGAGGCGTTCGTGACGAGCGCGGCGTGGCCGTTGCGCCAGCCCACCGTATGGCAGGAGGAGGAGACGATGACGTCGCCCTCTTCAAGGGGCGCGAATTTTGCGCGGTGCAATTTTTCCGTGCCCTTTTCGTAAAGCATATCGTGGAGGGTCGTCACGGTGTCCACGGTGAATTCGTGGACGAGGTCGCCCTCGAAGAAGAGGTCGTCCTGGTAGAGGAGGAGGTCGCCCGTCGCGCCCTTTGCTCTGAGGGCGTCGGCGGCAGGTTTTCCCAGCCCCGTCTGCAAGTAGATGGTGTTGTAGTCCTCCTCGCTCCATTCCGGTTTGGCGACGAGGGCGGAGATATCCTCGCGCGGGTAGGCGGGGATGCGGTGCGCCGTTCTGTCGACGAGGAGCGAGGCGATGAGAAGCCCCGTTGCGACGCAAAACAAAAAGAGGAAAAAGGCGAGAAAAATGCTCAAAGCGATCTTCGCCCTGCGATATCCCTTCCGCGTCATGGCGCCCTCCCGAAAATTTTTCCCTTTCAGTATAGCGCGAAACTTTGCGCTTGTCAACTGCGGAAAAATGCGGGCAGGCGGATTTTCTCAATTTTCCCGCCGCGCGAGCACCTCGCCCGTCTCGCCGTCGAGGAGGAGGGCGACGACCCCGCCCGCGCGATCCATGACGCCGACGTAGTAATAATTTTTGTCGCGCCTGAGAAGGCGCACATAAAATTCGCCGCGGAACGCGCCGTCCACCGTGAGCCGCTCCACAAGTTCGCGCTCATGTTCCACCGCGCGGACGAGCGCCGCTTCGGGGGAGAGCGTATTTTCGTTTTTCACCGAGGTCGCCGTGAGTTCTCGCACGTTTTCGCCCCACGTCACGCGGAGGGAGATGCTCGTCTGGGGGAAACTTTCCACGCTCTGGGAAAAATACCAATCGCCCGCGAAGTTGCGGAAGGAGGCCTCGCCGCCGAGAACTTGCTCTCCGTTTTCCCCGAGCACGAATACGCTGTACTCTGCCGCGGTGTTTTCGGCGGGGGAGAGGGAGATCTCCACGATCTTGCGCATGGGCGAGGCGACGCCGTCGGCGGAATAGGGGTACTCGCGCGAGACACAGCTGAGGGTGACGGAAAATTCCTCCGTCTCCGCGCAGAAGATATCCGAGCGGACTTCGGAGAGGTGTTTGGAATAATCGTACCCGCCGCCGCACGCCGCAAGCGCGGGCAAGAGGAGGGCGGGAAGGAGAAGGGCGAGACGGAAAAATTTATGCTTCATGACAGGAATACCATATGAAATTCTCCGCCGCCCCATGACTTTTTCCCCGTATTCGGTTGCAATTTCGGCGCGCGTATGGTAAAATGAATGAAACTTGCGAGCGAGCAACTGTACCGATGAAGAAAACAATTTTGAAAACCGCACTCATCACGCTGGCGATCGCCGTCGTGCTTGCCATCTCGATCTTCGGGATCGTCTCCCTGTGCGCGCCCTATGCGATGATGAAGTTCACCGCCTCCATGGGGATGGATACCATCAGCGGGGACTACGCCTTTCAGGAATACGAGCGTTCGGGGGACGTCGACTGCCTTGTCCGCTCCTTTCTGATCGCGGCGGAGGACGAAAATTACACCCGCGCCGAGGAGCGCTTTGCAAAGATCGAGGCGGAAGGGGAAAAGTTCGAAGCGTACTGCAAGGAGGCCTCCGTGCCCACGGGGGAGGGCATTCCCGCCTACTCCCTCCGCGACTATGTGATGGGGCGCGCCGCCTGCATGAAGTACGGGCTTGGCAAGGAGGACGCCATCGCCTTTGCGGTCGCCGAGACGGGTACGGCGTTCCCCGAGGGCAACCCCGCCGCCGCGCTTTCTGTTGCCGCCGCCTCCAAAAAGGACGCGCAGTTTTGCGGCAAATTGCTTTCCGCCATCGAGGGCGCGGGATTTGAACAAAACGCCTATTATGCGCGGGTGATCGCCGTTCTGACGGGCGCGCAGCAGACGGCATAGAAAGAAGAGGAAAATTGCAAAAAGGGCAAAAGCGGAGAGCGGTCTCCGCTTTTTTTGGTGGGACGGACTTCGTACATCGGGATTCTTCTTTTCCCTACTTCGCGCTACGCGCTCGTGCCGCCCTTAGTCAACAATAGTGCGGGCGGGACAGAATGACGCGGAAGGGTGGGCGGGGCAGAATGACGCGAGGAACGAGGGGGGCAAGATACACTCCCTGCGGGCGGGATGAGGATCGGCAAGGCGGAAGGGGGAATTGACACAAAATGCGGGAAATGTATTGCAATCGGGCGCAAAATGTGGTATAATCACTACGGAATTATGGCACTTACGAGGTAACTATGGAAGAACGGCATTATGACGCCAGCGACATCACCATTCTGGAAGGGTTGGAGGCCGTGCGCCTCCGCCCCGGAATGTACATCGGCTCGACGGGCGCGAGGGGACTTCACCACATCCTCTGGGAGATCGTGGATAACGCCATCGACGAGGCCGCGAACGGCTTTGCGGATAAGATAGATATCCGCCTCTACAAGGACGGCAGCGCATCCGTGGAGGACAACGGGCGGGGCATCCCCACCGACATCCACCCCAAGACCAAGGTCTCGGGCGTGCAGGTCGTGTTCACCCAACTGCACGCGGGCGGCAAGTTCGACGAGCACAACTACTCCTTTTCGGGTGGCTTGCACGGCGTGGGCGCCTCCGTCACCAACGCCCTCTCCAAGTGGCTGAACGTGCGCGTCTATAAGGACGGCAAGACGTGGCAGATGGGCTTTCATTCGTACTACGACGAGAAGAAGGGGAAGGTCGAATCGGGCGTGCCCACCGGCCCTTTGACCGATATGAAGCAGCACACCAAGCGGCACGGCACGTTTGTGCACTTCATGCCCGACGACACGGTGTTTTCCACCGTGGATTTCTCGTTGGAGACGGTGCAGCGGAGACTTCGCGAATTGGCTTTTCTCAACAAGGGGCTGTCCATTACCCTCACCGACGAGCGCATCACCCGCAACGAGTACTTTGCGCAGGGCGAGGGCGAAGAGGAGGGGGGAGAGAGCAATGTGCAGCTCGACCTCATGGGCGCGACCGAGCCGTACTCCGTGACCTACCGCTACGACGGCGGCATCGCCGACTTTGCGACCTTCCTCAACCAGGAAAAGACCAAACTCTACAATAAGCCGCTCTACTACCGCGGCGAGCGGGATGGCATTCTGGTGGAATTCGCCATCCAGCACTCCTCCGAATATTCCGAGAACCTCTTTTCCTTCGTCAACAATATCCCCACGCCCGAGGGCGGCTTCCACGAGGTGGGCTTCCGCTCGGGGCTGACGCGTATGCTCAACGACTACGCGCGGGACAATAAACTCATCAAGGACAAAGACCCCAATTTCCTCGGCGACGACTTCCGCGAGGGCTTGACCGCCGTGCTCTCCATCAAGATGAAGAACGTGCAGTTCGAGGGACAGACAAAGACCAAACTCGGCAACCCCGAGGCGAAGTCGCCCGTGGAGGCCGTGACGGTGGAGGGGCTGAAAACGCTTGCCGCCGACCCCAAGTTCCGCCGCGCGTTTGAGGAGATCATCAAAAAGGCGCAGGGGGCGGCGCGCGTGCGCATCGCGGCGCGGCAGGCCAAGGACACGGCGCGCGCCAAGAACAGCATCGATAACCTGACCCTCGTCGGAAAACTTGCCGCCTCGACGGGCAAGAAGCCCGAACTCAACGAACTCTTCATCGTGGAGGGGGACTCGGCGGGCGGCACTGCAAAACAGGCGCGTATCCGCTCCTTCCAAGCCATCCTCCCCCTGCGCGGAAAGCCCCTGAACGTGGAGAAAAAGCGGCTCGACCAGGTGCTCGCCAACGAGGAGATCCGCACGATGATCTCGGCGCTCGGCGCGGGCATCGGGAGCGATTTCAACCTCGATAAACTCAACTACCACAAGGTCATCATCCTCTCGGACGCCGACCAGGACGGCTTCCATATCCGCTGCATCTTGCTCACCTTCTTCTTCCGCTATATGCGGCCGCTCGTCAATGAGGGACACGTCTACATAGGTATGCCCCCCCTCTACAAGGTGTACAAGCAGAATTCGAGCGTGGAGGAATACGCCTACGACGACAACGAATTGCAGGAGAAGATCGAGAAGGTGGGGAGGGGCTACCTCATCCAGCGGTACAAGGGGCTGGGCGAGATGAGCGCCGAGCAACTGTGGAAAACGACGATGGACCCCGAGCGGCGCAACCTCACGCAGGTGACGGTGGAGGACGCCGTCGCCGCCGACGCGATGATCACCACCCTCATGGGCGACAACGTGGAGGGCAGAAAGGAATTTTTGAACAGGCACGCCAACTTCAACAAAGAGGACGCCTTTATGGACAGAGTGAAGATGAAGAAGGAGGACGGCAATGAAGAAGAATGAGGCTACCATGTCCGCGCCCAAGGGCAATTTATACATCACACCCCTCGAGGAAGAAGGAGGACGGCAATGAAGAAGAATGAGGCCACCATGTCCGCGCCCAAGGGCAATTTATACATCACACCCCTCGAGGACGTGCTGCCGCAGGCCATGCTGCCGTATGCGGAATTCGTCATTCTCGACCGGGCGCTCCCCCGCGTGGAGGACGGCTTGAAGCCCGTGCAGAGGAGAATCCTGTATACCATGTACGAGATGGGGCTGATGCCCGACAAGCCGCACAAGAAATCGGCGCGCATCGTCGGCGACTGCATGGGCAAGTATCACCCGCACGGCGACAGTTCGGTGTACGACGCCATGGTGCGCATGGCGCAGGACTTCAACATGGGCAGAACGCTCGTCAACGGGCACGGGAATTTCGGCTCGGTGGACGGCGACCCCGCCGCCGCCATGCGCTACACCGAGGCGAGGCTGGAACCGCTCGCCCTCGAACTGCTGCGCGACCTCGATAAGAACACCGTACCCTTCTCCCTCAACTTCGACGACAGCCTCAAAGAACCCGATATGCTTCCCGGGCGCTTTCCCAACCTGCTCGTGAACGGCGCTTCGGGCATCGCCGTGGGGCTGGCGACCAACATTCCCCCCCACAACCTCTCCGAGTGCATCGACGGCGTCGTCGCCTACATCGACAACCCCCGCATCACCCTCAACGAGATGTTGAAGTATATCCCCGCGCCCGATTTTCCGACGGGCGGGTACATCATCGCAAACGAACTGAACGAGGCCTATAAGACGGGCAAGGGAAGGATCACCCTCCGCGCCAAGGTGCGCGTGGAGGAGGGCGAAGGGGACAGAAGGTACATCGTCATCACCGAACTTCCCTATCAGGTGAATAAATCGGCGCTGCTCCGCAAGATCGCCGAACTCAAAGAGGAGAAGAAGGAGGAATTCGCCGCCATCTCCAAGGTGACGGATGAGAGCGACCGCTCGGGGATGCGCGCCGTCATCGAGGTGCGCGGACAGGACGCCAATATCGATAAGATCCTCAAATTGCTGTATAAATACACCGACCTCGAGACGACCTTCGGCATGAACATGGTGGCGATCGCGGGCGGCAAACCCATGCAGATGAAACTGCTGGACATCATCCGCTACTATGTGAACTACCAGCGCGAGGTGGTGCTCCGCCGCACACGGTTCGACCTGGCGCAGGCAAAGGACAGATGCCACATCTTGGAAGGGCTTATCATCGCCGTCAGAAACATCGACGAGGTCATCAAGATCATCAAGGGCGCGGACAGCACCGCCGACGCGCGCGAAAAATTGAAGAAGCGGTTTGAGCTCTCCGAAAAACAGGCGCAGGCCATCCTCGATCTGCGCCTCGCGCGGCTCACCAAACTCGAAGTTTTCAAACTCGAAGAGGAGTTGAAGGGGCTGAAAGAGCTCATCAAAAAACTCACCGAGATCGTCAACAGCCAGCGCGCACAGCTGAACGTGGTGAAGGAGGAGATCCTCGAGATCAAGAAGAAATACAGGACGCCGAGGAAGTCTGTGCTCGTGTTCAGCGAGGAGGAGGCGGGAGCGGAACGTGCGGATATCCGCGAACCCGGACAGCCCAGCCTCGTGTGCATCACCGCCGACGGGAAACTGAAATGCGTGACCGAGAAGAACTTTAACCAATCCAACAAAATCATCGGCGACAACTCCAAGAAGGGCGCGGTGATCGTCGAGAGCACGTCCATGCGCTCGGATGAGCAGATGCTGGTGTTCTCCGACCGCGGCAACTGCTACCGCCTGTACGGCGACGACATTCTGAAAAAGTTTTCCGAGGGCGGGTATGCCCTTGCCGACCTCAACGAAGAGGCCGCGAAGGGGGAGAAGCCCGTCGCCGTGTTCCGCGCCGAGGGGAACGAGGGGAACGTGCTGTTTATCACCCAAAAGGGTATGCTCAAAAAGACGGCGTGGAGCGAATACGACGTCGCCAAAAAGAATTTCCCCGCCATCCGCCTCAACGAGGGTGACGCGGTGCTCGCCGTGCAGGACGACCGCGAAGAGGAGGGCGTGACCGTGTTCTTTGTGACAAAGGGCGGAATGTGCCTCAACGCGAAGAAGGACGATATCCCCCTGCAGGGACGCATTGCGGGCGGCGTGAAGGGCATGAATCTGAAAGAGGACGACGAGGTGCTGTTTGCCTCGCAGATCGACGGCGAGGGGGAGATCGTCGTCGCCATCTCGGGCGGCAGGTTCAAACGCGTCATCGCCGCGCAGATCGACAGCCTCCCCCGCTACCGCAAAGGGGTGCAGATCGCCTCGCTGAAGGGCGACAGCGTGCTCTTTGCGAACTATGTGACAGTGCCGTATATGCTCGCCGTGGTGAAGGACGACGGCGGCATGACAGAACTTTCCACCGAGGAAGTGCCCATCGACGGCACAAATACCCGCGGCAGGACGCTGAAAGGCGCAAAATGGACGGCAAAGGAAGTTTACGCCATGAAGTACCGTCCCGCGGAGGAGTAGGGAAAAAGGGGCGCTTTGGGGCGACGATTTGGAGGGCGGCGCTTTGGGGCGACGCCTATAATCATGGAAAAGATCGCGCCGCCCGCGGCTCTGCCGCGGGCGGCTCAAATTTTAACGGGGAACGGGACGGAGCGAAGCGGAGTACCGAAGTGAATTGTCAAACTAAGTGCAACAGTATAGGAGATTTAGGTCAAAGAGAAGTTGCGGAGTTTGGAAGGAAAGGATTTTTTTGGGTCTGGTGTTGAGAAGCGCCAGATTCTTTTTTAGGGTTTTGTCGCTCACATGGGAAAGGTTATGCCCTTTGGGATAGAATTCCAGAAGCAGCCCGTTCAGGTTTTCATTCGTTCCCTTCTGCCATGCACAATAGGGATCGGCAAAGTAGACGGAACAATGCAACGCCTCTTCTATCTCTTTCCAATGCGAGAACTCGCTTCCACGGTCGCACGTAATTGACTTTACCGCCCCTTGAGGAAGTTGGGAGAGTGCGGCGATCACCGCCTTCGCCATTTCCTCCCCGCTTCGGTTGGGGATCTTAACCGCTATGTAAAACCTCGTTTTCCTCTCTGCAAGCGTCGCAAAACACGCCTTGCTCTTCCCTCGCCCGCTCACTACCGTATCCGCTTCCCAATGCCCGAACTCTTCCCGCGTATATACGCTCTTATCCCGTTTCCGTATACTCTTCCCCGCCGTATACTTCCCTCTGTCCCCGAGCCACTTCTTCGTCTTTCCCTTCCTTCGCAGTTTCTTTACATCTCCCTTCGCCACATATCCCTCATATAACCAGCGGTAGATCGTCTTAAAGGAAGGCATCTTCAATTTGCACGGCGTCTTTGAGATCTGTTCGGGAGACCATGTCAGAGATAACTTCTCCGTGATATAATCCGTGACTTCCTCATCCCAAAACATTCCCCTGTGGCAGAACGACCTGCGGAACAGATATTTCTTCTGTGCCGTATGGGGATAATAGGTGTTATACTCATATCGGTGCGTATAGTTCCTGCCGATCTCCCGGGAGATCGTGCTCGGACTTCGCCCCAATAATTTTGCTATTTTCCGAAAACTTAGCCCTTCATTGTAGTATTTTCGTAGACAAGCGCGTTCTTCTATGGTAAGATGGTGGTAGTTCATTCGGATCTCCTGTGTTGTGATTTGGTTTTGCACACTCTATTATAACACAGACTTCCGTTTGAACTACTTTTTTTATCCCCACACCCGGTGCACTTGATAGTATAATTTACCTTCACCAATAATTAAAGCCCCCACTTTAGTGGGGGATAGTTACTGCAAATACCGTTTACAAATATCGTTCGAGTTCCTTCAACTGCCTGTCCTGCAACTCGATGAGGCGGCGGGTGATGTCTTGAGCCCGCTCGTCGGCGGCGGCGTAGTCGTTCAAGTATTTGTTGAGCGATTTGATGCCCATGTTGCAGCCGTCGGTGAGAAGGTTGGCGATCTCCTCGTCCGTCTCCTTGACCGCCATCATGACGTTGGTCTTGAGCCACGCCATGCCCTTGGCGACGGGGTTGGGATCTTTGCCCTCGTCGTGATACTTGTGCAGGATGCCCTGAATTTCGTTTTGCAGTTGGGCGTACTCCCGTTGGTAGTCGTCGAGCATGGTGCGGAAATCCGCCTTTTGCGCGTGGTCCTTCACCTCGTCGATGGCCGAAATGCCCATTTGGATGCCTGCGTCACATTCGCGCAGCAGTTCTATCGTATCGTGTTCTATCATGTTTCCCTCCGCACACAGTATGCGCGCTTTCGAAAAGTTTACGCGCGGTTTTTTGTGCGTTTTTTGCCGCCGACGCGCTTTTTCAAAAAATTGTTTATTTTGTAACAAAATGCAAAAATATCGCTTATTTTTGCCAAAATCGGGGCGCATTGTTGTGCACAATGTGAATTTTTATAAAAAAATGTAAAAAAATAACGAAATTTTTTTCACTTTTCCATTGACAAAAGGGGCGTTCTCCGATATAATGGAAAAGGATTTATTCACAAGGAGAATTTTATGGATATCAGAGAAATCTTGAAGCGGTGCGACCACACGCAGCTTTCGGTGACGGCGACATGGGAGGACATCAAGGCGCTCATCGATGACGGCGTGAAGTACGGCACCGCTTCCGTTTGTATTCCGCCCTGCTATGTGAAGCAGGCGAAGGATTATGTGGGCGACAAACTTCCCATCTGCACGGTCATCGGCTTTCCCAACGGGTACAACACCCCGATGTCCAAATACACCGAGGCCGCCGAAGCGGTCAGCCTCGGGGCGGATGAGGTCGATATGGTCATCAACATCGGCGAGATGAAGGCGCGCCACTATGAAGCCGTCCGCGACGAGATCAAACTCGTGAAGAGTTGCTGCGAAGGCAAAATTTTGAAGGTCATCGTTGAGGCCTGCCTTCTCAATGAACTCGAATTGCGCATGGCGCCCCACCTCGTCGCCCTCGCGGGGGCAGACTTCATCAAGACCTCGACGGGATTTTCCAAGGCGGGCGCGACCTTCCGCGACGTGGAGATCTTCAAGGAGGAGATCGACAAAAATAACCTGAACATCAAGATCAAGGCGGCGGGGGGCATCGGCTCTATTGCCGACGCGGAGAAGTTTATTTCCCTCGGCGCGGACAGGCTGGGCACTTCCCGCATCGTAAAAATCGTGAAAGAGGAAAATTTACTATGAGCGAACACAAGAACATTCCCACGCCGCACATCGCGGCGAAATACGGCGACTTTGCCCCGACCGTGCTGATGCCCGGCGACCCGCTGCGCTCCAAATTCATCGCGGAAAACTTCCTCGAAAACCCCGTCCTCGTGAACAATGTGCGCGGGGTGAACGGCTTTACGGGCACGTACAAGGGGAAGAGGGTATCCGTGATGGCCTCGGGCATGGGACAGCCCGCCATCGGCATCTATTCCTACGAACTTTTCAACTTCTACGGCGTGGAGAACATCATCCGCATCGGCTCATGCGGCTCATTCGATAAGGATCTGCACGTGCGGGATATCATTTTGGCGCAGGGCGCGTGCACCAACGGCAACTACGCCCAGCAGTACAATCTGCCCGGGACTTTCTGCCCCATCGCCGATTTTGACCTCCTCCGCCACGCTGCCGACCTCTGCGAAGAGGCGGGCGTGCGCTACAAGGTGGGGAACATCTTTTCTTCGGATATGTTCTATGACGATTCTGAGAGCGGGATGCAGTGGGCGAAGATGGGGGTCTTAGGCGTGGAGATGGAGAGCGCGGCGCTCTACTGCAACGCGGCGCGTGCGGGCAAGAAGGCGCTCTGCATCTGCACCGTGAGCGACAGCTTCATCCACCCCGAGGAGAACACCACCGCCGAGGAGCGGCAGAACTCCTTTACGGCGATGATGAAGATCGCGCTCGAACTCGCGTAACATTTATATATAAGGGATATAAAGGCGGCGCGCGGGGCGCGCCGAGAGGAAAATATGGCAAAGAGATTGTTTTTGATCGTACTCGACAGTTTCGGTGTGGGGGAACTGCCCGACGCCTACAAGTGGCACGACGAGGGGAGCGATACCCTCGGCGCGATCCGCAACCACCCCAATTTCAACTGCCCCAATCTGACAAAACTCGGGCTGTTCAATATCGACGGCGTGGGCGGTGGCGTAAAAAGCCCCGCGGCAAGTTATTGCAAGATGACGGAAAAGTCGATGGGCAAGGATACGACCATCGGGCATTGGGAGATCGCGGGCATCATTTCGCCCGACCCGCTCCCGACCTACCCCGACGGCTTCCCGCCCGAAGTCATCGAGGAGTTTGAGAAAAAGACGGGGCGCAAGGTGCTGTGCAACAAGCCCTACTCGGGGACGGACGTCATCCGCGACTACGGGCGCGAGCACGTGGAAACGGGCGCGCTCATCGTGTATACCTCGGCGGACAGCGTGTTCCAGATCGCGGCGCACGAGGACGTTGTGCCCGTGAAGGAACTCTACAAATATTGTGAGATCGCGCGTGCAATGCTCAAGGGCGAGCACGGCGTGGGGCGGGTCATCGCCCGTCCGTTCACGGGGGAATATCCCTTTACGCGCACCTCCAACAGGCACGACTTCTCCCTCGTTCCGCCCGCGGATACCATGCTCAACCTGCTGCAAAAGGCGGGGTATGCCACCATTTCCGTCGGCAAGATCTACGATATCTTTGCGGGGAGCGGCGTTTCGGAGAGCAACCGCACCGTCTCCAACGCGAACGGTATGCAGGTGACGAAGGAGATACAGGGGCGCGACTTCGAGGGGCTGTGCTTTGTCAACCTCGTCGATTTCGATATGAAGTACGGCCACAGAAACGACGTGGCGGGCTATGCCGCGGCGGCGACGGAATTCGACGGGTTTTTGAGCGAATTCCTGCCGAAGATGCAAAAGGACGACGTGCTCCTCATCACCGCCGACCACGGGTGCGATCCCTCGACGCCCTCCACAGACCATTCGCGCGAATATACGCCCATGCTCATCTACGGCGACCCCATCAAAAACGGCGTCAATTTGGGAATTCGCCCGACCTTTTCCGATATCTCCGCCACCGTTCTGGAATATTTCGGCGTTGACAAGGAAACAACGAGCGGCGAAAGTTTCTTGAAGGAAGTACTGAAATGACGGATAGAGAACTGATGCAGGCGGCGCAGGACGCGCGCAACTATTCCTATTGCCCCTATTCAAATTTCCGCGTGGGGGCGGCACTCCTTACCAAAAGCGGCAACCTCTATATGGGCTGCAACGTGGAGAACGCGGGCTATTCCGCCACCAACTGCGCCGAACGCACCGCGATCTTTAAGGCGGTGAGCGAGGGGGAGCGGGAATTCGAAGCCATCGCCATCGTCGGCGGACGGACGGGGGAGACCGCGCCGTTCACCGCGCCCTGCGGGGTTTGCAGGCAGGTCATCGCCGAATTCTGCCCTGCGGATTTCAAAATTTTGCTCGGAACGCCCGAAAATTTCAAGGCCTATACCCTCGGAGAGCTGTTGCCGTTCTCGTTCACATCGGACAATTTGTAAACGCGCATGAAAAAACGCTTTATCATAACCGCAGCCCTGTTTACAGCCGTGCTTCTTTCGAGCGCGGCGCTTGCGGCGTGCGGCGGGGAGAGCGGGGGTAAACTCACCTTGATCGCCGTCAACGATCTGCACGGCAAGTTCATGGATACCGATACCCAGCCCGGCTTGGACGAATTTACGACCTACATCAAAAATTTGTATACCAACCCGTCGCGCGAAGAGATCTTGCTCTCCTCGGGCGATATGTGGCAGGGCACGGTGGAATCCTCCTCCAACAAGGGCGCGCTCATGACGGAGTGGATGAACGACGTGGGGTTTGTCTCCATGACGCTCGGCAACCACGAATACGATTGGGGGCCGGACGTCTTGCAACCCAACAGCGAACTTGCCGAGTTTCCCTTCCTTGCCATCAATGTGGAGTATAACGGCGCGCCAGCGAGTTACTGCAAGCCCTCCGTCGTCGTCGAAAAGGCGGGCGTGAAGGTGGGGGTCATCGGCGCCATCGGCGACTGCCTCTCCTCCATCTCGGGCGAATTTCAAAAGGGGCTGTATTTTGCGACGGGCAGCGATCTTACGGCGCTCGTCAAGGCGGAGTCCACCCGCCTGCGCGAGGACGAGGGGTGCGACTTCATCGTCTATTCCATTCACGACGGCGGCGAAAGATTTTCCTCTTCGGGCGTCAACAATGTGACGGACGGCGATATGGGGTGGTATGATACCTCGCTCTCGGACGGGTACGTCGACCTCGTGTTCGAGGGGCACACCCACCAGCAATACATTTTGAAGGACGAATACGGCGTCTATCACCTGCAGGGCGGCGGCGAGAACAGGGCGATCTGCAGCGCCGAAGTCACCTTTGACGGGCGCGGCGACTTTACGGTCACGCCCAAACTCATCCAAAGCAAGGACTATGCCAAGAGTTCGCTCAAGGACGATCCCGTCGTGGAAAACCTCTACGATAAATACTTCCCCGAGGACGACCCCTACAATACCGTCTTGGGGCAGAATTTTGCGGAGTGGGATTCAGCCGACATCGCGGACAAGGTGGCGGAACTCTACTATAAAAAAGGAAAAGAGGAGTGGGGCGCGCAGTATGATATCACGCTCGGCGGCGGATATCTGAAAATGCGCAGTCCCTACGACCTTGCGAAGGGAGACGTCACCTACGCCGATCTCTTCTCCCTCATGCCCTTCGACAATTCCATCGTGCTCGGGAAGATCAAGGGGAACTTCTTAAAGAGCAACTTTATCAACTACAAACAGAACTATTATAAATACGGCGACGGCGCGCTCGTTGCGAGCGATTTTGCCGACGACGAGTACTATTACATTATAATAGATAGTTATACTTCCACCTATGCGCCCAACCACATCGAGGAAGTTGCGCGGCTGGACGAAAATATCTATGCGCGCGACCTCGTGGCGGAGTATGTCAAGGCGGGGTACAGAGCGCCGTAGCGCCGAACAGAATAAGGGGGAACGAGTATGAGAATGTACGACATCATCAAAAAGAAGCGCGACGGGGGAGAACTCTCCACCGAGGAGATCGCGTTTTTCATCCGCGGCGTGACGGACGGGAGCATTCCCGACTATCAGATCTCCGCACTGTGCATGGCCATCTATTTCAAGGGCATGACGGTGCGCGAGACGTGCGATCTGACGTTCGCCGTGCGCGATTCGGGCGACAGGCTTGAATTTTCCGCCATCAACGGCATCCGCGTGGATAAGCACTCCACGGGCGGCGTGGGGGATAAGACCAGCCTCGTCGTTGCGCCCATCGTGGCCTCGTACGGCGTGAAGGTCGCCAAGATGAGCGGCCGCGGCCTCGGGCACACGGGCGGCACGGTGGATAAACTCGAAGCCATCGACGGCTTCCGTACGACGCTTTCCGAAGAGGAATTCATCGCGCAGGTCAACAAGATCGGGCTTGCCATTGTGGGGCAGTCCAGACAGTTCGCGCCCGCCGATAAAAAACTGTATGCCCTCCGCGATGTGACGGCGACGGTGGACAGTATGCCCCTCATCGCAGCGAGCATCATGGGCAAAAAACTTGCCGCCGACGACGACTGCATCGTTCTGGACGTAAAGACGGGCAGCGGGTCGTTCATGAAGAGCGTGGAAAAAAGCCGCGAACTCGCCAAGCTCATGGTGGATATCGGCAAGAACGCGGGCAAAAAGATGGTCGCGCTCATCACCAATATGGACAGGCCTTTGGGCTACGCCATCGGCAATTCGCTTGAAGTCATCGAGGCGGTGGAGACGTTGCAGGGACGCGGGCCGGCAGACTTTACCGAAGTCTGCATGACGCTTGCGGGCTATATGCTCTCGCTCGCGGGCAAGGGCACACCCGAAACGTGCGAAGAACTCGCACGGCGCGCCGTTGCGGACGGGAGCGCACTCAAAAAACTTGCGGAGACGGTCGCCGCGCAGGGCGGGAACGCCGAACTCATCCTGCACCCCGAGACCTTCAAAAAGGCGAAATATTCGCACACGGTTTTGAGCAGGAGCAGCGGCTACATCCAGAGCGTGGATACCGAGGCCTACGGGCTTTCGAGCCTTGCGCTCGGCGCGGGGCGCAACACCGCAGAGGACGCCATCGACTACTCCGCGGGCATTATCTTAAAGAAAAAGACGGGCGACGCCGTGAAAGAGGGGGAGGAGATCGCAACGCTGTACTCCGACAATGCAGCTTCCTTTGCGGCAGCGGAGGAAAAACTGCTCGCCGCGACTGTGATCGGAAGCGAAAAGCCCGCCGACGAGCCGCTCGTTTACGATATCGTGGATTAAAACCATGGCAAAGTTATACTTCAAATTCGGCGCGATGGGGTGCTCCAAGACGGCGCAGGCGCTCATCACCAAGTTCAACTACGAAGAGCGCAACATGAAGGTGCTCCTATTAAAGCCCGCCATCGATACGCGGGACGGCGCGACCGTCGTCAAATCGCGCATCGGGCTATATCAGGACGCCATCGCCGTCGGGAAAGGGGAAAACCTCTACGACCTGTACGAAAAAAAGTATTCCGACTGCGATGTCATCATCGTGGACGAGTGCCAATTTTTAGCGCCCGAGCAGGTGGATGAACTCGCCGATATCGTCATCGATAAAAATATTCCCGTGCTCTGCTTCGGGCTATCCACCGACTTCACGACCCATCTCTTCCCGGGAAGCAAGCGGCTGTTTGAAATTGCGGAGTCCATCTCCGAGATCAAATCGGTGTGCACCTGCGGCGCGAAGGCGACGGTCAATGCCCGCCTCGACGATAGCGGGCGCATCGTGACGGAGGGTTCACAGGTTCTCCTCGGCGGCAACGACCGCTACGTTGCGATGTGCAGAAAGTGCTGGCTGAAATACAGGGCGGAACAGGCGAAAACACAGGAGGAAAAAACCCGTGCGGAATCTCTTTAAGACAATTTTATCTTTTCTTCTCGCCACAGCGCTTCTTTGCGGCGTCTGTGCGCTGGCGGCGTGCAATAAGACCGAGCCGCCCCCCGAAGATCCGCCGCTTTCAAACCCTCCCGACGATGGCGGAGGCGGTGGCGGAGGCGGCGGAGGGAACGGCAGTACAACGCCCCAACTCCCCGCGGGGACGGAGACATATTATGTGCCGATTACCGCGACGTCGGGGACGGCACTCCTCGGGCAACTGCACGACCTCATCACCACGACGCATACCCGTTACACGAGTTACAGCGATTGCAGAGACTATGCGACGGTCACCGACCCAGCGCTGAACGAAGAGAGCGGTATCGTTGAGTTCTACACGCACGAGACCATTACAACCTATATCGGAACCAGTAACGCCGCGGGGACGTGGAACCGTGAGCACGTTTGGCCGCAGAGCCTTTCCAAAGACAGTTCGGGCAGACAACTTTGGGGAAAGGAAGGCGGCGGCGCCGATCTGCACCATATCCGCCCCTCCGAAAAAGAGATGAACGGCACGCGCGGCAACGATAAGTTCGGCGAAGTCACAAACGGCGGCGCGGTCTATTCCAAGACGACGAGCGGCGCAAATTCCCAAATCGGCGGACACCATGCGGACGGCGTGTTCGAGCCACTCGATAACGTGAAGGGGGATGTCGCACGCATCGTCCTGTACGTCTATATCCACTATAACTCCTACGAAAACGTACACGGGACGACAAACGGGAACGGAAGTAGCAGATTTTTCAGTACGTTGCCCATTACGAATATCATCGCGGCAAGTTCGGAGGAAGCGGCGTTTGCGCTTCTCCTCAAATGGAATTCAGCCGACCCCGTGGACGCGATCGAGACGAAGCGCAACGAGGAAGTCTACAAAATCCAGGGCAACCGCAATCCCTTCATCGACTACGCACAGTGGGCGGACGATATCTGGGGCGCGTGAGGGTTCTTTTACAGCGCGCGGGCGGCGTGTAAGATGCGTCGCACCGTGCGGAAAAAGGGTGGTTTTGCGGCAAATCGGGCGCGCCTTACAGTGTAACTTTATAACAGAATTTGATTGAAAAAGTGAATTATTTTCGTCAAAATGATACATTCAATAAAAAAATGATAGGATTTTTATGATTTTTTGATAATTTTTTTATCAAAAAATGTTCGAATTAGTCTTGACTTATTCGACCGAAAATGATATAATCCAATCGTAGTGTAATTTGTCGTAAAAAGGGATGCGTGCCGCGCCGCGCGGCGCAAATCCGCAAACGCATAGGGAGGAAGAAAAACATGACCGGTCTGCTGGCGCTGAACTCGCTGAAACAGGTGGATATCATCTTCTTTATCGTGCTCGGGGCGATCATTGCGCTCTGCGTTATCGTCTATTTTCTGATCCCCGTTTTCAACAAGAAGCAGTATAAAGAACAGCGCGAAAACCTGAAAAAGAGAGAGGTCGCGTTCAAATCCAACGTGCAGCGGACAGACGGGGCGCCGACAACGGAAGAGCCTTCCGCAGAAGGTGCGGAACAGGAGGGAGCGGAAACTCCCGCGGCGGAAGCGCCTGCCGAGCCGATAGAGAATGAAGAAAAGTAAGATTTTTGCGACGATCGTCTATTTCATCTTTACGTTCGGCATAGGGATCGTATTCTCGCTGACCCTGCCGGGGTACTTTGCAACGTTCACGACCCCCGCAGAAGTCGTCAGAAACGCCCTTAGTAACGAAGATTTTATTACGGGCGTTGTGCTTACAGAGCCAATCGGGTTCAAGAGAACTCCCGCGCTCGACTGTAAATTCGAAGGGGGCGGCGGCGTCATCCTGTACGAGACGGTGATGGAAGTCTACGACAGGCAGGGCGCAAAAGAGGGCGAAACTTCCCCGGGTGGGCTGACCCACGGAATGTTGTACAAGTGCTACGAAGGGTATGTGTACGGCATCGAAAACAGGTACGACGTATTTTCAAAAGAGGACAACAAGACGTCGCTTCGGGTGACGACCGCGGACGGCGAAGAAAAGGTTTTGCCCCTCCTCGACTACGATTCCAACGGGGACGGGAAGAACGACGGCATCTCCGCCTACGAGCAAAACGGGTTCGTCGTTTTGGAGATCCGTGACAGCGACGTTTCCTCCGCCAAATCGTTTGCGTTTACCGACAGAACGGGCAACACGGTGTTCACCGCCGAGGCGAAACAGGCTCTCACCTTTCAAAGCGCCTTCTTCGATTGTTTCGGCGATATCGCGGCCTACAACCAATGGGTCGCGGACGGGAACAAGGCGGATATTTCTGAGGAAGATCTCAACGCGCTCATCAGTAAGCGCAACGATTACGTCAAATCGGTGACGGACAACCTCGGCGCGACAGACGATTGCGAAGTCACCGCGAATTCGGAGGAATACAAGGCGGCGGCCAAGGAAGTGAACAGCCGCGCCAACAACAAGGCGATCCCTTTCATTATTATATACTTCGTCGCTATCTACATCATAGCGGACTTCATCTTGGGATCGCACCTCATCATCAAGTTTTTCCAATGGTTTTTGTTCAAGGTGTGCAAGATCCCGCGCAAGGGAAAGAAAGCGCCCAAGAAAGAGGAAGTGTTTGGCCACGATTACTTTTGCATGGTGACGCTCAAATTGGATCTTACCGATGTGCCGGAATTTAACGGCAGCGTGGAGATCAAGTACTCCCGCGACGGGGAAGAGGCGGTGTTCACCCTGCTGAAAGCGGAAGGTTATACCGCGACGCTGCGCATAAAGGCGGGGATATACGTCAACCCGTTTATCGACATCGATCGCAGTTATGCGCCCGTGGATCTGCCCGACAATCTGGAAGTCGAGGGCTATCAAATGGAAACAACAATAAAAATAGTCAAACGTGAGGTTGAAAGCATATGAGGATATCAATTCAGCACCTGACCAAGATCTTCCCCAGCCGCAACAGAGGCGGGAAAGCCGTGCACGCCGTGGAGGACATGAACATTGAGATTCCTTCGGGCGGGCTTGTGGGGCTGCTCGGGCCTTCCGGTTGCGGCAAGTCCACAACGCTCTTCATGTTGAGCGGTCTGGAAAGTCCCTCGTCGGGCAAGATTCTGTTTGACGATCAGGATGTGACCACGCTCGCCGCCGAAAAGCGCGGCGTCGGTTTGGTGTTCCAGAACTACGCGCTGTATCCCCATATGACGGTGCAGCAGAATATCCGCTTCCCGCTCGATAATATGCGTATCAAGAAGGAAGAGGGGAACGCCCGCGCACTGGATGCGGCGCGGCTCGTTCAGATCGAAGACCTAATGGCGCGCAAGCCCAGCGAGCTCTCCGGCGGCCAGCAGCAGCGTGTTGCCATTGCGCGCGCTCTCGTGAAGATGCCCAACGTTCTCTTATTGGACGAGCCTCTCTCCAACCTCGACGCCCGCTTGCGTTTACAGACGCGCGAAGAGATCAAGCGTATTCAGCGCACTACGGGCATTACTACGGTATTCGTCACTCACGATCAGGAAGAGGCGATGAGTATTTGTGATACGATGGTCGTCATGAAACTCGGCATCGTGCAACAGGTCGGCGCACCGCAGGATATTTACGATGATCCCAACAATTTGTTCGTCGCAAACTTCCTCGGGACGCCGCCTATTAATATTTTTAAGGGAAAAATCGCGGGCGGCAAGGTCTACATCGGCGAAGAGGCCATCGGGGAAGCGCCGTGGGAGACCCCTTACGACGATCAGGATGTGTTCGTCGGCATCCGCCCCGAAGGGTTCATCTACGACGCGAACGGCGCGTTTACCCTCAACGTCGATCACATCGAGGTCATGGGCAGAGATAAATCGGTGGTCGCCTCGCACGAGTGTTCCACAAAGCCCATCGTGCGTAGCATCATCGATAGCGACATCGTATTGCCCGCAAGCAATCAATTGAAATTCAACGTCAAGCCCAACAAACTGTTCCTGTTCAGCGCGGCGACGGAGGAGAGAGTGAAGTACCCCGCCAACGTGTTCAAGGGCAAGATCGAGGGCGGAAAGATCTACATCGGCGAAGAGGCCGTTGCGGATACGCAGCTTGAGGATCGCGAAGTCTACATCGGCATTTGCCCCGACGGGTTCGTGTATGACGAAAACGGCGCGCTCACCCTGCAGGTGAACAGTATCGAGGAAGGGGAGGGGAGCAAGACCCTCGCCGCCGCGCATACAAATTCCGAAAAACCGGGCGTCAAGTGCATCATCGGCGGCGCTGCGGAACTGCCCGCAGAACTCGGAGCGCTGAAATTCAACATCAAACCCAACAAACTGTCTTTGTACGACGCAGAAACGAGAGAGAGGTTGAGTAATGGAAGAGAATAATGCCAACGTCGGTGCGATAGCGGGAGCGCCCCCGAAGAAGCACAACAAGTTTGTGCAGTTCTTTGTCGACCGCGGTCTCCGCATCAAGGGGTGGTTCGTCGATAAGTATACGGCGATCAAGGACTTTTTCTACGTCTTCACCAAGGCGGGACGTGCGGAGAAAAAGGCGCGCATGGCGGAAGGCCCGCAACTTTCCCGCGGCGAGCGTTTCCGCCGCGGCCTCAAAACGCAGAGCGGCTGGCTGTTCGTCTTGCCCGCGCTCCTTCTGATGGCGGTCTTTACCTTCTATCCCATCATTGCGGCGTTCATCAACTCCTTCAAGCAAGGCTATTCGGATATGACGGGCAAATTCAACGGCTGGGGCGTCGATAACTTTGTCCGCGTTTTGAACGGAGATACGGGCACGGGCGGCGCGAGTTTCGTGCAGTGCCTCGTGAATACGTTGCTCCTCACCTTTATATCCGTTCCGCTGTCCACGCTCCTTGCGCTCCTCATTGCAGTGGCGCTCAATTCCATCAAACGGATCCAGAAAGCCTATCAAACCATTCTTTTCCTGCCGTATCTTACCAACGCGCTCGCAATGGGCGCCGTGTTTGCTACCTTCTTCAAAATCATCGGTACGTCAAGTAACACCGAGACCGTGGGTCTTGTGAATATTGTGCTCGGCTGGTTCGGCGTAAAGCCCATCGACTGGGTAGGGCTCACATCGCCGCACTGGCAACTCGGCAGTTTAAGTATTCCATGGGCAAAATATATCGTCGCCATCATCTACGAAGTATGGTCGGGGCTGCCCTTCAAGATCCTCATCTTGTTCAGCGCGATGCAATCCATCAACAAGCAGTATTACGACGCAGCCAAGGTGGACGGCGCAAGCCGTTGGACGACGCTCTGGAAGATCACCGCGCCTATGATCATGCCGCAGATCAGTTACCTCTTGGTGACGGGCATCATGGGCGGCATGAAGCAGTATTCGGCGATCATCGGTCTGTTCGGCGATACGATGGGGCAGGACTACGATATGGGTACGATGGTCGGGTATTTGTACAACTACATCGAACTCGGGCAGACGGGCTACGCGTTTGCGGGTTCGTTGATCCTCTTCATCATCATCATGATCATCACGTTCTTCAACAACAAAATCACCAAAAAGCGGACCACATACAGATAAGGAGGAGAGAGAATGTCTGATTTATTGTTAAGTTCCGGTGCAGGAGGCTGGGTGGTCGCTTTGATGGTCATCTTGGTCATCGCAGGCATCATCGCCAGCATTATCCTTATCGTTAAACTATTCCGCATGGTGCGGGAAAGCAAAATGCCGGCGGCAAAAGTCGGCGTATGGGATCTTTCCGCGGGCGATTCCGGCTTTGACGCCGAAAGAGAAAAGCGCATGGAAAGGGTGCGGCACATCACAAAAAATGTGCTTGTCTATCTGTTTCTTACAATTTGCGCTGTGCTCGCCTTCCTTCCGTTCTATTGGATGATCATCTCTTCCGTCAAAACGGAAACGGAATTCCGCGAATCGGTGCCCACATTCTTCCCGCATACGTTCCAATGGAAAAACTATTGGATGATCTTCCATCAGACGACATCTACGGCGCGCGGTGGGGCGACCTTCCAGCAGATCCTCATCAATACGCTCGTCGTCGGACTCTTGTCCACGCTGTTGGGATTGGTGGTCATCGTCATCACGGCTTACGCCTTCGCGCGGATGGACTTCAAGGGCAAAAACGCGTTGTTCGGGCTTATGCTCGCTACGATGATGATCCCCGGCGAACTGTTCACGATCTCCAACTACATCACGGTTTCCCAGCTTCAAATGAAGAACTCCTACACCGTGTTGATTTTGCCGTTCCTCGTCAGCGTGTACTACATCTACCTTTTGAGAAACAACTTCATGCAGATCCCCAACTCGCTGTATCAAGCGGCAAAGGTGGATGGGCTGAGCGATATGGGTTATCTTCTCAAAGTCATGATCCCGCTCACCGCGCCCACGCTGATCTCCATCACGCTGCTGCGCTTTATCGGTACATGGAACAGTTATATCTGGCCTCGCCTCGTCAACACAGCGCCTTGGCAGATGATCACCAACTGGGTAACGGGCGGCTTTGTCGACCGTTTGCAGCCGACCAGCCCTTGGGGAACGGATTGGACGCTGTACGGCGGCATCTACGGCAACTCGATGTCGCTCGATACGCTCAAGATGGCGGCGGTCTGCATGGTTAGTTTGCCGTTGCTCATCCTGTTCATATTCTGCCGCCGTTACATCATGCGCGGCGTATCCAAGAGCGGCACAAAGGGTTAATAAGGCAATACAAAAGTTCGATTTTCTCCGTATCCCGACGGTACGGTGGAGATAAAATAAAAAAAGGAGAAAGAGATGAAGAAGTTTTTAACAGTTGCGTTGGCATGTTGTATCGCGGTGACAGGTTGCGTCGCGTTTGCTGCGTGCGGTAGCGGGACGGATTACGACCACACGATCGTCTTCTATTCTTCTCAGGGCGATGCGCTTGCCAATGAAACGGACACCGCGATCGCTAACTTTGAAGAAAAGTATCCCGGCTGGACAGTTGAACATACGCAGCCCGGTGGCTATGATGACGTTTTGAGTAAGGTGCGTTCCGACCTGACGGCCGGTTTGCAACCCGACCTTGCGTATTGCTACGCCGACCACGTTGCGCAATACCTTGAATCCGGCACAGTTGTGAATATGAATAAGTACCTTGTGAGTGAGCAATCTTACTCCTACACGGCAGGCGAGGAACAGGGCACGGTTGACCGCATCGGCTTCACCGAAGAGGAAGTCGCGCAGTTCATTCCGGGTTACTTCGAAGAAGGAAAAGCGTCAATGTATACAGTTCCCGAAGCGGCCAATCTTCCCGCCGACGCGCTTATCACGCTTCCCTTCGTAAAATCCACCGAGCTCCTGTACTATAATCCCAAGGCGCTCGAAACCCTTGAAGTGGATGTCCCCGAAACGTGGGACGAACTTTGGGACATCTGCGCAAAGGCCAAGGCTGAGTGGCCGAACTGCACGCCTCTCGGTTACGACAGCGAAGCCAACTGGTTCATCACGATGGCACAGCAGATGGGCTTCAATTACACCAGCCCGACGGAAGGCAACCACTTCCTCTTCAATAATCCGGGGGCGATAGAGTGGCTGACCTCAATCAGCGGGTTCGATGATAACTATTATGCAAAGCAGTACATCACCACGCAGCAGATCTACGGCAGCTACACGAGTGCACTCTTCATCAAGGGGCCAGAGGCTGGCGGTCTTGTGTTCTGCATCGGCTCTTCTGGCGGCGCGAGCAACCAATCCGGCGGTGACCTCTTCACGACGGGCGTTGCTCCCATCCCCGGCGTCTATCGTGATGCGGATAATGACGGTACGGAAGAACTCCACGCCGAGTGCATCAGCCAAGGGCCTTCCCTTGTCATGCTCAGCGGCGGAAACGGCGCGACCAATCCCAGCGAGAAAGAGATCATGACCTTCCAGTTCGTCAAGGAATTGCTTGCGGTCGAGTTCCAGGCGAAATTTGCCATGGCGAGCGGCTACAATCCCATGCGTGAAGATGTCTACGAGAATGCGTATTATGCAGAATTCCTCACCGGGAAAGACCCCGATACGCACGCCTCCCTCAACGCTACGAAGAAGGTCGTTGCTGCGGCGGCGAATACGGCAAAAAAACTTACCGATCGTTACTTCACCTCTCCCGCGTTTGTCGGCTCTACAACGGCGCGTGCGCAGATGACGAGCGTTGTGCAGTATGTCTTGCTCGGACAAAAGACTGCCGAGAGAGCACTTACGGATGCTGTCAAGGCTTGCGGCGGCAATCCGGCAGCCCAACAGTAAATTCAGGCTAAAGTGATGAAAAAGTCATTCAAAACAATGTTGGTAATGTGTGCTATCGCGGTACTTTCGGTAAGTTGCGCCTTAACGGCGTGCGGCGGGCGCGGGATCGCCGATAACACCGAACACTTCGACGATATCACAAAGTCCCTCAAGCTCACAAAGAGTTTCGAGGGGAAAAACCTGGTGAGTTCCGACGGCATTGGTGTAGCGCAACTGATCGGCGATACGACCGATGGCGATACCACGACTTTCACTTTGGTGGAGAGCGGGTCGACCATCACCGTGCGCTATCAGGGCGTGGACACGCCTGAAAGCACCTCCGGCGTGGAAAAGTGGGGCAAGGCGGCGAGCAAGTTCACCAACGAACGCTTGCACGCGGCAACGCAGATCGTTCTCGAATCCGCCAGCGGCGGCGTTCCCGATAAGGATTCCGTCGGCCAGCGTTCTCTGTGCTACGTCTGGTACAAGACGGAGAAGGACGATTTCAAGTGCCTCAACCTCGAATTGGTGGAGAACGGCTATTCCAAGAATAAAGAAAGTTCGGAGAAGGCGTATTATACCTATTTCCAAAAGGCGGAAAAATTCGCCCGCGGGATAGAACTCCGCGTATTCTCCAAACTTGACGATCCCCTGTACGATACCAAGATAGAGGATATTTCCCTCAAAGATTTGCAGGAAAATCCCACGAACTACAAGGATAGTATGCGGGTGCGCGTCATAGCGTATGTGTCCGATCGCACCACATCGTCGAGCGGTTCGGTCACGCTCACCATCGCCCAGTATGATGCGGGCGCGGTGTACACGCTCAAACTGTTTGCCGGATATTCCGATGATTCCGCCTCCAATATGCGTGTGGGTGATCTCTATCACATTGTGGGCTTTTTGCAGGAGCGCGATAGCGCATGGCAAATTTCGGGCGTAACGTTGGAAAGCGGCATCGGTGCGAAAAAGACGGAAGATAGAACGTGGCTCTCGCAAATTTCCTATTATTCGATTTTCGATGCGGAAAACAAGCAATTTACGGCAAAACAGTCGTCGAATTGCTATGGCTACGTCTCGGTGACATCTGCGTCTCTCGACGGTACTACACTCACGTTCACGGGCACAGCGCCTGTGATCGACGAGGGCGAACCCGAAGCGGAATTCACCTTCAAGGTGACCGTTCCGCAGGGCTACAACAATGCAATAACGCAGGGGACGACGCTCTCTATCAGCGGTTGTTACAAGTTCACGGCGAGCGATACTGTGCTCACGATCGCGAACTACAATAACATCAATATCAAATAAAAATAAGGAGAAACGACATGAGAAGCAAAAAAAGACTGGCTCTGATTGGGTTGATGGTCTTAACGATGGTTGCCTGCCTCATCGGCGCTGTGGCGTGCGGTGGCGGTGTATCCGCGTCGGATGCGATCAAGATGTACATTCTTCCGCAGGATCAGCAACTTATCGAAAAAGACTTTACTCTGCCCAAAAAGATCGGCAAGGATAACGCAGTTTCCGTCACATGGACGTCGGACAACACTGCGGCGATCGCGATCGAAGAGGGTACAGACGCGAACAATTACAACGCCAAAGTCACGTTGCAGGCGGAAGTAACGCCCGTCAAGCTCACCATTTCGGCGGGCAGTGCGTCCAAAGACTTCACCGTCCGCGTCGACGAACTCAGCGTCTATACGTTCATCGATAACTTCACATTCGCGCAGAAGGGCACGGCTGTTTCCAAGGATTTCACGCTTGAAACGTCGACGCAGTACAAGGATAAGACTGCGACCATCTCGTGGACTGCGGATACGGAATATCATGACTTCATCAATATCGACCAGGCGGGCACCAAAGCGGTCGTTACGCCGGGGGATGACATTGCGGATGTCCAGCTCAAGGCCACCTTCAGCTACACGCCTACCGGCAGCACCACGGCGCAAACGGCTACCCAGCCTTACGCGCTCTCCGTTGCACCTGAGCTCGAAGGCTTGCAGCGTATATTCCGTTTCTATTCCCGCTCGGATTACCCCGTGGAGATCAGCGGTCGCGTATTGTACATCGTGGAAGCGAAGGAGGATGCGACCTACGGCCTCACCGCAACCTTCTTCATGATGGATGAGGAAACGAAGTGCGGCTACTATATGTACCAGGTCGGTCTCAAGAGCAAGGCGGATCTCGAAAACTTCAAAGAGGGCGCTTATGTCTCCGTCAAGGGCAACAAGACGACGTGCTACAGCGGCCTTTGGGAGACCACGGGCAAGCAGGTAGGCACGGGCACGGTCGATACGAGCAAAGAGGCGATCAACCCTCGCGATTACGTCTACGATTTCGACGTCGATGTGCTTTCCCGCGTGCCTTCCGCTTTGTGGCGTGAGAGCACCTATGTAAAACTCAACGGCTGGAAAGTGGAATATGTAAAGAACAACGGCAGTCCCGTAAAGGCGACCAAGACCGACTCTACGTTGTTCAACTTGACGAATAAGGTCGGCGATACAACGATCACCATCCCCGTGAGACTTTCCAAGTATGTGATCAAGGACGACGCGGTTCTTAACGGCATCCTCGCTCTCTACGATACCATTCCCGATGGCTCTATCGTCAACGTGACCGGTCTCCTCGGCTGCTACACGAGCGGCGATCCCATCACGGGTCTCCAGATCCAGCCCGTCACCGCAAGCGACATTGTCAAGACAGACGCTACGGAAGCCACTTCCTATCCGGATGCTTCCACCCTCAAGACGGCGGTCGCAGCGGTGCAGAAAGAGGTCGATAAGAACTTCACCGATAAGCTCATCACGGGCAGCGCCACCCAGACCTATACCATGCCTACGACGTCCGGCGATGTCGCTATCTCCTACCATTTGGCAGGGAAGAGCGTCAGCAGTCCCACCGTTTCTATCAATGGCGGCACGTTCACCGTTAAGCCGATCAAGCAGGAGAAGAACTACGATATCCAAGTCACCTATACGCTCAACCAAAAGACGTATTACAGCTTCTTCAGGATTCACAATTGGGATGCCGATGCGCGGGATCTTGTAGATACCGTCAAGAAGTCTCTTCGCAACGAGACGATTTCCGACATTTCGGATGCAGGCGAGCACGCGTTGCTCTCCGATAGCTTCCTCACGCACGGCACTACCATTACTTGGTCGGTAAGAAATGCGCCTGACTATCCTTGGCTCACGATCGTTGGCAACAAGGCAAAGGTGCTTTCGCTTCCTCGGGAAGCGACCGATATCACCTTCGTGGCGACGATTTCCTGCGGAAATGCAACGCCCGCAACGGTCAACTTCAAAGTCAAGGTTGCGGCCGCGCTCACCGCTATGTTGGAAGAGGCGTCTCCTCTTCAACAAAACGTCGATTATGTATACGGTCTCTACCAGGCCAACCTCGGCAAGTGGCTGTATTCGACGGGTCTCAAAGATGGCAACTTCGGTGCGACGACGGAAGATCCCGCTAAGGCGGCGAAGTACGTCCTCACGCAGGCTACCGATGGTTGGACGATCAAAGTTCACAGCGCGGGCAACACCAACGATGGCAAGTTCCTTGAGTTGAACGATGACCACCAGATCACCTATGTGGCTACATCTACCGCAAAGTGGACGTGGGATGATACGCTTAAAGTGTTCACCTGGACGAAGATTTCGGGGAAAGTGTACTATGTCGGCACATACAGCACATTTACCACCTTCTCCGCAAGTGAAACAAAGTATCTGACAGGTGGTAGCAACTTCCGTGGTATATTCGGTACTGTCAGCACGATGGATAACGAAGCCAAGGCGAATTGGATAGTGGATCACCTCGAAGATATCCCGGCGAGAATTACCGCCACGAATGGCGACGGCCTCCTGCTGAACACATACAATTCGTACGATGCCACTGCCGCCCACGTTGTCACCTGGTCGCTTAATAGCACGGATGATAACTCGAGCACCTATGCTGCGCTCAACGACGGGAACAAGCTTCAAATCAAGAACATTCCGACAGACGCAACAGAGTATCACTACACGCTTACGGCTTCCGTGACGGTTGGCGAAGGCGGCGATGCCAAGACCGCGACAAGGAACTTCATCTTTGTGGTTGCGAAGCCCAACGATGGTTCTGCGGAGTTGCCTTACACGCCGAGCGAAGCGATTGTCGTTGCCAAGGCGTTGTCGAGTGGCAATTTTAGCACGACACAGGTTTATGTGAAGGGTTATGTTGTCGACGCTGGAAGTTGGAGCGCGAGCTTCGGCAACTGGTCGAATGTCTATGTTGGCGATACCGCGACGACGGCAAAAGACGATGCGCTTCTCGTATACTATCTGAAACCCGATAGCACGGGGGGGGGTCATTTACTTGCAGATGACCTTTCTACAAAATCCGCGATCACGGTTTACGGTTATTTGCAGAATTATAACGGAACGGCTGAAATGGCCAAGAAAGACAATGATTATCCCACTGCCAAGGCCTATACGGATTCGAGAACCGATGCCCAGAAGGCCGAGGCAGCGGCTAAGGCGGCAAAGGCGACGTTGGATGCGCTTACGGTTCCCTTCGGAACGGATACGATTACAGCACCCGCTTCCACCGTTACGGGCGTTACGCTCGACTTCAAGGTTGGCACTACGGCGCTTGCTCAGTATACCGTCACCCATGGTGCACAAGAGAGCACTGTCGATGTCACCATTACCGCAACGTTGAATAGCGCTACAAAGAGCGAAACCGCAACCGTTAAGATTGCTCAGCGTTTGGCCGCAGGGACAGGAAACCTTGAATTGACAAAGGCCTCCATTACAAAACTGAGCGGGGATGGAAAAGCCTATGCCGACTATGATGGCGTGCATGAGGCTGTAAATCAAAGTGGCTATTCCATTGTTACGTCGGATGTCATGGTAAGTAAACAAGGCTCATACGATGTCATTCAATTCAAGGCAAGCACAGGTAAAATTATGCTGACTGGCTCGTTCACCAAGGTAACGATTGTGTTTGTTTCTACGAATGAGGCTACACATAATGCCAATAAGCTGACGGTCAAGGCGGATGGTGTGGAGTGCGCAGCAGGAACTGCCACCACGCAAGCGGGGGAAGGCGACTATAAGCTCTACACGGTGGAATACACGATTACAGGCACTGGCGAGAAACTGATTTCGGTTGAAAAAACTGTTAAAAACGCCACTTACGTTCAATCCATCACGTTCACCGCGGCGACCTGATCGCTTTCCGCACTCTGATCGGCTTTAAGCCGTGAACAAAAAACAACCTTCCCCAATTCACCCTCTCCCGCTCCGCGGGGGAGGGGTAGGGGAGGAGGCATCTTCTGCGTCATTCTGAGTGGGGCGTAGCCCCCGAAGAATCCCGAAAAACGAAGTCCGATTCGTGCGGGGAGAAGGCGCAAACCAAATCAAAAACAACCTTTCTTCTGAAAGGTTGTTTTTCTATCTTTCTATCTTTCTATCTTTCTATCTTTCTATCTCTCCGCCCTCATGTCCCACCCACCCACCCCGACCTTGTTTATCCTCATACCGACCGAGCGTAGCGAGGGAGTGTATCTTCCCCCCAATGCAGGCCACTCGCCCTTCGTCCCGCCCACCCACCCACCCCCAACTTTCCTATCCCTCATACCGCCACGCGCGCACTATTATCTACTAAGCGCGGCACGAGGAGCGTAGCGACGAAGTAGTGTATCTTCCCCTAAACGCAGTCCCCCCAAACAATATCCCCCTCCCCGCGCGCTCTGCGCGCGGGGAGGGTGGGGGACACAGGGGGGCGGGGCACAAAAACCGCGTCTTTCCGTTATAGGCAAAAAATAAAACTATCGTGCACAATTTCCATTGCTTTTTTGCCGATAATATGGTATACTGTACGCAGGAGGGGGCAATGAAGTATCTTTCCGTAGCCGAAACGGCAAAAAGGTGGAATTTATCCGAGCGGAGTGTGCGGAATTACTGTGCGCTCGGCAAAATTGACGGCGCTTATCTTGCGGGCAAAACTTGGAATATCCCCGAGGACGCGCAAAAGCCCGACCGCGCCAACAAAAAATCAAATAAGCCGACCACGTTGTTGGAAGTTCTCACCGCCGAAAAGAACGCCAAACTTTCGGGCGGCGTCTATCACAAAGTCCAAATCGACCTCACTTATAACTCCAACCACATCGAGGGCAGCCGCCTTTCGCACGACCAAACGCGGTACATCTTCGAGACCGCCACCGTCGGCCTCGATGGCGGCGCGGTGCGGGTCGATGATATCGTGGAGACGGCCAACCATTTCAAGTGCGTCGACCTCATCATCGAAAACGCCAAGCGCCCCCTCACCGAGGCGTTCATCAAGGAGTTGCACCGCACGCTGAAAAACGGCACGACCGACGCGCGGCAATCGTGGTTTATGGTGGGCGGCTATAAAAAACTCCCCAACACCGTCGGGGATATGTACACGGCGCACCCCGAGGAAGTGGGGGATAGGATGCGGGAACTCCTCCGCGCCTACAACGCGCAAACCGCGGCGACGCTCGACGATCTGTTGGATTTTCACTACCGCTTTGAGTGTATTCACCCGTTTCAGGATGGCAACGGCAGGATCGGGCGGCTCATTCTCTTCAAGGAATGTCTGAAATACAACATTGTGCCGTTCATCATTGACGAGGACTTGAAACTTTTTTATTACCGCGGCCTGAAGGAGTGGCGCACCGAGCGCGGTTACCTTCGCGATACCTGCCTCGCCGCGCAGGACAAATTCAAGCGCCTCCTCGATTATTTCAAAATAAACTATTAAAAACCCGCGCCGCGGCGTATTTTCTTTGGTAGGTTTCCTCATACCGAACCGCCCGCCGCGTGTTACGCGGCGGGCGGTGAGTGTATCTTCCCTTATCCAATTTTTCTTCGTATCGCGTCGTATGCCGCAAAGTCGGTCAAGTCGTGTTTGAGCGGCGTCACCGAAATGTGCCCCGACATCACCGCGTCGGTATCGATGGCCGTGTCCCTCGTCCCGCGGTGGAGGCAAATTAAATTGGGCATCGCCGTGCCGTCGGGCAAAAATTCAAACGTGTCGGTGTAAATGGCGGGGCCCATTTTTGTCACGCAAATTTCGTCGCCCGCCTCGGGGAAATTCACGTTGATGATGTCGGCAAAGTCAAACATTCTCCGCCGCTGTATCTCCGCGTACACCCGCCCGATATTTTTCACGGCGCAGTCAAAGGTGTTGAACGCGGCGGAAACGGCAAGCGCCTTCACCCCGTTCAGCGCGCTCTCAAAGCACGCGCCCACCGTGCCCGAGTAGTGGATATCCGCGCCGAGGTTCGGGCCGTTGTTGATGCCGGAGATCACCAAGTCAAACTGTTTTTTCATGCCGAGCAGGGCAATGCGCACGCAGTCGGCGGGGGTGGAGTCCACGCTGTACGCCTCCACGCCCTCAAAAATGTCCACCTTTTTTACCTCGTAGGCCTTGTGGATCTCAATGGAGTGGCTCTTCGCGCTCTGTTGCACCTTGGGGGCGAACACCGTCACCTCGCCCAGCGTCCTTGCAAAGTCCACCGAATATTTCAAGCCCTCCGCGCCGATGCCGTCGTCGTTGGTCAGTAAAATCTTCATATTGCGTCTCCGTGCGTTTTTTTGTATTCGCCGAGGAGCGCATCCGCCTCGTCGATGATGGCGCGCACCTCCTCTTTGGAGAAGGCCGTCGCGCCCGCAGCCATATCATGCCCGCCGCCGTGGTGGCGCTTCGCAATGTCGTTGATGCCCAAAAAGCGGGAGCGCAGCCGCACGCGGATGTTTCCCTCCGCCTCGTTGTCGATGAACGCCACCCAAATGAGGCTGCCGCGGATGCTGTCCATCTCGCCCACAATGGCGCAAGCGTCCTCAAACGAGAGCGCAAATTTTTCCTGCATCGCCTTGTCCGCATAGAGGTAGGCGACGCCGTTTTTTGTAATTTGAATGTGCCCGTAGACGTAACTTTTGAATTGCAGCGTCTCGGGTTTTTCGGTGTAGAGGTGGGCGAACAGGCTCTCGTAGTCCACGCCGAAGTCGAGGAGGAAGGCGGCAAGCCGCAGCGTCTCGCCCGTCACGCCCTCGAAGCGGAATCGGCCGCTGTCCGTCACCATGCCCATGTAGATGTACGTCGCTGCCTCGCGCGAGATCTTCAATTGCTCTTGGAAGGTGCGGCAGAAGTCGGCGATCATCTCGCACGCGGAGGAGCGGAAATCCTCCACCCAATTCACGTCGCCGTAGGGGTCGGCCTCGATGTGGTGGTCGATCTTGATAATTTCCTTTGCGAGCGCGTAATTTTTGTTGGAGATGCGCTTGCGCGTGCCCGTATCGATGGCGATGAGCAGCGCGCCGTCGTAATCCTTTTCGCTCGCGGCGTCCTCGCCGCCGCAGAACGCGAGATATTCCGCATAGTCGTCGTTGACGAGCAAAATTTTCTTGTCGGGGTAAGTATCGCGCAGAACGCGCGTAAATCCCATCGTAGAGCCGACCGCGTCGCCGTCGGGGCGGATGTGGCGGCAGACGATGATGGTCTCATACGCCTCGATTTTTGCCAATATTTGCTGTTTTATGGCTTCGTTCATACCGCCTCCGTTGCCGCAAGGGCGTTCAGATCGTCCAAGAGCCGCATCGCGGTCTCCCTGTCGGGCACGGTGCAGCCGCTCGCCTTCTTGTGCCCGCCGCCGCCGTATTTTACGGCGATGGGGTTGATGTTATAGCGGTTGGAGCGCAACTCCACGTGCACGCCGTCGTCGCACTCGGTGAAATTCGCCCACACGAACACCCCCTTGATGTCGCGCATCAGCCCCACAAGCCCCGAGGAGGCGAGGTGCGCCTCCTTGTCGCCGCCGGGCAGATCCTCCTTCGCCGTGTAGATGTATGCCACATTATTTTCGGTGAATTTGATTTTGTGCATATTGTCGGCCTTTTTGATGATCTCCTCAAAGTCGCTCGCGTACAGGTTGTAGTAGAGGGTATTAAGGTCGATGGGCTGGCGCATGAGGAAGGCGGCAATTTCAAAGGTGCGCGAGGTCACTTGGTCGAAGGAGAACCTGCCGCTGTCCGTCACCATGCCCATGTAGAGGTAGGTCGCGGAATCCACGGAAAGTTTCAGTTTGCACGCCTTGGCGAACATGGCAACAAGCCCGCTCGCGCTCTCATAGGTGCTGTCCACCACGTCGAGGTCGGCGATCTTCTCGCAGAAGAGGTGGTGGTCGAAGCGCAGCGTCTTTTCGGCGAGTTTGTACCTGTCGTCGTAGATCATGTGCGCCGCGCCGCAGTCCAGAATGACGGCAAGCGCGCCCTTAAAGGCCTCGTCGGGCAGTTCGCTGAACGTCACGTCGATAAAGGGGAGGCGCGCCGCCTCGTCGCCCACCATGTAAACGGTCTTTTGCGGGAAGTTGTCCTTGATGAGGTGGTACAGCCCGAGCTGGCTTCCTATGGCGTCGCCGTCGGGGTGCGCATGGCGGTGCAGAATGATGGTGTCGTACTTCTTGATGAGTTTTAAGGCTTGTTTGAACATATCGTCTCTCACTTCATTGGATTTGAAGAACTATTTTATCACATTTTTTGAGATATGTCAACTCTTTCTTGTTAATACTTGACAAAGGGCAAAAGACACCGTATAATGAGTGTACTGATTTTTTTGCGAGGTTATTTATGAGAAAATACAGGATCCGCGTCGGGCTTGATGTAGATGATACGCTCTACGAGTGCAATTCCTATGCCGTAGATATCATCAACCGCCGCCATCCCGATGAAGAACCCCTCCGCATCGAGGAGATCACGAGCTGGGGCGGGGCGGAACGCCACGGCGAGGAGCGCGTCGCGCTCTATTCCGACCCCGAATTTGTCCGCACCCAGCCCATCACGCCGGGCGCGCAGGAGTTTGTGAAGAAACTCTCCGAGATCGCGGATGTATTCTTTGTCACCGCCGTGCCGCCGTGCTGCATGAGCGCCCGCGCCGAGCGGCTCGTCCAAGACTTCCCGGAGATCCCCGAACAGAATATCCTCCTCGGCAGGCGGAAGGATATCATCCAGCTCGATATCATGCTCGATGACGGCGCGCACAACATTTCGAGTTCGCGCGCGGCGTACCCCGTGCTCTTCCGCAAGCCGTGGAACGTCGGACTTTCGGGGCTGCTCTCCGTCAACAGTTACGATGACTTTTTGCACTTCTGCGAGATGGTGCGCAATTCCTTCACGGAAAACTTCCCCTGCCTGAAAGATGGCGGCGTTCTGTGCCTCGTCGGGCCTTCCGGCTCTTCCAAGACGGAGATTGCAAACGGCCTTGTCGAGCTTGAGGGCTTTGAAAAGCCGCTCACGACGACCACCCGTCCCCGCCGCAAGACGGAGGGGGAGGAGGCATACCGCTTCGTCAGCGAGGAGCAGTTCATTGCCGAAATGAAGGCGGGCAACTTCTTCGAGACGACGGTATACAGCGGCTACCACTTCGGCGCGTCGGAAAAGGACATCGATTCCATTGTGGCGCGCGGGCACATCGCGGTCATTCCCATCGATATCTGCGGGGCGATCACCCTCAAAAACCTGTATCGCGAGCGCGCCATGCTGGTATTCACCCGCCGCGAGCGCGCCGAGGCCATCAAGAGCATCATCCGCCGCGACATCGATATCGACGATAAGACCCGCCGCATCATGTCTTTGGACTTCGAATACCGCAACAACGAGGTCTGCGATATCGAGGTGAACGTGGGGGACGACGTCCCCGCCGCCATCGCGGAAATTTTGGGTCACATCAAACAATAGGCGTCTTTCGATATATCACGCCGAGAGCGGCCGCGCAATGCGCGGCCGCTCTCGGCGTATGTATCTTCCTTTATCTATTCTTACAAGGCCTACCCTCCTAAGGAGGGGAGGCTCCGCCGTAGGCGGTGGTGGGGAGGCGCTCCCCATACCGATTGTTTATCCCTGTTTTCCTCATACCAATTGCTTATCCATGCCTTCCTCATACCGACGCCCCGCAGGGGCGGAGTGTATCTTCCCCTATAATTCGCCCCCCCAAATAAAAAATGCCGCCTTGCGGGACGCTTTTTCGGAAAATCTCTTTACAGTCGCGCAAATTTGTTATATAATAGCGGGTGAAAGAGGGGCATCATGCGCGTCATTTTCGGACATTGGAAATACATTGCGAAAAATCTCTGGTACGTTCTGCCGTTCGCCATCGTACCGGCGGTCTTTCTTTCGCTCTCGCTCGACTATTCGGCGATCTCCCAATTTCTCCGCGCCTTTTTCACGGGTCAGCCGCGGGCGGACTTTCTTGAATATCTCCGCGTGTGGAGTTTTGTGCGCTTCGATACATGGGTGGGCGCCATTTACAGCGTGCTCGCCGTCGCCACCTGCGCCATCTTCATGACGCTCATGCTCGCCTTTGTGGAAAAGCATATGCGTATCGGCAAGCGCACCATAAGCGGCGTATTCGCCCAGCTCGGCACGCTCACGCTCTCCACGCTCGCCGTCACCCTCGCCTACGTTATTCTCTATGAAATTTGGGCGGTCGTTCTCGCGGCGCTTCTCTTTGTGGTGGCGCAGATCCGCGTCACCGCGCTCGTCTACGTTCTCATTTGCCTGTTCGTCGCGGTGGGAGCCTACGTTCTACTGTACGTTGCCACCTTCTTCTATCTCTGGCTTCCGTGCAGGCAGGTGACGGGCTTCGGCACATACGATGCCTTCCTCTATTCCTATCGGCTGGTCTTGGGTGTCCGCTTCAAGTTGATTTTGTCGTGGCTCCTCTCGTTTGCTGTTCTCATTGTCGCGGTGGGGGGGTTGGCATTTTTGCCCGCGTATGTGTTCCACCTCGTCGCCATTCTCTTCTTCGCGGCGCTCTTCCTCGCCTTCGGCGTCCGTATGGAAACGGTATATTTCATGACGGACAAGTTGGATCGCGAAGATATCCTCAAAAGTTACAGGGAGCTGTAATATGCGTTTTCGTCATTCCGTCAGCATCACGCTCGATAATTTCTCGTCGGTATTCAAACTTCTTCTATACCGTCTCGTCACGGGCGTTATCTTTTTCAGTCTGAGTTTCGTCATTCTGCGCCTCGGTCTCTCCGTCATAGTGGAGAGCGCGGAAGTCGCCAATCTGAAGGGGCTGATCTCCTCCTTTTTCAGCGCCATTGTCAACGGCAACACCGATGTGCTCCACGCCTTTCAGGGCGATTTTGCCGCGGCCACGGCCGATGTTCTCCGCCTCATCGCGGGGCACGGGGGCGAGATCGCGGGCTGCATCGTCGGGCTTGCCATTCTCTATCTCGTCTCGCGATTTATCAACGGTCTCGCGCTCTTTGCCATCGCGGGCACGCTCAACGATAGAATGGAGACCTACTCCCGCACCAAGTTCTCGCAGGCGTACTTCATCCGCCTCGGCAAGGCCTCGCTCTATCAAGTCATCTACGTTCCTCTCTGCTTTTTGTACGATGCCCTCATGCTCACCGCGTGTTGGTTCTTGTTCTTCTACGCGCCGTCGTTCCTGCCTTCGTGGGGCTTTTTGACCGTGCTCATCGCAATTTCCATGACGCTCATGGCGGTCGCCTGCCTCGAAGCCCTCAAAATGACCCTCATCTCGGCGTGGATCCCGGGGATGATCGCGGGCGGGGAGAAGGTCGGTGCGGCGCTCAAAAACAGCCTCAAAAACCGCAAGAGTTTTGCGGCGCGCTATGCAAGTTTCCTTTCCGCCATCTATGTCATCATCATCGTCAACGTCGCCGCCGCCATCGCCACGGTGGGCAGCGGGCTGCTGCTCACAGTGCCCCTCAGTTACATCTTCCTGTTGAGCCTGCAATTCGTGCACTACTACCACAACGCGGGCAAAAAATATTTCGTCTCGCTCAACACAATTGTGGGCAAAGAGGACAAGCCCGAAGATCTCGGCGAATAAAATAAACTGTCAACTGCGGCGCGTGAGCGTCGGGAGGAGAAAATATGGACTATCAAAAATTGTATGAAGGGTGGTTGAACGATCCCCGCCTGCCAGAGGGCTGCAAGAAAACGCTCCTCGCCATCGCGGACGATGAAAAGGAGAAGGAGTACCGCTTCGGCGGAGAGCTTGAATTCGGCACGGCGGGTATGCGCGGCATCATCGGCTGCGGCATGAACATGATGAACTGCTTTACCGTCATGCGCGCTACGCAGGGGCTTGCGGGCTATATCAAGACGCTCCCCGCGGAGGAGCAGGCGCGCGGCGTCGTCATTTCCTACGATACGCGCAGAAAATCCCGCGAGTTCGCGCAAAAGACGGCGGCGGTGCTCGCCAAAAACGGCATCAAGGCCTACCTCTTCGATGACGTTCATCCTGTGCCCATGCTCTCGTACGCGGTGCGGTATCTCCACACCGTCGCGGGCGTCATGATCACGGCGTCGCACAACCCCAAGGAATACAACGGCTACAAGGTGTACGGCGAGGACGGCGCGCAGATGTCCCCCGAGGCAACGGCGGTCGTCGTCAAATTCATCAATGAGATCACCGACTATCTCGGCGTGGAGGGGGATGCAAACAGCCCGCTCATCGTGCCCGTTCCCCAGGAAGTGGACGAAACATACATCGCGGCGCTTTCCAAACTCACCCTGTCCGATGAGGCCGTCAAAAAGTGCGGCAAGGACTTAAAACTCGTCTACACGCCCGTGCACGGTTCGGGGTATGTGCCCGTCATGACCATTCTCAAAAAGTTGGGTATCAATGTGACCGTCGTCGAGGAGCAGACCACCAAGGATACGGAATTTTCCACCGTCAAAGTTCCAAATCCCGAATTCAAGGAGACGCTCTCCATGGGCATCGCGCTTGCGAACAAGATCCGGGCGGACGTGGTGTTCGGCACCGACCCCGATAGCGACCGCCTCGGCGTTGCCGTCAAGAACGGGGAAGGGGAGTTCGTCGCGCTCTCGGGCAACCAAGTGGGCGTATTGCTTCTCGACTACATTTTGACCCGCCTCAAAGAGGAGAACGCCCTCCCCAAGAACGCCGCCGTCGTCAAGAGTTTCGTCTCCACCGGCTTAGCGCGCGCCATCTGCGAAAAATTCGGCGTCACCCTTTTTGAAACGCCCGTCGGTTTCAAGTTCATCGGCGAGAAGATCAAGGAGTGGGAACAGGACGGCTCGCACACCTTCGTGTTCGGCTTCGAGGAGAGCTGCGGCTATCTTCGCGGCACCCATGCCCGCGATAAGGACGCGGTCGTCGCCTCCATGCTCTGCGCCGAAATGGTGTGCTACTACACCTACATCGGCAAGACGGTATGGGGGAGATTGCAGGAGATCTATAAGGAGTGCGGCTTCGTGCTCGATAAGAACGAATCCATCGCCTATTCGGGGCTGAACGCCATGAAGGAGATGAACGCCGTCGTCGATGCGCTCAAAGTCGTCAAGGTGGCAAAGTTCGGCGATTTCAAGGTGGAGGCGGTGCGCGACTACTCCAAGGATATCCGCACGGCGGCGGACGGCACCAAGACGGCGCTCAACATCCCCAAGTGCAACTGCGTGTACTACGAACTCGAGGGCGGAAGTTTCATCTGCGTACGGCCTTCTGGCACAGAACCGAAACTGAAAATTTACTATTCGATGCGGGCAAAGGACGAGGCTTCGGCAACGGCAGCCATGGAGCGGGCAAAGGCCGACGTCATGTCCCTCCTCCAAAGCGTCAAGAAATGATGTCTACGCCCGACTCCCGTCGGGCGTTTCCTCACCTCGCCCCATGTTCTACGCGTCATTCTGAACCCCCTTGCGGGGTGAAGAATCCCGAACAACGCAGTCCGCCCCGTAATAAGGCCTACCCTCCTCGGGGTGGGATGATCCTCATACCGAGGCTTCGCAGAAGCCGAGTGTATCTTCCCTTATATTTCGCCCGGCCCTTTCTTACTTGCCCTCCCCCTGCGTAAGGGGGAGGGGGTACGCCCATATCTCTCCACAAGGCGATCCTATGAACATCCAAACTCTATCGCAAAAATTCGGCGTCAACGTAGAGGTGGGCAGCACATTTCCCATCTTTTTGGAGCGCGTAAAGGGCAAGCGCGTGCTTGTCCTCACCGATACAAACACCTATCCCATCTCGCAAAACATCGTCGCCCAGATCCAAGCGGTCGGCGACGTTTCCCAATTCACCTTCCCCGAGGCCGAGCCTGTCGCCGACGAACTGCGGCTGAATGTCGCCGTGCGCGCGGCAAAAAGTTGCGATTATCTCTTGGCGGTGGGTTCTGGCACGCTCAACGATATCGCAAAGCGCGCGGGGTATCTCCTCAAAAAGCCGAGCGGCGTCTTTGCTACCGCGCCCTCCATGGACGGCTTCACGTCGGGCGTCACGCCCCTCATCGAAAACGGCTTCAAAATTACGCGGCAGGCGCAGACGGCAAGCGATGTCCTCATCGATTATTCGGTGCTCGCCTCCGCGCCCCGCATGATGCTCGGCGCGGGCGTGGGGGATATCCTCGCCAAGTACTGCTGCCTCACCGATTGGCGCGTCTCCTCCTACCTCACGGGCGAGGAGTACAACCGCGAGGCCGCCGACCTCATGTACAAGGCGGTGGAAGCCTGCGCCGCAAGCGTTCCCGCCCTCACCCGCGGCGAAGAGGGGGGCGTTCAAAAACTCATGGAAGCCCTCCTCATCTCGGGGTATGCGATGGTCGTCGCGGGCAATTCCCGCCCCGCCTCGGGCGCGGAGCACCATATGTCGCACTTCCTCGAAATGGACTTCTTGAAACGCGGCGAAAAGATCCCCCTCCACGGCGTCAAGGTGGGGCTCGGCACGCTCGTTTCGCTCTATCTTTACCACACGCTCCAAACCCGCCCCGCCTTCGAGGGGTGCGAAAGGGTCTACGCCGAGGCGGAAAAACTGCCCTCCGTCGCGTGGGCGGAAGGAGTGCTCGCCTCGCTCGGCTGTCCCACCAAATTTTCCGGGATCGGCGTCTCCCGCGCCACCGTCCGCCAAATGTTCTTTGAAGCGTACAAGATCCGTCCCCGCTTCACCATTCTCACGCTGTACTGCGAAAGGGGCTTCATGCAGGACGCGGCGGATGAACTCCTTGCGAGGTTCTACTGATGCAGACGGGCGTCTCCACGGCGACATTTTTCCTGCGCCTCAACAACGAAGATAGCCTGCCCCTCCTTTCGGAATGGGGCGTAGGGGCGGCCGAGGTCTTTTTGACATCCTTTTCCGAGTACGAACCATCCTTCGCCCAACTTCTGGCGGCAAAAAAGGGCGGCCTTCACGTCCATTCCGTGCACGTTCTCAACACGCAGTTCGAGCCGCAGCTCTACGCCGCCCACCCGCGCGTTAAGGCCGACGCCTACTACTTTTTGGAGCGCGCCATGCGCTCCGCCCAAATCCTCGGCGCAAAGTACTACACTTTCCACGGCGTCGCCCGTATCAAGCGCACCTTCAAGGAGGATATCCCCCGCGTCGCCCGCCTCACGGAGGAGATCGCCGCCTTCTGCCAAAAATTCGGCGTCACGCTCGCCTACGAAAATGTCGAATGGGCGTTCTACAACCGCCCCGGCATTTTCAGGGAACTCAAAGCGGCGTGTCCCTCGCTTGCGGGCGTGCTTGATGTCAAGCAGGCGCGCATCTCGGGCTACAACTATCGGGAATATCTCGAAGAAATGGGCGCCTCGCTCTCCCATGTCCACGTCAGTGATATCCGCGCCGACGGCAAACTCTGCCTCCCCGGGCAGGGCACGTTCGACTTTGATGAACTCTTCGCCCGCCTTCGAGATGTGGGCTTTACGGGCGCGGTGCTCGTCGAAAATTACGGCGGCGACTATCAAAACTTCGGCGAGGTAAAAACCGCCTACGAATTCCTCGCGGAAAAAGCGGAAAAATACGGCGCAAAAATCTAAAAAACGGCCGCAAAAAAATTGACAATCCCGCCGCCGTTTGCTATAATATGGAAGTTAGTAAGTGCTGCGGCGAAGGAGGGTAGAGGATATGTCCACGATCAAAGTCGGAGAAAACGAAAATCTGGAAAGCGCGCTTCGTCGCTTCAAGAGAAAGTGCTCGCGCGACGGCATCATCGGCGACCTTCGCAAGAAGGAATTTTACGAGAAGCCTTCCGTGAAGAAGAGAAAGAAGGCGGAAGCGGCGCGCAAGAGAAGCAGAAACTGAAGAAAAACCCGTAACGATCGTTACGGATTTTTTATTTTGCGAAAAATGTCGTAGGCAGTCGAAAGGGAGGAGCGCCATGGAGCGGACGTTAAAAATGCTTGCAAAAGAGGCAAAACAGCGCATGAAAAGGGGGTTTTGGCAGCAGTGCGAACAGGAACTCTTGACGGAGCGTACGCACGCACGCGAGCAGGGGATCAGCGAAAGCAAAATGGAGCGCTACTTTCAGGAGAAGGTGGAAGGGCGCATCAAGGGCGAATCGCCCGATGAATTCTACCTCAAAGTCAAAAATCTTCTCCTTTCGGAGGGCGAGGTCTCCGATGCCATCGGGCGGCTGACGGACAGGGAATATTACAGCACCCTCTCGTATGCCGAGCAGCAGCGCTACAATCTGGAACTGTCCGAAAAGTACCTGCGCGCCTTGGAGCGCTTCAAAAGGGAGTACGAATTCGAGATCAAGGGCAGAAAAAACCAATGAAAAATTTTATGGCATAAACCGTTGAAGAGCGCGGCGGTTTATGGTATAATAAAGGGGTAATGGAGATCCTCGAAGAACTCAACGAAGAACAGATAAAGCCCGTCCTCGATACCGAGGGCGCGGTTCTTGTCCTCGCGGGCGCGGGGAGCGGCAAAACGCGCGTTCTCACCGCCCGCGTCGGCTATCTTTTGCAAAAGGGCGTGCCCGCGGGCAGTATTCTTGCCATCACGTTCACCAACAAGGCGGCGCGCGAGATGCGCGAACGCCTCGAACGCCAAGCGGAGATCGGCAGTATGTGGGTGTGCACCATCCACTCCATGTGCGTGCGAATTCTGCGTATGTATGCGCAAAAACGCGGCATAAGGGACAATTTTTCCATCTATTCCGAGCAAGAGCGTAACGCCGTCGTCAAGCAGGTCTGCAAGGAACTCGGCTACGATGAGGACGGCATTTTGAAGGCGGCGCGTTTCCACATCACAAACGCCAAGATGCTTGGGCTTTCTCCCGCGGCGTACCTCGCCCAATACCGCTACGAGCGGGGCGTAGCCGAGGCCGTCAAGGTCTACGAGCGCTACAACGCCCACTTAAAGGCGTACAACGCCCTCGATTTCGACGATCTTTTGACGGAGGCGCGCGCCCTCCTCGCGGCGGATGAGGAAGCCCGCGCCTACCTTTCGGATAAGTTCCGCTACATCCATGTCGATGAGTTTCAGGATACCAACGCCGTGCAGTTTGACATCATAAAACTACTCGCCTCGCACCACGGCAACCTTTTTGTGGTGGGCGACGACGACCAGTCCATCTACGGCTGGCGGGGTGCGGAAATCGACAATATATTGCATTTTGAGCGCAGTTTCCCCAACATGAAACTGTACAAATTGCAGCGCAACTACCGCTCCACGGGCAACATTCTGGCGCTTGCGAACGCCTCCATCGCGCACAACAATTTCCGCCGCGGGAAGCAGCTTTGGACGGACGCCCCCGCAGGCGACAAGCCCGTCTACTACGAGGCGGAGGAGGAGGCGGGGGAAGCCCGCTACTGTGCCCGTCTCATCGCAGAGGCGGCCTCGCGCGGCGCAAAGTATTCGGACTTTGCGATTCTCATGCGCATCAACGCCCTCACCCGCTCCTTCGAGCAGGAATTTACCGGCCTCGATATTCCCTATAAGGTGTTCGGCGGCTTCAAGTTCTACGAGCGCAAGGAGATCAAGGATATTCTCGCCTATCTCCGCCTCATCGCCAACCCCTTCGATAGCGAAGCCCTCCGCCGCGTCATCAACGTGCCTCGGCGGGGCATCGGCGATAAAACGGTGCAAACGCTGTCGGATTTCGCCGACAACGAGGAACTCTCCCTCTACGATGCGGTGCTCTCGGTGGGGGAGTTGCCCCTGCCCGCCGCGGCAAAGGAGAAGGTCAAAGCCTTCGGCGCTTACATAAAAGACCTCATCGTTCTCTCGCAGGAGCTGGCGGCGGACGCCCTCACCGACCGCCTCATCCAGACCTCGGGGATGTTGGAGCAGTACGCCGACAGTTCGGATGAAAGCGTCACCAAGCGCGCCAACATCGCGGAATTTCAGAATTCCGTCGCCGAGTTCGTGCGCATGAACGAGGGCGCGACCCTCTCCGACTATCTCCAACAGGTCACGCTCTATTCGGATACGGACGAGATGGACGATGGCAACTATGTGACCCTCGCCACCATCCACGCCGTCAAGGGGCTGGAATTTCCCGCCGTGTTCCTCATCGGCCTTGAAGAGGACGTCATGCCCATCTCCCGCGCCGTGGGAAACGAGGGCGAACTCGAAGAGGAGCGCCGCCTCATGTATGTCGCCATCACGCGCGCCCAAAGGCGGCTGTATCTCACCCGCTCCAAGAGCCGCTATCTCTACGGCAGGCGCGAACCCACCGTCCGTTCCCGCTTTGTGGAGGAATTAAAAGACCTCCTCTCCATTCCCGAACAGCGCGCCTATCCCCGCTACGGGGGAGATTTCGGCGGCAACGCGGGCTACGGCTACGGCGGCTACCGCGGCGGCTATGGGCGGAGTTACGGCTACGGCAATTCCGCGCCCCGCAGGGTGGGCAGCGCGCGGCAGGAGGAGAGCCTGCCCACATTCGGCACGGGCAAGCCGCCCGTGCGCACTTCCCGTCCCACGCCCGCGCAGCCGCAGGCGGAAAAAAAGGATACGTCCCGCTTTGCGGTGGGCACAAGGGTAAGGCACGCGCGCTTCGGCGAGGGGGAAGTCATCGCCATGCGCGGCACAAGGGAAAATCTCATCATCACCGTCCACTTTGCGTCGGCGGGGAACAAGGACTTGGCGGCGGCGCTCGCCCCGCTGGAAATTTTGGAGTAAACGATGAACAGACAGCGCGAACTTGTGGATATCCTCAATAAATGGGCGTACGAGTACTATGTACTCGATGATCCCAGCGTGCCCGACAGGGAGTACGATAGGCTCTACGACGAACTTCGGGAGTTGGAGCGCGAGAGCGGGGAGGTCTACCCCGATTCTCCCACCCGCCGCGTGGGCGGCGAACCCGTCAAGGGGTTCGAACGCCACACCCACATCGCGCGGCTGTATTCCCTCGATAAGGCGGTCTCGTCGGATGAGCTTTCCGCCTTCTTCACCCGCGTCTACAAGGTCGACCCCCAAACGCAGTTCACCGTCGAATACAAGTACGACGGCCTCACCGTCTGTCTGACCTACGAAAACGGCGTGTTCGTGCGCGCCGCCACCCGCGGCAACGGCGTGGAGGGGGAAGATGTCACGGCGCAGGCGCTCACCGTGCGCAGTTTTCCGCTCAAAATTTCGTACACGGGCACGCTCGAAGTGCGCGGCGAGGCCATCATGCGCCTCTCCGTCCTCGAAAAATACAACGCGGCGCACCCCGGCGAGGAACTGAAAAACGCCCGCAACGCGGCGGCGGGCGCCATCCGCAACCTCGACCCCGCGGAGACCGCCAAGCGCAATGTGGAAATTCTCTTCTACGACGTCAACTACATGAGCGAAGCCCCCGTCAAAACGCAGGTCGAGGCGATGGAATTCCTCAAAAGAGAGGGCTTCAAAACCTATCCCTTCTTCCGCGTCTGCAAGTCGGCGGAGGAGGTGCAGGAGGCGATCGACGAGATCGAGGCGGAGCGCAAGAAGATCGACGTCCTTACCGACGGCGCCGTCGTCAAGGCAAACGGGGAAAGGGTGCGCGCCGCCATGGGCTACACCGATAAATTCCCCCGCTGGGCGATCGCCTACAAGTTCGAGGCGGAGGAGGCCGAGAGCACGGTGAAAAACGTCCTTTGGCAGGTCGGGCGCACGGGCAAGCTCACGCCCCTTGCCGAGATCGAACCCGTCGACCTCGCGGGCGCAACGGTGCGCCGCGCCACCCTCAATAATTTCGGCGATCTCACCCGCAAGGATGTCAAGGTCGGCTCGCGCGTCCTCGTGCGCCGCTCCAACGAGGTCATTCCCGAAATTTTGGCGGCCGTCGAGCACACGGAGGGCAGCGTGCCCGTTCAAAAGCCCACCACCTGCCCCTTCTGCGGCGCGCCCGTCGAGGAGGTGGGGGCAAATCTCTTCTGCACCAACGAGGCCTGCCCGCCCCGCGTCGTGCAAAAACTCACCCACTACTGCTCCAAGAACGCCGCCGATGTCGAGGGCATGAGCGAGGCTACGTTGACCCTCCTCTACGAAAGGAGGGGGGTACGCAACTTCTCCGATCTCTACACCCTCACCGCACAAAGTTTTGAGGGGCTGGAAGGCTTCAAGGAGAAAAAAATATCCAATTTATTGAGCGCCATCGAGGCCAGCAAACAAATTCCCTTGGATAGATTTTTGTACGCCATCGGCATCGGGCAGATCGGCCGCGTTGCCGCGCGCGACCTCGCCGAATTCGGCAGCGTCGAGGCGGTCGCAAATCTTTCCTACGAACAACTCATCGCCCTCGAAGATGTCGGCGAGGCAACGGCAAACAGCATCCTCTCCTACTTCGCGGACGAAAAAAATCAAGCGGAACTTGCCCGTCTCTTCTCGCTCGGCGTCAAGCCGTTCGTCAAGGAGAAGAGGGGGGAGGGCGCCTTCGCGGGAGAAGTCGTCGTCCTCACGGGGAGTTTGCAGTCGATGTCCCGCCCCGAGGCGCAGAAAAAAATCGAGGAACTCGGCGGCACGGCGGCAACTTCGGTCACCTCCAAAACGACGCTCGTCGTCGCGGGCGAGAAGGCGGGCAGCAAACTCGAGAAGGCGCAAAAGGCGGGCGTCAGGATCATCGGCGAGGAAGAGTTCCTCCTGCTCCTCGGCGAAGGGGAATGAGAGAAAAAAATTTGTCCTCCCGCCCCGCGCCGCGCGCTTCCCCCGTAGGGGGAAGCGCGCGGCGCGGGGCGGGAGGACAAAAGCAAAAAAATCGCGCGCAAAAAATGTTTGCAAAAAACTTGCCAATCCGTGGCGGCGTGTGATATAATAGTCAAAAGAACCAAGCGGGGGCGAAAGCAAATGTTCAGCATGACGGGTTACGGCAAAGGAGAATATCGGGAAGAGGGGCTGGAGCTCGTCGTCGAAGTCCGCTCCGTCAACAACCGCTATTTCGACCTCGCTCTCAAATGTCCGCGCGTCTTTCTCTCGCTCGAAGAGAAAATTCGCAAGGCGGCGAAGGAAAAAATTTCCCGCGGACACCTCGATGTGTTCGTCTCGTACACCGACCGCCGCGCACGCGAAAAATTTGTCTACACCGATTTGGAGGCCGCCCGCGCGTACGTGGAAGCGGCAAATTCTCTCCGCCGCGAATTTCCCGCGCTGCACGACGATATGAGCCTTTCGCATCTTCTGCGCCTGCCCGAAGTCGTCAAGACGGAGGAGGCGGCGGGCGCGGATGAAGTTTTGGTGCGCGCCTTGGACGAGGCGCTGGAAATTGCGCTCACGGCGCTCTCCGAAATGCGCCGCGCGGAGGGGGAGCGCCTCAAAGCCGACCTCCTTTCCCGCGTCAGGACGATCGCCGGATTGCGCGAAAAGATCGCTGCCCGCGCGCCCTTTGTGGCGACCGAGTACGCAAAGAAGATCGCCGAGCGCGTTGCGGAGTACGTCGGCGGCAAGGTGGAGGAGACGAGAATTTTGACGGAGGCCGCCATCTTTGCCGACAAGTGCAACATCGATGAAGAGCTGACCCGCCTCGCCTCCCACATCAACGAATTTTATTCCATTGCGGAAAGCAAAGAGCCGGTCGGCAGAAAGCTCGATTTTCTCATTCAGGAATTCAACCGCGAGTGCAACACCATTTGCAGCAAATCCAACGATAAAGCGGTCACCGCCGCCGCCCTCGAGATGAAGAACGAGATCGAGAAGGTGCGCGAGCAAGTGCAGAATTTGGAGTAAGCGATGAAGGGCGTCATTTTTTGCATCTCAGGTCCTTCCGGCGTGGGGAAGGGAACGATCGTAAACGAGCTAATGGCAAGAGATCCCCAATTGGCGCTCTCCGTATCCTGCACGACGCGTGCGCCCCGCCCCGGCGAAGTGCACGGCGTCCACTATTTTTTCATCACCCACGAAGAATTCAAGCGCAAGCTTCAAAACGGCGAATTTTTGGAGTATGACGAGCACTTCGGCAACTATTACGGTACGCTCATCGAATATGTGAAACAGCGCGCCGACGAGGACAAGGCGGTCATTCTGGAAATCGACGTGGTGGGCGCGTTCAAGGCCAAGGAATACTTCGGCCCGACGCGCAAAGTCATCAACATCTTCATCATGCCGCCCTCGCTTGAAGAACTTGAAAACCGCCTCCACCGCAGAGGGTCGGAGAGCGAGGAGCAGTTGGCGGCGCGGCGCGCCCGCGTAAAGTTCGAGTACACGCAGGCGGATAAGTTCGACTACATCGTCCTCAACGACGAAGTGCCCCGCGCGACCGAGGAGATCCTCGGCATCATTCACAGAGAAAAATCCAATTCATGAGGTAACAATATGATAAACGAACCTTCGGTAGACGCGCTCGTCAGAAAACTCGGCACGGAGGAAGAGCCTTTGAGCCGCTACGAACTGTGCATTGCCGTTGCAAAGCGTACCCGCCAGATCATCGAGCAGATGCAGTCGACGGGGGCGACCGAACTGCCCGGCAAACAAAAGGAGATCGTGGTCGCCTGTCAGGAGATCATGAACGGCAAGGTCAAGAGCGTAAGAGACTGACAGTAGCCCCCGCGATCGCGGGGCGCTTTTCTTTGGATATGGTAGCGGAAGTCATCGTGGATATCGCGCACAGCGACGTCGATAAAATTTTCGACTATCTGTGCGACTTCAATGTGGTAGCGGGGATGCGCGTCGCCGTTCCGTTCGGACAGGGGAGGGGAACGACGACGGGTTTTGTCATACGCGTAAAATCCACGACGGATATTCCGCCCGAAAAACTCAAAAAAATTTTCCGCCCGCTCGATAAATTCCCCGCCTTGAACGAGGAGTGCCTCGCGCTCGCAAAGAAGATCGCCGCCCGCTACCGCGTGCCGCTCGCTCTCTCTTTGCGCCTCTTTTTGCCCGCCGAAATGCGCACGGGCAGGGTGAGCGAGGCGTATAAGACGTACGCAAAATTCGAGGGCGATGAAAACAGCCTGCCCGCAAACGCCAAAGCCCAGCGCGCCCTCGCCGCATTTTTGCAGGAGCACGGCGAGACCGACGTTGCCGAACTGCGCAAAGCGTTCGGCGCGGCGGTAGGGGCGCTCGAAAAGAAGGGGATGCTCGTCCTCGAAAAAAAGCGCAAAATGCGCGACCCCTACGGCGGGAAGCGCGGCGCGCAGGCGGAGCACGTTTTAACGCCCGCCCAAGAAAACGCCGTCCGCCGCATCGAGGGCACAAAAAAGACGGTGACCCTTCTCCACGGCGTGACGGGCAGCGGCAAGACGGAAATTTATCTGCGGCTCATCGCGGAGCAGTTGAAGACGGGCAAGACCGCGCTCTTTTTGGTGCCCGAAATTTCGCTCACCCCGCAGATGCTCTTTCAGCTCCGCTCCCGCTTCCAAAGCGAGGTCGCCATTTTGCACAGCGGACTTTCGGCGGGGGAGCGCTTCGACGAGTGGGAGCGCCTCCGCTCGGGCGAGGCGAAGATCGCGGTGGGCGCGCGCTCTGCCGTGTTTGCGCCCGTCGAGAACATCGGGCTTATCGTCATCGACGAGGAACACGACGGCAGTTACTCCTCCGAGAGTTCCCCCCGCTACAACACCTTTGATATTGCCCTGTTGCGCGCAAAATACAACGGGTGCAAACTCGTATTGGGCAGCGCGACGCCCGCGGTGGAGACCTACCGCCGCGCCAAGGAGGGGGAGTTCGAACTCATTACGCTCCCCGACCGCATCAACGCGCGGCCTCTGCCCGAGGTGCGGCTCGTGGATATGCGCAGGGAGGTGCGCCGCGGCAATCCCTCGCCCTTTTCCGCCCTCCTCAAAGAGAGGCTGGAGACCTGCCTCGAAAGCGGCAACCAAGCCATTCTCTTTTTGAACAGGCGGGGCTACTCGCAGACGGTGATGTGCCGCGACTGCGGGAACGTCATAAAATGCGAGCACTGCGACGTGGCGCTCACCTACCACAGCGAGGAGGACTGCCTCAAATGCCACTACTGCGGCGCGCGCTACAAGATGCCGCCCGCCTGCCCCGCGTGCGGCGGCGTGCATATCCGCTATGTGGGCACGGGCACGCAGCGCGTGGTGGGGGAACTCAAAAAACTGTACCCCAAGGCGCGCATCCTGCGCATGGATATGGATACGACGAGCGGCAAGGAGGGGCACTACAAGATTTTGAAGCAGTTTGCCTCGCGCGAGGCGGACATCCTCGTCGGCACGCAGATGGTCGCCAAGGGACACGACTTCCCCGCCGTGACCCTCGTGGGCATCCTCGACGCCGATATGGGGCTGTACTTCCCCGATTATAGGAGCGGCGAGCGCACCTTTCAACTTGTGACGCAGGTCGCGGGCAGGAGCGGCAGGGCGGAGGAGAAGGGCGAGGTGGTGCTTCAGACCTACGACCCCGAGAACGCCATTCTGCGGTATGCGGCAAAGTACGACTACGAGGGGTTCTACGAGCACGAGATCTCCATGCGCGCGGCGACGATGTTCCCGCCTTTTGCCAAGATCGTGCGCGTGATGGCAACGGGCGAGGACGAGCAGGAGACCCTTTCCTGCCTCAAAGAGGTGTACTCCGCACTCTCCGAGATCTATGCAAAAAACGCCGATAAGTTCCTGTTTTTCAACCGTATGCACGCGCCCGTCAAGCGAATTCAGAACAAGCACCGTTACCAGGTGCTCATGCGCGTTCTGCCCGGCGCGCCGCTCGCCGAGATCTACGACGCGGTGGCTGCCGTCAAACATAAAAATGTGCTCTGCTATGTGGAAGAAAATCCGAGCAATTTGAGTTGAGGAAGATATGATACGAGAAGTTTTGCAGGTGGGAGACCCCACCCTTCGGAAAGTTTGCGCCAAGGTGACGCGGTTCGACGGGGAGCTGTCGGCTCTCCTCGACGACATGAAGGAGACCCTCAAAAAGGAGGAGGGTGCGGGACTTGCCGCCCCGCAGGTGGGCGTGCCCATCCGCGCCGTCGTCGTGGACGTGGACGAGGGGTATTTTGAATTCGTAAACCCCGTGTTCGTCTGGCAAAAGGGCGAACAGACGGGCGCGGAAGGCTGCCTCTCGGTGCGCGGAAAGGCGGGCACGGTAACCCGCCCCGAAAAGGTCAAAATCGTCTTTCAGGATAGGAAGGGGGATAGGTACTCCCTCGTCGCGCACGGGTTTTTCGCCCGCGCCATCTGCCATGAGTTAGATCACCTTGACGGGATACTCTATACCGATAAGGCGAAGGATATTCATGACGCGGAGTGAAAGGGAATTCAACGCGAAAAGGAATAGAATAAGGACATCCCTCGACACGCCGCAAAGGCAGCGGCGGCTCGGGATGACGTAATTTTACAGTGCGCGGGGCGGGGATATCGGACTTCGTAGTTCGGGATCCTTCGAGGATCGACCGCTACGGACTGCGTTTAGCCGTTTCGGCTCAGGATGACGCGTAGGTTCAAGGCAAAAGGAGAATATCAATGAGAATTGTGTTTGCGGGGACGCCGGAGTTTGCCGTGCCCGCTCTGCAAGCAATTTATGAGGCGTACGGTGGCGGCCTCGTCGCCGTCGTCACCCAGCCCGATAAGCCGCAGGGCAGAAAGGGCGTTTTGACGCCGCCCCCCGTCAAAGAGGAGGCGGTGCGCCTCGGCGTGCCCGTGCTGCAATTTGCGCGCATCCGCGACAACATCTCCGCGCTCGCCGCGCTCCACGCCGACCTCATGGTCACCTGCGCATACGGGCAGATCCTCACGCAGGACGTCCTCGACCTCTTCCCCATGGGCGTGTGGAATATCCACGCATCCCTCCTGCCCGCCTACCGCGGCGCTGCACCCATCGCCCGCGCCATCATCGGCGGCGAACGGGAGACGGGCGTCACCATCATGAAGACAGAGCTGGGGCTGGACACGGGGGATATGCTGCTTGCAGCTTCGACGCCCATCTACGACAGCGACGACTGCGGCACGCTCGAAGAGCGGCTCTCGCGCATCGGGGCGGAACTCATCGTGGAGGCGCTTGAAAAAATAGAGCGCGGCGGGGCCGTTCTCCAAAAGCAGGGCGAGGGGTTCACCTGCAAAAAAGTTGCGCGTACCGAGGTGGATTTTTCGAGGACGGCGCGCGAGGTGAGCTGCCTCATCCGCGGCCTTTCGCCTTCGCCGTTTGCCTTTGCGCGCGCAGGCGGACTTACGCTGAATTTTTGGTTCGCCGAGGAAGTGGAGTGCGATGCGGACGTGCCCGCGGGCACGGTGGTTGCCGCCTCGGCGAAGGAGGGGCTTGTTGTAAAGTGCGGCGAGGGGGCGGTCTCCATCACCGAACTGCAACCCGCGGGCGGCAGAAGAATGACCGCGCGGGACTTCTGCAACGGCAGAAAACTTGAAAGGGGAGCGCGCTTTGACCAACCCGTTCTATGACCCGTACCGAATTCTGACGCGGGTATATCAGGGCGGCGCGCACCTTAAAATCGCGCTCGCCGAAGAACCCATCGAAGAGCTGCACCGCGCCCGCACCGTTAAGACGGTGTACGGCGTTCTGGAGCACGACGGATATCTTTCGCTGTGCATTAAAACGTTTGCCGAAAAATTGCCCAAAGCGCCCGTGCGCATCGTGCTGAAAATTGCGCTCTATCACCTCATTTTTCTCGCAAGACCGCGCTACATGGTGACGGACACGGCGGTCGACCTCATCAAAAAGATGGGAAAAGGGGGCGCGGCGGGCTTTGTGAACGCCTTTTTGCGGGCGTTCGACGCGGGAAAAGTTGTTGTGCCCGCGGGCGACGAGGGGCTTAGTGTGGAGAGTGATCTTCCGCTGTTTGCGGTGAAGGCGCTGCGCGAAACATACGGCGACAGGGCGCGGGACATCGCCCTTGCTAAAAGCCAAGGCGTTGCCGTGCGGTTTGTGCGCGGCATGGAGAACTATTTGGGGCGCGAGCACATCGATACGCCCTTTGAGACCCTCAAAATTTTTAAGAATTTTGCGCGGGACGAGGGATTTGACCGCGGGGATTATACCTTCCAATCGGTGGGGAGCGTGGCGGTGTGCGGCATTGTTGAGCCGTGCGAATACCTGCTGGACGCCTGCGCCGCGCCGGGCGGGAAGTCGGTTTTGCTCGCCGAAAAATGCGGCCATGTGACGGCGTGCGAGTTGCACCCGCACCGCGTTGCCCTCATCAAAAGTTATTGCGCGCGCATGGGCGCGGACAACGTGACGGCGGTGGAGAGGGACAGCACCGTGTTCGACCCCGCGTGGGAGGGCGCGTTTGACGGGGTTCTGTGCGATGTGCCGTGCTCGGGGCTGGGGACGATCGCCGAGAACCCCGACCTTCCCCTCAACAAAAAAGAGGAGAACATTGCGGGGCTGGAAGAGACGCAACTTGCGATTTTATCCAATTGCGCGCGGTATGTAAGGCGGGGCGGCGCGCTGTATTATGCGACGTGCTCCATCCTCCCGCGCGAGAACGACGGCGTGGTGGAAAAGTTTTTGCGTGGGCATACGGAATTTGCGGGCGAGGAGGTTGCTTCTCCCCTCGAACACGAAAAAACGGCACATGGGGTACAGTTTTTGCCCGATAAAGCGTTTGGCGCGGGGTTCTACGTTGCCAAGTTGAGGCGGCTATGAAGGACGTTTTACAGGACAGATCGGCGGCGGAAATTGCCGCAATCGTAGAGGCGGCGGGGGAAAAGTCCTTCCGCGCGCGGCAGATCTTCGAGGGGCTGATGCAGGGCAAAAAAATTGCCGAATTGCCCGTGCCGCCCGCCCTGCGCGCCCTTCTGATTGAACAATTTGAGGATGAACCCGTCAAGATACGGGAGACGTTCGTTTCCCGCGACGGCACGAAAAAATTTTTGTTCGAACTTGCCGACGGCAACCTTGTGGAGGGCGTGTTGATGCGCTACAAGTACGGCAACACGCAGTGCGTCTCCACGCAGGTGGGCTGCCGCATGGGGTGCAAGTTCTGCGCCTCCACTTTGGGGGGAAGGCTGCGCGACCTCACGGCAGGGGAAATTTTGGGGCAGATTTTGGTCGTCAATCGCGCCGAGGGGGGCAATTTGAAGGAGCGCGCCGTGACGAACGTCGTTTTGATGGGCAGCGGCGAGCCCTTCGACAACTATCAAAACGTCGTCAAATTTTTGCGGAATTTGACCGCCGAGGGGGGCATTGCGATGAGCGCGAGGAATATCTCGCTCTCCACCTGCGGCCTCGTGCCCGAGATGCTCAAATTTGCCGAGGAGGGAATACCGCTCAACCTGACCGTCTCGCTGCACGCCGTCACCGACGGGGAGCGCGCCCGCACCATGCCCGTTGCGAACCGCTACAAAATTGCCGACATTTTGCAGGCGTGCGCCTATTATTTTGAAAGGACGGGGCGGCGGTACATCTTTGAGTACTCGCTCATCGAGGGTGAAAACGCCGACCTTGCCCACGCCGCCGCGCTTGCCGACCTGTTGAAAGGCAAGCCCTGCCACGTCAACCTCATCCGCCTCAACGCGGTGAAGGAGCGCGACCTTTCGGGCACTTCGGAGGAGACCGCGCAGGCGTTTTTGAAGGAGTTGACCCGCCGCGGTATTTCGGCGACGCTGCGGAGAAGCATGGGGAGCGATATAGGAGGGGCGTGCGGACAGCTGAGAGCGAGGTATATTTCGTAACTTTCTTTTGATATAGTGCCCTGCGGGCAGCATATCAAGGGCAAAGAAAGTTACGAGGACTGAATTTGTGCATCTCTCGACGGTTCGCCCGCAAATAATTCGTTCTCAAAGACATTAAGCCTACGGTAGTGTGGCAAATGGGGTCGCCCACGGCGGAAATCAATTCCGCCTAAGGCACATAATTTTATTGCCCCTCATCTGTCACCTGTGGTGACACCTTCCCCCCGCAGGGGGAAGACAAGAGAGAGGGGCTGAATATTACAAGGGGAGGAAATAGAATGAAAATCAAGATTGCGCCGAGTATTTTGGCAAGTGATTTTTCGAGGGTCGGCGAGGCAGTGAAAAGATTGGAGGCGTGCGGCGCGGACTATGTGCACTGCGACGTGATGGACGGAAATTTCGTGCCGCCCATCACCTTCGGCGCGCAGATGGTGAAGGCCATCCGCCCGCATACCAAACTGCCCCTTGACTGCCACCTCATGGTCCTGCACCCCGAGACGCACATCGAGGACTTTGCAAAGGCGGGGGCGGACATCATCACCGTGCACGTCGAGGCGTGCGATCCCGCGGCGCTCTTCCCCAAAATTGCTGCGCTCGGCGTGAAGAAGGGGGCGGTCGTCAACCCCGAGACCCCCGTTGAACGGGCGTTCCCCGCCGTGGAAGCGGGCGCGGATATGATCCTCGTCATGAGCGTGCACCCCGGCTGGGGCGGACAGGCATTTTTGCCCGAGACCCTCGAAAAACTGCATATATTGCGAGAATTTTGCGTGAAATGCGGGAAGCCCGACCTCGACATCGAGGTGGACGGCGGCATCACCGAGGCCAATGTGAAGGACGTTGTTGCGGCGGGCGCGAACGTCATTGTGGCGGGCAGCACCGTGTTCCGCGCCCCCGATATGGCGGCGACCATAAAAAGGCTGCGCGGATGAACGGCGGGAAAAATTGCGCCGTCATTCTCCTGAACGGCGAACCGTACCGCGGCGAAATTCAAGCGGAGAACGCCTACGTCATCTGCTGCGACGGGGCGTATTCGTGGGCGAAGGGCAGGGTGAAGATCGACGAAAATTTGGGCGACTTCGACTCCTTGGACGAAACGCCCGTGCCCGCGCCGCGCATGACCTTTCCCGCCGAAAAGAACGAGACGGACGGCGAACTCGCCGTGGATCGGGCGCTGGAACTCGGCGCGCGGGACATCGTGTTTTACGGCGGCGGAGGCGGGCGCGAGGATCACTTTCTCGGCAATCTGCACCTCTTATACAAGGCGAAGGCGGCGGGCGTTTTATACGCCGCGCTCAAGACGAACGGCGCGGATATCGTGCTCGTCGGCGCGGGCGAACAGCGGTTTTTCTGCAAAAAGGGGCAGACCGTATCACTGTTGCCTTTCGGCGGCGACGCGCATATCATGAAGATGCGGGGGCTGAAATACGCCGCGGACGATCTGTGGCTCTTTTACGGCTCGACGCGCGGCGTCTCCAATGTCGCGCAGGGCGAAATTTCGTTTACGGTGGAAAAGGGAGATGTGCTCGTCATTTTGAACGGGGAGGGAGTATGATCATCTGTATCAAACTGCCGAGGGCGCTCGGCTGTATCGTGCGGCTGTTCTACAGGGGATGAATTACATCGATTTGCATTGCGACGCTCTCACAAAGGAGGGCGTCGCTTGTGTTACTGCGGAAAATTTGCGCGCGGGCGGGTGCGCTTTGCAATGCTTCGCCGCCTTTGTGGACGGCACGAGAGGGGAGGGATACGAACGGGCGGCGGCGCTGTGCGATAAATTTGATGAGATGTGCAAGAGGGAGGGCTTTCGGACTGCGGCGCAGGGTTCGCGCGGGGCGTTTGAAAGGGGCGTTGCCGCCATGCTCACCGTCGAGGGCGGCGAGGCGGTCGGGGATGATTTGGAGAGGCTGGACGCCCTCTTCGCCCGCGGCGTAAAGATGATGGGGCTGACGTGGAACAGGGACAATGCGCTCGGCGCGGCGAACGGGAGCAGGGGCGGGCTGACGGCGTTCGGGCGGGCTTGCGTGGAGCGGATGTGCGAGATGGGCATGATCCCCGATGTGGCGCATGGGAGCGACGGGCTGATTTCAGACGTCGCCGAAATTTGCGGGAAACGCGGCGCGCCCTTTGTTGCCAGCCATGCGGGGGCGCGCGAGGTGTTTTTTCACCCACGGAATTTGACGGATGAGGGCATCCGCGCCGTGGCGGAGAGCGGCGGGGTCGTCGGGCTGTATTTTGTGGCAAAATTTTTGGCGGCGGACGGCAGCGCCGAGGGGCAGCGGGCGGCGATTTTGGCCCACGCGCGGCACATTTTGCGGGTGGGCGGCGAGGACGTTCTGGCGCTGGGGAGCGACTTTGACGGCGCGCCCGTGAACGCGTATGTGAAAAGCCCCGCCGACGTGCCGAGGCTGATTTCCGATTTGGAAGGGGCGTTTGGCGCGCGCGTGGCGGAGAAAATTGCGCTTGGGAACGCAAAGAGGGTGCTGGGGGACTTTGGGAAAGATTCACTCGCCCTGCGCCCGCGGTAAAAGCCGCGGGCGCAGGGCTCGGAATGAGGAGTACGGCGAGACACCCCTTTTGGCGCGCAAGGACGCGCGCCACTTCCCCCTCAAGGGGGAAGCAAGGAAAGCCACCCCCGAGGCGGGGGCAAGATACACTCACCCGCTACGCGGGTTCGGTATGAGGGCGGGGGAATGCGGCGCGGGTGTTGAGGTGGGTGCAACAATAGGGGCGAACCCCCTCCCCCTGTGTCCCCCTCCCCGCGCCTTTGGCGCGGGGAGGGGGGGGATAAGATACACTCCCTGCGGTCGGTAAGAGGGGGAGGGGATAAGATACGGAAAGGCGAGGCTTTCTCTGCTTGCGGAGGGCGAGTTAAGGGAAATGCGCGGGGCGGGCGTTGGGATAATTTTCAAAAATACTTGTAAATTGGTTTCCGTTGTGGTATACTGATTGCGTCACACAAGTTTATATTTTTGGCGTATTGGGAACACAATCAAAGGCATTGTGTATCTCTTTTTCCCGTATGCCAAAATATTCGGAAAAACTTGTGTGACAACAATCGGAGATACCAACGCAGTGTGTCTTCGGTTGAGGGCACACTTTTTTTGTGCCGATTTTTACTGCGAAAAAATTTTTTTCGGAGGTAACTTATGAAGCACAGATTGATGAGCGGACTGTTGGCGGCCTTGATGGCTGCGACGGCGGCATTCGGGTTAGCCGCCTGTGGCGGCGGGGGTGAACCCGGCGGAGGCACAAGTGGAACAGGCGGAAGCGGCGGCAGTGGCGGCGGTAGCGGCGAACTTCCGCACACCCACACATTTGCCTCAACATGGACTTCGGACGAGGAATTTCATTGGCACGCGGCGACCTGCGAGCACGCAAACGAAGTAAGCGGCAGAGCGGCGCACGATTACAAGAACGGCGTCTGCGGCACGTGCAAACACGCGCACGAAAATCATACGTTTGAGGGAATAACCTGCTCTGTCTGCGGGTATACGCTTGCCGATTCGAAACTGCGGTATGAGGAAGTATACGGAGAGGACAAAGAGACGGTGACGGGCTATTCCGTCATCGGCTGGGACGAGAGTGAGACGGACAGGGCGAACCTCATTGTTCCCGCCGAGCATGATGGCAAGCCCGTCGTGGCGATCGGCGAAATGGCGTTCTACCTTAAAGATGGCGACGAGACGCTCGCCTTCGTGCATTTGCCCGAATCGGTGAAGGATCTGGGCTCGTATGCCTTTTACGGCTGCTCGGCGCTCAAAAGCATCGATCTCGGGCACGTCGAGAATATGGATATGGCCGCGTTTTACAACTGCACGGGACTTGAAAGCGCGGAGATGGGCGCGTTGAAAAATTTGGGTCAATATGCGTTCTACGGATCCGGCGTGCGGAAGCTCTCATTCGGCAAAGCATTTTCGACGGAGGCGGACGTATTTAAGTCCAATACTTTCCCGGATGGGCTCGAATGCATCGAGGTAAGTGCGGAAAACACGACTTATGCAACGGAGGGCGGTATCCTCTACAACAAAGGCAAAACGGAACTTGTGTATGTGCCGAAATGTATCAAAGGAAGGGTCTCTATCGCCGATGGCGTGACGGAGATCAAAGGCTTGGCGACGCATTTCAAAAATCACACGCATCTGACCTCGCTCACGATCCCTGCGAGCGTCACAAGTATCCAAAACGGGTTTCTTCTCAAGAGTTTCGACGGGTGCAGTTCCCTTGCGGAGATCTATAATCTCTCGCAGGTCGAGATCGCCGATTTGAGTGATTTCGGGCTGAAAGAAGGGGCGGTGATCCATACCGCGCTCTCGCAAAAGAGTGTTGTGACCGATCCCGATGAGGACGGCTTTGTATGGCGCACGGACGCAGACGTGCTACATACCTATTTGGGACAGGAAAAGCAACTGACTTTGCCCGACGGGCACGACGGGAAGCCCTATGCCGTTGCGGCGCGGGCATTCTACGGGAGCGACCTCACAAAAGTGACGGTTTCCACGAAGGTCACTTCGCTCGGCGAGGATTGTTTCCATACGAGCAAGGCGCTCACGGAAGTCGTGATGCAGGAGGGGATCGAAGAACTCGGCGTGGGCGCATTCTACAATTGCACTGCATTAAAAAAGATCTCCATTCCGAAGAGCGTGACAAAAATCGGCGCGGGCGCATTTGCCATGATCACGGGCGAGGGCGTGCTCGAACGCGTAGATTATGCGGGGACTGTCTCCGAATGGGCGGCGATCTATTTTGGTAACGAGTACTCGAATATCTTTGTCAACGATGCAAAGGAAAAGCAGGCTACCCTGTATTTGGGGGACGGAAATCCCCTGCCGGCGAAAATCACGATCGAGGGGATCGAGAAGGTCTCGCAGGACGCCTTTTACGGTGCACCCGTTGAGGAGGTCGTGCTCGGGAAGGGCGTAAAGGAAGTGGGGCAGGACGCCTTCGCCTATTGCGCGGATTTGAAGTCGGTCGTGATCGGGAAGGACATGGAGAATTTTTACCATGCGTTCCCGAACGGTTCGCCCATCGAGACGTTGTATTATGAGGGCACGCAGGAGACTTGGGCGACGCTCAACAACGGAAACGGGGGAAGCAGCGCGCTCAGGAGCGCGGCAGTATCCTACTTCTCAGCGCAGTCGCCATCGGCAGATCAATGGGGGCGGAGTGACAAATGGTGGCATTACGGTGCGGACGGCTCTGTGACTCCTTGGACAAAGTAAAAAGTAATAAATACAAAAAGCGCCGCGGCAATGTTGCCGCGGTGCTTTCACACAGAAAAATTCGCACAAAAAGGAAGAGCCGCAACCAAACGTTGCGGCTCCCGCTTCTTATAAAAGTTAAACTCTTTCTACCTTGTCGCTCTTGAGGCAACGCGCGCAGACGTAGCCCGTCGTCACCTTGCCATCCTGCTTATAGGTGACTTTCTGCACGTTCGCCGCAAACGTCCTCTTCGTCTTGCGGTGGGAGTGGCTGACGTTGTTCCCCGCCACCTGACCTTTTCCGCAGATACTGCACACTCTTGACATATCTCCACCTCCGATGGGTAATTCCGATTTTTTGCCGCGCGGCAGCAAAACCCCGCACGCCGCGCTTCCTTATGATACCATAAGAGGAGGCAAAAAAGCAATTAAATTTGCGGGAAAAATTTGAAAATTTTTTAGAAAGAGGGAAAATTTTTACAATATCGCTTGCAAAAACAGGCGCGATGGGGTAGAATAGGTATTGAGGTTCAAGGAGAGCATATGTCTGTCAGCACGAGCAACGCATACGGAAAAATTTCGATATCTGACCTTGCCATTGCCAAGGTTGCGTCGCAGGCTGCGGTGGAGAGTTACGGCATCGTGGATACCGTTTCGCACCGCTTTACGGACACGCTCGCCGAACTGCTCAAAAAGGACGCGGGAGGCAAGGGCGTTAAAATTACGACCCAAGGAAACCGGATCTTTATCGACGTTTATGTGCTCATCAAGTACGGCGTCTCCATCGAGGCGGTGGCGGAATCTCTGAAAGAGGCCGTCAAGTACAAGGTGGAAAAGTTCACGGGCATGATCGTGGACACCGTGAACGTCAACGTCATCGGTCTCAAACTCTAACTCCGTCTCCGCGTTTCAGCCATTCTTTCAGGAGATCAAAATGCAAAAAACCATAAATTGCGCCGTCTTTCGCAAAATGGTGTTGGTCGGCGCAAAAATGCTCGATAACAATCGGGCAAAAGTGGACGCCCTAAACGTGTTCCCCGTCCCCGACGGCGACACGGGCACGAATATGTCCCTCACGATGCAGTCCGCCGTCAAGGAACTTTCGGGTACGGCCTCCAACAGCTTCCCCGAAGTGTGCGACAGCATCTCCAAGGGTGCGCTCCGCGGCGCAAGGGGCAATTCGGGCGTCATTCTTTCTCAGATTTTCCGCGGGCTGTGCTCCGTCCTCCGCGACGGCAAGCCCGAAGTGGATACCAAGGCCTTTGCGCGCGCTTTGGAGGCGGGCACGAAGGTGGCCTACAACGCCGTTTCCATCCCCAAAGAGGGCACGATTTTGACCGTCGTCCGCATGATGAGCGAGTACGCGGTGAAGGTCGCGGGCAAGAACAAGGACTTTGAGACCTTCCTCCCCGCCATCATCGAGGAGGGGGACAGGGCGCTTGCCAAGACGCCCGAACTGTTGCCCGTTCTAAAGAAGGCGGGGGTGGTGGACTCCGGCGGCGTGGGGCTTATGACCATCATGCGCGGCTTTTTGGCGGCGCTCATGGGCGACGAGATCGTCTCCGAAGTGCAGACGGAGGCCGCGAACGCCGCGCGCTCCATGGACGCGGAGTTCGGCGACAACTCCGACATCATCAACATGGACCTCGGCGAAATTCAATTCGCCTACTGCACCGAGTTCTTCATCATCAACCTCAAAAAGAGCACGACGCTCGCCGACATCGATAAATTGCGCGAAAATTTGATGGCGATCGGGGACAGCGTCATCTGCATCGGCGATCTGGAGATGGTGAAGGTGCACGTTCACACCAACTGCCCCGGGGTCGCCCTCACCTATGCCTTGGAACTCGGCGAACTCGACAGGCCTAAGATCGAGAATATGCTCGAGCAGAACAGGGCGCTGCGCGCCAAGCGCGAGGCCGAAAAGAAGGACCAGGGGATGCTTGCCGTGTGCGCGGGCGAGGGGCTTTCGGATATCTTCAAGGATCTCTTCGTCGACCGCGTCATCGAGGGCGGGCAGACGATGAACCCCTCCGCCTCCGACATCGCGACGGCGGTGCAGAAGATCAACGCGGAGAACGTGTTTGTCTTCCCCAACAACAAAAACATCATTCTGGCGGCCGAACAGGCCAAGGCGCTTGTGGAAAACCGCACCATTCACGTCATTCCCACCAAAAACGTGCCGCAGGGCTTTGCGGCGGCGCTGGCGTTCTCCCCCGAGGCGAGCGCCGAAGAGAACAAGACCAACATGATCCACGCCCTCGACAACGTGAAATCGGGACAGGTGACCCACGCCGTGCGCACGACGAGCGTCAACGGGTTCTCCATCAAGGAGGGGGACATCATCGGGCTTGACGACAAGAAAATTCTTGCAAAGAGCAACTCCATCGACGAGACGGTCTTGAAACTCCTCGATAAACTGAAAGAGGACTACCACGAAGTCATCACCCTCTACTACGGCGAGGACGTGCAGGAGGCGGACGCCAAGGCGCTGACCGAAAAGGTGCAGGAGGCCTTTCCCGATTGCGACGTCGACTTCCACTACGGCGGGCAGCCCGTGTACTTCTACTTGCTTTCCCTCGAATGAAATTAAGGAGCGGCGCGCCGCTCTTTTTTGATAGCGGAAAGTGGGGGAAACAGGCGTTTGCGGTGGCGGAGCGAGCGGAAGAGTTCTCTCAAAATATTGAAATAAAATTTTGTAAATTACAATGAATTTGATATCGCTCAAAGGCGTGACGGAAAAGCGCGCGAAGGAACTGAATAAGTTGGGGATCACAACGAGCGCCGACCTTGTGCGGTACTTTCCGCGCGCCTACCTCGATATGACGAACAGGGCTTCGGTGCGCGAGGTCTACCACAACGACATGGCGCTTCTCGCCTGCCGCCTTGTCGCCGTCGAACCCGTGCGCTATACGGGCAGGCTCAAGATCGTGCGGGCGCACCTCGAACAGGACGGCGACCTCTTCACGGCGGTCTGGTTCAATATGCCCTACCTCGCCACGCGCTTGAAACCGGGCGAGTACCTCTTTTACGGGCGGGTGCAGAACCGCTACGGGCAGGTGAGCATCGTAAATCCCACCTTCGAGCCGCTCGAAAAAAACGCGCGCCTCAAAGGCCTCGTGCCCGTGTACCCGCTGAAGGGGAGCCTCACCCAGCGCATCGTGCGCGACGCCGTTTTGAGCGCCCTGCGCGCCGAGGAATTGCGCTCGGTCATTCCCATCGAGTTGCAGAAAAAATACAGACTTTCCGACCTGAAAGAGGCATTTTTCAACACTCATTTCCCCAAAACACACGAGGAAATGCTGAATGGGGCGGCGCGCGTCGCCCTCGAGGAGTACTTTATCCTGCTCACCGCCTTCAAACTCATCAAGGGGGATCGCAACGACGTGCGCACCAATCCCTACGCCGTGACGGAGCGCGAGGTGGCGGCGTTCGAGCGGCGGTTTCCCTTTGAATTTACCTCCGGACAACAGGCCGCCGTGCGCGCCATTTACGACAATGTCACCTCGCCGCACCGCATGAATCGCCTTTTGCAGGGAGACGTGGGAAGCGGTAAGACGGCGGTCGCGCTGACGGGCATCTTCATGGCGGTGCAAAGCGGCTATCAGGCCGTGTACCTTTCGCCGACCGAAGTGCTCGCCGCGCAAAACTTTGCGCTTTTGCAAAAGATGTTCCCCGAACGCCGCGTTGCCTACCTTGCGGGCGGGACTTCGGCAAAGGAGAAGCGGGAGATAAAAGCGGCGCTTGCTGCGGGCGAAGTGGATATTCTATGCGGCACGCACGCCGTGTTGCAGGGGGATGTGCACTTTCGCAATCTTGCCTTCTGCGTGTGCGACGAGCAGCACCGTTTTGGCGTTGCACAGCGCAATATATTGAGTGAAAAAGGCGAGAATTTGGATATTTTGGTCATGTCCGCGACGCCCATTCCGCGCACGCTCTCGCTCATCTTTTACGGCGATCTGGATATTACGACCATCCCCGATAAGCCCCGCGCGCGGCAGGAGATCTCCACCGCCGTCATTCCCGAGCGGAAGTATAACGATATGCTCGAATACATCCGCGGCGAGACCAAAAAGGGCAGGCAGGCGTACTTCGTCTGCGCCAAAATAGATGACGATGAGGGGGAGGTGACTTCGGTCACCGAACTTTATGAGGAACTGCGCGGCAGGCTCCCCGACGTGCGCTTTGCCCTTCTCCACGGTAGGATGAAGGACAGGGAAAAGGCGGAGGTGATGGCGGCGTTCAAGGAGAAAAAGTACGATTGCCTCGTCTCCACGACGGTCATCGAGGTGGGTGTGGACGTGCCCGACGCGACCATCATGGTGGTGTATAACGCCGAGCGGTTCGGGCTTTCGCAACTGCACCAGCTCCGCGGCCGCGTGGGGCGGGGGAGCGAAAAGAGCTGGTGCTTCCTCCTCGTGGGCAGCGAGAGCGAGACGGCGACGGAGCGGCTGAATATCCTGCGCACGACGACGGACGGCTTCAAACTCGCCGAAAAGGACCTCGAATTGCGCGGTAGCGGCGATTTTTTGGGCACGCGGCAGAGCGGGAAGTTCCTCACTGACATCAAAAATTTGCGGTATTCGACGGAGGTCATCTTTACGGCGAAAAAACTCGCCGATGAGGCCTGCGAGCGGCGGCTGAACTTCGACGAGGTGCGCCGCGCCGCTATGGAGAAGTACGAGAGCCTCAAAGACGTGGTTTTGAATTGAAAACGTGGGATTTGAATTAAAAAGCATAAGAAAAGGCAGGGCGGATACCCTGCCTTGTTTGATATTCGGTTGTGCCGTCAGGCGCGAGGTTTGCTCTCCGCCTTTTCTTCCGCGGGCTTTTCGGGCGGCATCTTAATTCCCAAAATCTGGCAACGCTTTGCCTCGTATTCCTCCTTGGAAATGATGCCTTCCTCCATGATCTGCTTCCACTCCTTCACGCGCACGATGCGGATATCGTCGCTGGGGCTTTCCGCATGGGGAAAACTCTTCTGCATGATCTTGATGATGAGGCAGCAGAAATAGTAGAACACCAATGCGATCACGGCGACAAGCATCAGAATCGCGGCGGACGCGTTGTTGATATCGATGAGCGCAATGGTTAGCCCGATGGCGTAGGAGGAGATCGCGAGGCCGTGCCCCACGCGCCGAGGGGTATCGGCGGAGGAGGACATCAAAAAGACGCCGACCGACGCCAGCGCGAAGATGCCGACATAGGCCGTCATGGCGGCCATAAACGCGGTGTTGGCTTCCGCCACGTCGATCCCGCAAATCACGAGACTCCCGAGGAACAGCGCAAGGGAGACGATTTGCAAAACAAATCTTGTAATCTTAAACGTTTTCATTTTCAAATCTCCTTGTAAGTATTTGCATAAATTGTATCACAACTATTGTTGTGTGTCAAATATTTCACAAGAATAGTTGTAAAATTTTTTTGTGGAAATTAAATTTTCGGAAAATTTGAAAGTTCTGCGGAGAGAGCGCGGGCTTTCGCAGGGGAAACTCGCCGAGGCGGTGGGGGTCACCCAGCAGTGCGTGAGCAAGTGGGAGAGGGCGGACGGCGAACCGACGCTTTCGTACCTGTGGAAACTCGCCGACCTCTTCGGCGTTTCCATCGATGTGCTGTGCGGCAGAAAAGATTGGTAAAAATATGCCGCCCGCCGCGTTCTTTGCGGCGGGCGGCGGTTTTTATACGACAGGTTTATATAGGGCGGGCGGCGGGTTTTCTTTCAACATAAAAACGGTTGACAATTTTGCGGCGCGGGTATAATATAGATAGGACGAAAGTCGCTTATGGGCCTGTTTCGGATTCGATTGCAAGCGGATCTCGTCGGACGCACGCCGGAGGCTCGGCTCCGTAAAAACGGAAAAATTTTAATTGCTGACGATAAATCCAGCAGACGCGCTTCCGCGCGCAGAGCTTCGGCTCGCCGCGTAGCGCTTGCGGCTTAACCTTTAAGCCCCGTTCTGCCGCGGAGTCCTACGGCCGCGGACAGGGCGTCATTGAGTAGGGAACGTTGTGCGTCGGCGCACCTCCCCCGCCGCGCGATGAATTTCGGGGGTATGCCCGCAAAAAGGTTGTCGGCGAACTTTTTTCGGGCGAGACCGATCACCGACTAAGCGTGTAGTGTCCGCGTCTGAACCTTGTAAGACCGGAGTTCAATTCTCCGCAGGTCCACCATAACAAGCAAATACGCACCCTATATTGTCTGTGGGTTCGCGTTTGCAATCAATGTAAAACACCGCTTCGATTGAGCGGTGTTTTTTCCTTAATTATAATGTTTCTTGCCGAGCGCGGTAGCCCATCCCTCGAACCATATTCCGTCGTATGGCGGCAGTTCCCACGAGAGTTTCTTCCCGGAGCGGACGAGGTATTCTCTGTACCAATAACGCACCATTGACGGGATGCTGATGACGAACGGCATAAACACACCGAGCATTATGTTCTGCAAGCCGTGTCCGGCTTCGTGCTGCTTGATGGAGATGCCCGCGCCTTTCTGTACGAAGAAGAAACAGCCCGCTTCAAAGCCGCCCCAAGCGTGTCCTACCTCGAAATACACGAAGTAGTGAAAGAGATGCGGCTTATGCCCCGTGATGAGCATTGCAAGGGCGCAGAGCAGCCCGAAAAGGGTCATAGGCAAGCCCCACGTCCACGACACGAGCCAAAACAGTATCGCCTTAACCGTTTTCATTGCCGCCCTCCTGTTTTCCTTTCTCTACCTGTTTTTTGGCGTATTCTTCGATCTTGTCGAACGCCGCCTGAACCAACGCATCGAGCATCGCAGGGGTGATAAAGGGTTTCAAAATAGTAGGTATCAACTTCTGCAACTGCGCGATGACTTCGGCTTTCTTTTCTTCGCCCACCTTGCCGTCGATTTCGGCTTCGTCGATTTTCCCGGCGATTGCCGCATTGATCTTCGACTTTATGTAGAAGTAGTAGGAGAAGCCGATGCCGACGACCGTCAAGATGGCAAAGACAATCGTCAAAATGAGTTCCAAAACGTTTGAGTTCATAATGTACCTCCGAATAAAAATTTTGTCAAGCGAATATCAACGTGAGCAATGCCCCGATGATGCCGCCGATGACCGTTGTAATGATGCACCCGATAGCCAACCGCTTATAATGCTTCGCATCGTCAAGCGGCTCTGCTTCGATCTTGCGCAACCGTTCACCCTGCGCCTTTTGTTCTTCCATCATATAGCGCATATTGATTGCCAACTCATTGACGGATTGAGTTAAAGACGAGATTTCCGATTGCCTTTCTTCCACTTCGTCAACCCTATGTTTTAGGGATTTGATTTCGTGTTCGTGGTCGTTGATTTTAAGGGCTATTTCCTGTTCGTTCATTCGACAGTTCCTCCTTGAATAATTTTTTGAATAGTTTATCCATCCGTTTGAGGGTTCGATATGAATTACATTTCTTCAAATGCCCTCTCCACGATTGATAGGACGTGTTCACGTCGTCGAAAGTCATCCGACCCTCATCTACCCACCGTCTAAACTTTTTGAGTTTACGCCGCATTCCCGTAATTCCTTTGCGGGCGGGTTTCTTGATGATACGCCCGGTCGAGGAATAACTGAACTTTGTTTTCAAGAACGTAAACCCACGCGACAGTTTCACAATCTGCGTTTTCTTCACGTTCATCACGATGCCTAACGAATGACACAGTTCGATGATCCGCTTCCGACACTCCACCAAATACGCCTTGTCGTGATGGATGAGATAGCCGTCGTCCATATATCGACCGTAATATTTGATGCGCAGTTTTTCCTTGATGAAGTGGTCGAGCGCATTTGGAAACATAAGTGCGCTGATTTGAGAGATTTGACTGCCAAGCCCCAAACCCTTTTCGCCGAACGCGGTGATGAATGCGATAATGAGATTCTGCATCCGCTCGTCGGAGTAGCGGTCTTTGACAATCTCGATGAGCGGCTGATGCTGAATGTTGTCGAAGTATTTTGAGAAATCGAACAGCAGCACATAGCCGTCATCTTTGTACTCTCGATAGAATCGCCGCAGGTGGCAGGTGATTCTGTGAATGGCGAAGTCGATGCCTTTGTTCTTCATACACGCGCCATTATCGTATATGAACGAACGGGAGAACGTCGGTACGAGGGAGTAGTCGCACAGGCATCGCTGAACTACCCGCTCCGAGATATGCACACTTTGAATGTGCCTCGGTTTCCCGCGCTCTACAATATCGAACTCGTAGAACCCGCGGCTTTTATAGGTGCAAGCCATCAAAGCGTTGTAGGTATCTACCACATTGTAGAGCGCGTTCGTCTTATATCTTTGGGTACTCGATTTCCAACCAACCCCGGAACAGCATTTCTTATAACTTTTATACAGGTGGTCGAATGTGAAAACCTGCTCGTAGTTTCCGTGCTGTTCATCGTTCAGTTGCTTTTTCTTCTCTCTTGCCGCCTTACGCCGCTTATAGCGTTCATTCCGTCTTTCTATGCTGTTCATCCGAACGAACTCCGTGTAGCCGTTTTGTTGGGGCGAGGTTCAGGCTACATAATGATACTGACTATAAAACGGGCTTTCGCCGCTTACCCGCTATGCAAGAAGCGTCCAATCAATCATATCGGAGTAATTGAGCATCTAATTTATCCTCGCGGAACGGTCATACACTCCTTTTGCAAGGGTACTGATTTCACTTTTTCGCTACTTTGTCTGACCCATAATTTTGCAAAATCCGAACGCCACGCCGTTACTGTTACTCGCATTGTTGTTATTGGCATTACCGTTGTTGTTCACGTTGCAGAAGTTAGTCGAATTACTCGCGTTAGGAGAGCGCAACCACCAATTGTTCGCAGAACCGCACAGCAATTACAGCGTATAACCGATATTCAGTTGTTAGAAAGTGAAACGCTCGCTATCGCTCTTTTTGACGGCAGAGATAAGTTTCGATTCCTCGATAATCAAGTTCATCCACCGCACCCAAACCTTGTCCTCGACTTCCGAACAGAACACGTCCTTTGCAATATCCAACTGCGAGATGAGGCATTGCAGACTGTTGTTCGCCCGAATCAAGCAATCACGCCTTACTTCGGCTTCGTGGGCGTTGGTCGGGAAGATGCTGTTTGCAGACTTGACTTCGTTGTAAACCGATTGAGCCAACCGAACGATCTCCGTGGTGATGAAAAACGTGTACCGCTTTGGGAACTTGACGGCATACCGCAAGGTATAGATTTCAAGTTCCCGTGCCGTATCAACGAATTGCATCTTCGATTCGCACCGTTTGGATTTAAGTACCGACATTATCGCTTGCCTGTTCGTCCGGGGCGGCGGTGATCGCTTCCCAATATTCCTGATTGACGACGTTGATGCCGTCGAGATTGACGGTGGGGCAAGCCCCCTCGCCGAGATAGTGGTCGATGCCCGTTATGGCGTTGCGCAGATGCCAACCGTTCGTCTTATAGACGAAATGGTATGCGCCGCCGATGACGTGCAGTTCCTTGTCCTTGACATAGCCCTGTCCGTTGTTCGCCGAATAAATGAGTTGATCTTCGGGAATTTTGGGCGAGGCGATGAAGCCGTATGTAACCATTTGATATTCCTCCTTGATAGATTTCGGCGGTGTCTGCCCCATAAAGGGGCAGATTTAACCGATAAGAGATTAAACGCAAAAGCCGAACGCCACGCCGTCACCGCCACTCGCAGCGCCGTTACCGGCATAACCGTCGGTGGTCACGCCGCAGAAGTAAGTCGAATTACTCGCGTCAGGAGAGCGCAACCACCAACCGTTCGCAGAACCGCTTCCGTTCGAGAGTTTTTTGATTCTCGCGGAAGCAGTATTCGCAATATCGCGGTAGTATGCGTATTGAGTTCCCTCACCCGTAACGGAGTACGACTTCGAGCCGAACACTTCGATCTCTGCAAGCAGGAACAATTTGTCGCTCGACGTTGTTATCGACGTACTTTGCGCTCCTGCGGAGGCTTTCTTGTTTACTGCCTTGATAGCCGCTTGCAGGTCTGCGGGGAGTTGTCCGAGCAGGGTTGCCATCGTTGACGTTCTCATCACCGATTTATCCCAACCGCCCGTATTGTCGTTACTGCTGTTCATCGGGTACTTCGTGGCGAGCAAGTTCTTCATCCCGAACGTGATACCCGCCTTGCCACCGCTCGTAACGTCGTCGTGATTGAAGCCGAGAATGACGAGCGTAACTTCTTCCCCGGTCGAGAGAGTGATTGTTTTCTCATCCCCAACCTTGAATGCGGCAGCGGCATTTCCGCTTTCGGAAATTGCCTTGATTTGCCCCCACGAACAGTCGGCGAGCGCGGGTTTGAACAGCAACAGTTGATCCAACTTCGCATCCATCGTTTCCAATTTGGAAAGCACGGGGCTGTTGGTGGAAGCAAGGGCTTTCAACTGCGTTTTCCCGTCGCCGATGAACATTTCGTTGCTGTCGGTCGAAACGATTACCTCGCGGGCTTTCGGAACGTAGGTGCTTGCCTTGATCTTCGCCGACGTGCCGCCTTTCAGTTGAATAGCCGAAACGTTTTTGGTCTTGTCTGCCATAATGTACCTCCTTACAGTTCGCCGCCGTTGATAACGAGCGTGTCGCTGTAACGCATAAGGTCATCGCTGTCGGTCAAACCCGTAGAGGATTTGATAATGTCGCCCGTTCCTGCTTTCCCAGCGAGCGCGGTGTAGATGCCGCCCGAAGTAACGGGGTTTGCGCTCCCCGATTTCGGTGCGCTGTCGAAAGTGAGTTTGTCCTGCTTTCCGCTCCACGTCGTTTTCTCCGTGTCCGTAACCACGCGATGGGTTGCATCCTGTTCGGCATCGGCGAGTTTGCCCGACGTGGCGATTGTTTTCAGGCTCGCTTTGAGCGCGAAAACGCTTGTGTCGATAGAGCCTCCGAGAGCATCCCATTCCGTACCCGTCCACGCGAAGTTCGTTCCCGCGGGGTACGAGCCATACGCCGCAACGACGTTGTAGGTGTCGCCCGCCACTTGCCCATCTGCGGGGAGTTTGTCGTAGGAAGCGACCGAACCCTTGTAAACGTAAGCACTCGTCGTGCGCTGCTTGACGTATTCCTCCGTGGCAAATGCGCTTGTACCGTTGCCGTCGTTGGTGAGTTCGCTCGTTTTCGTGGGAATTTTACGCGCCACGCCGTCGTCCCATTTCTTCTTTTCGGCATCCGTTACCGTGCGGTGCGTTTCGTCCTCGATGGCATCCGACAGGTTGCCGCTCGTACCAATGTCGGAAATGTCATCCGCATTCGCTTTCTTTTCGAGGGCGGCGAAAATACCGCTCGATTTGACGGGATTGTTGCTACTCGCCGCGGGTGCATCGTCAAACGTGAGTTTGTCCTGTTTGCCGTTCCACGTTCCCTTTTCGGTGTCCGTAACGAACCTGTGAGTTGCATCGTCGGTGAGTTCCGAGAGTTTTGTCGGAAACTTGTTCGCGTACTTCAATGCGGAATACGCGCTCGTGCCATCGCCGAATTTGAAAAGCCCGGTGTCGCTTTCGTAACCGATTTCACCTTTCAAAAGGATGACCGAAGATGCCGCCCACTTCGCCGCCGTTCCCGTATAGACGGTGAAACGTGCGTTGTGTTGCTTTGCTGCCATTATAATGTACCTCCATTTATGAATTTGATTTGTTCGTAATCGCTGCCAACGCAGATATACTTTAAGTTGTCATCATCCCACCGATAAACGCGATCTTCCGCAATATCGACATAGAGAACGTCCGCGCTTCCGATAGTGGGGAACTCGTCGAGAGAATCGAAAAATTGAGTAGGATTTTCTTTCGATTCCAACGCGCCCACCCGTTTGCAAAGGTCTTGTATAATCGAGGGGTTTTGATTTTCGATCTCCGTGTCGGCATCCACCGTTTTGTCGAAATGGATTTGTAGCGAAACGGTCTGCCAACAAATATCGCGGTCGTAGTCCTCGAATTGCAGTTGCACGTTGAGCGAATGATTGAGCGTGTGCTTCCGAAGCATCGACCAAGAAACTTTGATTTTTCCCTCGTCCGCGCTTTGGATTTCCACCCGCTGTTTGTCCGCGAAAGAGGTTATGGGCGATGCAGATTTTACATACGCGGTGCAAGCCGACAAGTCCACATTGCCTTGCTGTGCATCCAATATGAACTCGATGGTGTCTGCCGCGTTATTGCCCTTAATGCCAATGTTGAATGACTTTACGGGCGTTGTATTTCCTGTGAAATAAATCTGCATTTTGCGCCTCCTGTTAGATTTCTCCGCTGTCGATTATCTCAACCTCGTCAATCTCCTGCAATTTGTTTTCGATGGGTTGCAATAACTCTTTGTTCACGTCCGTTCCCGGTTCTTCGACCGAATCGGGATCGGGCGTTATGCGAGTACGTCCATCGGGAAGTGATTCCAAGCGGAAGCAATCATCTCCCGTGGCAACTCTGTCTTTGATCTCTCTTGCTGTAAAAGGCATTACTTTACCTCCTTAACGGTAGAAATGTTTTTTGCCCCGATTTGAATGTGCCGCATTTCTTGAATGCGCTCATCATCCAATCGAGCAGGGAATTTATGAAGAATAAATTTTCCTCGATAGAGTTGATTTCTGTGTAGCCGAGCATCGAATCAGGCAAGTCGCTTGCCCCCGAATAATGGTAGTAGGCATCAAGTAATTTCTGTACGTTCCCGATGATGCGTACCACGTCATCTCTGTTCGGCAGCGATTCTCTCTGCCACGTCTTTGTTACGACCGATACAGGGTACTGCAACGCTGTCAAGCGTTCGGCAAGGTACGCCGTGTTGCCCTCGATGCGGTTGAAGTCTGCCGCGTTTAGGCATCCTTTCAAGTCAACCGTGCTGACCGTCTGCCCCGCGGCAATCGCTTCCATCCACGCGGCAATTTGATTTTGCGCCGCGAGAACGTCGTTCTCCGTTCGGTCGAATACGGGAGTTATCCAAGCCATCACAAAACCCTCCCGGAGAACTTTCCTTTGAATGCGCCCGTGTAGGACAGGCTGACAGACGAAATGCGGACGGTGTTTGTGCTGAATTTGTTTTCGACGAATACTTTATCCGTCGGGTCGATGCGAGGGTCTGCCCGCCATTCTCCCGAAACTTTCTTGCGGTTTTTGAGCCAATCCTTGACCCAAGCCCCGACGATGAGAGCGTGAAGCGGAGAGGTTATCAACGGGTTGCTGACGGTCTGTTCCACGCCCTCATCGGCGTTCTGCGTGATATAGTCGCTCGTCGATTCGCTGACAATATCGCCCACCACGGAAATATCCACGCTCCCGTCGCCCGTGATTTGCAGCACACAAGCGTTTGTGTAGTAGGTTGCGCTCGTGAGAGTACCGCCTACCACCGTTGCCTTTGCGTTGATAGCGGGGGAAGAATAGGACAGCGTAACGGTGCGCTCGCCGTTAATCTCCACGCTCCCCGAAAAGATTTCCTTACCCTTGTCGTCCTCCGAGATAAAGTAGTTGTAGGCTTTTATCTCGACATACGACAGCGGCTTCTGCAAGTCAATTTCGGGGTAGGAATAACTGTTGAAACGGGAGATTGTATAATCTTCCGAAACCTGCTCGTTGATAGGCTCGATATGCAGATTGCCTTGACGGTCGCAGAACAAAACGCAACACGCCGCCTGTGCGATATACTGCAAGCATTCCGCTTGCGACACCAACGGGAGAGGGGCAGTCGTCATAATCGTTTTCAACGAATCGTCCAAAAACCATTTGTGCGAGCCGTCGGTGTTCAGGGGCAAGTTCGCATCGTTGAGAACTTCGAGCGCGAGATCGTACAGGCTGATTCCATCCGGGCGGTACACGCCCTTGATGAACGTCGCGGTCATAAAGTCCAAAAGGCTGCTCGCCGTAAAGTTCGCCACAAGCCCGTTTTGCGGTGCGCTCCATTGAGAGAGATAGTAAGTGCCGCCATCTTCCCATTCGACCGTGCCGTCCTCTAACGCGAAGCCGTACTTGACGGTGATTTCCTGCCGCTCCATAAGGTACTGCGACAAGCCCGTTTCATTGTTCGGATCATAGTCATTCGACGTGTTGTCGATGGAGAACTGCACGTTCGAGGTGTGCTGCGTAGAACCTATCGGGTCAACCTCGTTCTCTGCCTTGAAAGCCGTGATTTCCTGCTTCGTGTATTCTCTGCCGACACCGATGAAGATATTGCTTATACGCGCCCTGTGATAAGGCAGACACCACTTCAAAATCTCAATGGTGATGCGGTTGTAATTGTTGATATTTCCCCACGCGATGCTGTCCGCGGTGTCGTTATTCTCGACGAGAATTTCGCTGACTTTCGATGCGCCGTTGTACGCCGTAACCTTGAACGAAACAGGGTATTCCCCGTATGCGCTCGCCCACCCGATGGTGATACCGGGAAGTTGCGTGTCGAACACTTCGGAAAAGTCGATTGTGATGATGGGGTTCTTATCGAATGTGCCGTCGGCTTTACTCAACGCATCGCCGATAAACCCCATATCTCCGTACTCCGACGTAGGCAGGATGCGGCGTTCGCCGTCCAATACCCAAAGGTTCTGCTCCAACGTCGCATACGGGGCAATCGTTTTCGTAAGTCCATCGACGATTTGCGCGGTGTCCGCGATGGGGAGAGAGCCGTTATCGGATGCAGCCGCGCTTTCGCTCGCTTCGGGATCGTTGAAACCGAGAGTAATACGAATAAAACTCTCGTTGACAAACGATTGCTTTTGATTTTCTTTCCAAGCATCCGAAACCGTCTGCATTCCGATAACCTCCTTGTTATACTTCGATGAGGGAGAGCGAGCAGTTCTTCCAACCGAGCAATTCGCCCGTGTCGGGATCTCTGCGCCACGCTCCCGCTTTGCGGTCGTTGACGTACATTTTCTTGCGTACCCACGTTCCCGCCGTTTGGTCGAAGAACTCGACCGTGTTAATGAATTTTCCGCCCGCCGACTGCTTGAAGTATTTGTTTATCTGCGCCCATTCCTGAACGGTGAGATAACTCCAAGTAACGGACACTTTTCCAACGTCATCCCGTATGACCGAGCCGACAACTTCGCCTTTGAGATTACGCCCGGAATCAACGAGCGTGGACGTTGTTCCCTCGTAAGTCGTGGGTTCGGGAAGATCGTGTCCGGCGACGATAATCAATGCCTTAAACGCCATTGAGAACACCTCCCGAATAAATGGTCTTGCCAACGGCTTTGCGCTTGTTGTACTTCTCCACAACGTCTGCAACCTGTTTTCCGTCGAGGTTGACCGTCAAGTGGATGGTCTTTTCGCCGTCATCGTCGCCCTGCGCCTGTTGCATCGCTTCAAGAACACCCTCTTTGATACCCTCGATGATTTGCGTGTTGTTGGCAACCGCTGTGTGATGCCCGATAGTGCCAACGAGTTCGGGAATGCCATCCTCGCGGGCTTTGAAGAACTCGCCCGATTCGGGCATACCACCCGAAGCATAGCCCTTTTGTTCTTCGAGCCATTCGAGAATATCGAGTTGTTCTTCGTAGGCTTCTTTGCGCCCGTAGTAACCCCAATCGTAGAGCCAAGCGAACCCTGTCTTATACCAAGCGCGTTCGTCCTCGCCCATATTGCTTTTGAAGTTATTGATGATGGAATCAATGACGGCGTTAAACTGCTCATTGACCTTGCTCACCTGCGCGGCGTAACTCTCGTTCAACGTAGCCAACGCATCGCTGTTTTGGAACGAATCTTCGCCCTTGTAGATGCCAAGCGCACCGTTGAACTCCGTGCGGTCGAGTTCCCACAACTGCGACAGGGTACTCAAACTCGTTGCTTGATTTTTCTTCAAAACGTCGAGATACTTTTGACGGTTTTCGTTCAAGTCATTGATTGCTTTCTCCAACGAATCCCTGTCCGTACCCGCTTTGACACCCTGTTCGAGCGCATCTTTAAGCGACAAATCCCATTCATACGAAGAAGTCTTATCGCTCAAAGTGAACGTGTTAATCTCCTGACGGAGTTGTTCGAGTTGCTGCCTTTGCTCGTCCGTAACATTGCCGCCGTTCGCGGAAATCTCGTTGAGCAGTTGCTGATACTGCGTGTTCAAACCCGCGATTTTGACGTTGAGTAAGTCTTGTGCGGTCTGCAAGGAAGCAAGCAAGCCGTCAAGTCGAGCCGTCAATTCGGGCGTGATATTCACCTCGATACCCGTCCTGATGCTCGCCATAATGCTTTGAATAGCCGCTTCGTTAAGGGCATTCGCCGCATCCACCAAGTCGTTGAAAGCCGATGCTAAATCCTCGATTTGACTTTCGTCGATTTGGTCGCAACCCGCAATCGAACGCCACAGCCAATCATAGTTTTTCGCCGCATCCATAAGGTTGTCGGATGCTTCTTCCAACTTCTCGTTCCATTCTTCCTGCTTGTCGATATTGATGCTCTTGAAATATTTATCCAAGAGGTTGTTCACCACGTCGATCTCCACGCCCGCGGTGTTGAAGAACTCCTGCATCGAGCGGTCTTTCGCGGCTTCGCTCGTTGCCTTAATTCCTGCAACGATAGCCGATAACCCCATTACAACAAGCGTAATGATTGCACCTATTCCCGTAGAGTTCCATAATGCACTTATCGTACCGAACACAAGAATAGCGACCGGAATTATAGCAAGCAATCCCTCTTGAACGGATTTTGTTCCGTTGAACATATCGTGAAAAGCGTTATAGCAGACAACCGCTTCAACGCCTATGGCGGCTAACGAACCGAGAACCTTTTGCCACACGGGGAGGTTGCCGAGCGTGGAATATATATTCTTTCCGCTTTTAACGATGCTTTGGAAAGTTTCTTTGATTTTCGATCCTTTAATCAAGACAACAAGTGCCGTTATGCTCGCAACAATCGCCGCAACTTTCGCCAACGATTCCGCAATATCCCACCCGGACAAATCCACTTCCTCGAACATTTGAGAGTAGTCCGACTGCTGCGAACTATCGCTCAAAACGTTCAACTCGTCGATGCCCATTGTCGCCTTGTTGACCTGTTCGAGTGCTTCGGTATAATCCTGTGCGTACTTCTTCGCTTTGAGGAACGTCTTGTCGCCGTTCAGGGCGGCGGTGAGCATTCCAACACTGTTGAGTATATCCGCGAGGGCATCACCAAGCCGAATGATCGTCGGGGCAAGCGCATCCAAAATAGGAAGCAGAGCCGAGCCAAACGAGTTCTTCAAGTACAAGCCCTCTGTCTTATACTGCGACAGCACCTTGTTTGCCGCCTCGCTGTACGAGGCAATGTTCTTCAAGCCCTCGGATGCCGCTTGCCCGATTTGTGCGAGCAAACGCCGCACAATACGATAGACGGCAACGTTCTTGAACTTGTCAAACATTTTGCCGAGAAAACCTTTCGTTCCCGCGGCTTTCTTGCCGAGATCATCAATCACGGCATTATATTTCTGTGCTTGCCCGATAAGGCTGTCGTAA